>NZ_MAEL01000034.1 GCF_009933335.1 Candidatus Enterococcus willemsii | reverse complement strand
TGACTCAGACTCAGACAGCGACTCAGACTCAGATAGCGATTCGGATTCAGACAGCGACTCAGACTCAGATAGCGATTCCGATTCAGACAGCGACTCAGACTCAGATAGCGACTCCGATTCAGATAGCGATGCTGATGTTGATACAGATGAGCCACTTGTAGATGATATTTTTGAAGGAGATCATGCAATTACTGGTGAGGCTGTACCAAATGCGGAGATTACAATTCGTGATAAGAATGGTCGCGTAATTGGAAGTGGAAAAGCTGATAGTAAAGGTGAATGGTCAATCACTGTTTCTACTGAATTAAAAGCTGGTCAAGAAGTATTCGTAACAGCTAAGGCAGAAGGTCAAAATGCAAGTAAGACTGTTAAGAAAAAAGTAGGAGCGAAAACAGCAACACCAACTGTAGATAGTGTGAAAGATGGCGACACTATCATTACAGGAACAGGCGAACCTGGTTCTGAAATCATCATTACAGATAAAGATGGTAACCAACTAGGCAAGACAACTGTTAAGAAAGATGGTAAATGGTCTGTGAAAGTTTCAGAAGTAAAAGCAGGTGACGTATTGTATGTTACAGCTTTGAAAGACGGCCAAGCACCTAGTGATTCAATTAAAGTTACTGTAAAAGATGCTGCTGGTAATAATGGCAACAACTCAGGTAACAACGGTAACAATTCTGGAAGTAACAATGGTGGAAGTAATACTGGCGGAACTAAGAAACCTGGTGGTGGATTCTTACCGAAAACAGGAGCTGTGACTAGTGCAGCACCAATCTTCGGTGGATTAATTGCTGGATTGTCTGGTTTAGGCTTCTGGAAATCTAAGAAAAACAAGAAAAAATAAATCAATAAGTAAACACAGATAGGTTAATTCGATGAGGGGGATCGCTCCCTCATCGTTTTATAATTGAGGAGGGCAACTGATGAATATAACAGAAATGAAAGTCAATCAGCTAAAACAATTATTCGAAACATTCGCAACATATGATAATCCGAATCTTAGCAATAAAATTTTTATTTTAAGTTATGGAAATCATGAATCTCGTTGCCAAGTAAAAGAATTTTATGGCCGAACAATCCAACAAAGCTGGGATAAGTTGATGTCATTTTATCGTTCGTTGCCAAACGAAAACAATTATTTACGCGTTGATTTAATAACTGATGAAACAGTTATTACATATGATGACTTGCTGGCAAGTTTTAGCGAAATTAAACGCAACAATTATATCACATTTGGTATTCGGTTAGAAGGATTTAAGAAAAGAGTGTTTTTAAAAGAAGAGTTAGTTGCTAATGCTATTCTTACGCCTGATAAGAATCACAAAGTAGGGCAAAATGCGCCAAATATGACGATTGATTTTAATAACTATGCAGCTTATGTTAAGAAAAAATACAATGTTCAAGAGCATTCATTGAATTTTCTTCTAAAATCCAAAATCTACAAGTTTTCTACTAAAGCATATTTCTTAGATGTAAATGATAGCCATGAATTGGAAAATTATGGACTAGGCAATGAGTTTCGTGTGATTGATGAAGATAACTTAAAATCAACATTGGATTTAGTGATTAAAGAAGGTGCAAATTATTTAGTCAACCAGTTGCATGAAGATGGCAAATTTACTTATGGCTATTTCCCGTGTTATGACAAACAAATTCGAAATTATAATTCTGTGAGACACTTTTCTTCTGTATATGCATTGTTAGAATCAGCTGAATTTTTAAATGATGAAACTATGATTCAACGAAGTTTAGAAGGATTAATATGGGGGTTTGAGCACTTATCTACGACAATCGATGATAACTATTTGATTAAGGATCAAGACAGAGGAGAAGTTGAGTATAAATTAGGGGCACAAGCAATGGCAATTCTTGCTGCAGCTAAATATACTCAAATTACTAACGATACTCAATTTTTTGAAAAAATGAAGACGCTCACTCATACAATTGAAAATAAATTCCTAACTTCTGAAAATAAAACTATTCATGTATTAAATGCTGAATTAGAAGTTAAAGAAGCTTTTAGAATTATCTATTATGATGGTGAAGCGCTATTTTCTATGTTACGTGCTTATGAATTGATGCATGATGAAGAAATTTTTGCTTTATGCAAGCGATTGATGACATATTTTGTAGAAAATAATTATGAAAAATACCGTGACCACTGGCTAAGTTATGCAGTTAATGAATTTTTGAAGCATGAGCAAAAAAATGAATATTATCAATTCGGCTTGAAAAATGCTTTGAGCAAAATCGACTTTATTGAAAAACGCGATACAGCGTATCCCACAATGTTAGAATTATTGGTTGCAGCATCTAAAATGATTTTAAAATTAGAAACATACGAACATCGTTCAGAAGTTATTTCGGATGAAGATTTTTATCAAGCAAAAGCTAGAATTTTTGAAGTAATGGAGTATCGTGCATATCATCAGGTAACTACAGGAGTGATGTTTCCTGAATTTGCGATGTACTTTAAAGCACCTCATAAAATAGAATATGGATTTTTTGCAAGACATGATCGTTTTAGAATGAGAATTGACGATGCAGAACACTTTTTATCTGGTTTTGTAAACTTTAGTGAATTAACATATGGGAGGGATTAGCGTGAGCTATGGTGGTATTCGAATACTTGTTTTATTTGGACTAGCTATTTACGCATTTGTCATTAAAAATAAAATAAAAAAAAGACGACAAGAGCATATTGACCAATCTTTGGAAAATTATGAAAAGGATGAAAATGGCTTGTATCCTTGGGAGGCAAATACCGACGATTCCCCGGAAAATATTCCTCAAAATGCAAAAGTATTTAAAGAAAAGGATAAAGTTCGACGAGGAGGATGGTAAAGAATTTTTGTATTTGAAAGTCCAATACTATTAGCTGTGATGTTTTTTCCCCAAGAGTGACAATTGTTGTGTTTTAGTTATTTTGAGAATAAACACAAAATACTACCTTTTTAGGAGATTAATTATGTCTATAAATAAATTATCGCAATTTTCACTTTATGTTATACAAAAAAAAGTAACAGAAAAACCTGAAATATCGATTATCATTCCAACTTACAATAGAGAAACGATTGTTCAAGAATGCTTAGATAAACTGAAATATACAACATATAATAAGAATCTTATTGAAGTGATATTAGTTGATGATTGTTCAACAGATAACACCTATGAGTTGCTTAATCAGTATACAATGGTTTTTCCAAATATAAAAATCTTAAAAAGAAAAGAAAATTCTGGCGGTGCATCTGCACCACGCAACGACGGATTACACTTTGCTTCTGGGAAGTGGGTTTTATTTTTAGACTCCGATGATTATTTGACTGAATATGCATTAGCTGATGCAATGAACATTGTAGAAACAGATAGCAAAATAGATATGGTATGTATGCCTTATTATCGAGGAGCAACGAGTAAACGAGCAATTAGTAAGTCTGCATTTCATTATACTGAAACTGTTACAGGGCTACAATTTACTGAAACGAAACTATATAATTCATTAAATTCAGTTGGAAAACTATTTAAGCGTGAACTTATTGAAAAGTACGCATTAGATTTTCCTCTAGGCATACGTGTTAGAGAAGATAACTGGTTTATGATGAAAATTTATAGTGTATCAAATAACATAGCCATCTTGGGCAATCAAAAAGATTATTATTATACTCGTGATAAAGACGAGGTGTCATTATCTCAACAAGGAACACCACCAAGAGATGCTGTAAAAATCTTTTTATCTGTATTTGATTTTATCCAAAGTTTAGAAGAGAACAGGCAGAAAAAACAAGATCTATTGGCTATTTATTTGAATCGTTATACAGATATGATTAAAAGAGGTAAATATGCACCAGTACGTTTTTTTGAACATACTAAAAAAACTCTGCCATTAATTCATGATAATCAATTTGCTGATGAGAACACTAAGGAATTCATTCAAGATTTAATTTCTGGTAAATATACGGTGTTAGAAAAAAATTAATGGTATAATTATGAGAAAATGAATGTTTAACGAGGTGCTCACATGACAAACGAACTAATCATCACGATTGTTTTCAACGGCAAAGAAATTTCACATCGCATGAATGGAGTGGAAATAAATTCATTAGAACAAGCGGAACAGCAGGCAAAGGAAACAATTGAAAAGTTTATTGAGAGATACAAGTTGCGAGGTCAAATGGCTGAGAAAGTTCGAGAAGATTCATTTTGGAATGAAGAAACCTTTCAAGTTTCAAATGAGGAGGAACGTCGAAGCCAGTCGCATTCCCCAGAATTAGAAAGTCTTTTAAAAGATTATTTGAAACAAGCAAATATGGATTTAAAAGAAGCGACGAAACTAGCAAAAGAAACGATTGTTGGCTATTATGATTTGATTTTAGCTTTGGAGTATGAAGGTTATTCTCGAGAACAAGCGACGATGATTGTCGAAAATAGTCCACGAAGATCCGAGCGATTAAATTTGTCTGTGATGGTTTTGGGAGATAAAGTCTATCCTGAAGTTAATCGAGAAATCGCTCAATTAAAAGGTTTTTATTTTGAAGATTAAACGAGTACCAGTTAGCTGGTGCTCGTTTTTTCCGTAAAACTTTTAAAAGACTTTAATAGATAGAATGCAAATGGCAATTTAAAGTAACTCCCTACTTAAATTTTCTGAAAATTATCCGATAATGGTAGTTGGTTGTAAAATAAAAAGGAGGAGTTCTTGTGAAGAAGAAAAGTATTCGTTCGAGTGTTATCGTGATTTTGATATTGACCGCACTAATCCCGATTATTATTATGTTGTTAAGTTCTTTTAGTAGCACGAGAAAATTAATTGTAGAACGAAATAATCATACAGCTGCAAGTGCAGCTGAGGCAATTTTGTCCGAGGAAAAAGTACTTTATGAAGGGACACAAGATCGATTGAATGAGCTTATTCAATTTTCGGTCGTTCAAGAGGGCAATGATTTATCAGCTATTAAACAAACATTGGAGGCGGCAGTAGCTGGAGATGCCACGATTCAAGAATTCATTCTTGCTAAGGAAGATGGACAATATATTACACGTCCGGTTTTAGGGGGAGAGTATGATCCGACAACTAGACCTTGGTTTACTGGTGCTATTGAGAATTCAGGGGAATTCTTTTGGACTGAACCTTATGTGGATGCGAGTTCAGGTGAATTTTTAGTCTCTGTTGCGAAGGCATTCCAAAATAAAAATGGTGAGCAGATGGTCTTAAGTTTCGATGTGTCTTATCAAAATGTGAGTAAACTGATTGAGCACTTAGCTATTGGTCAAACTGGGACGCTTTCTTTAGTAGATGAAACAGGAATTGTTATTGCATCAGGAATGAAAGAAGAAATTGGTATGGATGTAAGCGATGATGACATGTTTAAAAGTATTTCAACTGCCGATAAAAAGAATGGTTCGATTACGCTAAAAGATTCAGAAGATTTAGATAGTATGTATTACGATAAAAATTCTGTTTTGGGTCATACGTATGCAGTTATTCGTATTGGTAATTCGGAATATGCAGCGGAAACAGGGGCGTTGATACGTTCATCCTTAATTGTGGCAGGAATTATGCTGGTTCTTTCAGTATTGTTCTCATTGGTACTAACTCGTTTTATTCAATCAATCATAGCAGTCTTTGTGCGTTCATTTAAACAAATGAGTGAAGGGCAAATGGTTACGATTAAGAAAGATACGAAAAAAGACCAATCATTTAAAAATCGAGGAGAGCAATATGTTTATCCAGCTGAAAATGGCACGGAAATTCATCAAATGGCCTTCCATTTCAATGAGATGATTGATGCTGTCGGAACTTTGAATCAGCAAGTGAAAAAACAAAGTGATACAGTCGCATCGATGTCTCATTCCTTGTTAGATTTATCGAAACAAACGAATTTAGCTACAGAGGAAGTGACAGAAACGATTACTGGTATTGCTGAAGTTACGGCAACACAAGCACAAGAGACGGAAACAAGTGTATTACGCGTGCATGATTTATCTGCGGTTGTCGAAGAGTTGAGTACAAATGTTAATGAAATGAATGAAGAAGCACAATTGGTTCGGAAAATTAATGACACGAATATGCAGGCAATGTCCGAAGTAGATTCAAATTGGCAACATGAATTACAACAAATTAGTCATTTGAAAACAAGGATGAGCAGTATGAATACTGATATTCAGGATATTACTCAAATTATTCATGTCATCAATGATATTTCCTATCAAACCAATTTATTAGCTTTAAACGCATCGATTGAAGCCGCTCGTGCGGGTGAGTCCGGCAGAGGATTTGCTGTTGTGGCGACTGAAATTCGCCAATTAGCAGAACAAAGCAAATCATCAACGAAAGAAATTGAAACGATTATTGATAAAATACAAAAACAATCTTCAGGTATGGTCGAACAAACATCACGTTCCTTAGATGGCGGTGAAAAGCAAACCAATTTGATTCATCATGCAATTTCTTCTTCAGAACAAGTATTTAACCAAACGTCTAATTTATTAAGTAAAATTAGAGAGATTGAATTGTTATCAACTCGTGTAACTGAAGTTCAACAAGTTGTGTTAGAGAATTTAGAAAGTATCTCTGCTTCAACAGAAGAAAATGCTGCTGGTACGCAAGAAGTTTCAGCGAATGCAGAAGAAGTGTTGGCTACAATGGAGGAATTTATGGCATATGTAGCGGACTTACAACAAGTTTCAGAAACGTTGAAAACTTTAACCAATGCATTTAAAATTGAATAACTGTAAAAATTCCACCGAACGTATGTTTTGTTCGGTGGAGTTTTTGTGTATAATAAAGAAGAAGGGAGTAATGTGAATGTATCAATCGATTAAAGCAATTGAACAACTGCTAAAACCGTTAAATAAGCAATTATCTAATATTCAAGAGGATGGCAATGAGGACTATGAAGGCTGCCTTTTTCAAGTCAATCAACATACGTTTCGTAGTCGTTTAGCGAAAAAAACACCTAAAAAGAAAGGTTATTTTGTGGCTTGTTGGCATAAGGATGAAGAGAATCAGCCGTTTGCTTTAGAGGAAACACCTGACAAAGTGATTGTATCGATTTTGGATGAGAGAGCAGGACAATTTATTTTTCCAAAAGAAGTGCTTGCGCAAAAGGGTATTTTAAAAACGACAACCAATAAAGGAAAAATGGCCTTTCGACTTTATCCTACTTGGGAGACAGAATTAAATCTGACGGCACAAAAAACACAGAAGTGGCAACAAGAATATTTTATAGAACTATCTGAAGACTTGGATAATCAATCACTTGCTGCGCACTATTTTCATTAGATGCAAAAACACATTGCAACACGAATCGAATAGGTGTTGCAATGTGTTTTAATCTTCAGAAATAAATGTACCATCTAACGTATATTTCATATTCACTTTGGTATAGCCACGAACGTCATCAACACCGACAGACCAATAAGTCTGTTTTTCTGTAATTACAAGAACGACAATACTTACGCCGGTATAATAGACATCTTTTTTCTCGATGCGTGCCTCGGTCTCTTTAATGATTCGAGGAACAACAGTAAAATCGATGGTATCAAACGAAATTGTATGTTGCAAATTGATAGTTGTAGGTGATGAATCTTTCTTCCATTTCATAAATAGATTGGTTGGATGAAACCAGTATTCATCTTGTAATTGCGTGTCGTTATTAATCCAACGAACGACGGCGTAATTTCCTGAATGTAGAATCGGATTTCTAGTATGTAGACTAAGACTTTCTACTAAAATATCTTCATTTTTAGAAGGGTTCTTCTGTTTCAATTGATTAAAATACTTAGTAATGGCTTGTTCGTCACGAAAAACATGTTGATCGATTGGAACAATAGTAGAAGAAATCCCTACAAAAAGAAATATCCCTGGAATTAGTAGGAAACTTATCAACCAATAGAAAATATTTTTCGTTCTTTTTTTCAAACCAATAATGAGGAGTGTCAGTACGGTTCCGGTAAGTATCAGACACCAAATATATGGTAACCATCGAATAAGCTGATGGCGTGTTTCCACTGTTTGGTATTCATTTAAACCAAAGAAATCTGATAAATTTAAATTATTTAAAACGATAATGGTTCCAATGCAGGCTAAAATCAGAATTATAAATAACCAAGCAAATATGCGGAGTAAAGTTTTTTTCATTATGTTCACCTCTATCGAATAGTTTAGAGTTTTTTTAGATTCTGTACAAGTGTTATACTTTCCAAAAAAAGTAAAGCATTTGATTGTTTACCATTTTGGGAGTGTGAGATCAATGAATTCCATCCTTTCAATTGATACAAAAAGAGTACAATTCCAACGATTATCCACAGTAATCCCGCTCTTCTCTTTTCTTTTTGATAGAAAATCCTTTCGTTAACTCCAAAAACATATTATACTGAGTATAAGAAGACGGAAACTTGGTGCATAAATAAAAAGATGTGGTGATTATATGAGACCAAAAATGTATAAGAAAGAGCAGTTAATCCAAGGTGCATATGAGTATGTTCGCAAAAATGGTTTTAACAAATTTACTGCTCGAAACGTGGCAGATAGCATGGGAATGTCTACTCAGCCCATCTATGCCCATTTTAGTAATATGCAAAACCTAAAGGATACTCTGATTGAAACAATTGTGGTTGAGATGCAGCATGATGTTTTCCCAGTAGCAAAAACAGGGGAGAAATTGTTAGATGGCTTTTTGAATTATGTTGAATTTGCACAGAAAAACCCTAAATTATTTGCGGCTATTTTTGTCGAGAGCGAAACATCAGAGCCAGTGATTTATCAGTATTCATATCGTTACTTTAAAGACACGACAAAAGACACAATTTACGAGCAACTTTCAGAAGAAGAACATCGGTGTTTGCACGATGCCTTATTAATTTCTTCTACCGGAATGGCAACGTTAATGGCTGCCAAAATTATATCGTTGAGTCATGAGCAAGTTATCGCAGAAATTAATGAAACAATTCTTCATCATGTTCCTGAAAGAATGTATCATGAAGTCAAGAAAGCATTAAATATGTAGAAATTATCGGATGACTGAAGTAATTCTTGAAAGTTAGGCAAAAAGTCTAACATGGATAGAATGCTTAAGAAATCCGATTTTTTTAAGCGTTCTTTTAGAGCCAACTGGTTAGATTACTAAATAGGTTAAAGTCTCTTTTGCGAATCATTTATTAGTGGTATGATAACGGAAAATAACGGAATGAGGGAAGTGAACGAAACGTGGATGCGCAACCAATATTATTAGTAGAAGATGATCAAAATATTGCACAACTTACGAAAATGGGCTTGGATAAGTGGGGATTTCAAACAATGATTGCGGAGGATTTTCAAGATATTTTAGGTGTTTTTCATCAAGTGCAACCGAAATTAGTTATTTTGGACATCTCCTTGCCTTATTATAGTGGCTATCATTGGTGTCAAAAAATCCGGGAAATCTCGACAGTTCCAATTATCTTTTTATCTTCAGCAAGTGATAAGATGAATATGGTTATGGCGATGAATTTAGGAGCAGATGACTTTATTGCCAAACCATTTGATATGGAATTATTAGTGGTAAAAATTCAAGCAAGTTTCCGACGAACGTATGAATTTAATCAACAAGAGCAACAATTAACTTACCAACAATTGTCTTTATCGGTATTAGAAAATGAACTGCATTACCATCAACAAATCATTAGTTTGACACCAAATGAGACCAAAATTTTAGCGCATCTATTTGTTCATGCTGAACAAAAAGTAACAAAAGAAGAATTAATGGAAAAATTGTGGGAAAGTGAAGCTTTTGTTAGTAAAAATACATTGACTGTCAATATGACTCGTTTGCGTAAAAAACTAGCAGATGCAGGTCTTTCACGAGCGATTCAAACGTTGAAAGGAATTGGTTACATGTTGGTGATGTCTGATGAAAATGACTAAAGCTAGGTTTGTTTGGCAAGTTATCAAAGAGAATGTTTGGTTTTTAGTTGTTTATTTCTTATTAGTGGTAATGATTGGTAGTACGCTTTACTTTCACAATATTCCATCGGAGTATTACGTAGATACCTTGCTTTTTACATTTCCAATTGTTGTACTTACTTTATGTGTTCGGGGAATTCGCTTATGGCATAAACATCAGGCTCTTCAAGTCATTTTGAGTCAATCTCAAATTCATCACGTGACAACACTGACAGTAAGCACGTTATTGGAGCAAGACTACCATCAGTTGTTCGCCAAAAGCCAAGCACAATTACGGAAATTAGAAGAATCATATGAGGTAAAAGAGAAGGCTTTGTTAGATTATTCTGTTTTGTGGAGTCACCAAATCAAGACACCGCTTGCTTCGTTAGACTTATTAACACAGATGTTTCCAACGCAAGAAAAGCGACAATTGAAGGAAGAAATTTTTAAAATTCAACAATATTTAGATATGATGTTACAATTTTTACGCTTGCAATCGATTCAGCAAGATTTTCGTTTTGAAGAAGTCAACTATCAGCAATTAATTACACCACTTATCAAAAAGTACGCCCACTTTTTTATTTACAAAGACCTCGAAGTCGACTTGGTGAATTTGGATCAGAAGGGACTCTCTGATAAAAAATGGCTCGTTTTTTTGATTGAACAGATACTGTCAAATGCTATTAAGTATACAAAAGCAGGGCGAATTACGATTTATAGTCCAGAAAATCGCCCACAAGAAATACGGATAAAAGATACTGGACAAGGGATTTTACCAGAAGAATTGCCACGTGTTTTTGAGCGTGGATATACTGGTCTTAATGGTCGAGAAAACGAAGGGTCTAGCGGTTTGGGCTTATATTTATGCCAAGAAATTGCGGATCAGTTAGGTATTACTTTAAAGATTACTTCCGTGATTGGTGAAGGAACTGAAGTGTGCGTCACACTTCCAACATCGATGATTAGCGAATAGGACTCACTGTATGCACAATTTTTGTGTTAATATAGTGAGTTTTTTGTTTAATTAACTAAATGTGACAAAACTGTAGGATTCGACCCACTGATTGTCACTGTCTTTTCGTTGGCCATTCTTTTAAACTAAAAGGAGAAAAGGAGGAAGGAAATAATGGAATTATTACAAGTCAAAAACATAAAAAAAGTCTATCATCCTCGCTTGAGCAAACATCCTGTCGAGGCGTTAAAACGAATTGATTTTACAGTGAGTCAAGGAGAATATATTGCAGTGATGGGGGAGTCAGGTTCAGGAAAAAGTACCTTACTCAACATTTTAGCAACTTTAGATAAGGCTTCTGCAGGTCAAGTTCGTTTAAATGATATTGATTTAGCGACGATTGCAGAAGGAGAACTGGCAAAATTTCGCAGAGAACATCTAGGTTTTGTTTTTCAAGAATTTAACTTATTAGATACTTTTAATATCAAAGATAACATCTTGCTACCACTTGTTTTATCACGGGTTCCTTTAAAAGAAATGCTCAAACGCTTAGATCCTTTGGCAAAGCAATTAGGAATTGAAACATTATTGAATCAATTTCCTTATGAAATTTCTGGTGGTCAAAAGCAACGAGTAGCAATTGCGCGTGCACTTATCACCGAGCCAGATCTGGTCTTAGCGGATGAACCTACAGGGGCGTTGGATTCAAAATCGGCGAATCAATTACTGCAACTCTTTCATCAAATCAATGAAGAAGGACAAACGATTTTGATGGTGACACATAGTGTTTTAGCTGCGAGTCACGCCAATCGGGTACTCTTTATCAAAGACGGCGAAATTTTTCATCAATTGTATCGTGGTCAACGGAGCCAAGAAGTATTCATGGACGAAATTAGCCAAACGATTTCTATTTTACTTAAAGAAGAGGTGTAGCGGATGTTTTATACTAAATTAGCTACTCGCAATATATTGAAGAATAAACCTGTCTATTTCCCATTTTTATTTTCGATGATTTTCATCGTCATACTTAATTTTTTAATGTATGTCATGTTGAAGAATGAGGGCATGACTAAAATGCCTAATGCACAAGCAGTTCGTAGCATGTTTAATCTCGGACTGATTGTGATTATGATTTTTTCAGTCATTTTCTCGATTTATACGAATGGCTTCCTAAACAAACACCGCAAAAAGGAACTTGGTTTGTATAATGTACTAGGATTGGATAAAAAAGCAATTGGCTGGATGCTTTTTATTGAAAGTATTCTTAGTTTTTTACTATCTTTGGGTGGAGGATTGTTAATAGGAAGTATTTTTTCAAAATATCTATTTCTAATCTTGAAGAAATTAACTGGTTTTGGTGAACACTTTACATTTCAATTAACTGCAGAGATGTTTTATCTAACGGCATTGTTCCATGCGTTTATTTTCTTGAGTCTATTCTTAATCAATCTTCTTTCGTTACGACGTGCAAATCCAACGGAATTGTTGCGAGGTAGTAATGTTGGTGAAAGAGAGCCAAAAGCGCGTTGGTTCTTGAGCGTGATTGGTCTTATTTGTTTAGGGATTGGGTATTATTTATCTTTAACGATTGAATCACCACTTAGTGCATTGTATACATTTTTTTATGCGATTCTTTTAGTCATTTTCGGCACATATATCGTGATGATTACCTTTAGTATTAGTTTGTTAAAATTTTTAAAAAATCGTTCTTCGATTTATTATCGTCCGAAAGCCTTTATTAATATCTCGGGTATGTTATATCGAATGAAACAAAACGGGATGGGGTTAGCAAGCATTTGTGTATTGAGTACCATGGTTTTAGTGACTATTTCTTCTACGGTCGGGCTGTTTGCTGGGAAAGAAGATAGTTTGCGTAATCAGCATCCGTTTGATATGCAGCTAGGCACTCAGACAACCGGTGAAGCGATTGAACCTAAGTTGACAGAATTGATGGAAGAATATACTATCACTCCTGACGAATTTTTTGTCTTCAATGATTATGTTGAATTGCCAACCTTAGTCAAAGAAGGAACGAAATTTAATGAGTCTAGTCAACGTGATTTTTTAGAAAAGCAAAAAGGTGCCAATCTCAACTTAGTAGACATGGAAATAATGACAGCGGAGGAATATGAAATGTTTAGCGGTAAAAAAATCATATTATCTGCTGATGACGCTTATGTCTATACGTCAGCAGAGCAATTAGACGAATTACAATTAGGAACGAAAACATTTCAAGTGACTGCGCTTGACGACTTTCCTTTTTCCACACATGAAGCGAGTCTTATTGATAGATATACTGTGGTTGTTAAAGACCGAAGTGTGCTAGAGGATATCGTGATGAATAGTCAAATAAATACTACAATTGGGACACGCATCGCTCTTAATTTTACAGCAGAAGGTGACAGAGAATCGTTTGTGGAAGCTGTCAGCCGATTTGTTCAAGAATTGAATGCAAATGCTGGAGAAACGACTGAGATGTATGCTTATTTTGAGTCAATTGATCAGTCAAGAAAAGATATGTCAGAATTAGTCGGTGGTTTTTTATTTATTGGAGTGATTTTTAGTCTCAGTTTTATCGTAGCAACTGGACTAATCATTTACTATAAACAAATTTCAGAAGGCTATGAAGATGCCTATCGTTTTGAAGTGATGCAAAAAGTTGGAATGAGTCATAAAGAGGTGAAACAAACCATTCGTAGTCAAGTGTTAATGGTCTTTTTCTTCCCGCTGTTGTTGGCAATTGTTCACTTGCTATTTGCTAGTCCAATTATCCAAAAATTATTGTTAATTTTTGGTTTTCACAATCAGACCTTGTATATCATGGTTACAGCGCTGGGAATTTTAGTCTTTAGCTTATGTTATTTCATTGTCTATTTACAAACATCGAAAATTTATTACCAAATTGTTGAAAGACAACATTCATAATCAGTGAGGTGGTTACTATGAATCAATCAGAAGGCTATTTTGTTTGGCTTGAACCACAACACACGTATGTGAAAGCCACAAAAAATCTGGAAGTTATTCAACCAATTGAAGAACTCCGCTTGTCTGAAGTAAATACCGAAGCAGTCGCAACAATCTTACAATTGATTTGGTGTAAAAAAACTGGTTGGATGAATCATCAAATTGGTGCACACAGGGAACAAGACAAGCAAATTGCAAAAGAATTAGGGATATGGTAATTTTTTCAAGCTAAAACAGCAGGCTATTCGTTCATCGTAAGCGAATAGCCTGCTGTTTATTTGGAATCAAAATAAGACATTGCAAATGCTTTGAATTCTTGAGTTGTTTTGGTTTGATAGCGTTGTTTGGCCCAAGACAACCAAATGGTTCTTTGACAAACTGGGGATTGAATTTTTAAGAGTGGTGGTAAATTTCGATGTGATTTATCAGCCCAAGAATAAGGAACAAAGGTTACACCAAATTCAGCATAGACGAGTTGGATAATGAAATCGAAACTTTCGATTTCAAAGGCAATATCAGGTTTGAAACCCGCTTCATAACAGAATAGTTTAGTCATTTCTCCAAATGTATAATCACTCGTTACACTAATAAAACTTTCATCTTTAACTTCACTAAGATGGACGCTTTCTTTTTGTGCGAGTGGATGACTCGGTGGCACTGCTAAATAAATATCTTCAGTCAATAACGGCTGACATTCAATGTCTGGATGATCTGTTGGTGTATAGAAAATTCCCAAATCAATTTCACCATCAAGTAATTGTGCTTCCAATGTTTCTTGTTGCGTAATATGTGAGATTTTGAAACGACGCGCAGGGTGCTGAATAAAAAATTTTTGGAATAATTCTTGTAAAAAACGTGAAGATGAGGCACCGATAATCACACTGTTTTCTTTTTGTTCAACTAAGTGGTTCAGCTGATATTTACTATGTGTTAACTCACGGAAAATACGTTCGACGGATTCTAAAAAAATTTCGCCATACGTATTTAATTTGATGCGCTTGCCAACACGATCAAAGAGCGGTACCCCTAAATCTGTTTCTAAGTTTTTGATTGATTTACTAAGCGATGGTTGAGCAATATGCAATTCTTGGGCAGCAGCTGTCATATTTTCTAATCGTGCGACTGTTTGGAAATAGCGTAATTGGGTAAGTTCCATAAATGTGCCTCCTTATTCCTAAAAGTAATTAATATATAATTTATTATATATTTAACTTACTGATTTGTCGATGTTATAATGTAAAAGCTGAAGAAAGTTTTCGGAAAACTTTTTCTATTATATTGAGGAGGATTATTAGTGGAAAAATCAAAATTATGGACAAAGGATTTTATCACCGTTACACTCGTTAATTTCCTGGCATATTTAGTTTATTACTTATTAATGATTATTATTGCTGAATATGCGATGGATTCATTAAGTGCAACACCAAGTCAAGCAGGGGGAGCCGTTGGAATATTTATTATTGGCGCCTTAATCGCACGTCTACTTACAGGTGGAATTATTGAAAGAGTTGGTTATAAACGAATGCTATTTATCGGACTTGCGATTTATTTAGTTGCTTCACTGTTCTATTATGGTGCACATAGTTTATTGCTATTAATGGTTGTACGCTTTTTACATGGGGTTGGTTTTGGTTCAGCTTCTGTCGTAACAAGTACGATTGCAGCACAAATTATTCCTGTTGCTCGTCGAGGTGAGGGAATCGGTTATTATTCATTGAGTACTACAATGGCTTCAGCAATTGGTCCAATGTTAGGGATGTTTTTAGTCCGTCAATTATCGTTCTATGCAATTGTTACGGTGTCAATTGTCTTGTTAGTTGTAGCTGGGATTGGTGCGTTTATTTTAAACATTCCAAAATCACACTATACACCAGATTATGAAAAATCATCTATTTCCATTCATCATTTCCTAGAAATGAAGGCTGTGCCTATTTCATTAATTGGGATTTTATTAGGTGTTGGTTATTCAAGTATTGTCAGTTTCTTAACTTCATATACTAGTGAGATTGGGTTAGTAGCTGCAGGAAGTTTCTTCTTTATTGTGTATTCTGTTGCTATTTTATTCTCTCGTCCAGTCGCAGGACGTTTGATTGATACCAAAGGTGAAAACTTTGTTATGTATCCATCATTTATTTCATTTACCATTGGTCTATTTTTAATGGGAATTGCAAGTAACGGCGTTATCTTATTATTGTCTGCTGTATTTATCGGTGCTGGTTTCGGGACGTTCTTATCAAGTGGTCAAACCATTGCCATCAAAGTTGCACCAGAACATCGCGTTGGCCTAGCTACATCAACTTTCTTAGCAATTGTTGATGCAGCTGTCGGAATTGGTCCATCGATTTTAGGCGCTTTGGTTCCTATAATTGGCTATAATGGTGTGTACGTATCAATGGCTGTTGTCGCTTTAGTGGCAGGCGTATTGTACTTTATCTTTAACAAACAAATTTTAAATAAAAAATAATATCTTTTTACAGGCTATCGAATGATGATTTCGATAGCCTGTTATCAAAACGTTTTATTTTACGTAAAAAAAATAGAGGTGTACAATTTATTGTACGTTTTAGATGTTGAATCACCTAAAAAATCATTCAAGTTTTATTTGTTGTTCTGTCAAAACTTGAGTAGGTTTATCAAAGTGTTATCCATATAGGTTTTCCTACAGCAAGCTATTGACAACAATCCATGAATAAATTTGGATGGAAGCTAAAATGTAGGAGGTCGCTTATGTTAGAGAAACAATTATACAAAAAAATATTTTCTGATTCGTTTTCGATTCCGGTGGAAGTGCATTATTGGGATGGAACACAAGAAAGATACGGGGACACAACAAAGCCGCCTGTAGCAAAAATTACATTTAATGACATGATTCCAGTCAAAGATATTACCACTAATGCGTCATTAGCATTAGGTGAAGGGTATATGGACAAAAAGATTGAGATTGAAGGTAGTATTCAAGCAGTCATTACCGATGCATATTTACAAGCAGACAGCTTTCTTCGTTCAAAAAATTATATGAAATGGTTGCCTAAATTAAATAAGCATACGAAAAAACAAAATGTACATGATGTGCAATCACATTACGATTTGGGAAACGATTTTTATGAGCTGTGGTTAGATCCAACGTTAACTTATTCATGTGCGTATTTCCAAACATCAGAAGATAGTTTGGAACAAGCGCAAATCAATAAAATTCATCATATTTTAGATAAGTTATTTATCAAAGAAAATGAAACCTTGCTTGATATTGGTTGTGGTTGGGGAACCTTGATGTTAACTGCTGCCAAAGAGTACAAGGTAAAAGCAACAGGGATTACTTTAAGTCAGCAACAATATGATTTTATTCAAGCTAGAATCAAAGAAGAAGGACTGGAAGACCGCTGTTCTGTGATTCTTGAAGATTATCGTGAGGTAAAAGGCGTCTCTTTTGATCATATTACAAGTGTAGGCATGTTTGAGCATGTCGGTGAAGATAGTTTAGGCGAATACTTTGAAGTCGTAAAACGCTTATTGAAGCCAAAAGGCACGGCATTGATTCATGGGATTTCCCGTCAACAAGGTGGCGCAACCAATGCTTGGATTAATAAATATATTTTCCCGGGTGGTTACATTCCGGGCGTAGTTGAATTAGCCAATCACATGAAAGCAAATGACTTGCATTTAATTGACTTAGAAAGCTTACGTCGTGATTATCAACTCACTTTAGAACATTGGACTAAAAACTTCCACGAAGCGAAAAACGATGTGTTGAAGATTCATGACGAACGTTTCTATCGCATGTGGGACTTATACTTACAAGCGTGTGCGGCTTCTTTTGAATCCAGCAATATCGATGTTGTACAATATTTACTTGTGCATCCATTTAACAATGAGATTCCAATGCACCGAAACGTTTAATTAATAAACAGGTTGTTAATGTAGAGACATTAGCAACCTGTTTTTAGCTTGTATTACATACAACAATATGGAAAAATAAGAAAAAAGGAGTGGATAATAAATGTATACAAGTAAGGATGTCGCAAAATTAATGGATATTCCTGTTTCGACGATTCGTTATTATGAAAAAATAGGGATTATTCCACCAATTGAAAGAGATGAAAATGGGTATCGTATATATACGAATTCAACCTTAAATTGGATTTACTTAATGAAATCATTGCGAAATGCTGGATTATCGATTGACTCTTTGCAGGAATTTTCGCGATTATCGAAAGAAACAGGCGAAGAACGTCGTAAACAAAAGCAAGTATTGACGAATCAACTGAATGAACTAGATGCAAAAATTGCTGAAATGGTACGTGTTAGAAAATTACTAGCATATAAAATTGAAACTTACGATGAACATTTAGCAAAATTTCAAAACGGGGAACTGACAGAGAAAACAGCAGAAGAACTTTGGAAATTAGTATTATAAAAAGTCTTGCTATAAAGTATGCTTCATACTTTAAACTAATAGTAACGTTAGTTTGAAGGAGGATATGTAATGAAACGCATAACAATGAACAATGGCATTGAAATACCAATTTTAGGATTTGGTACATTTCAAATCACAGATCCGATAGAAGCTGAGGAAGCTGTTTTTCAAGCGATTCAAGCAGGATATCGGCATATTGATACTGCGCAATCTTATTTAAACGAAGAAGCGGTTGGCAAAGGTATCAAAAAAGCTAATATTGCTCGAGAAGAACTTTTTGTTACAACAAAAATCTGGGTAGAGAACGTCTCTTATGAAGGTGTTTATGCCTCTTTGCAATGCTCTTTGAAACGTATGCAATTAGATTATGTAGATTTGCTCTTAATTCATCAACCCTTTAATGATGTGTATGGTGCATGGCGTGCTATGGAAGAATTACAGCAGCAAGAAATAATCCGGTCAATTGGTGTCTCTAACTTTTCCGTCGATCGCGTAGTTGATTTATCACTTTTCAATAAGATTGCTCCGCAAGTTAATCAAATTGAAATCAATCCATTTCATCAACAACCTCATACGATTCAAGCACTGAAACAAGAAGGAATTCTTCCTGAAGCGTGGGCTCCGTTTGCAGAAGGAAAAAATCATATTTTTACCAACGAAATTTTGGCTTCGATTGCTAAGAAGCATCATAAATCAGTGGCACAAATTATTATTCGTTGGCTAGTTGAGCAAGAAATCGTTGTATTAACAAAAACTGTTAATTTAGAGCGGATGCGTGAAAATTTAGCCGTTTTTGATTTTCAGTTAACGAAAGAAGATAAAGAATTGATAGAAACATTGAATTGCGGAGAAAGTCAGTTTTTCTCACATACTGACCCTGAAAAAATCCGCTGGATGGCAGATAGAAAACTAGGTATTTAATGGAAGGAGAAAGAGAAGTGAAAACTTTATACCTTATGCGTCACGGACAAACATTATTTAATGAATTGCATAAAATTCAAGGTTGGTGTGATGCACCGTTGACAGATTTAGGCATCAAACAAGCACAACTTGCAGCAGAATATTTTACGTCAAATAATATTACTATTGAAAGTGCGTATTGTTCTACCTCTGAACGTGCTTCGGATACGTTGGAACAAATTACTGACTTACCTTATACTCGCTTGAAGGGCTTAAAAGAATGGAATTTTGGTCGATTTGAAGGTGAACCCGAATTTTTGAACCCTGCATTGCCATATGGAGATTTTTTTGTGCCGTTTGGTGGAGAAGATGAAATGACGTTTCAACAACGTGTAGCTGATACGATTTTATCATTCATGTCTCAAGAAAAAAACGACACCATTCTGGCGGTTTCGCATGGTGCTTCCTGTAGACAATTTATGCGTTATTGGGCGCATACGAGTGAAGTTGATCAGAAAAGCGCTTTGAAAAATTGTTGTATTTTAAAATTTGAATTTGAAAATAATTGTTTTCGATTAGTGGAAATCATTAACCATGACTTTAGCCGTATATAACGTACTTAATGTAAGTATTTCTGTTATTTTTCTTTTTTTGCGTTCATTAGAATTGATTGACACATTAAGCTTTCTCGTTTAAAATTTTTATGTAGGGTTAAATTTTTTGTAATTATAGGAGGAAGAAATGAGTCAGAAGTTTATGGAGTCGCTTCAAACAATAGCAGATGGGGTTCGCTTATCGTTTGATGAACAATCAGGTATTTTATACGGAATGAAAAATGGGTATACCTTAAGTTTGGAATCAGTGGATGAAAGTTTTGTCTTTGGTTTACAATTTTCATTAAAACAAGGTACTGAGTTACCAGACGCTGAATTATTGAAACAATTAGTAAAAGAATCGAAAATTATTACAAACTGTAGTGTTAATGGGTACCAAGTACGCTACGACTTAAAAACAGGAAGAAACGCTGAAAAAAGTGCCATGAATTTGGAAGAAGTTTTAGAATTAATTACTCGCTTTTTACAAGACCACCATTTTGTTAATTGCTGTGCGGATTGTGGTGCAGAAGAGGTTAGCGTATATGCTATCGGTGGTGCACCAATTATTTGTTGTGAAGAATGCTTTAAAAAATATTCAACTACAATCGTAGAAAATCAAACGGCACAACAACAGAAAAAAGAGAATATTGTTGCTGGGATTGTCGGTGCGATTTTAGGTTCTTTAATCGGTGTGGCGGCGATTGTTATTTTAGGACAATTGGGCTACGTTGCGGTTATTTCTGGTTTGATTCTAGCAATCTGTACACTAAAAGGATATGAATTGCTTGGAGGAAAATTAGGTAATATCGGTATTGTCGTTAGCTGTTTATTAATGATTGCGATGGTTTATTTTGGTTCCCGTTTAGATTGGGCACTTACTATTTCTAAAGTATATGAATGGGATTTAGTGTCGTCTTTCCAATTCTTCCCTGACTTGCTAAAAGAAGGCTATATAGACTCAAGCCCATATTATACTGATTTAGGATTGCTTTATGTATTTACAGCAATCGGTGCTGTACCGACAATTATTGGAATGGTCAAAGAACGTAAGGCAACAATTGAAAGTTATAAATTAGGTTAAAATCAAAAAAAGATACATTCTTTCTGTTGGAAATGAATGTATCTTTTTTTCTTATTAGTATTCCATTATTAAATGCTTTATCCAAAGAGAATGAGTACGAAATAGAAAAAGTTTCATAATCATAATGATTAAGATTATCCAAACAGAATTTGATTAAAAAAAGTCAAATTTTCAAGGGTTATTCTTTGACCATTACTGACCAAAAGCGTATAATAATCATTGTAAGGAAACTTATGAATCAATGGGAGGAATAGCTATGAATATAGAAAAAATGACGACGACATTACAAAGTGCTATTGCAGAAGCACAACAAGTCGCAGTAACACGTCATCATCAAGAAATTGATATTGCCCATTTATGGAAAATCTTTTTACAACCAAGCCACTTTGCAAGAAATTTCTACACGGATGCAGGTGTAGATGTAGAAGCTTTTGAAAGAGAAGTAGATAAAGCCTTAGATGAATACCCAAGTATCGAGGGTGGCAATGTTCAATATGGACAAAGTATGAGCCAAAATCTTTTCAATCTATTATCAGAAGCTGATAAAATTCGTGAAGAGTTTCAAGATGAATTTTTATCAACTGAGATTGTTGTACTGGCTTTAATGAAATTAAAAAATTATCGCTTAACTAAATATTTGAAAAATCAAGGAATCACTGAAAAAGAATTACGTAAAAATATCGAAGACATGCGAGGAGGGGATCGAGTGACCTCACAAAATCAAGAAGAGCAATACAAAGCGTTAGAAAAATATGGAGTTGATTTAGTTCAACAAGTCAAAAATGGCAAAATGGATCCAATTATCGGCCGTGATGAAGAAATTCGTGACGTTATTCGAATTTTGTCACGAAAAACGAAAAATAATCCAGTACTAATCGGGGAACCTGGTGTTGGTAAAACGGCAATCGTTGAAGGTTTAGCTCAACGGATTGTGCGCAAAGATGTCCCAGAAAACTTAAAAGACAAAACCATTTTTTCATTAGATATGGGGGCGTTAATAGCAGGTGCTAAATTCCGTGGTGAATTTGAAGAACGTCTAAAAGCCGTCTTGCAAGAAGTGAAAAAATCTGAAGGACGAATCATTCTATTTATTGATGAAATCCACAATATTGTCGGTGCTGGTAAAACAGAAGGTAGTATGGATGCTGGAAATCTATTAAAACCAATGTTGGCTCGTGGCGAATTGCATACAATTGGTGCCACAACATTAGATGAATACCGTCAATACATGGAAAAAGACAAAGCGTTAGAACGCCGTTTCCAAAAAGTATTGGTTAAAGAACCAACTGTAGAAGACACGATTTCCATTTTACGTGGCTTGAAAGAGCGTTTTGAAATTCATCACAGCGTAAATATTCATGACAATGCACTTGTCGCTGCTGCAACTTTATCTGACCGTTATATTACGGATCGTTTCTTACCAGACAAAGCGATTGATTTAGTCGATGAAGCTTGTGCCACAATCCGTGTGGAAATGAATTCAATGCCGACAGAGTTAGATCAAGTGACTCGTCGTTTGATGCAATTGGAAATTGAAGAAGCCGCATTGAAAAAAGAAACTGACGACGCATCGAAAAAACGTTTAGTTTCTTTACAAGAAGAATTGGCTGAATTACGTGAAGAAACCAATGCAATGAAAATGCAATGGGAAACTGAAAAAGAAGAAGTCAATGAAATTTCTAATAAACGAGCTGAAATCGATCGTGCAAAACACGAACTAGAGGATGCTGAAAATAATTATGATTTGGAACGTGCAGCGGTTCTCCGTCACGGAACAATTCCACAATTAGAAAAAGAATTAAAAGAACTAGATGCAAAAAATAATTCTGACCAATTACGCATGGTACAAGAGTCTGTCACAGAAAATGAAATTGCGACTGTTGTTGGTCGCTTGACTGGTATTCCAGTAACGAAACTGGTTGAAGGGGAACGCGAAAAATTAATGAAATTAAACGAAACCCTTCATCAACGTGTGATTGGCCAAGACGAAGCAGTTAACGCAGTCAGTGATGCTGTAATTCGTTCACGTGCAGGCTTGCAAGACCCAAATCGCCCACTCGGTTCGTTCTTATTCTTGGGACCAACAGGGGTCGGAAAAACCGAATTGGCAAAAGCCTTAGCTGAGAATCTATTTGATTCAGAAGACCATATGGTACGAATTGATATGAGTGAATACATGGAAAAACATTCTGTGTCTCGTTTAGTTGGAGCTCCTCCAGGCTATGTTGGCTATGAAGAAGGTGGACAATTAACGGAAGCCGTTCGTCGTAACCCATATACAATTATCTTGTTAGATGAAATTGAAAAAGCACATGCGGATGTCTTTAATATTCTCTTACAAGTATTGGATGATGGTCGTTTGACTGATTCCAAAGGTCGTGTAGTTGACTTTAAAAATACCGTGTTAATCATGACAAGTAATATCGGTTCACAAATTCTATTGGATGGTGTAACTGCTGATGGTCAAATTCCAGAAGCAACAGAAGAACAAGTGATGAGTATTCTAAAAGGACACTTCAAACCAGAATTCTTAAACCGAATCGATGATACCATTCTATTTACACCATTAAGCTTAGAAAATGTCAAAGGTATCGTAGATAAAATTGTTGCTCAATTATCTCGTCGTTTAGTTTCACAAGAAATTTATTTAACGATCGACGATGATGCTAAAGCATGGATTGCTGAAAATGCTTATGAACCAGCATATGGTGCAAGACCATTACGTCGTTTTGTGACACGCGAAGTAGAAACACCATTAGCAAAAGAAATTGTGTCTGGACGTATTTTACCTAAAACCAAAGTAACCATTACACTATTAAACAATCAATTAGTCTTTCAAAATGAAGCGATTGAAGAATAGAACAACTAGTGTATAACAGTCAAAAGCCACAAGCAAAGTAGTTACTTTGCTTGTGGCTTTTCTTATGCGTAAAAATACGAACATTATATGTTGTTTGTTGATTATTTTTCATATTTTCATTGTAATCATGGATATGCTCTCGTATAATCTTTCTGTGTGAAAAATGAAAGGAGTCTAAAAATGAAGAAAAATATTTCTTATATAATTTTATTGCCAGGTATTATTTTACTTGTGTTTTTCTTAATGGTACCCTTGATAGCCAGTATTTTTCCTACGTTTTTACCAATGAATGGTGGATTAGGAAATTATGTTTCTTTTTTTCAAGATGAATACAACCGTAGTATCTTTTGGCGGACCATTCGTGTTTCGGGAATTGTCACGATAATTTCCTTAATCTTAGGTATTCCGACTGCTTACTATATTGCTAGTCTACAGAAAAAATGGCGGGGGATTTTAATGGCTATGACATTGTTTCCGTTATTAACCAACTCAGTTATTCGTAGTTTTGCTTGGATTAATATTTTAGGTAAAAATGGTGTGGTTAATAATTTCTTGTTGTCGATTGGCTTAATTGATCAGCCATTAAGTCTGCTTTATACAGAATTTGCTATTATTATCGGTTCTGTATATTTATTTTTGCCAACTATGATTATGACTTTAGTTGGTGTAATGGAAAATATTGAAGGAGAAATGTTAGAAGCGGCAGAAACATTGGGAGCTTCGCCTTTTAGAGCCTTTGTAAAAATTGTTTTACCTCTATCAATTCCAGGAGCGATTGTTGGCAGTATTTTAGTGTTTACAGGTACGTTGACCGCTTATACAACACCTCAGTTATTAGGGGGAAACCAAAAGATGTTGTTAGCAACGTTCCTTTATCAAAAAGCATCTACGCTAGGTGATTGGAATGCAGTTGCAGTGATTGCTTTCATTATGATTGTGACAACTTTAGTGGTGATGAAGACATTAAATATCATTGCAAGACGAATGGATAGGAGGGAAATGGACCATGCGTAAACAAAAAGGAATGACGATGATTGCGATTTTAGTATTTGCCTTTTTATTTTTACCTTTAGTCTTAATTGTCGTTACTTCGTTCGGAACTGCGGCAGCAATTCAATTTCCGATTAAAGGTTTCACATTAGATTGGTATTTGAATGCTTTACGTTTAGATACTATGCTCGAAAGTTTTAAATTAAGTTTAGTTGTCGGTTTATTAGCCACCGTTTTGGCTTTATTGGTAGGTGTTCCTGCCTCATATGCACTTGCAAGGTATACAGTCAAAGGAAAGAGTTTCATTAAAAGTTTTTTCTTATCACCAACAGTTATTCCTGGCATTGTTGTTGGTTATACTTTGTTTCAATTTATTGTCGTTGCGTTAGGGTTGCCAGTTTTTCAAGGATTGTTAATTGGACATTTTTTAATTAGTTTACCTTATATCATTCGTGTTGTTGGCTCTAGTATGGACCAGTTGGATTATTCGATTGAAGAAGTCGCTTGGACTTTAGGATGTACACGCATTCGTGCCTTTATGCAAATTGTTTTGCCGAATGTGTCATCAGGAATATTTGCGGCCTTCATGTTGGCATTTGTCAATTCCTTTAATAACGTTCCAGTGTCCATGTTTTTATCCGGACCTGGTGTGACAATGCTGCCAACATCTTTATTGAGTTATATGGAATACAACTATGATCCGACTGTCTCAGCAATTTCGGTCATGTTGATGTTACTAACAATGGGTCTAATGTATCTGATTGAAAAAACGCTTGGTTTAGCGTCAATTGCGTAAAGGAGAGAATACTGTGTCATTTGTCGAACTAAAAGATATTCGTGTCAGTTATGACGGAAAACAAAATATACTAGAAGAAATGAATATTTCTATGGAAAAAGGGGAGCTAGTTTCCCTTTTAGGTCCGAGTGGTTGCGGAAAGACAACTACATTACGTGTAATTGCTGGTTTAATTCATCCAAATGAGGGTGATTTTATTTTGGATGATGAAAATTTAACTAAAGTGCCGGTGCATAAACGTAATTTTGGTATGGTATTTCAAAGTTATGCCTTATTTCCACATTTGACAATTGCGGAAAATGTGGGGTTTGGATTGAAGCTTCGTAAAGAAAAAAAGGATGTCATTGCAACACGTGTGGCCGATATGCTCAAAATTTGTGGATTGGAAGATTTAGGCGATCGCTATCCGAAACAATTATCCGGTGGGCAACGTCAGCGTGTAGCGCTAGCACGAGCATTGATTATTGAGCCAAAACTGTTGTTGTTAGATGAACCTTTATCCAACTTAGATGCCAAGTTACGCGTCACGATGCGTATTGAGATTAAACGTATCCAACAGCAATTAGGTATTACGACAGTTTTCGTTACTCACGATCAAGAAGAATGTTTCTCTATTTCAGATAAAGTAGCGATTATGAATAAAGGTGTGATTGAACAATACGATACACCTGAAAATATTTATCGCTTACCAAAAACAAAATTTGTCGCACAATTTATTGGTTTTGAGAATTTCTTTGATGTGACAAAAACAGCAACAGGTTACCAAACACTCACGAATGTTCCATTGTCATCAAGCATTTCTGATGTGGATGCCTCACAAGCGGTTGCAACCATTCGTCCAGAAGATATTCAAATTGTAGCGTCTGGTGCGATTAAAGGCACAGTTATCGTAAGAACGTTTTTAGGAAAAAGTCATCAATATGAAGTGTCAACAGATTTAGGTACACTCTTAGTAAACGGCAGTGATAAACAAGTTTACCAAACTGGCGAAGAAATTCAATTAAACTTCCCAGCTGAAAAATTAGTTATTTTAGAAAGGTGAGAATGTAATGAAAAAGTATTTGTTTGGTTTATTATTGGTATCAGGAGTTATTTTGGGTGCGTGTGGTAATAGCGAAGCACCCACAGGAGCGACAGGAAGTGAAAGTGCAAGTTCAAATGAATTAGTGGTTTCGACATTTGGATTAAGTGAAGATATTGTAAAAAAAGATATTATGGCTCCTTTTGAAGAAGCAAACGATGCTAAAATTACCTTAGAAGTTGGAAATAGTGCGGATCGTTTTACGAAATTTAAAAATAATCCGAAAGCAGGTGTTGATGTGATTGAATTAGCACAAAATAACTCTACTGAAGGAACACAAGACGGGTTATTTTTAGATATTACAGAAGCTGATGTACCTAATTTAGCAAATTTAACAGATAATGCAAAAGAAGTATTTGAAAGTGGTTCTGGTGTACCGATCGCTGTTAATAGTATTGGAATTGTGTACGACAAAGAAAAAGTTGGACATGAGATTACTAGTTGGGATGATTTATGGAGTGAAGATTTAAAAGGTCAAATTTCAATTCCTGATATTACTGTTACAGCAGGACCATTGATGTTATATGTTGCTAGTGATTATGCGGGACAAGATATTGCGACTGACAACGGAGAAAAAGCCTTTGATGCATTAACTGAGTTAAAACCAAATGTTGTTAAAACATATTCGAAATCATCTGATTTAGCGAATATGTTCCAATCTGGTGAAATTTCAGTTGCTGTGGTTGCTGATTTTGCAGTCGACATCATTAAAGGGGCAACCGATACAGTCACTTATGTGGTTCCTGAATCTGGTACTTATGCTAACTTTAATACCGTAAATATTCCGAAAGATACAAAAAATAAAGAACTAGCTTTGAAATTCGTGGATCATCGTATTAGTGAAGAATCACAAAAAGCCAAAGCACTATCTTTAAATGAAGGACCAGTCAACAAAAACGTTGAATTAACTGCAGAAGAAGCGAGTAACAAAACTTACGGAGAAATTGCCGATCGCGCCAAAGCAGTCGACTTCAAAATGATTAATGAAAATATGGGTTCATGGGTTGACCAGTGGAACCGTACAATGAATAATTAAAAGAGGGATAAAATGAACGCAGATTTGATTATTAAAAATGCTTGGGTTTTTCAAACACCGACACGTAGTTTTATAAAGCAAAATGTTGCTATCAAAGACAACAAATTTTATTATATCAGTCCTGCCGACATAGATTATCTTTCAACAAATGTTATTGAAGCCGAGAATCAGTACCTGATTCCCGGCTTAATTGATATACACATGCATATTGAAAGTTCTATGACGACACCAACCATCTTTTCAGAAGCTGTTTTGCGCTACGGTGTGACAACAATTGTGGCAGACGCGCATGAAATGGCGAATGTTTTTGGATTAGATGGGTTAAAAGAGTTTATGGCTGCTGATACAACATTAGATATTTTTCACGCTATTCCATCTTCTGTTCCTTCCACAACCCCTGAATTAGAAACAACAGGTGGGGTTATTGGATTAGCAGAAGTAGCGAAGTTATTGCAAGATCCACGCGTAATTTGCTTAGGTGAAGCAATGAATTTTAAAGGGATTGCTTATGAGACTGACTCATTAATTGCCCAAATTATTGACTTATGTAAGAAAGAACGACCAACAATGCCTATGGAAGGACATATTCCTAAAATCTATGATCAAGAATTAGCCGATTTTTTATATAGTGGGATTTCTTCCGATCATACACATCAATTTCCAGAACAATTACTAGCAAAAATTAATGCAGGTCTCTTTATTCAATTTCAAAATAAGTCAATCACTCCAGAAAATATGATGGTCATTCATGATAACCAATTATACGATTTTGCTTGTTTTATTACGGATGATGTAATGGCGGATGATTTATTATCAGGCCATTTAAATGCAAACTTACTAAAAGCAGTTCAAGCAGGTTTGCCAATGGAAGAGGCTATTTATATGACGACATATACACCCGCACGTCGGATGAGTTTGTTAGATCGGGGCATGATTGCACCGGGACGAATAGCTGATTTTATTTTGTTAGATGATTTAGCAGAATTTTCAATTAACGCTGTATATAAAGATGGGCATCCAGTTTATACTAAAGGTGAAGCCATTCATTATCCAGAAGTTATTGAAGAATTTCCAGCAGAATATTTTCAAAGTGTTCATTGTCGACCATTAACGCCGCAAGATTTACGGTTAGCAGTAAAGACAGACAAAGAGTTTGTTCGTTGCAACGTCATTCAAAAACAAGTAGTTGGTACTTTTACAGAACGAGTAACTAGAACAATTCCTGTCACTAACGGAATACTTCAAATTCAAGAGGCCAATATAGCTCAGCTAATCGTCATGGAACGCTATGGAAAAAATGGCAATATTGCACATGCCTTAATGGATCAACCACTGAAGAAAAAAGGCGCCATAGCTACCACCTGGGCGCATGATCACCATAATTTAATGGTGATGGGAAACGATGCAGACTCTATTCTACTAGCACAACATGAATTGCTAAAGCTACAAGGAGGATACGTAGTGGTTCATGATGGTCAAGTTGTTGCGACCTGTCCATTACCAATCGGTGGTATTTTGTCACAAGCACCAATTGAAGAATTAGGGGCGGACTTAAAACACGTTCGTCAAGCGATGCAAAATCTAGGGTATGAAAACATGAATGAAATTATGTCTTTTTCGACACTATCATTACCTGTATCACCAGCAATTAAAGTGACGGATAAAGGAATGATGGATACCAAATCACAAACTTTTTATCCACTTATTTTTCCAGAAGATGGGGTGTTGCTTCATGCGTCAATTGATTAAAAATGTTCATCTATTAACGATGGATGAACAATATACAGAAATTCCAAATGCTTATGTTTTAATCGAAGATGAGACGATTCAGCAAATCGGGCGTATGGTAGAACCTTTACCGCAAGCTGATACTGTGATTGATGGAAATGAAGGAATCTTGTTGCCAGGGATGATTAATACGCATACACATGTCGGAATGATTCCTTTTCGTTCATTGGGAGATGATGTCCCTGATCGCTTACGTCGCTTTTTATTTCCTTTAGAACAAGTTATGACTAAAGAACTTGCTCGAGCTTCTGCACAATACGCAACAGCTGAAATGTTGCTAAGTGGGGTGACCAGCTTTTGCGATATGTATTATTTTGAAGATGATATTGCTGAAGCTGTAGCAGAGATGGAGTCACGGGCAATTTTAGGAGAAACGATTATCGAGATGGCTACTTGTGATTTTACCACGCCAGAACAAGCACTTGATTGGTGTGATGAAACCTTTATTCAAAAATGGCAACATCATCCCTTGATTACACCAGCAATCGCTCCTCATGCAACCAATACGAATTCACCTGAATTATTGGCAAGAATCATTGACTTAGGGAAAAAACATCAAGTGCCTATTACCATGCATGTTGCTGAAATGACTTATGAAATGACTGAGTTTGCTGAAAAATACCAACAAACACCAATTGCTTTTTTAAATGATTTGGGCTATTTTGATCACCATTTTATTATGGCGCATTGTATTTTTACAGAAGAAAGTGATCTTGCATTACTTGATGACAAACAGGTATCTGTGGCGCATTGTATTGGTGCCAATACAAAATCAGCTAAAGGTGTAGCGCCGGTGAAAGCGATGTTGACACATCATTGGGATGTTGGTTTAGGAACCGACGGGCCTAGTAGCGGGAATACTTTGGATTTATTTACACAAATGCGAATGTTTGCTAACTTTCATAAAACTTACGAACATGATCGTGGGATTTTTCCAGCAAAAGAGATTGTTGCTTTGGCGACGATTGGTGGGGCAAAGGTATTGGGGCTAGATACACTAGTTGGTTCAATTGAAGTAGGGAAAAAGGCAGATGTTACGCTCATTGAGACCCAGTCATTGAACATGTTCCCAATATTTGATGCTTATTCAGCGCTTGTTTATTCAGCAAATGCCGGTAATGTTTCTGATGTGTGGGTGAACGGAAAACACCTCGTAGCAAATAAAAAGTTAGTGAAACATGATAGTCAAAAATTAAAAACAAACTTAATGAAACAAATGGATACCTTTATTGATGAAGCTCAAAAACGAGCAGCAACAATTAAATGAAAAACACCACTACAATCTTATTCGGATTGTAGTGGTGTTTCAGCTTGTTCTTCTGTTTCAATCAAAGAGTCATCTAGCCAATTTGTGACAATAATTTTTAGAATGGCTGCAGCAGGTACGGCTAAAAACATGCCTAAAATACCGAAATAGGCACCGCCGATCGTAATCGAAATAATAATAATAATCGGATTTAAATTTAGTGCGCCACTCATAATACGCGGTCCAATAATATTTCCGTCAATTTGTTGTAAGACGATTAAAGCAATTAGTACATAAATTGCATGACTCAATCCGCCGGTAAAGAAACAAATGATTGCTGTAATAATAGAAGCAAAGATTGCTCCAAAATAAGGAATCATATTCCCTACACCTAGTAACAAACCTAAAGTTAAAGCAAATTTAGCATCAAGCAAGAGTAACGTAATTGTCGATAAAATTGCAATAATGCAAGCATCAAGAAACTGTGAGCTGATAAATTTGTAAAAAATTTGATTTGTGGTTTGAATCCAACGTTTACTACTTTCAAACAAATGTTCAGATAGAATCTTTTGAGAACATTTAGCAATAAAATCTAAAATAGCATCTTTAAATAATAACGTATAGATTGAAATAATTAAGGCTAATACTGAATTAATAGCTAAGGAAGTCAAACTTTTCGTAAAAGCACCTAAAGAAGTCAACGCTTGCGTCCACTGTGTTAGGACATTTTCAGGTGAGTAGTCAGCTGTTAATTTTGTTAGAAGTTCTTCTAAACGAATAATCTCAATGACATTGTTATTTTCCAATTCTTGTACAACTTCTAAAATGTAATTATAAAAAGCTGGTAGCATAGCGATTAAATCAATGACATTGACAATAATAATCGGTATAACATAATTTAAAGCCACAAAGACTAAATAAATGGCAACCAGATAAAGGACAAGAATACTTAACCCTCGACTTCTTTTTGTTAAAAAAGGAAGATTAAACTTTTGTATCAACATTTCTAGGCGTTTTTGTGCTCCGTTTAATAAATAGGCCAAAACAAATCCCATAATAAACGGAGAAAGCACTTGGATAAAGCGTCGCAAGCTATTTACTGCAATTTGATAGTTCGAGATAAATTTATACCCCAAAATAACTACCATTAAAAATAGAAAACGAATAATCCAATAATTCCAATCAATTTTAATTTTTTTCAATCAACGACACCTCATAAATAGTTTATAGTTCTATCATAAATGAAATAAGGCAAAATAGAAACTATTATTTTAAAGTTTACATAATCAAATTATGGGTAATTAATCAAGGTTTGACCATTTTCGAGGAGTAGATAGAGTAATATGACGAATCATCTCTAATTCTATTTGCTGATTAGCTACGAATAGCACATTATTCTCATAGCCTTGTAAATAACCTTCAATGTCAGGTAAATATTGTTCATCTGCAATTTGATTGAGTTGGATAGCGATTGATTGATTATACAAGACTGCTTTTTCTAAGGTACGCGTTATTTCTTCCTCACTCATTTGTGGTTTAGGTTCAATGGAGGAGCCCCTTTTTTGTGCATCGATTTGTGCGGTATGCTCAGATAAATAAAAACCAGCCCATTTGATTTTTTTACGATCATTGTAAGGATGGAGGGAGCTCATGAGAATCCTCCTTTACTAAAGCAGTACGAATGGTGTAGCAAAGTTCACTTGTACCATCCTCATTGGTTATTATTTTTCTGTCGAAAGTGACTTTTTCTGGTTGAAAAGTAGCCAAAGTTGCTAAAGCGAAAATTTCAATCATCTGTTGGTCAGGTTGTGACATGTTTTGAAAAGAATGCCATGTTTGTTCATTCATCAAATGTTCTAAAAAAGTATCTTGGTAACTCATTATTCTCACTCCCAAATTTTATTATATTCCTATAATAAGAACTTATGTTCTGTTTGTAAAGCGAACAAATGCTTAAAAAATAAAAGAACCTTTCTCAAAAGAAAGGTTCTACTCACGAAAGTAGTCAATATACTTTTTTAATAATACATAATCTTTTTCAGCACTTGCTTGTAAAATCACTTTATCCCCAAAGAGGCTTTTTTTCGATGCATTTATTACTTTATGATGAATATTGTTGGAAATTAAATATTCTAATTCATCATTATTAATGTTTATGTCATCTGTATCTTTTATTTGACTGTAATGAAAAGCAAGGTGTGCCGCCTCATTTACTATTCGCTTAAATTCTAATTTATCAACTTTCATCATACCACCTCTTGTCTTATAGATTACTTGATAAATGCTTTTAGAACAAAGAAGAAGGGGATTATTTAAAAAAACTTTAAGTTAATTTAAAAAAGTGAACATTGTAAGCGGATAATTGGATTTTTAGAAGTTTTCCTTAAAAAAACATATTATAGTACTGTATAGAGAAATTATTTGATATGTAAATATTAATTTTTGGACATACTGTTCTCTTTACTTAATTCTTCTGTATTAAAATTAGTATACTTATCACATTCCTGTGCCAATTGATTGAGAATCAAATTTTTTCTATTTTTAAATTGCTCAAAACTAAGTATTTTTCCTTGTAACAAGTCATATAAATTTTCTAGCTCTTCTGCATAATTATTTTGTAGATGTATTTTAGGGACATTGAGTAAACATGTTAATAATTTTCCATATTCTTCGTCATTTATAACATTGTGTTTATTTAATACTTTATAATGATTAATTTGACTAGATACAAATACATTAGTCACTTGGGTATTGCTTCTAT
>NZ_MAEL01000033.1 GCF_009933335.1 Candidatus Enterococcus willemsii | reverse complement strand
ACACAAATAGGACTCAAACAACCGGATTGTTTTTTCCGTGTTCTAAGTCCGTTTACCTAATAATGACTAATAAGTAGTGTCTTTCTTTGTGCATATGAATCGTCTCCTTACAATTGAAAAATCTAATTTATTTTATTGATTTTTTACAATATAACGTGTATCAAAATAAAAGTCAATGAATTTTCTGAATTTTTTTTATTTTCTGCACTAATTAATAATTCGATGTTAAATGATAAAAAAATGAAGATAAACTAACTTTTCACCATTGTACATGAAAATAAGATGAATGTTAAGTAAATTTTATATTAAAAAGGAGTGTGTCATTCACACTCCTTTTGCTTAATTAAATAAACTTTTTATTTTTGTTTGTGTAACAGCTATCCCCTTTTTATCTAAAAGATTAACAATATAGCTACCAATAATCACACCATCACAATGTTGATTAAAGGTCGTTACATGTTCGGCCGTTGAAACACCAAAGCCTGCTAACACAGGAATCGGACTTTTTTCAGTAATCTTTTTCAAATGTGCATATAATTTTTCTTGGTATTGAGTATTTTTACCAGTTATCCCATTAATCGTCACCGCATACACAAAACCTTCCGCATCATTTACTAACTGTTCAATACGTTCATCTGAACTAGTTAAGGTCACTAATTGAATAAAGGCGATATCACTTGCTTTGGCTGGGATTAAAAACAAGTCACGATGCTCATAAGGTAAATCAGGAATAATCATTCCCTTCACATCTGTTGTTGATAAATCGGAAAGTAATTTCTCCATTCCATAATGAAAAAATGAATTGGCATAGCCCATCAAAATAAGTGGAACTGGTGAATGAATGTTTTGTAATAACTTAACGAGTTTGTTTAAAGTCGTTCCTCGTTTTCTAGATTGAATACCCGCTAACTGGATAACCGGACCATCTGCTACTGGATCAGAAAACGGCACACCTAATTCGATGGCACTTGCTCCGCTGGCAACAAGCATCTCGATCTCTTCTTCCAATCGTTCCAAACCATTTGCTCCTGCCATAATATAAGGAATGAATAATTTTTTCTTTTGGTCTTTTTGTTGTTGTAGTATATGTGTTAATGACTTCATGCCTGACTCATCCTTTCCTTAATTTGCTGCACATCCTTATCACCACGGCCAGATAAACAAATTAAAATGCTTTCGTCTGCTGCCATTTCAGGTGCAAGTTTCATGGCATAGGCGATTGCATGTGAACTTTCCAAAGCAGGAATAATTCCTTCTGTTCGTGATAATAAATGGAACCCTTCCAACGCTTCTTCATCCGTAATCGTTTGATATTCTGCGCGCCCAGAAGTATACAGGTGTGAATGTTCTGGACCAATCCCAGGATAGTCTAATCCCGCTGAAATTGAAAAAGCTTCTAAAATTTGCCCATCATCATCTTGCAACACGTGCATTTTTGATCCATGCAACACACCAACTTCTCCTTTAGTGATTGATGCAGCATGCTCCTCTGTTTCAAGTCCTTTTCCGGCGGCTTCCACCCCAATTAATTTCACATCATCATTGATAAATGGATGGAACAACCCAATCGAGTTACTACCTCCACCCACACAAGCTAATGCAATATCGGGTAATTGACCTTCAGCTTCCATAAATTGTCTCTTGGCTTCTGATCCAATCACACTTTGAAAATCTCGAACAATTTCAGGAAATGGATGGGGACCTAAGGCAGATCCTAAAACATAGTGCGTATCTTCAACCGTAGCTACCCAATAACGTAACGCTTCGTTGACTGCATCTTTTAACGTCTTACTACCTGAAACGACACTTTCGACCTTCGCTCCCAACAACTCCATACGGAAGACATTTAATTCTTGGCGTTTCACGTCAACTTCTCCCATAAAAACAATACATTCCATACCGAATAAAGCGGCAGCTGTCGCCGTTGCTACACCATGTTGACCAGCGCCTGTTTCAGCAACAATTTTCTTCTTTCCCATGCGTTTAGCTAGTAGTACTTGACCAATCGCGTTATTAATTTTATGTGCGCCCGTGTGATTCAAATCTTCACGTTTCAAATAAATTTTTGCTCCACCTAATTGTTTTGTTAGATTTTCTGCATAATATAAGGGTGTTTCACGTCCAACATATTGTTTTAAATAATAATCTAATGTTGCTTGAAATTCTGGATCCTTTTTTGCCTCCTCGTAAGTTTGTGCTAATTCTTTGACTGCATACATCAATGTTTCTGGGACAAATTGTCCACCAAACTCACCATAAAAACCTTTTTTATCGGGTTGTTGATACATAATCATACTCCTTTACTTGGTTAATAAATTGTTCGATTTTTTTTAAATCTTTTTGGCCATCTGTTTCGACCCCACTAGAGACATCAACCGCAAATGGTTGAAAATAGCATAGTGCTTGCTGGACATTTTCTGGTCGTAATCCTCCTGCAACAAAATAAGGAATTTGTGGCAATTGATTCAAGTTAACTGCTTGCCAATCAAACATAACTCCATTGCCTCCATGATATTCTTTCGGCGGAGCATCCAATAAAAGAAAATCAGCAATGGTTTGATAGTTCTGCGTATTCGTCACGCTTTTCGCTTGAATCATTGGAATATCCACACGTTCTGTCGGAAAATCACCATGAATTTGAACGAAATCTAAATGCGCAATAGCTATCGTTTGTTGCAACTGTTGAATTGTTGGTGAGACAAACACCCCTACTTTTTTAATAGTCGCTGGTACATCTTTCGTTATTTGACGAACCAATTCAGCAGATACTTCACGTTTACTCGGAGCAAAAACAAAACCGATATAATCTGCGCCAAAGCGGCAAGTCGCATCAACCGTCTCTTTATCCATCAGCCCACAAATTTTTACTTTAGTCATGACGTTGTACTCGCAATTCTTGAATAGTCGCTTCTGGGTTGCTTGCACGCATCAGTGTTTCACCGACTAGAATTACATGATAATCGTTCGCCACTCGTGCAGCATCTTCTCCTGTTACAAAGCCAGATTCACTAATATAAATTGGACCGTCATCAGGTTGTGCTAAATCTAGACTATGTTGAATATCTACAGTGAAAGTGGTTAAATCACGATTATTCACTCCGATAATTTGTGCGTCAATCGCTTGAGCTATAGCCATTTCTTCTGCATTATGCGTCTCCACTAGTACTTCTAAATCTAATGTCCGAGCTGCTTGATATAATTCTTTTAGACGTTCCGGAGACAATGCTGCCACAATTAATAAAACCATGCTGGCTCCAGCATTTTTTGCTCGTACAAGTTGACGTTCATCGATAATAAAATCTTTACACAGAACAGGTACTGTAACTGCTTGGGCAATCGTTTGTAAATCATCGATTGTGCCTTTGAAAAACACTTCATCAGTCAAGACAGAAATTGCAGATACACCGGCTTGCTGGTATTTTTTTGCTTGGGAAATGATGTCGACATCCACATTAATTTCTCCTTTAGACGGTGATGCTCGTTTAATTTCTCCAATTACATGTAGTTTCTCAGTATTCGCTTTGACTTGTTTATAAAAGGGATAGCCTTGATGCAAGTTCGTGCGTTCTGCAGTAGGCAACGCAGCGACTTCCTTACGCTTCTCCACAAGAATTTTTTCTAAAAAATCCATTAAACATCCTCCTTTTGTCTTTCAACTAATTGCGCTAGTTTCTCTCTGGCAGCACCTGTAGCAATCAAACGACGCGCTTCATCCACACCAGCTTTAACACTCTCTACTTTTCCATTGGCGTAAAAACCTAAACCCGCATTCAATAATACGGTATCTAAAAACGGTGACGGCTGATTTTCCAAAACAGAAACTAAAATCTCCGCATTCCGCTTAGCATTACCACCAACAATTGCTTCAATCGGATATTCTGGTAAGCCAACTTCTGACGCTGAAAGTGTGACTTCACTGACTTTCCCATCGCTTAAAATAGCTAATCGCGTATCTCCTGCTAAATTCGCTTCATCCATACCAAATGCTCCTTGCAGAACAATCGCTCGTTTGCGTCCTAATTTTCCTAACGTTTCGGCAGTTTCTACTAAGAGATGGCCTGCAAAAGTGCCCATTAATTGGGTTTCCAACGGCACAGGATTCGTTAATGGACCAATCAAATTTAAAATCGTTGGGGTCGCTAATTCACGACGAACATTGCTGACATAGCGCATGGTAGGATGCATCGCTTGAGCAAACAGAAAGGCAATCCCAATTTCATTAATTAATTGACTAATTTGTTCTTGAGAAGAAATCAACTTCACACCTAGCTCCTCTAACACATCAGCACTTCCTGAGCGACTAGAAATACTACGGTTTCCATGTTTCGCCATCGGAATACCCCCAGCGGCCAATACAAAAGCGGCGGTTGTACTCACATTAAATGTATTTAAATGATCGCCACCCGTTCCACAATTGTCCATGGCATTCAAAGGAACATTGGTAATAGGAACAGCATTTTTTTGCATCACACGCGCGATAGCAGTCATTTCAGTTGAGGTGATGCCTTTCATTTTTAACGCAACTAATGCCGCTGAAATTTGTGTCTCAGTTAACTCACCAGAAAAAACAGCTTCTGCTAAAACAGTCATTTCAACTTCTGTTAAATTTTTGCCTTGATATAGTTGTTCAAATAGTTGATTCATTTATTTTTCCCCCACTACTTTTAAAAATGCATCAATCATTCGTTGACCTTCTGTCGTACCGATTGATTCAGGATGAAATTGCAAGCCATAAACCGGATAATCTTGATGCTTTATCGCCATGATTTCGCCATCTGCATATCCATGAACATCAAAAACAGCTGGTAATGAGTCTGGCTCAATAATCAATGAATGATAACGCATAATATCAGTATTTGCTGTGACATCTTGAAATAGTCCTTGTTGTTGATGTGTCAATTGCGATATTTTGCCATGCATGATTTTTTCTGCTACAGAAATTTTTCCGCCAAATACTTCTCCAAGAGCTTGATGCCCTAAACAAATTCCTAGCATTGGTTTTGTTTGATAAAATTGACGAATAATTTCCTCCATTAATCCCGCTTCGTCTGGTCGTCCTGGTCCCGGTGAAAAAACAATTGCTTCCGCTTCTGCAGCTACCTCTAATAATTTGGCATCATCATTTCGCAGGATAACCAATTCTGTATCAAATTGATGTGCCAAATTATGCGTAAATGAATCATAATTATCGACTAATAAAATCATTTCCCCACCTCCAAGAGTGCTTTGGCTTTTTGTAAAGTTTCCAAATATTCTGACTTTGGATCGGAATCAGCGACAATACCAGCTCCTGCTTGGATATAGGCATACTGGTCTTTAATCACCATCGTACGTATAGCAATGGCAAAATCAGCTTGGTTATCCATTGAGTAGTAGCCAACAGCCCCAGCATATATTCCGCGCTTCGTCTGTTCTAATTCATAAATACGGTTCATTGCTCGAATTTTCGGTGCACCACTGACCGTCCCTGCTGGCAATGTCGCTCGTAGCGCATCCATCGGTGTCAATTCTGCTTTTAATTTTCCCGTTACTAGCGAAACAATATGCATGACATAGCGATATTTTTCAATCGTCATGTAGATTGGCAAACGAACGGTCCCACGTTCAGCAATTTGCCCAATGTCATTTCTACCTAAATCGATCAACATCATGTGCTCTGCTCGTTCTTTTTCATCGGCTAACAATTCGTTTGCTAACTCGGCATCCTCTTCAACTGTCGCACCACGTCTTCTAGTACCAGCAATCGGATTTGTTGAAACAATGCCATTTTTCACACTCACCAGACTTTCCGGTGAACATCCTACCACTTGCATATCACCAAAATTAAGATAATACATATAAGAAGAAGGATTTGATATACGTAAATACCGATAATAATCAAAAGCATCCATCGCAAATTCAGCTTTTAATCGTTGAGATAACACAATCTGAAATAAGTCACCCACTTCTATCAACTCTTTTGCCTGTCTCACACGTGCCTCAAATTCGATTTGACTGACATTACTTGTATATGAAAGTTGAACGGCTTTTTTCTCAATCAATTCTTTCTTAGAGGCTTGTTGTAAATCACTAATAATCTTCTCAATCGTGACAAGCATTTCTTCTTCTGTTTGATGACTATATGCATTTGAATGAATAATCGAAACAGTTTCCGTTTGATGGTCATACACAACAAATAGTTCAAATACATAAAAATAGATGTCAGGTACATTTAATTCATCTTCAGGAAGTTTGCCAATATCTTCATAACATGCAGCGATGTCATAGCCGACATATCCAATCGCGCCTCCTTGAAAAGGAATAGTAGGAATCGATACTTCCTCATGAATAATATGCTGTTCTAATTCTTTTAATGGATCGGTACAAGGAAATGAAGAACCATTGACGGAAAATTGGCCTTCTTGATAACGTAACTCTTTTACTGGACGAATTGCTATAATTGAATACCTTGCACCTTCCTCATTTTCACGAGGATTACTCTCCAATAAAAATTTCTTTTCTTCTTGAATTCGTAAAAAAATAGATACTGGTGTTAAATAGTCTCCTTGTATTTGGCGCATTATTTTCATCGTCGTCATCCCTTTCTTTTTGAGAAACAAAAAAGCCCTCAGACTCGCTAAAAAACGAATCTGAGGGCGAACAAGTTCACGGTGCCACCTCAATTTGATTAGAGTGAGAATATTCCTCTCCTAATCTTCTCTATCAGTCGTCCAACAACGACCTTTCTCTATAACGGGAGTACCCGGAAACACCTACTGTTTATTCAATGCTTCAGCGCAAAAGCCCATTCACTGATTCTTACCTACTGACTCGCACCAACCGTCAGCTCCCTGTAAAGTATTGAAAAAGTTACTCTTCTTCTGTTCGCTTAATATTTAATGAGAATATTATAGCATTATCATTAGATTGTCAATCGTTTTTTCTTTTTATTTTGTTAATAAATAAAATATCTCTACTAAAAGAAGTATTTCACGTGTTTATGATACAATTAAATAACAGAATAACAAGGAGAGAAATGAGGGAATTGTATGGAGTCATTAATTAAACAAAAAATTCAAGAAATTGAACAGCAAGAACAGGTAAAAATTCTATTAGCAGTCGAATCTGGTAGTCGCGCGTGGGGATTCGAATCACCCGATAGTGATTATGATGTTCGTTTTATTTACCTTCGTTCTCCAGAGGATTATCTTAAATTAGAGGGTATCCGTGATGTCATCGAATGGCAACTAGATGATACGTTAGATATCAGCGGTTGGGATTTACAAAAAACGTTAAAACTACTCTACAAATCAAATCCAACTTTATATGAATGGTGTCATTCCCCTATTGTTTATCAGGAACGTCCTGAAGTGGAACAATTAAAAGAACTACTGCCAGCTTATTTTTCAACAAAAAAGATGCTTTATCATTATTGGCACATGGCAAAAACCAATTATCGTACCTATTTACAAGGTGATTTGGTTAAAGTCAAAAAATATTTTTACGTCCTACGTCCAATTTTAGCTGGAAAATGGGTGATTACACAACAGACACATCCACCAATGGCTTTTACAGATTTAATCGAAAGTCAGCTAGAAGCCGATTTAAAACCTTTGATTTATGAATTGATGGACAAGAAGCGTCAAATGGATGAATTGGACTTACTTCCACGTATTGATATCTTAAATAACTATATTGAAGAAAACTTGATTTGGTTAGAACAACAAGCAAAAGCATTATCCGAAGAACCAAAAGAATGGCATGAACTCAATCAATTCTTCCTTGATTTATTGCAAGAACAATCAAAAAGGAGCAACAATTAATGAATACAATCAAAACTTATTGGGAAAATTATGCAACAAAACACAATCTTCCACTTACTTTACCAGACTATTGGATGTTCGGAGATGGTTCAGAAGCAATGGGAAATAAACTTGGTGAATTGGTTATCCGAGGCATTAAAACAGGAACCTGTGCTGCTCACTGTACCTATGAACTTGAAAATGAACCCATTCAGCAAGTTGGTCAATATGATATTGTCCTAGATGGTAGTAACCAGCCTTTAGCTATTATTCAATACACTAAAATTGAGATTCTACCAATGAATGAAGTCTCAGAAGAATTTGCCATTTCCGAAGGCGAAGGTGATTTAACTTACGATTATTGGTACCGTGAACACGAAAAATTCTTTCGCTGGGAACTTGAACAATACGGATTAGCATTCACACCAGAGATGTTGCTTGTCTGCCAGAGTTTTAAAGTTGTGGATGTTTATTCACATGATGCTATCTGATAGACTTAACCTATGTTATGTCGTTTGACCATTTATTAATCAGGAGGATGATAATGATTCACTTAACAAAAATGACACCAAAAGAATATCAGGACTATTTGCTGTCAGCTATTAAAGACTATGCCAACGATAAAGTAAAGAATGGTACATGGAATGCTGGCGAATCTTTTGAACAAGCTAAGAAGGTCTTTCAAGAACTTCTTCCACAAGGTGTAGCTACACCGATGCATTTTTTATACACTGTCAAATCCGAAGATGGACCGATTGGCTATACTTGGTTTTTTTGTGACAATACTAAAGAAGCTTTCATCTATGATATTGGTATTTTTGAAGAGTTTCAAAATAAGGGTTATGGTACGCTTACCATGAAGCTCTTGGAACAAAAAGTAAAGAGCCTAGGAGCAAAAAAAATTTCTCTACATGTATTTGGATCTAATCAACGAGCATTGCATGTCTATCAAAAAGTGGGTTATCAAATCACAGACTATAATCTGACAAAGCTTATTGAATAGCTTATAAAAAACAACCTCTCTATCAATCAATAGAGAGGTTGTTCTGCAATAATTCGGAAAGAATTATTTATTTTTTAAGTTGTAGAATGATTGTAGTCCTTTGTATTGAGCTACTTCACCTAATTGGTCTTCGATACGTAGTAATTGGTTGTATTTTGCAATACGGTCAGACGAACTTTTCTTTTATTTGAAGAAAATCATACCACATAAAGCTTTATATATCAACATTCTTAAAAATAGATTGTTATGTACTACTAACTAGGATGCATTTTGTAGTTAGCAATATCTAACCTATTAATAACTTGTTATTTACAATTAATATATTTCTCATAAAACTTAAATTCTAATAACGTATGTTTTCCAAGTTAATTTTTAATCTGTTTCTTAATTCATTTTTCCTTGTATCAAACATTTCAATAAACTCAGTAGGTTTATACGCTCTTTTAATAGAATTTCTTTCTAAGTAAGCAGTCAAATCTTCTTTCGAATTAAACCTTCCTAAAATCCATTCATCAAAGTATTTATTATTTTTTTCAATATTTGGAATCCCCTCAAGTAGTTGTAGATTTGGTATTTTATCTACATTAGAAATAATATACTCTATTGATTTTTCATCATATCCTAATTTTTTTAAATTATTTTTATTTTTAAACTTACTCTGCGGAAATATATGGTCTTGATGAAATTTATTTTTTAGGTCGATTGAAGGGAATAGCATAGTTAACATAGAAAATGAATATCTTCCGATTTTAGAATCTAATAAGTCTTCAATATCTTCATCAGTAATATTAAAAGATTTATTAGTTTCTCTGATACTCAATATCTCCTCCAATGGAAATCCTTCATTAGCATTTTTTAGTTTATCTCTTATTTTTAGAAGAATACCATCTGGAGTTCCACCAAATATTCTTTTTAATAATGCTATTTGCACAAAATATTTAATTTTATTTCTATCACTCATATATCTATCTGCTTCAATATAATTTGAAGGCACATCAATTTTATATAAATAATATACTATTGGAATTAAAACACTATTAGCTGTCAATGTTTCACCTGTAAATCCAAATGAGTATAATAACTCCACAGAGATTCTTAATGCTTGCTTAGTCTTATCCCAATTTCTTTCCATTTCTAAAGTAGTTTTTGAATCAAAATTAGAAGCTCTAAATTTTATATTAGAAGTATCTGTCAAAACTAATGCTGATTTAAGTACATTGTCTTTAGAAAAATTAAATTTCTCGCCTATATTGTTTATTTCATCTACAATTTGGTATATTTCTTCTCTAGCATTTAAACTCTGCCATTGTGCAGTAGCAAGTGATAATAATAAATCAGAATAAGTTAACACCGTGCCACCACTGTTCATTCTTATAAAGATATCTAACACTTTTTCAATATCTTGAGATGTTTCTTCATAGTACGCTAAATTTTCTTTCTCAATGACTTGATGTAGTAAGCTTAAATTCTTCACAATCATTTTTAAACTTTCATCATTAGCATTTTCATTACGTGATTTATAATCTTCATGTAGTTCAATTATCTTTACATGTAAGTCTTCTGAAGAAATATTTAGAATATCCGATACTAAAAACCATAAATTGTCAGTTGAATCGTTATTAATATCCTCCTCTGAAAGAAATTTAAAATCGTATAATAAATCATTTTCTTTTTCTTTATTGTATCCAGTTAAATTTAAATATAATTTTCTAAGCGGATATGAATCATCCTTAGTTGTCCATGCTCTTTTAGTTTTATAACTGTACGTTCCGTGTAGAGCTAAATATAAAGAAGTGATTCTTTGTTGCCCATCTAAGATAGCCGTTACTTTCTCTTTCGAAGAAATATCTTTCTTTCTGTTATGTCTACTATCTCTTTCATGATAGTTATCTAATATTTCATAAAACTCATATTTTGAAGTGCTCTCTCCTTTTACTTCCCAAAATAAAAAAGCTCCAATGGGATATCCCCTTAAAATAGAGTCCATTAATCTCTCTATTTGTGACGCACTCCAGACAAATTCTCTTTGGATAGCAGGAAGTACATATTCTTCATTTTCTATTCGATTTATTAATTTTTTGATTGATAAACCTATATATGCCATATACCTTAATTCTCCTTTTCTATAAAATCAGAATTTTATTGAGTTGTATCTGAAAATATCATAGAATCTATTTCAGAGAACTCTCTACTCAACTCGTCTTTTATACCAATTTTGTCATGAATAAATTTAGTTAGTTGCTCTAATATCTCTTCATAAACTATCTTTTCTGCCGGATTTTTTATATCAGTGATTTCTTCATCCATTAACACTTCACACTCAAAACATATTCTTAATAATTCAAATAAATCATTGCTTTCAATCTCCCCAATTTTCTTACAAATTTGATTTAAGCAATAATAACCTTTACCATCTTTAATTTTTAATATTTTCATAGACTCTTTTTCTTTCTCCATATGCAATAATACCTGCCTCCATTGTATTTAGTAAAACATCATAGTTTTTAATCTCTTGATTATTCTTATTTTTTAAAATACTGTCTGTAAATTTTCCGGAATATATTTTAAAGCACTCTTGTTTAGATATTCCTGTCTTATATAAATCCATATCAAAATACGTAAATATAATATTATTGGGTTGTATTAAAGTTCCCATTGTATTGTTGTGGGTAACAATAAATACTGTTGTATTCTCAGATATTCTTTTTATTAAAGGTAATATTTCTCTATGAATAAATTCGTTATCAAATGATGCTTCTGGTTCATCCATTAGTAGGACTTCAAATCCTTTTGCATGTTCAATTTGATTCAATAGGTTAAATTCTGCTGTTTCACCACCAGAAACAGGTGTATCCTTTTCATTCAATACTATATATTTTATTTTAAATAACGCTTTATAAAGTTTACCTTCTTCAATTCCTTTATTTCTTAAGCCTATTAGATATCTATATGGTGAAAAATCAACGTAAAAATTATCATAAATATCTTTCATTGCTATATTGGAACTACCTAAAGATTTTTGAACCGCCTTAGTATTTTCAAACCTTGTTTTTAAAACAAGTTCGGTAAATTTTCCTGTTTTATTTTCATAAATAGGATTTTCAGAATTTGAAATTTGTATTATTTTTTTATCGAATCTTTTTATTTTTTCTAAATTAGTAAAAATTTTAAGTAAATCAATATTGTCTACAGAGGTTTTTGCAGATTTTTTAGATAATTTTTTCTTTGTAGCATTTACAATCTTATCAACTCTTTTTGTTAGAATATATATTTTCTCATCTTCTTTGTATTTCTCAATTAATTCTGTTTGTAACCCTATTAGCTGAGATTCACTGATATAATTATTAATAATACTTTTATATTCTTGGTTTTTCGAAACATTATTTACACTTTTTATTAATGTTTTTAGATTAGAATTATTTTTTTTATTAAAATTTTTAGTACTAAATATTTTCATTTTAGAATAAGCATCCTCAATATCACTTCTGTGTGCATATTTCTTTAATGAATCTAAGTATTCATCCATCTGAATAAAAAGTTCTTCTTGATTTAATGACAAAATTGAATTTATAGAATTTCTAATAGGTTTCATATATTCTTCAACGTTGTTCTCTTGATTCTTGCGCAATATTTTTTCAAACTCATCTGGTTGACTAGAAGAAGTTATATCAAATTGTTTAATATATAGTAAATCTTCAGCTTCTACACTTTTAGATATTTCTTTCAATAATTGTGTTTTTCCAGATGAGCGTTTTCCAACTATTAGATTTAGTTTATCAGATGCAACAACTTCATTACGAGAAATTACAAATTTATCGTCTTCCTTTTCTTTATTAAGGAATACTTTAGTTTTATCTTGTAATGCTAATTTTATAGAATTATAGCTTACTTCTTCCACGTCAATATATGTATATCGAACAGGAAACACATTTTTTTCATCAGAGTAATTAAAATCAGATGAAGCTCGGAAATCACTAAAATAGACAGGAGATATTTTATTATTGACATCTTTTTTTGTCATAATAAAAGATTTATGTCCAGAAACCTCTCCGCAAAAAATATTATCTCCAAATTTCTTTTCACATTCAGGATGTATTCTTGGTTTTTTAGTATAATGAGGTATTAAAAGATAATCCTCAGGGTCTCCAAACAATTCAATAAATTCTTCATAACTAATATGTCGTTTCTCACTACTTAGAATTTCTTTTAATCTTTTACTTCCTATATCAATTTTATCAATATTTTCTTCTTTTCCAATTAATAAAAGGTGTCCAGCGGCAATATCAATTTCCACACCAGGTAATACTGTCTGCTTCAACTCTTTATTTATGTATTCAAATTGTTCTTTATCAAATACATTGTGATTAGTAATAGCAATTCCATTAATTCCCATATCATTCACATATTTTTTCAAAACATTAATATCAAACTCAAAACTTGAATCACTTAAAGGATTTGAAACAGTATGGATATGTAAATCTATTTTTTTCATTACCTGGCTCCTTCTTTTCTTTCATCTCTAATCCTATAAACCGTATTTCTAGCGACATCCAACTCTTTAGAAATCTGAGTTATAGGTACATCTTTCTCCAACATCTCAACAATCTTTTCATATGTTACACGCTTCTGTTTATCAGTTGAATCAGCACTATAAGCCAAAGGACGACCTTTATATTTACCTTTTTCTTTTGCCAACTCAATACCTTGTCTTTGCCTTTCACGTATCTGTTTACGCTCATTTTCAGCCGTATACTTAAACAATTCAATTATTAGGTTATTTAGTAGCCTTCGCAAGTTATCGTCCTGTATACCATTCAGAGATGGTAAGTTTAGGATTTCAAGTGTAGCTCCTTTGTCTTGTATCTGATTCATGATACTAGTTATTTCTTTGTTATTGCGTCCTAACCTATCTAATTCGCTTACAACTATTATATCATCTTCCCTTATATAATTTAATAATTCTTGTAATTTCGGACGATTATTATCTTTACCACTCAACTTATCTGAGAAAATCTTCTTTACTTCCGCCTTCTTCAACAATTCAAATTGTCTTTCTAAATTTTGTTCTCTTGATGAGACCCTTGCATAACCTATTTTTGTCATAATAATCCTCCTTCTGTAATTTATATATAATGAACATATATAATGAACACCTTAAAATCATTATACATCAACGATTGCTAATTATATATTTTAAGTACACTCAAAAAGAACAAAAGAACTAAGGTTTTACTCTTAGTTCTTTTGAAATTTAATTAAAATTTATATTTGAAAAGTATTTATTTCTAATCTGTTCAGAAAGTCTTCTTTCTTGTTTTAATTTGACTTTTGCTTTTTCTATATAATTGCTATCAAGGTATCTATTAGCTAATCCTTTTGAGACACTTTCTTTCTGAGGTGATATTTTTAATAAATCATCGTAACTCTTACTAATAATCACAGTTTCAAACTCTTCTGATATTCTTTTTTCCAAGATTTCTAACTCTAAGCTATCTAACCAAATTCTTACTTCTTCTAGCATTCTTTCACTTGTTACTTCTGTATTTTTCTCTAAATTTATTCTATATCTGCTCAAATTATTATCAATAAATTTTTTCATTTTCTGAGAGACAATTTTTTTTATATCTGAACTAACTACATTATAAAATTGATTTTTAAATATTTCTATTTGTTTTTCAGTATCTAAAATAACTATTTCTTTCATAATTTCAGGTGTGAAAAATAGCATTTCTATTTCATTGAATGGTAATGAAAAAACGTTATCTTCTTTTAAAGCCATAATTTGTTCTTCACTCATTAAATCATTATCAACAATTCCATAAGCTTTATTATTATCCATTATGGGAGAGTTGTTGTAAGCTCTAGTGTATTCAATAA
>NZ_MAEL01000032.1 GCF_009933335.1 Candidatus Enterococcus willemsii | reverse complement strand
TTTTAATTAATTTTGTTGATTTGTCAACGAAAATTTCTTTTTCTAAAATTGAGACTTCGTTATAATATCACGTGTTTTCAAATCCGTCAATAACTTTTTTTAATTAAAATAAAAAAGTTATTTTGGTTGTTGGCGTCGAACCAACGTTGTCTAATTTATCATGTATATACGGACAAGTCAACCTAATTTTTCATTATTTTTTCTTTTTTTCGAAAAATTCGTTTTTTATGTACGAATCCAACTAAAAATCCCGCAGAAAGTTAATTTCTACGGGATTTTTTAAAATTCTTTCAATAACTGATTCACTAATCCTACTGGAAATCCTACTATACTATAGAAATCTCCGACGACTTTTTCAACAAAAACGGCAGCTGATCCCTGTATTCCATACGCACCAGCTTTATCCATATATTCATTTTTCTCTAAATAACGGTCAATTTCATCTTCCGTTAATGGATAAAAGGTTACTTCAGCCGAGGCTAGACGTTGGACTTTCTTTGTTGCTGTTTGTAAAACAACTGCTGTATAAACACTATGGGTCTTCCCACTCATCGAGAGCAGCATTTCTTTGGCATGCGCTCGCGAAGTTGGTTTTCCTAGTATACGATCGTTAGCAACAATGGTATCACTCGCTATGACTAGATCCTCTGGGTATTGCCGGCTAATAACGGCGGCTTTTTCTTGGGCCATTCTACTAACATACTCTGTTGGTTCATCCGTTTCATGGATTGTTTCGTCAATATCTGCTGGTAAAATTGTAAAATCTTCTATTAATAAGCGAAGTAATTCTTTTCTTCTTGGTGACTGTGAAGCTAAAATGACTGTCATTCGCTACCACCTCTTGATTGATGCGGGTCTTGAATTCGTTTAAACATGCGTTCCATGTCGCCATTTGTAAAATGAATCAACACCGGACGTCCATGCGGACAATTAAAAGGGTTCTCACAAGTTGCTAATTCTTCTAATAATACACGTGCTTGTTGTGGATTCAAATAATGATTGGCTTTAATCGAACGTTTACAGCTCATCATAATAGCTGTTGCTTCTCTGAATTGGTGTACGCTAACTTTACCAGTTGTTAATAACATATCAATCATTTCACGGATAATCTCTTCTTCTTGCCCAGCTGGGTACCAAGTTGGATGTGCCCGAACAATAAAACTACTCGCTCCAAATTCTTCTAAATGAATCCCCACTTCTTTCAGTGCATCACTTTGCTCTTTCAATTTCAACGCATCACTATTCGGGTAGTCTAACACAATTGGCACCAGTAATTCTTGTAAATCATCGCCTACTTCGCCAATTTTTTGACGGAAATATTCATACTTAATGCGTTCTTGTGCAGCATGTTGGTCGATAATGTATAAACCTTCTTGACTTTGAGCAAATAAATATGTTCCATGCATTTGCCCAAAATATTCTAAATGAGGGAAACGTTGTTGAGGGGCTTCTTCTTCCATCATCCGTTGAATCATTTTTGTATTTACTTCTTCGTGACCACTTATTTCCAAGGGTTCTATTTGTTCTGGTTCCTGTATTTCATATTGGACTGGCGGAGCTTCCTGAACATAGGACGTCTCATCTGGCGTTTCGTTTTCAACAGGCAATTCCGATTCTTGTGGAAGTTTTCCACTTTTGTCCCCAACATTATCCACAGATTTTTCCACAGGTTGTTGAAAACTCTTATCAACATAAAAGCTACCTGTCTCCCGATTAAAGGTTAAGCCAGATTTCGTTTTTTTCGGTTGTTCTAGTCCAATTGACAACTGCTCTACTTTCTCTTGGTTCTCTACTTTTTTCTTAAAACGCAAATTATCGGCAGCATTTGGAATTAAATTTTCTTCTCGTAAAACGTCATTAATTGTTTTGCTAATGAGGATCGTTAACTCTTCTTCTTTAGACAAACGAACTTCTTGTTTTGTCGGATGGACATTCACATCCACTAATAAAGGGTCCATTGTAATTTCAACGACTGCAATGGGAAAACGTCCTACCATCAGTTTTGAACCATAACCATTCACGATAGCTTTATTCAAAGCAAAGTTTTTAATGTAACGACCATTGATAATCGTTGATAAGTAATTTCTACTTGCCCGAGTTACTTCTGGCAATGAGATATAGCCGTTAATTGCAAAATCCAAATCTTTAGCTGTAATTTTTCGCATTTTTTTGGCAGTCTGCAAACCATAAATACCTGCTATGGCTTGTTTTAAATCACCATTACCAGAAGTTGACATCATTTTATTGCCATCATGGACTAAACGAAAGGCAATCGTAGGATGACTCAAAGCCAAACGATTGACGATATCTCCTACATTTGCTAATTCCGTTTGTAAAGTTTTGACATACTTTAAGCGAGCCGGTGTATTATAGAATAAATTTTCAACAATAATCTTGGTTCCTTGGCGCAAAGCGGACGGACGGTGCTCTTCAATTGCGCCACCTTTCATCCGTAAATACGTCCCTTGTTCTTCGGTTTGCGAAGCTGTTTCAATCGTCACAACCGACACAGAAGCAATACTCGGCAAAGCTTCCCCACGGAAACCGAGCGTCCGGATACGGAATAAATCATCGCGTGTGTGAATTTTACTGGTTGCATGACGCTTAAAGGCACTCTTAACATCCTCTTTAGCAATCCCTTCCCCATTATCAATCACTTGAATTTTTCGTAAACCTGCTTCTTCTAATAAAATATCAATCTGAGTACTTCCAGCATCAATCGCATTTTCGACTAACTCTTTGACGACAGAAGCGGGTCGTTCAACAACTTCACCAGCAGCAATCTGATTGGCAAGACGTTCGGATAATTCTTGAATTTTCCCCATGGTCTTCCCTTCTTTCTATTTTTGCAATTGTTGTTGCAGTTCATACAATACTTTCATAGCATCAATCGGGTTCATCTCGAACACATTTAATTTTTTCAAACGTTCCATAACTACTTGTTCTTCCTCAGAGACTTCACTAAATAACGATAATTGTTGCGTTTCTTCCTTTATTGTCACTGGTTGACTGACTTCAGGAGCAGGATGTTGTGCTTCATGGCCAGCTTCCAAAGCTTGTAAAATAATATCGGCGCGTTGCAGTAATTCATCTGGTAAGCCAGCAATTTTGGCAACATGGATCCCATAACTCTTATCTGCTGGACCTTCCATCATTTTGTGTAAAAAGACAACTTCGCCATCTTTTTCAACTGCACCTACATGAATATTTCGCAAGTGAGCCAACTCTTCATCTAAGACAGTCAGTTCATGGTAATGAGTAGAAAATAACGTTTTGGCACGTACTTCTTGATGGATGTACTCAATGATTGCTTGTGCCAACGCCATACCATCATAAGTCGCTGTGCCTCGTCCTAGTTCATCAAATAACACTAAACTATTTGGTGTCGCATAGCGCAAGGCTTGATTGGCTTCCATCATTTCGACCATAAAGGTACTTTGACCAGCAATCAAATCATCGCTTGCGCCAATACGTGTAAAGATACGATCAAAAATCGGCATCTTCGCAGCTTGAGCAGGTACAAAACAACCGATTTGCGCCATAACGACTGTCAAAGCAAGTTGTCTCATATACGTGCTTTTCCCGGACATGTTAGGACCTGTAATCAATAGAATCATCGTATCTGGATCCATTTCAATCGTATTGGGAATATACTCTTGATGGCCTAGCACTTTTTCAACGACTGGGTGACGACCATCTGTAATTGTGAGCTGTTTGTCATTGCTTAATGTCGGACGAACATACTGGTAACGTTCGCTAACCGTCGCAAAACTTTGGAGCACATCGACACTACTAATCGCTTTTGCTAAGCGTTGCAAACGTTCGATAGCTTTTTTCACTTCTTCACGGACAGTTAAAAATAAACGATACTCTAAGTCAACAGATTGTTCTTCTGCTTCTAAAATTAGTTTTTCCAATTCTTTTAATTCTGGTGTCACAAATCGTTCTGCATTAGTCAACGTTTGCTTTCTTTCATAACGACCTTCTTCTAAATGGACTAAATTCGCTTTGGTAATTTCGATATAATAACCAAAGACACGGTTATAGCCGACTTTTAAATTTTTAATGCCCGTCGCTTGGCGTTCTTTTGCTTCTAATTCTGCCAACCATTGTTTGCCATTACGCATGGCTTCACGATACTGATCCAATTGTTCATTAAACCCGTCTTTAATCACATTTCCCTCTGTAATTTGCAGCGGTGCTTCCTCATTAATTGCTTCACCAATTAAAGTAACTAAGTCATCCAAGGGCTCTAGTCGCGTTAATAAATCTGTCCACTCGCCTGTATCAATTCCTTGTAAAATACCGCGAATCGAAGGCACTTGTTGTAACGACGTACGTAACTGAATTAAATCGCGTCCATTCACACTACCAAAAGCCACTCGTCCAGCCAAGCGCTCCAAATCATAAACTTTGGTCAGCGCTGCTTGTAAATCTACACGTTCGAAAAAGGCCTCTAATAATGAAGCAACTTGATCTTGGCGTGCATTGATTTGCGATTCTTGAATCAACGGACGATCTAGCCATTGTTTTAATAAGCGACCACCCATTGCCGTTTTCGTCTCATCTAATAACCAAAGTAACGTCCCTTGCTTTTTACCTGTTCGAATGGATTGACTTAATTCCAAATTGAATTTTGAGTAGTAATCCATTTTTAGGTAATGGTCTGGTTGATAAGAAACCGCCTTTTGGATATGGTCTAAGCTCCGTTTCTGCGTCACAGAAAGATAGCTTAATAGTTTCCCAGTGACTTCTTTTTCTAATTCCGTCTCCAAATCACTTGTTAAAAACTGAAATTCGGCATTTTGGTCGTACGTTTGTTGTTCAGAAAAAACAACGCCAAGGCGTGTAGTTAATAATTGCGAAACACTTTCAGGAATATCGGTTGTAAAAACAACTTCTTTAGTCTGCAACGCGGACGCTTCATTCAAAACTGCTTCATCATCGATTAATGTTGCTGTTCGTAATTCACCAGTCGTTAAGTCAACATAAGAAAAACCATATGCTTTCCCATCAAAAGACAAAGCTGTTAAATAATTATTATCTTTGGCAGATAGACCTTTACCATCCATCACTGTTCCTGGGGTTACTAATTGCACAACTTCTCGCTTAACCATTCCTTTAGTAGTTTTTGGGTCTTCCACTTGTTCACAAATTGCTACTTTGTGCCCTTGTTCTACTAATGTATCAATATAACCTGCAGCTGCGTGGTGAGGGACACCACACATTGGGATTGGCTCATCCGCATTTTTATTCCGGCTTGTTAATGTTAATTCCAAAATTTGTGCTACTTGAATTGCATCTTCATAAAATAATTCGTAAAAGTCACCTAAACGGTAGAACAAAAAAGCATCGGGGTATTGCGCCTTGATGCTGAAATATTGTTCCATCATGGGTGTATGCTTCGTTTTTTGAGGCATAATTAATTTTCCTCCTCAATTGATTGGTTCACTTGCCGTTGCAGATTGCTAGTCACATAATGTAACAGCTCATCTGCTTCGATTAATTTTTCTCGGTAAGCAATTACAAGCGGATGTTCTGCGTATTCTTTGTTTAATGCATTAATCCGCTCAATCGCTTGTTTTTCTGCTTCTGGTTTATTGTAATGTGCATATTGCACAGCATCTTTTTGGGCGGCTTTAATGGCTGCTTCTAATTCTTTCAAATGCTCATTTTGCACTGCTTTGGCTTGAATTTTCTTAAATTCCTTAATTGACTCGTGCTCAGATAATAGGTCAATTAATTTTGCCAGTGCCTGCTGTACTTCGGGTTCTTGTTCTAGTGGACTCACCATTTGCACCTCACTTTATACCTATTATTCCGTAAACGGACGGTCTTCGCTAATTTGAATCGGTTGGATCGATTTAGCCTTTCCTGTTTGTTCATCAATTTCAATGACACAAGCAGATAAAATACTGCGTCCTTGTTCAACGACTTCAAATCGTTGTGGCAATGCCGTCAAAAATTTCTCAATAATTGCTTCGCGTCGCATTCCCAAAATACCATCATATGGTCCCGTCATACCAACATCGGATAAAAAGGCCGTCCCTTGTGGTAAAATCCGTGCATCATTCGTTTGCACATGGGTATGCGTTCCAACAACTGCCGAAACACGACCATCTAAAAACCAACCCATCGCTTGTTTTTCGCTTGTCGTTTCACCATGGAAATCAACAAAAATAAACGGCGTACGTTTGCGCGCTTCTTCGACTAATTTTTCTGCTTCTTTAAACGGATCATCAATATCTACCATGAATGAACGAGCTTGTAGGTTAATCACCGCTAATTCAATCGCATTGACTTTCACAAACACCATCCCTTTACCAGGGGCTGCTTCTGGGAAGTTTGCTGGACGAATCATTTTTTTTGCATCATCAATAAATTCAAAAATACCACGATTGTCCCATGTATGATTTCCTAAGGTCACCACATCGACACCATCTTGTAAAAATTTCTTATAAATTTTTTCTGTAATTCCACGGCCGGCTGCCGCATTTTCTCCATTTAAAATGGTTACTTGTGGACGATAAGCCTTTTTCAATTTTGGCAAATAATCCGTGACTGTTTGTCTTCCTAATGAACCGACAACGTCGCCTATAAATAAAACTCGCACACATTTTCCTCTTCTCTATTCATATCTTTTCCTATTATAAAGGTTTTAAGATAGAAAAAAAAGAGTTTGAGGTTCCAAACTCTTTTTTGCTTTATCGTAAAATTTCTTTCTATATCATACGATACTTTTTTTCTATTGTCAGATTAACTATTCAATATAACACCAACTGCTGCTTGAAGACTTTTGTACTTATCCCCCTTTATATTTACGTATTACAACGCAAATTGTTCTATCATAGTAAATAAAATTTACTCAAACTAATTGAATACACTCTTCATCCTATTTTTCAATCATAGCAATTCGATTTTGATGAGGTTCTCCTTGGAATTCTGCATCCAACCAAGCATCCACAATCATTTGAGCTAGACTATCACCGATTACACGTTGACCTAGACAAATAATATTGGCATTATTATGTTCTTTTGTCACTTTTGCAGAATACACATCTCCAACAACTGCTGCTCGAATTCCTTTGCTTTTATTTGCGGTAATGCTCATGCCAATCCCTGTGTCACAAATCAAAATGCCACCGTTAACTGACTCTCTTAAAATAGCTTCCACAACTTTTTGTGTATACTTTGGATAATCCACACTAACCATAGCAGCCTTCGTGCCGAAGTCTTCATAAGCTACCTCTCTTTCAGAGAGGTGGGCTTTGATAACCTCTTTCAGCTCAAAACCATTATGGTCTGAAGCAATCGCAATTTTCATTGTTTCTCTCCTCAATTTGAACTATCGTAAAAAATTAGCAAACGAATCACTTGCATACTTCTATTACTAAGAGTGCTTCTTACTACAAATTTAAATCAACTATTTCGAAATATTCTTAATTCGAGTTGTGACGCCTTTAAGATTATAGCATTCTGCATAATCACGAATTGGACGTTTGATATGATCCACTACATAGCGTTGTCCATCAATATTGTATTCTTTTAAATTAACATACATTTTTTCAATTTCTGATTTCACTTCATCATCATTGAATGTATAATGACCTGCAATATCTAAGATATCTGCTTGTAATTGATCATCACCAGAGGTTAAGATTTGGTCAACAGTCAATTCTTTTTGCTCACCAACCATCCATTTTCTCCAACGTTCACTCTTAATTGCATGAACCAATAGCGTTTCACGAGTGTTAGACGCGTCTTGAATTAGACCATTTTCTGCTAGACGTGCCTCTACTGCTGCAAGATTTAGATAAGCACGTGTTTCTTCTGTACCATATTGAGGCGCGACATTGGTTGCTGTAATTTCAGACGGAATATGTTCTAACAAAGTGACATCATCTAAATAATCGCCATTGTGTTCCTTTAGCCCTACACCGTATTGTTTTGCCATTTGTGCTAAATCATACGCATTCTTAAAATTGAATGTTCCCACTTGTTCCGTTTTACGAGTCAATGTGCCTGTTTGTCCAACGATAAATGTTGGCATTGGTAAACCGCGTTTTTCCAATTCATCTTTTAATCTTAAAATAAACATTTCGTAAGTTGCTGTTGATGTTAATCCACCATTGGTTTCTTCGGTTCCTACTTCATAACCAATTTCAGGTAAATTACGTGTTTTACGTTCTTTTTCACAGAATTCAATCAAATCAACTGTTCTTTCTAAAACCGTATCTAATGGAATGACTTTTCCAATTTCAAATGGATCTTTCGTAGGATCAATCATCAATAAATCAAAACCTGCTTCAATATCTGCAACATATGATTGCTTTCCAAGCTCCATTGCTAACTCAGTTGGTAAATGATCGTTACGTTCTTTGTCACGTTGCCAAGGACCACCATGATCACGACATAGATAATACAAATTGTCATAGCCAATTTCTTCTGCAACTTCTTCAACAGCTTTAGCAAAAGTGAATTGGTTCCAACCATTGACGTAACCGCCGCCTAATTCATCAGCATCTACTTGATTCCGACTCGCAATAAACATTACTGGATAATCATCCTCATGAGACAATTCTAGTGTTGCTTGCACGCAATTCTTTGACATCGGACCAATACCAAGTAGTGTTGCACTTTCACCGGTCTTTTGTAACTCTAATAAACCTTCGACAATTGTTTTGATTGGTAATTTTTCCATTCTTCATTCATCTCCATTTTCTTATGTTATAAATATTGAAAGTATAAGGTAATGTTTATTACGCTTCTATTTGTTCTATATTTGGTTTGGTAAAATGTAAAATAGCTACAGATACCAATGTACCAATTAACATTGCAAGTACAAACCATAATTTACCGTTAACGACTGGTAAAATAATCAAACCTCCGTGTGGTACCAAAGCTTCAACACCATTGGCCATACTTAGTGCACCACCAACAGCACTACCTACTACAAGTGCTGGCAGGACACGTTTCATATCTTTAACAGCAAACGGAATTGCGCCTTCTGTAATGCCAATTAATCCCATAAAGAATGCGGATATACCTAAATCTCTATCTTCTGTCGTATATTTTTTGCGATCAATAAATGTGGAGATGGCTAACGCTAAAGGAGGGATTGCTACAGCTACCCGATGTGCGCCATTTGGCTCATAAACACCTTCAGCCATTAAGGCAATTGTAAATGCTGTAGCCGTTTTATTGATAGGACCGCCCATATCTACTGCTGTCATAGCACCAATAATCAATCCTAGAACAATCGCACTACCACCTTGCATTTCAGCTAAAACATTCACTAACCAATCCATTGCTGCACCGATTGGGACTGCAATGATATAAATGTAAATCAACCCTAAAACAAAGGTTGTAATCACTGGAACAATTAAAATTGGCATAATTGTGCGAATTGTTGCAGGTACTTTCCATGTTTTAATCCAACGAACAAAATAACCAGTCGCTACCCCTAAAATCATGGCACCTAAGAATCCAGTTTGAACTTGCTGCTCTCCTATTGGATTATTCGCAATATATCCTAAAATCATAGCAGGTACTAAAGCTGGTTTCCCTGCTAAAGAGTTACCTATATAACCTGACAGCAATGGAATCATCATTGCAAAACCAGCCGACCCCATATCTAATAAGTTTTTCATAAATGGATTTGTTACTTCCATCCCAGCATCTGTGGCTTCACCAGTTGCTAACGAGATAGCCAAGAAAATACCACCAACTACAACTGCCGGTAACATAAAAGAAACACCGGTATTAAATGCTTTTTGTAAATCCTTCCAGAACTTATTTTCTTTTTTCATTGCCTTTCCCCCTTAAAAGATTATAGTTTTTCAGCTCGATCAATCACTTCAACAGGATGTTTAATCACGTCACCAGGTTCTACATTAATAACTTTTCCTGCATCTTCCTTTTCTTCAAAACGGTCTTCACCTTCAATACCAATTGCTACTGCTAGAATAACTACATCGGCTGCATCAATTTCTTCTTGTTCTAATTCATTTTCAATCCCCATACTTCCTTGTGTTTCAACTTTTACATCGTAACCACGTTTTTTACATTCTTTTTCAATGGCTTCTTGTGCCATATAGGTATGGGCGATTCCTGTTGGGCATGCTGTGATTGCTACTACTTTCATTTGTAATTCCTCCTTAAATTTCAATTGAACTTAATTGTTCAAAGACACCTATTTTATTTTTTTGACTCAATAGCCTACCTCTAAATTCCTCATCTAAAAGACGTTTACTTAAACGTGAAATGAATTTTAAATGTAAATTATTTTCACTATTTTCTGGAACACCAATTAGAAAAACTAAGCGAACCATTTCTTCACTTTTTTCTGTCCATCTAACTTCGTACTTTGTCCGGACAAAAGCGATGAAGGGGTGTCTTACCGCATCTGTTTTTCCATGCGGAATAGCAATAGAAAAACCTATAGCAGTAGGAACTTCTCGTTCTCTATTTTTGACTGCTTTAAAAAGAATTTCTTTCTGGCTGACATATCCTTTTTCCTGCGCATTATCGACAATAAGTTGAATAATTTCATCTTGACTGTTGACTTCTTTATCTAAAAAAATTAAGTCTTCTGAAATAACATTCTTATTACTTTCTATTTTTCCCACATTTACTCACTCCCTAAACTTTTCAATAAATCCCTTTTAGAAAATTTTCCTCTTATTTCTTTAAGCTTGTTTAAATCATCAACTATGTTATAAATATCAGCTAAAATGTGTCTTGTCTGTGACGTGTCTTTTTTCGCAATACAAATGAGGAAAATAATATCGACATAGTACTTTTCCCATTTGAATTTCTTCTTATTTTTTATAATTACCACTACAGTTTGGTTCACATGCATTGGATTTCCATGAGGAACAGCTGTCCCTGAAGGAAGATCGGTGCCACCTAATTCTTCTCGTTGAAAAAGATTTTCTACAAAATTTGATGTGACAAATTGCTTGTTTACTAATTCTGTTCCAATAGTATTGAATACTTCTTCTTTAGATGAAAAATCTGTATCCATATAAATAAATGAGGGTTGAATATATCTCTTTAAATGATGCGAAAATAACGGATTTACTTTATTAATACTACTTGGCTGGTAGCCAGAATTTTTAATTTTTTCGATATCATTATCTGTTAAAAAAGGTGAAACAAATAACACATTCTTTCTGGGAATTTCGATTTTGATTGTTGAAATCACTAAATCAAATTGATGAACATCAATATGTTCTAATTCCGCAACTGATGCGACTTCAATGGTATCCAGAGATGGTAAAATATTTTTAATTCGATTCATTAATAGCTCCGATGTTGCAATCCCCATCTGACAAATGACCAAAATTTTACGATTAATTTTTGCCCGTTCAATTGCTGATTGAAAATAAATTGTTAAAAACGCAATTTCATCTTCGTTAAATGAAATTCCCAAAAGCTTCTCGTATTCACTCAAAATTACCCAGATAACATGAAAGGTTAAAGAAAATTCTGTTTTGATTTGCTCTGTAAAAGGGTTATCGGTTTTGTTATGTGAACGCAAGCGATAAATCATCGGTGGGATATGATTGATTAATTGTTCCTCCAGCTTCTTATCATTTGAAAAATCAATAGACAATGCTTCTGATACTCGGGCTAGCAGCTTACGAATAAGGTCATCATCAATATTTTCTTCCGGCAAAGATTCAAAGCGATTCGATACTAAATGTTGAGAGAAGAATTTCACGTCTTCGTTTGTGTAAGAAAAATTCAAACGCAATGCAGCTTTGTGCAATAGACGAACAGCACTTTCTTCAAAAAATAGCGTATATTCAGCATATTCAGTTTCTTCATTCTCCTGAATATGGTATCCGTTCAAATTACGATAAACTAAGATAATAAAAATACTCAATACATTTTGGACGTAATAATCAGAAATCGCATTGCTGTTATCTCTGACGTAGTTATATAAAATATTTGTACATACAGAGATGATTTTTTCCCCATAATAAGGAGCAAGAACATTCATTTTCAGCGGAACAGTATCTTCATAATAGACATCAGAATTACTGATAATATATCGATTAAATTGTAGACAGGCTTTTTGTATAGCTAATTCACTACCTGCAATCCTTGTGCCGTGAATATCACTAACTAATTCAATCGTCGAACCAGCTTGCAAAATACGCATAATATATTCAAAATCTTTGATAATAGAAGTTTTGCTCACCAGATACATTTCTGATAAGTGATTAAAACTAACATTCCTTCCTTCAAAAAGCAGTATCTTCATAATATCTATCCGTCTGGCAATTGTGTCAGACAAATTAGTCACTTCATCCGTTGCTTTAGGATCTTCATATTCTTTCAATCCCCTTAATACAATCCCAACTCCTCTCTTTTTTTCAAAGTACTTACCTAAACTTTGAATATAATCTTCTAGCTGATTCAACTCAGAATGAATTGTTCGCTTCGATACACCTAATTTATTCGCAATGAATTGAACCGTTAAAAAACCTTCTTGCAATTCTAATAGTTCAAGTAATTCCTTTTGTCGTTTGGTTAACATATGATACGCACATCCTAACTTAAAAAACTTTCTTTTTGTTAGCGTTATCATTAATACATGTTCATTATAGGCTGATAACTTAACACTGAATATTACATTTCGTTGCAACAAGTTTTTAAACAAAATGTTCACTTGTTGCAACGAGATTATAGAATAAAAGCCAGTACCCTTAGCGGATACTGGTTGCTAGTCAATTTCCCTATTCGCTGACTAGTATCGCATGAACCTAATCACTTCTCCTATAAAACAAAAAGCTCCTTCATTCTAGCCTTGTTTGGATTATTCAAAGCTAAATAAAAAAGAGAGTGAGGAATGAATAGCAAAATTCATCGCCTGTACTCTCTAAACTAAACTTAACTGCTATTTTGACAGACTACAACCTACAAGTCATAATCATTTCACCGTTTTCATCACGTTTGTTATTATCAACAAAACAGATCACTTCATACAAAATAAATAGCAACTGTATTTTCCAATTCAACACCTAATGCTACTTTTCCCAATCCTCTTCCTTGAAAAGCTTCATCAATCATAAAATGCCAGATATTTACATATCATCTTCTGCATCTAAAATAATTGATAGATAACCTGTAATTGCTTTGATATTATGCTCTTTACTACTATTACATTGTTTTTTGAAACAAAGCGTTCCTTTTCACTATAACGACAATGGCTTGTTATCTAGTTCATGAACGACTTCTCGAAAGTCAGCATAACCAGCATCCAAGCCGCGAATCAGCATTTCAGCCGTCCCAATATTTGTTGCTAGTGGGATTTCGTATACATCTGACAAACGAATAAGCGCTGTCACATCTGGTTCATGCGGTTGCGCAGCTAATGGATCTCGTAAAAAAATGACCATGTCTAACGCATCTTCTGAAATCATCGCACCAATCTGTTGATCGCCGCCTAGTGGCCCGGATTTGAAACGATGAACAGGTAAACCTGTTTCATCGATAATTCTACCGCCAGTTGTACCAGTCGCAAACAGTTCATGCTTTTCCAATACGTGACGATAAGCACTCACTAATTTAATCATTAAGTCTTTTTTTCTATCATGAGCAATTAACGCAATTTTCATCGTTGTTGCCTCCTTTAATTGATTTACTTTAACTTATTCTTCTAAAAAACCCATACGTACCAATGCATGCCAAATGCCATCATTGTTATTGTCTTCTGTGACCCAATTTGCATAACGGCGCACTTCTTCTGGTGCATTTCCCATAGCAATTCCCGTACCTGAAGCTTCAAGCATTTCCCTGTCATTCATGCCGTCTCCAAAAGAAATCACGTCTGTTTGATTCATACCTAAGTGATTAGCCACTTCTAAAATAGTAGCTGCTTTTGAACCACCTTTCGGAATCACATCTACACATTTTTCATGCCAACGAACAAAAGATAGTGCAGGGTATTTTTCATCAAAAGCCCCTTCATAACTCTCATCATAAAAGGCCAGCGCTTGATAAACATCTTCTTTGTCCAAAAAATCTGGATCTAAATCCGGTGTCGTTGAACCAAATGATTGCATGGCTTCTTCCATACGCTCGGGATTAAATGTTGTGGAACGTTTGGATGCATCTAAACCGATAAAAGATGTATCAATTTGGAGTTGGTGCGCTTCTTCTAAAAATGACACCAATTCCTCATTAGGTAATAGCTTTTGATATATCTGCTGATGATTTAAGAATGCTGCTGATCCATTACATAATACATAATGATCAAATCCTAACTCTTGAATAACTGTATTTGCCAGGTAACGACTACGTCCAGTAGCAATCATCACGATATGTCCTGCTTCTCTTAATTTAGCGAGCGCTTTCTTTGTGCTCGGTAAAGCTTGTTTATTTGAATCTAATAATGTACCGTCGATGTCAAATGCAAATAATTTACGCGTATTTTCCATAAAATTTACTCTCTTTCTTTTTTCTCACTTTTCTCTTTTATCATAGAGGAGATATCTTGATATTTCAACTCCGATCAAATTTTTACTTGCTCTCTTTCAATACAGGTATAATTTATAAAGAAACCCATTCGAAATCTACATACGATTCCGAATGGGTTTCCTAAATCAAAATATACTATTCAACAAACGCCCACTTATAATCATACGTTGCGCCTGAACCATGTACAACAATATTTTTGACATTTTCTGAACGTAAATGACCAGAAGCTCTTTGGTAAACTGGAATCACACCAAAGTCATCCATCACAATTTTTTCAGCATCTAACAGTGTTTGCCAACGTGCTGTTGGGTCAGTTGCATTCGTTGTCGCTGCCTCTTTAATCAATTTATCATACTCAGAGTTTGACCATTGACCACGATTATACGGATTGCCAGTTACAAATAAATCTGTGAAGCTACTTGGGTCAGCATAATCTGCTCCCCAACCACCTAAAATGACATCAAATTCACCATTTGCACCACGATCCAAACGGACAGAAAATGGCACAATCGCTAATTTTGCAGAGAGACCATCTAAGGTATCTTGCCAAGCACCTTGTAAGTATTGCGCCACAGCACGTGTAGAATCTGTATCATCTGCCACAAATTCAAATTCTAATTTATCAATTCCTAACTCTGCTTTGGCTTTTTCCCAATATTCTTTGGCTTTTTCTGCATCATACGTTAAATCAGCTGCTGATTCTTCCACAAAATCTTTTTCATTAGTTGGATCAAATGACATCCCAGATGGAATCAAACTAGTTGATGCAACCGAACCATCTCCTAATACTTGTTGAACCATTGTTTCACGATCAATTGCATACGATAAAGCTTTACGTAAATTCACATTGTTAAACGGTGAATCACTTTCACGTTGATTCATTTCAAAGTACGTCGTACGTGATTCTTTATCAATCACATAGGCAGATTCATTAGCATTTTGTTGAGCTAATTCACCAGTTAATGTCACATCGTTAACTTGACCATCTTGAAACATATTTAAACCTGTCGCTGATTCTTTTGCTACGATAACCTCTACCGCATCTAACTGTACGTTCTCAGCATCCCAATAGGTCTCATTTTTTTGATACGTCCACTCTGTATCAATTCCAGGTCCATCAAAATTCTCTAATACAAACGGACCATTATAAACAGAATCATCACTCGTTTGGGCATATTGATCGCCTTTTTCAGTGACTGTTGCTTCATGTTGTGGGAAAAATGAAGGAAACGCTAGTAAGAAATCAAAATATGGCGTTGCGACATTCAATGTAATTTCTAACTCATAATCGCCAACAGCTTTAATACCTAAAGTTGATGGTTCTGCTTTTCCTGCGCTAATTTCCGCTGCATTTACAACTGGTTCAAAAAGATAGGCATATTCAGAAGCCGTTTCAGGCGTTACTGTTCGTTGCCAACCATACACATAATCTGCTGCTGTGACTGGATCACCATTTGACCACTTCGCATCTTCTCTTAATTTTAATTTGTACACTAAGCCATCTTCACTAACTTCAGCTAATTCTGCTGCTCCAGCTGGCTCTACTTTATTTTCCCCATTTACACGATATAGCCCTTCATAAACATTATTCAATGCGGAAAAACTAATTCTATCTGTCGCTAGCGACAAATCCGCACTTGGCATTTCCTGATCTACTGCAATTTTAATGACTTGTTCTGCAGCACTTTCAGAACCTGTACTTTCTGTTTTTTCTGCATTTCCACCACAAGCTGCTAGTGCAAATGTACTTACCAATAAACCACCTAATAACCATTGTTTCTTCATTCCACAATCCCCCTAAACATTCTATGAGAGATATATTAACGAACTATCCATCGAATTGCAAGATATTTTTCATACAATTCTAATTTTTCTGACAATAAAAACTATTATAAAAAAAGTTGCTCATCATAAGAGACAAGCAACTTTTTTCACCGATTAATCGACATAGTTTGATTTTGAATTATTCAACCAAGCATACCCCATCCCCATGACCAATCCGCCACCAATATAATTCCCGATTAAAGCAAAGAAGAAATTGTGAATGACACTTCCAGCTGTCATAGCCGTTAAGGTACCGTGTGAAGCAAAATATGCCAAACTAAATGCTGGGAAGTTGGCAATCACGTGTTCATATCCTAAAAAAGCAAAAATGAAAATAATGAAAATAATCGACATGACTTTTCCTGCGTCGTCTTTCATTCGCATACTTGCAAGTACTGCTGTATTAACAACAATATTAGCAAATGCACCTTCCACAATAATTTGTATCGTTGATTTTCCTAATTTTCCAGTAATAGCTTCAAATAAATAATTATCTGGTGCCAAATTTTGAAAAGGCCCCGTCAATGAAATCAAATACCCAAATACAAAGCCACCAATCAAATTAAATAAAATACAAGTAAATAAAATTTTGCAGGCAGTCGCTACTGAAAGATGTTTACGATAAACACCTACTGTCATGTATAACATATTTGAGGTTCCTAATTCTGCATTCATGTACAAAATCATTACCAGTGACCAACTGAACATGAAGGCATACAACATTTTTCCTAGACCATGTGCAATGTCTTCACCTTTCATTGCAATTGCAAATGCTACTGCTGATCCTAATGTTAAAAATAAGCAAGCTAACATTGCTCGCACCGCATAGCGAACATAACTTTTTTCGATTAGATCAACTTTTTTTGCGATGGAAGAATCAATTTTTTCAAACAATGGAGAGATTGGATTCATCACTTTTTTCACCTTCGCTTCTTTCATTATCAAATTTTACTCTCTTATTTTAAAGAGAAATTAATCATTTGTAAAGGATTTTGTGAAAAAAATAACATTTTACAGAAAAACTCTTTTCGTTTTCTTTGTGTTTTCATTAACATTATTTATTAATTAATAAGAATATAACCATTGACGTAGCTCTATTTTGTAGGTTATACTATTCTTTGTGTAAAATAATGCAGCAGAAGAATAATCATACGTCCCCAGTTCATTGCCCATTCGGGTTCAATTGCGTAACCGCGGCTGCGAAGGCGAAGATTGAAGAATGAACTACACGTATCATGAATTTTTCATCGGATTATTTTACTCCAAAAAAAACTTATTTTATTGGAGGAATTTTATAATGTCTCGTTATACAGGACCATCATGGAAAGTCTCTCGTCGCTTAGGTATCTCTTTATCTGGCACAGGGAAAGAATTAGCTCGTCGCCCATACGCACCAGGACAACACGGACCAAATAGCCGTGGCTCTCGTTCTGAATACGGTTTGCAATTAAACGAAAAACAAAAACTACGTCATATGTACGGCATGAACGAACGTCAATTCCGTACTTTATTCGTACAAGCAAGCAAAATTAAAGAAGGAAAACACGGTGTTAACTTCATGATTTTACTAGAACGTCGTTTAGACAACGTTGTTTACCGCCTAGGTTTAGCAACTACTCGTCGTCAAGCACGTCAATTAGTTAACCACGGTCACATCACTGTTGATGGCAAACGTGTTGATATCCCTTCATTCCGCGTTGAAGTTGGTCAAGTGATCGGCGTTCGCGAAAAATCTAAAGGTATCCCAACAATTAAAGAAGCTGTTGAAGCAACTGTAGGTCGCTCAGCATTCGTAAGCTTCGATGCTGAAAAACTAGAAGGTTCATTGACTCGTTTACCAGAACGTGACGAATTACCTCTTGAAGTTGACGAAGCATTAGTCGTTGAATACTACAACCAAAAACTATAAGAATTTTATTCTTACAACCAAAACTTTGTTTACAGAGTTTTGGTTGTTTTTTTATGTTCGCTAAAAAACACATCCTTTCTAACCAAATACTCTGAGAAAGAATGTGTTTTTACCGATACACACCAACGACCTCACTCTCCTGCAAGAACTTTTTGTAAACTTTCTTTTATCACTTCAACATCTTCAGGATAGATTATTTCTAACCGCGTCGCTTCCATCACAGCGGCAGCGTGTGGCGTTTGTACAGATTGTTTTACTTTTGGGTCATCAATTGAATCAATATATTCTTGCTGTTTTTCCCAAGCAAGAAGGATGGATTGATAATATGAATCTTCTTCCGTGTTGTCCTTCGTTTGCTCTGTATCATTTTTTCGTTGCTCAATTTGGACATATTCAATCAGATGATGTTTATCAAACGCAAGTGCGAACGAGATTGTCCCTTGGTCATTGTAAAAAAGATACCCTTCCTTTCCGATTAATGCCATTGAATCAGCGTTATCATGAGTCGCTTCAATTTTTACCCTCGTATTGACAGCAACTGCCCGCTCACTTCCATCATCCCCCACAATCGTCAGCTTTTTAGTTGGGATAGTTTTGATAGAAATCGGATAAAAAGCCGATTCTCCTTCACTCGATGTTAGGTAAATAGCTTGACCCAAATCGTTATTGTCTTTGATATTTAAGACAATAGTTGTTGGCAAATTTTCTTGTTTTGTCGAAAAATCTAGGTGATAGATTACTTTTTTATCTCCATTAGATAGTGTGATTTCCTGAATAAAATCATCTAGAGTGACTGCATAAGGAAATACTTCACCCTCTTCACTTGATTCAGTCATCGATTGTGAAGTAGTTTTTTCAGAAAATTGCGTTGTCTCACTACTGTTCGATTCACTTCATATTCCATTGGTTTCAACTGTGTTTCCAGAGCATGCGGATAGCAAAAAGACACTAAAAAATAAAATCGAAAAATTTTTCATTGCTTTCACCCCTTCTACTTAAGTATAACATGAATAAAATCTTCTCTTATGACACCTTTCCAAACAAAAAAATATCTGCGCATCTCTTAAGATGCACAGATATTTTTTAGCGTTCGTCTAACGCTTCATAATGACGGTCCTCCGAGACTTCTTTATATGCCGGACGCATAATTCGTTGTGAATTAATTAATTCTTCGATTCGATGCGCAGACCAACCAACGATACGAGCGATAGCAAATATCGGCGTATATAACTCTTGCGGTAAACCTAACATGTTGTAAACAAAACCACTGAAAAAATCGATATTGGCACTAACGCCTTTGTACATTTTCCGTTTTTCCATAATGACTTCAGGTGCCACTCTTTCCACCAAGCGGTACAAATCAAATTCCGCTTGCGCTTCTTCGCCTTTTTCTTCCGCAAGTTTGGATACGTAACGTTTAAAAATAGCGGCTCTTGGATCATTGTCACTATAAATAGCATGCCCCATTCCGTAAATTAACCCTTTTTTATCGAAGGCATTTTTATCTAGAATATTCACTAAGTATTCTCGAACCGCTTCTTCATCAGAGTAGTCTTTCACAGTTGCTTTCAAATCTTCCATCATCTGCGTTACTTTAATATTCGCGCCACCATGTTTCGGCCCTTTTAATGAACCTAATGCTGCTGCGATTGTCGAATACGTATCCGAGCCACTGGAAGTCACAACACGTGTGGTAAATGTCGAGTTGTTCCCACCGCCATGTTCCATATGCAAAACAAGCGCCATATCCAACGTTTGTGCCTCTTGGTGTGTGTATTTTTGATCAGGACGCAACATCATCAAAATCGCTTCCGCTGTACTCAACCCTTCTTTCGGTTGGTGGATGTACATGCTACCGCCATTCCCGTAATGATTATGCGCATGATACGCATATACCGCAAGTAAAGGAAAAACAGCTATTAAATCCAAACTCTGATTTAACACATTTTCAATACTCACATCATCTGCGTACTCATCATAACTTGCCAATGTCAGAATACTGCGTGATAAACTATTCATAATACTTGCAGCCGGGGCAGTCATAATAACATCACGTACAAAATCGCTTGGAAGTGTTCGTCTGCTGGCAATAATCTCTTGAAAATCAACCAAATGTTTCTCTGAAGGCAAATTTCCAAAAAGTAATAAATATGCAACCTCTTCAAACCCAAAACGTCCTTCAGACACAAAGCCATTCACAAGTTCTTCGATGTCTATCCCACGATAACGTAACTCGCCACATCCCGGTACTTTCTTACCATCGACAATCTTTTCAGGGTAAATAGTTGAGATATTGGTTAGCCCAACAACAACCCCTTTTCCGTTTTGGTCTCGTAAACCGCGCTTCACATCATAATCTGTATAAAGTTGCATATCAATTTTATCATTTTCATAACATCTTGATGCAAGTTCTTCTAAACTTGGAAAGGTATTTTTCTTTTCCGTCACATTTTCTCCTCCTATCTGTCTCATTTTCTCTAATTATCTCTTTTGTTTTAAAACAAATCATAGAAATCATTATAACACGATAACGTAAAAATGAAAGTTTTTTAATTTACTTATTTGATTTTCTTAAATATAAAACGTATAATTATACCTAAGACCTTAAATTAGAATTGGAGGCATTTTGATGAATTGGAAGAAACAACTAACCTTGAATAAAAAAGAATATGATTTTTGTGATATTCAAGAGGTAGCGAACTCCTTTAACGGAGACTTAACTGCCTTACCTTACTCGATTCGTGTTTTATTAGAAAGTGTTGCTCGTCATTTAGGCGAAGATGTCACAGAAGAAAATATTGAGACCCTTGTTAACTGGAATCCTGCTGAACCAAAAGGCGTTATTCCATTTAAACCTGCGCGTGTTGTGCTACAAGATTTTACCGGTGTCCCTGCAGTGGTTGATTTAGCAGCTATGCGAGATGCGATTGTTTCCCTTGGTGGCAAAGCCTCCGATATTAATCCTGAAATTCCTGTTACCTTGGTTGTTGACCATTCCGTGCAAGTTGATGCCTCTGGCCGTCCAGAAGCTATCGCTATTAATACTGAACGAGAATTTGAACGTAATCAAGAACGTTATCAATTTTTGAAATGGGCACAACAATCATTCGATGATTTCGAAGTTGTTCCACCTGAAACAGGAATCATTCACCAAGTAAATATTGAATCGTTGTCAGATGTAGTAATTACAAAAGAAGTTGATGATCGGCTCTTACTTTATCCTGATACGTTGCAAGGAACAGATTCACATACAACGATGATTAATGGTTTAGGCGTATTAGGTTGGGGCGTTGGCGGCATTGAAGCCGAAGCGGCAATTTTAGGTGAAGCCTCTTTCTTCCCAACACCAGAAGTAATCGGTGTGGAATTTGTGGGCTCCTTCCCTGCTGGTACAACGGCTACTGACTTAGCGTTAGCCGTGACTGAACGATTGCGTAATGAAAAAGTGGTCGGTAAATTCGTGGAATTTTTCGGACCAAGTTATTCTGAATTAAGCTTGGCTGATCGAGCAACTTTAGCCAATATGGCGCCAGAATACGGAGCAACATGTGGATTCTGTCCAATTGATGAAGAAACATTAAATTATATGGCAACTACTGGACGTTCCGACGAGTTAATAACCCTTGTTGAAACTTACGCCAAAGAAAATCACTTGTTTTATGATAAAGAAGTCGTTCCAACCTATACCAAAGTTGTCACAATGGACTTAGGCGACATTATGCCATCACTTGCTGGACCAAAACGTCCACAAGATCGAATTGCCTTGTCTCAGGTAGCAGAAGATTTCAATACATCGATTCCTGCGCCAGTTGGACCAAAAGGTTTTGGTTTATCTCCAGATGAATTGGATAAAACCGCCACTATTGATTGGGACAAAGAAGATAAAACATTGCATACAGGGGATGTTTTACTAGCAGCCATCACAAGCTGTACGAATACTAGCAATCCGTTCGTTATGCTTTCTGCTGGTTTATTAGCTAAAAATGCTGTGGAAAAAGGCTTGAAAGTTCCTGATTATGTCAAAACTTCTTTAGCTCCTGGTTCAAAAATCGTTACATCTTATTTAGAAAAAAGTGGTTTACTTCCTTACTTGGAAAAATTAGGGTTCTATTTAGTCGGCTACGGTTGTACAACCTGTATCGGAAATTCTGGTCCTTTAGACGAGGCTATTGCTGATGCTATTCAAGACGAACAATTGGTTGTATCTTCTGTTTTATCAGGGAATCGAAACTTTGAAGGTCGAATTCATCCACTGATTAAAGCCAACTACTTGGCTTCACCGCCATTGGTTGTAGCATACGCCTTAGCTGGAACAGTCCGTAAAGACTTGACCAAAGAGCCAGTTGGCTTTGACAAAGACGGTCAACCAGTGATGTTAGATGAGCTTTGGCCAAGTGCGGAAGAAGTCAATGCTTGCATTCAACAATACGTATCACCAGATGCCTTCAAAGAAGCTTATTCACATTTATTTGATGCCAATGAACGTTGGAATGAAATTGAAACAACAACCAGTGATTGTTATGAATGGGATGATGAATCGACTTACATCGCGAACCCACCATTCTTTGCAGGATTAACCAAAGAATTACCAAAACAAGGAACTTTGGAAGATTTACATGTGTTAGCAAAATTAGCAGATTCTGTTACAACTGACCATATTTCGCCTGCTGGAAGCATCGGCTTAGATTCCCCTGCTGGAAAATACTTGAAAGAAAAAGAAGTCGCTTATCGTGATTTTAACTCTTTTGGTTCTCGACGAGGCAATCATGAAGTGATGATGCGTGGAACATTTGGTAACATTCGTTTACAAAATGAATTGGTTCCAGGAAGTACTGGTAGCGTGACAAAATATTTGCCAACTGGCGAAGAAATGTCGATTTATGATGCTGCGATGAAATACCAAGAAAATAATATTGGTGGCATCGTCCTAGCTGGTAAAGATTATGGCATGGGTTCTTCCCGTGACTGGGCAGCCAAAGGAACCCAATTATTGGGTGTCAAAGTCGTACTAGCTGAAAGCTTTGAGCGAATTCATCGTAGTAACCTTGTGATGATGGGTGTAGTACCTTTAGAATATTTAGAGGGCGATACTGCTGAATCACTGGGCTTGACTGGCGAAGAAACCTTTAATGTCTTCTTACCAGAAGAACCACAAGTTCAACAACTAATTGATGTTGTTGCGAAAAAAGCGGATGGTTCTGAAGTACGCTTCATGACACGCCTACGCTTTGATGCACCAGCTGATATCCGTTATTGGAAAAACCAAGGTATTTTACCAATGGTTATCCGTAAAAAAATGGCGTAACAAAGGAGAAATTTTATGACTTACATTACTGTAAACAATGGGCAACGAACCATTCCTGACACACCAACCATCCCCTTTATTGCTGGGGATGGCGTGGGGCCAGAAATTTGGGCGGCTTCTCAACCCGTCCTTGACGCTGCCGTTACGAAAGCGTATGGTGATAGCCGCAAAATTTTCTGGCAAGAAATTTTAGCTGGCGAAAAAGCATTCGAAGAAACCGGTAGTTGGCTCCCTGATCATACCTTAGCTGCCATTGAACAAGCCAAAGTTGCTTTAAAAGGACCTTTGACAACGCCTGTCGGTGGTGGCATCCGTTCATTGAATGTCACTTTGCGTCAAACATTAGATTTATTCGCTTGTGTTCGCCCAGTACGTTACTTTGAAGGTGTCCCTTCTCCAGTGAAAGAACCTGAAAAAACCGATATGGTGATTTTCCGTGAAAACACGGAAGATGTCTACGCTGGGATTGAATTTGCCAAAGATCAACCTGAAACCAAACAACTTATTCAAATCCTACAAGAACAATTTGCAGTCAAAAATATTCGCTTCCCAGAATCTTCAGCAATTGGTATTAAGCCCGTTTCTGAAGAAGGGAGTAAACGACTAATTGGCGCTGCTATTGACTTTGCGATTGCACAAAAACGCCCAACGGTAACTCTTGTTCATAAAGGAAATATCATGAAGTTCACAGAAGGTGGCTTCAAAAACTGGGGCTATGAGTTAGCAGAAACTACGTATAAAGAACAATGCTTTACAATGAATCAATACCAAGCAATTAAACAAGCAGAAGGTGCCAAAGCAGCAGATGAAGCTCTTGCGACGGCGGAAGCGGCAGGTAAAATCATTGTCAAAGATGTGATTGCAGATAACTTCTTACAACAAATTTTGTTGTATCCTGAAAAATACGATGTCGTGGCAACGTGTAACTTAAATGGTGATTACATTTCTGATGCATTAGCTGCACAAGTTGGCGGTATCGGAATTGCTCCTGGTGGCAATATTAATTATGAAACAGGGTATGCTATCTTTGAAGCGACACATGGGACAGCACCCGATATTGCGGGTGAAGGCAAAGCTAATCCATGCTCACTCTTACTTTCTGGTGGTATGTTGTTAGAATTTCTTGGTTGGCAAGAAGCGGCAGATTTAATCACTTCAGCTATTGAGCAAGCCATTCGTACCAAGCAAGTCACAGCGGACTTTGCGCATGCCTTGCCAGATGCTACTCAATTAACAACCCAAGAATTTGGTTCGTTACTCGTATCGATTATTAAAGAATAAATAAGAAGACAGTCATTCGTGGCTGTCTTTTTGTTACCTTGTTATTTACTACAGGTTAACGATATGTTATACTCACAACGTTAACCAAACATTAATAACAAGTTGACAGAAAGCGAGTTGAAAAAATGAAATTATCCTTACGAGAACAACTAACAGCCGCCATTTTTGCCGGTGTGATTGCGGTCTTTTCACAAATCATTATTCCATTAGGTCCTGTTCCATTAAGCCTACAAACATTTATTGTCGGTCTAACCGTTACCTTACTCGGTCGCAAAACAGGAACTTGGGCAATTATCATTTATTTATTATTAGGTTTAATTGGTTTACCTGTTTATGCAGGCGCGGGCAGCGGAATTGGTGCTGTCTTAGGTCCGACTGGTGGTTATTTGGTGGGATTTTTATTTACAGGGCTGTTACTTGGAACATTATTAAAAAAAGTGCCACTAACCTTTTTTTGGGTGATTTTAGCGAATTTAATTAGTTTTATCGTGACTTTATTATTTGGTAGTATTTGGTTAAAAATCGCCAACGATTTAACTTGGACAGCTGCTATGCTAGGAGGCTTTTTACATTTCTTACTACCAGAAATCATTAAAGCTATTGCCGCTGGCACGATTGGTGTCCTGTTATTGCGACGATTGCCTGAAAAATTTTTAAGCTCCAAATAACAAAAAAAGGTTGGCGATTTTATTCGCCAACCTCTTTTAAACCGATATAAATCGGAACTAAAGCTTGATAAGTTTCTAACATATATTGTCTCATACGCTCCAAATCCCACTCACTGTCTTTTGGAATAATGCGGCCGATTTGAAGTTCGCTTTTTTTCACCTTTTTCAAACGCTGCAAAGCTTTCTCGAATGCTTCGTGTGTCAATGGTTCATAATCACTTTTAGTATGATCTTTGTTGAAAACAAAATCCTTCGGCAAATTAGTCCACCACTCTGGATGTGCCAGTAAGGCATCCGCCATTTGCTCTTTGCCTTTTGGTTGATCAATAATTGACAGCCACATAAATACATACTCAGGAAAGATTCCTAATTGAAAATGAGCTTCCATTTTATAACCACGTTTTTGGCGACTCAATGCTGACCAAGTATTTTCAGGAGGATGGACCGTCCGACGAATATGTTGTGCAATATGAATAAATAGCTCATCTTCGACTTCTGGTTCTAATTTAGCTTTAAAATATTCATTTAAGGATTGAAAAACAGGCTGAATATCCTTGCGAATAGCTGCCATTCGTTCGTCCAGTCCTTCAACTTGAAATACTTCAAAACTTGTTTCGTTAAACATTTCGTTCACTCTTTCTGTATAGATTCATTTATTCTGATAAAAATTTTTCAATTGTTGGATGCCATTTTGATGCATAAAGTTCAATTGAACCGATGACTGAGCAATCCCCGCTTTAAAAGAAAACACCACATGTCCTATCTTTTTGGGATACAACCATTTCGTCGTTTTTTCTGAGAAAGATTGGATTTTACTGCGCTCAATAAACGTCTGTACGCGCGTCAATAAAAAATAGTTTTGGACACAAATACGGGTAGAAGTCTGTAAATCGTATCCTTGAAAATAACTAGCATGCCAAAAAATACTCATCAATATAAGACCCACTCCTCCTACAATAACACTTCCCCAAGGAAAAAGAAAATAACTTCCAACCATCCCTAGAACTGTCAGCACCAAAGGAATACGAATAAAATACCACCAATAATGACGAGAAGGATACTGTAGCACCGGCGCATTCAATTGCCACTCTGGCAATAGAAAGTCCAAAATATGATAGACATCTTTCTCATAAACAATCGGCAATAAAAATAGTTTAGTCGTCGTTTCTTCTTCGTAGCCACCCATTAAAAGCACTTCGACTGAAACCAGTCCAAAAATTTTACGTAACCAAGCTTGCTGAATCGTAATGCCTTGAATTTTAGCTAAAGGAATGGTTTGAATTTTCCGCTGTAACAAACCACTTTCAATGATTAACTGATTCTCTTGCCGTTTTACTTGAAAAGCATAATACAAAAGATAATTTTTGATAAGCGCAAGAAGAATGGAGACTACAACCAGACTGACAAGCACTCCCGTCACTACGAGCCAACCTGCTCGGACCAATTCATTGCCTAAATTCCATATTTGATCATACCAAGACTCTGGTAAAAACTGCTCAACCATCGCCGCAAAAGCTACCACACCTGCAAAAACACTTAAATTCGTCAGACTAAATAATAGAATTTGTCGTGAGGATACTTCGTATAATCGTTGCAATGGCTGCGTTTTTGTATCTGTTTTTCTGCGAAGATTCAGTTCTCGCAACACGTTCTCTGGCACAATCAATATAGCTTCTGCTTGTTCTGTATGACCACTGGCTGTTTCAATAGCCAGACGTACCACATGAAATGGCTTGTAGAAAAACCACTGTTGTTGCTTAATCGTTTGGATTTGTCCATACGGAATACTTGTTTCATGTTTATTTATAATACCAGACGAGACCACTAACATATCTGGTAGCAACTGATAGGTGTGGAAAAAATAACCGAGTCCTGACCAAATCAACAAGATAACACTCAAACCTAGCAAAGTCAGCCATGCATACACATCATGCCAACGAATTAGCACAAGAATTACCAAGAAAAAAACGGAGCGAATTTTAGTGACGACATCTACTAAAAAAGCTAAGCTGTGTTGACGACACCTCTCATTCATACTCTCTCAACCTCACTTGACGCATAATTTCTGCTCGCAACTGTTGGGCTTCTTCGATATCTAAACCAGCAATTCGATGGGTCGTTGCCGCCGTATGTACAACGATTTCCATTAAATTTTCTTTTCGAAGAAAGGGACCTTGTTCTGTTTCAATGTGTTGGATACGAACAATTGGCACGATGGTTGTTGAACGAAAGAAATAACCTTTTTGAAACAACATCTCGTCATTGGTTAACTCATAACGATAATACAAATAGCGATACGGCAAAAGCCACCAACTACTAATTGTTGCAACAAGGACCACGCCAAACAAGCTACTCATGACAATTGTCCAATACTGATTCCACCACCCAAAATAATAGGCAGCGATACTAATCCCAATGAGGACTACGAAGCTGATGCAACTAGTGACAACTAATGTACGTTGCCAAACTTTTTTGATTCTTTCTGGCATTTGATTGACCAGCAAAGGATACGCCATGCTTTTCTCACCTTTCTTTTTCACATGCGGTAATTATATATCGATAAAACCAGTCGACTACGCATCACCTGGTTTTAACATTTGCCAACCTAAAAAGGCTAATACCCCACTAAATAATACAACCATATAAATTAAAATTTGAAAATCACCACTTGCATCAATTAATGACCCAATTAATACGGGGATTTGCCCACCAATCATATAACCAAAAGCTTGCGTCATTCCCGTCCACAAACTAGCTTCTTTCGGGGTCTTGGTGTGTACCAAAGGCAATAACATCGCAATCGGGAAAAAACCGCCCGTCCCAAAAGCAAATAAACACATCGCTAAAACAGCTGGTACCAAATGCGACATACTAAAACAAATCGTTCCCAGTAGCATTGCCCCACTACAAGCATAAATCCAATAAATCGGCTGACCAATGCGATCCATAAATGTCGGAATCAAGAAACTACAAGTCGTTTGTATCACCGTAAAAGTAGTTAATAAAACAACACTTCGACTAGCTAATTCTGGATCATGACGATAAAATTCGGTAATCCAAGTCAGCAGACTATAAAACATTCCCGATTGAATCGCAAAAAAGATGACCATTTTCCAAGCTTGCCGTTCTTTTAATGGCAAATGACTTGATTGAACCGTTACTGCTTTTTCTTGCGGGGAAAACAGTAGCCATAAAATGGCTGCCACTAACGCAATTACTCCCCAAATCGCTAAAGCAGGTAACCAACTATCAAACACTCCCGCTAATTTCGAACTAGAACTTGAGGCAAAGACTGAACCTAAGCCCATAGCCAATGAATAGATGCCAATTAATAATCCTGCTTGATTTGGAAACTCTTCTTTAATAAAACCCGAAAGCATCGGACCAATAATTGCAACACTCAAACCAATCAGAAAAGCAGAGAAAACTAAAATAACATAACTTGGCATTAATCCTCTGCTTAGGGTGGCTAATCCCATCAAAATCAGCAGAAAGAAAATACTTTTCCTACGACCGAATTGTTGTTGAAAACGGCCAATAAAAAAAGCAAATAATCCCATACAAAAAACAGGGATACTCGGCAATAAACTTGCCTGAAAGTTTGAGATATGTAACGTCTCTTTTAGTTCATTCATGACTGGTGGGACACTAGAAATACCCAATCTTAAATTAAACGCAACCACAATAATCAACAAAATATTTTTCACATAATTTTTCATAGGCTCCTCCTTTTAAATAGTTGGTTTTAGTATAGCACAACAAAAAACGACCTGCTAAAAAAAACAAGTCGTTTTTAATAATCAATCATCGTGACGCTTCGCTTAAATTCATCCAATACGTGTTGTTCTTTATACCTATCAAAAGCTGGTTGATTTCGTCGTAAAATCCCGCGTATTTTCGTTGGATTAAATACTTCCGCCAATTGGTTATCTAAAACAAAGGCGCGTGTTAATTGCCATTCAAAATAATAACCAAACGGACGACAATGGTAAATAATATCGTCAATCGTTTGGGTACCAAATCGACGATGTGTATGCCCAAAAACCACTTGCTCTACTGCTGGAAATTGTTCCAAAGTTTCGCCAAATATTTTGGCACCTAAGAAAGCATTTAAATGATTCCATCGTTGGTACTTTCCTGTATGTTGAACGATAAATTCTTCTTTAGGAACGAAATGAGTGGCGACCACAATTTTTTTATCTGCCGGAATGGTCGTCAATACCTTTCCTAAGCGTTCGGATACTCGCTGACTAATTTCAGGATCCGTCCCAGCACGCTGAATCATGCGGTCATACCAAAATAAATTTTTCAATCGCAAAATTTCATTCGCATCTTTTATATCCGAAAACTGATAATCGTACCAACCATTGACTCCGAGTAAGACATGCGAGGAAGATAACTCCACAGTCGAAAAGTTCAAGAAATGTTGGTGATTGTAGTCTTCAAAATCCTGCTCTTTGCCAATATCTGCCATTTCATGATTGCCCCAATGAAATGTTGTCGGCAAGCCTTGTTGAAAAAACTCGACAACTTCTACTGCTGTCTTCACTTTATTCGCAATATCACCTGCTAGATGAAAATGTGTGACTTCCTGTGCTTCTAAATAATCACGAAATCGTTGCAAATCAGCAATCGTTAAATGATTGATATCAGCATGAAGGTCGGTGACTACTGCTAATTTCCCCATATGATCCTCTCATTTCATCTAATTCAATTCGCTTAATCGGTACATTCGCCACTAAAATACCGTTATCTGATGTTAATTGTAGTCGTTGATAGGCCTTTTCAATACGGACACAGACCGATTGATCCAAATAGCGCTCCGATGTTTTCTTCATCCATACTGTCCCCAATTCCGTCGCTAACTGATCGTCATAGACAGCTAATTCTTCCGATAACGCTTCTGGTACAATCAAAAAACGAAAATTTGGATACAATTGACATGAAGCTGCCGAATCCACAAAAGGTCCTTGCGCATCTTCAAAATCAAGTAATAATCGGTCATCTTCTTTCATGAAAGTCTTTATTCTTGCTTGTGCTTCTTCTGTAAAATGCAATTTCATCGTTGCTCGCTCCATTCTTTTTTTGACACACTATATCTAACAATATTGACGACACGATCACGCATTTTTTTCGCTTCATAAACGGTACTTTCTTTGCTCATGCCAATCTTTTCCATCACTCGTCCAGAATTGGGATTTTCGACTTCATGAATAGCAAAAATGCGTACCAAATCTAATTGCTCAAACCCTAATGCCAACAAAGCTCTTGCTGCTTCTGGTACTAAACCCCGTCCCCAGTAGGCTTTATTAATCGTATAACCAAGTTCAGCCGTACTATCTGGATTTACACGCAAGTCAATCGTACCAATCATTTTGTGGTTCTCTTTATATTCAATCGCAAATTTTCCTAACGGCGCAGCCATGAAAAATTCAGCAATTGCTTGTCTGGTTTCTGCTAAACTTTGATGCCTCGGGAAAACAAAAGTTGTTGTCTCTTCATCGCTTGCGTATTCATACATATCTTGTGCATCTGCCAGCGTGACAGGACGTAAAACCAAACGCTCTGTTTCAATTCGATTATTTTCTGCTAAAACCAATGGTGTTTCCATTGTACCACGTCCTTTTTAACAATCTATTATACAGCTCACAAAAAAATTAGCAAGTCATCATTCAGGCTGTTTTTCCTCACCTCTTGTGTGTTATAATACAACAAAGTACACGTTAGGAGGAAGACAAATGTCTGATGAATTACAAAAACATTTGGATAAAAGTCTCTATGGCGCGCCCTTAGTTAAACCAGATGAACAACGAAAATATTTAGGTACCTTTCGCGAGCGTTGTTACCTCAGCATGACGATTGCTCAAATGAAGAAACCTTCTAATAAAAAATTACTTGCAAAACATGTAGCAGATTATTCAAATAGTAGTATCTTACTAAATGGTCAATTACCAGAAAATGTGCAAACAAGTTACATCCAACTTGCGACACAAACTGGCATTCCTTTTACCATTATCGATCAAGCAACAGATTCTCCCGATAGCATTGGTTTACTAGTGGTTGCTAAAACAGCCGTCAATGAGCAAACCATTGATATAGAAGAAAAATTTGCCCCTTCAGCACCCAGTCCGTCGTCTGATATACAAGAAAAAAAGAGTTTTTGGCACAAATTATTTCACTAAAGGAGGAATGACTCATGCACACACCAACTTATGATGAATTAAAAAAGGAGCTTGTTCGCGCATTAGATATTCATATCGACATTCTAAAAGATACCTCGTTGATTGATCCAGAGCATCTGGATGGAATTATGTTTATGATGCGTAGCTTTGGGTTTATGCTTGACCGAGCACCCAAAGTGTTGCTAGAAGAAAATCCAGAAGAGATGAATTTTTTGATGTTTCAGTATTATAGCCTATTAAGTGAATTAAAGTACAATCTTCGACTAAATTATCCACATGCTCATTTACAACAACGCTCACTAGAAGAAATTGTCCAACTCTTTCCGACTACTTATGAAAAGGAGATGAAAGTCTGGTGGGAACAACTAACAGGTCTCCACGTGGATGACAGCAAACAAACAATTGAAATTGAAAGCTTAAATAATTAGCAAAAGAAGCGATGACTAAACTAGTCATCGCTTCTTTTATTTTTTCATTCCTACTTTGAATGCCAAGTAATACATGCCAGCTAAAATCCCGCCACCACCGACAAGATTTCCTAGCCATACAAAAACAATATTTTGGACAAATTGCCCCATCGTCACGCCCCCTGCTAACATACCAGCAGCTAGTAAGAACATATTCGCAACCACGTGTTGATACCCCGCAATGACAAAGCCGGCAATTGGCAAAAAGGTTCCAAAAATTTTACCAATAAAATCCTTAGCTGCAATATTCATATAAACAGCCGTTGATACTAAAATATTACATGCAATCCCTGATAAAAAAGCTTGCAACGGTGCATCCGCTGTTCTGCCTGCCGCCACAGCAATCGTCCTATCTACAAAATTCCCTTGTAATGTATAAGAAAAATAACCAAAAAATACTGCAACAACCACTGTCCCAACTAAATTGAAAATGGAAACCAACAACATATTACGCCCCCATTGTTTCCACGTGATGGCTTTTGCATATAAAGCCATCGTCACAACTAGCATATTGCCAGTCACCAGTTCGCCACCAACCAATAGCAAACAAATCAGCCCAAAAGGAAAGATTAGCCCGCCGATAACATTCACTAACGTTCCCCATTCAGCTGGCATACTGCCCATGCCCCGAATCATCGCAGCACCTGCCAAACCAATAAATATTCCCGCCATAATTCCTAAGGTTGCTGTTGTCAAAAAGCTATAGTTGGCTTTGGCTTTCCCTCTAATAATTGCTTCATCAACTAATTCTTTCGGTGATAATGACATCTTTTTTCCTCCTCTTCGCTTTCTTGTTATACATAACTTGGGATTTACACTCTATTTTTACTATGTACAACACATTGTTCATAATAACACAATCTAACAAATCTAGAAATAGCTCTAATTGAAATAGTCGGACGGATAATTCGCAACCACTTGATATAATCAAAAATTCAATTCTTAGACAATAAGTGTAATACTGATCATTCAACGATTTGACACCAAAAAATAACCCTTACTAACCAGAGCTAGTAAGGGTTTCATAGTTAGTTATACTTCTGGAAATAATAGATCTAACACATCTTTTGTTAATCGACGATTTTCTCCTTGATAAACATACATATGCATGTGCATCGCAGGATTAAAATTGGCTTCGATAATACCGTAAGCGTTCGGTTCGTCCGCTGAACGGGTCGTATCAGGGATAATTAAATCAATGCCACAAATCACCGCACCCAACGCTTCAACTGCTTTGACAGCAATATCTTTATAGCCTTGTGGAATTTGATTGGTCACATCAATCGAATCACCACCGGTACTAATATTGGAATTTTCACGTAGGTATACAATTGTTTCTGGTTCAGGGATACTATCAATCGTATAGCCTTGTTCTTTTAGCATTAATTTTTCAATTGTTCCTAATTGAATCAATTCTAATGGTGAACGATGGTGCGAACCACGTAATGGATCTTCATTTTTCTTTGCCACTAATTCGGCAACAGTATGCACGCCATCACCTTTGACATTAGCTGGTACGCGCAACATAATGGCACGTGTCTCTCCATCTAACACAAAGAAACGATATTCTGTTCCAGGTAAAAATTCTTCCACTAATATAGACGAGTCTTCCGAAAAAGCAATTTCTACCGCTTCTTGATAAGCTTCATAAGAGGCACCTTCTTTAAAAATAGAAATGCCTAGCCCATAATTTGTGGATTTTGGCTTCACAACAAATCCTTGTTCAGCAAATTCTGGATAAGCTTGTAGCGCGGATTGCACATCAGCGAATTCACTCCCTGCCGGAACACGAAAGCCCGCTGCTTTTAAGACTTTTTTAGTCACCGTTTTATTTTCCATGATTAAAGGGACAATATAGCTATCTTTTCTTGTCATGTTGGCATTCTTGACATATTCCACATGTTTGCCGGCAGTTAATTTCACGAATTGATCACTTTCATCTAAGACTTCCACTTGAATGCCGCGTTGAATCGCATCAAACAATAAAATTTGGGTGGACAATTCCATCCCGCGGAAACCTGCTAATTGATAAGGTTTCTTCCACGCTTGTGTATGATAATGACGACCTTTTTCAACAGCAAATGCCTGTTGGCTTGGTTGGCTGTCGGTATATATTTTTCCAGCTAATGTCTGGGTCGGTTCTGCCAGCATTTGTTCCAGATGAACAATCATATCAGCAGGTACAGATAAGTCAAACTGCTCGATAAAGGCTGCTAACTCTGCCACGAGCTGTCTACCTTCTTCCGCAAAAGCTGTGACCGCCAATGGATGTTCCAATGCAACCAGATTATTTTTGCGTTCACCTTCAGCAATCCAAGCATCGGCATCGGCACCTTCGTCCTTCCACAATAAAAATAGTAAAAAGACATGCAAGAATGCTACTTGTTCTTCACTAATGCCATATGGTTCATACGGATTCAAATCAATGTTTCTTAACTCAATGTAACGAATTCCCGCATCAGCTAAATCGGCTACTTTCTTGCCACCACGCAAACGGACAGAGGCATAATATTCTTTGTCTTCAGATAATTTTCCTTCTTCAACCATTCGAGCAATGTCCGATAAGTAGCCCTCTAATGTGCGATAAGTCACTTTAACGTCTTCATGATTCGTGTAGCCATATTGACTGCTACGAATACTACGTACAGGTTCCTTTGGCCCTTTTTCATCAACAAAATAACAGGCCTCGCTAACAGGAGAAGCGCCATAAAAATAAGTAACAAGCCAACGATAGTGCATATAATTACGGGTTACTTTTAAATATAATTCTGTTTTGAATTTTAAATAGTCAGTGAACGCTGTTTGTTGATTGAATAATTGTTGCACAAGTGCGTCATCAAATTCAAAATTAAAATGAATGCCACTTACCATTTGTTTACGTTTGCCATACGTTTTTGCTAAATAACGGCGATAAAGTACGCCTTCAAAATTATCCAATTTTGCAATGACAATTTCTTCTTCCTTTTCAGGTAACGCCGGTGGCATACTTAATGGCCATAACATTTCTACTTGATCCATTGAACGATAAGCAACATCATGAATCGCTGCTAAATAACGGAACAATTCTGGAATGCTATTAGTTACCGGTGTAATTAATTCCATTTGTGTTTCCGCAAAATCAGTTTGGATATATGGATGGTGCGTGCGATTTCCGAGACAACTTGGATAGTCACTTGTTGCTAACTCACCAGTTAATGATGTTCGTTGGCTCTCCTTTTCTAAACCATAACGTGCTTTTAATAAGTACGGTTGAACCGACTTTTTTTGTAACAGTGCTTGTATATTCATGGGTGTCCCCTCTTTTCATTTTCGCTACACGTATTATAGCAAACTTTCAAAGAGGTTTGCTTACTTTTTGTTTATAAAAAAGCCCCTATGCAATCCTTACTGTTTGCATAGGGGAAAAACTTATTTTGTAAAATTATCAAAGTAACCTTGAATGAAGACAATGGGTGTCCCTTTATCGCCACTACCAGAAGTTAAATCTGCTAATGAACCAATTAGATCAGTTAATTGACGAGGTGTTGTACCTTGTGCTTCCATTGCGCCAACTAAATCGTCCTCTTTATCGTTAATGTGTTTTTTAATAGCTGCTTCTAATTCCGCACCACGTAAACCGGCAAAATTATTGTCTGCCAAATATTTCAATTTCACTTCGTTCGGTGTACCGTCCAAACCATCAGTATACGCTGGTGAAACAACTGGATCAGCAAGTTCCCAGATTTTACCTACAGGATCTTTAAAGGCACCATCACCATAAATCATTACTTCAATGTTTTTGCCAGTTTCTTTTTGAAGTATTTCTTGAATTTTATCAACGACTGGTTGACAATTTCTTGGGAATAACTTCACGGCATCTTCAGTTGATTTATTTGAGCCTAATAAGCCATATTGTTCATTGTAGCCACTACCGTCCACAGATTCAGATAAAATGTCATCCATTGTATATACTTTTTCAGCACCATTTTGTTCTAAAATTCGTTTTGTACGGTAACGTGTATGAATATCGCATGTCAACACACTTTTTGTATGTTTCAAAATTGTTTTTGGTTTTTGAGAGAAAATTACTTCACATGATGCACCTTCTGATGTGATTAATTCTTTGTAATAATCAATATAATCCACACCGGTAAAGCGATGTTTGTTATAACCAAATAATTCTCTAAATTCGGCTTCTGTTAATTCGTCTGTCCAAGGATTTACGCCTTTTTCATCCAATGCATCCAATGAAATTAAATGATTTCCGACTTCATCAGAAGGATAGCTCAACATTAAGACGATTTTTTTCGCTCCACGAGCAATTCCTTTCAAACAGTTTGAAAAACGATTACGACTTAAGATCGGGAAAATCACACCGACTGTATCGTCACCAAACTTATTGCTGATGTCTTTTGCAATTTGGTCTACACTTGCATAATTTCCTTGTGCTCGTGCTACGATGGACTCTGTAATTGCCACGATGTCACGGTCTTCAAATGAAAAACCTTCTGCTTCTGATGCTTGTAAGACACTATCAACAACGATTTGTTCGATATTGTCTCCTTCATTAATAATTGGACAACGTAATCCTCTTGTCACAGTACCGACTGTTCGACCCATTATATTCGCTCCTTTAGTTTATGTAGCCTATTTTATTGCATTACTATTGTACTATAGCGCTTTTTGCGTTATAAATAAAGTGAATATATATTATGATAGATATAAGGAGTGCTTATATGTTATCGAAATTAGATTTGTATCGGATTTTTGATGCTGTTGCACAAAACAGTAGTTTTTCACAAGCAGCCAAACAATTATTTCTGACTCAGCCCGCAGTGAGCCAATCTATCATGCAACTGGAAAATGAATTAGCTGTTCGCTTATTCAAACGTACATCGAAAGGCGTCACCTTAACACAAGAAGGCACGTTATTATACGACTACGTCCATTCCGCCATCCATTTAATCGAATCGGGTGAAAATAAAGTGCAAGAACTGAAAACACTCACCGCTGGTACTATTACGATTGGGGTTGGAGATACTATTTCTCGGTATTATTTGCTACCTTATTTAGAAAATTTCCATCGCCGCTACCCTGATATTAAGTTCAAACTAATCAACGGGACCACGTCCGAGCTCTGTACAATTTTAAAAACCGGACAAATCGACATTGCGATTTGTAATTTCCCAATTGAAGACGACAAACTAGAATTAATTCCTTGCCAAGAAATTCAAGATACGTTCGTTTGCGGAGAACAATATAAAAAAGACTTCACCAACCCGATTTCCTTAACCGAGCTAGTGAAGTATCCTTTAATTTGTTTAGATAATGCCTCGATTTCACGCCAGTTTATTGACGAGTTTATGGAGAGTCACGGCATCCAACTCGTGCCAGAATTTGAATTAGGTGCGCATGATTTATTGTTAGACTTTGCTAAAATCAATCTCGGAATTGCCTGTGTCACTCGTGAGTTTGCAGCAGATTATCTCAAAGACGGTAGCTTGACCGAAATTCAATTAACCGAGCAAATCCCCAAACGTTCCATCGGTATTTGTTATTTAAAAAGTGTGCCTTTAAATACTGCCTCACTGAAATTTATTGCTGGCATGGTCTCACCTTCATAGTGCTTCATTCGTTACAGGCTGGATCTGGGTTACCGTCTCTAAGCCATAAATCGACTTATTACAAAAATAGAGAATAGCTGTCAAAATCATGCACTGGCATTTAGTAACATCACAATTTTTAATGAAAACATCATCAATAATGAACCACCTACTAATGGTTGCTCATTGAAAAGACAATTATCCACTACAAAAAAACCAACGTCCTTCTCAAAAGTCCGTTGGTTTTTTCAGCTATTCTTCTTGTAACAAGTCTTTAAATAGTCCCATTACAAAATCATTTGGATTGAATGTTTCTAAGTCATCAATGCGTTCACCTAGTCCGACTAGTTTCACTGGTAAATGCAGTTCATTACGAATGGCTAAAACAATGCCACCTTTTGCTGTACCATCTAATTTAGTTAATACTAGACCAGTCACATCGGTTGTTTCTTTAAATTGTTTGGCTTGCGTCATGGCATTCTGACCAGTTGTCGCATCTAACACTAGTAATACTTCGTGTGGTGCTTGAGGGTCGACACGTTGAATGATTCGTTTAATTTTATCTAATTCATTCATCAAGTTAACTTTATTTTGCAAGCGTCCAGCAGTATCGACTAATAAGACATCAGCATTTTCTTCTTTTGCTCGTTGCATTGCATCAAAGACAACCGCAGCTGGATCGCCACCAGCTTTGCCACGTACCACTTCAACACCTGCACGTTCGCCCCAAACAACTAACTGATCAATCGCTCCTGCACGGAAGGTATCTGCTGCAGCCAGCAAGACTTTTTTACCTTCTAAACGGTATTGATGTGCTAATTTACCGATACTTGTGGTTTTACCAACACCATTGACACCCACAAATAAGAAAACAGATAAGCCATCTTTTTGTACGTTTAGTTCATTGACTTCGTTTAGACCTTCTTCTTCATACAAGTCCACTAATTTTTCAATAATGGCATTTTGAACAGCGGCAGGTTTCTTGGCATTACGTAATTTGACTTCTTGACGTAGCTCATCTGCAATCCGCATCGACGTTTCAAAACCGACGTCAGCACCAATCAAGGTCTCTTCGACTTCTTCAAAAAAGTCTTCATCAACTGAACGGAAATTCGCAAATAACTCATTCATGCGTTGCTTGAAGGTCTTACGTGTCTTAGCCAACCCTTTGTTGTATTTTTCTTGGGTATCCTTTGGCGCTTCAACGATTGGCTCTGGTTCAGCAATCGGTTCTTCTACAACAGGTTCTTCAACTGCTTCTTCGACTTCCACAACAGAGACTTCTGCTTCAGGTTCAGGTTCAATAACCTCTTCCATCGTTTCTTCTAGTGTTTCTGTCACTTCGGGAGCTTCTTCATGGATGACTTCCTCAGCTGAATCAACGGTCTCTTCGACATCGGCTGATTCATCAATATCAGATACGTCATCTATTTCAGGTTTGACTTCTTGTTCTTTTTGCTTATCCTTGACAAAGGCGTTTTTGATTTTATCAAATAATCCCATCCGATTCACTCCTTTTTTCTATCCTTTTTCTTTATTGTAACACATATTTTTCAACGGCTTTTGCAACACCATCTGCTTCATTTGAATCCGTCACGACATCCGCAATTGCTTTCACACGGTCAATGGCATTTGCCATCGCTACCCCGATACCAGCATACTCAATCATTGGTAAATCATTTTCCTCATCACCAATGCACATCACTTCTTCTGGTAAAATATCTAAATCTTGCGCTAATAAGGAAATCCCATAGGCTTTGGTAATTCCTTTTGGCATAAATTCCAGCAAGTTTTCTCGAGTTTTAATTACTTCATAAGTTTCTTTGAAAACATCTGGAATTTTTTGAATTTGTTGGTCTAAATACTCTTGATGATAAGCTACGACCGCTTTATTATACAGACGTTCTTCTGATAAATCCGCTGTATGAGCTGGTTCTGGCAATAACAATGGTGAAAGTTCCGGATAAATCGTTTGGTGGTTCTCTGACGTATTAAAAATAATCACGTGCTCTTGTGATAATACATCCAATGGTAAATCTAACATTTTGGCTAAATCGACTAAGCGATGCACATCAGCTAATTGTAAACCTGCACGTTCCATGACTTCACCAGTATCATTTTTTTGCACTAAGCCACCGTTAAACGTAATGCTGTAGTCACCTTCATCTAATAAATCCAACTCTTCTAAAATCGGTTCAATCGCTCGTAATGGACGACCTGTGCAGATGACCACTTTTACGCCTTGCGCTTTCGCTTGTTTCAAGGCTTGCTTATTACGTTCTGAAATCTGCTTCTGTCCATCAAGTAATGTACCATCTAAATCAATGGCAATTAATTTAATCATGTTATTCTCCTTTTTCCACTATTTTTCCTTCTTCAGAAACATCTTCTAACCGTACAGAAACGATTTTGGAAACGCCTGATTCTTGCATCGTCACACCATATAAAACATTGGCTGCTTCCATTGTGCCTTTACGATGTGTCACTACGATAAATTGTGTATCGTTTTGGAATGTCCGTAAGTAATGACCAAAACGCAAGACATTCGCTTCATCCAAGGCTGCTTCCACTTCATCAAGCACACAGAAAGGAACTGGGCAAACTTGAATAATAGAAAATAGTAACGCAATGGCAGTTAACGCCCGCTCGCCACCTGATAATAGACTTAAATTTTGTAATTTTTTCCCTGGTGGTTGTGCTTCTATTTCAATCCCTGTATTTAATAAATCGGTCGGATCCGTTAAAATTAATTCCGCACGTCCGCCGCCAAACATATTAGGAAAGACGACTTTAAATTGCTGGCGGATGCCTTCAAAAACAGCTTTGAAGCGTGTTTTGACTTCTTCATCCATTTCTGACATCGTATCAAATAATTGACCTTTGGCCGATAACAAATCATCACGTTGACCAGTCAAGAAACTATGGCGTTCTTTGACTTGTTGATACAATTCAATCGCATTTAAGTTTACCGGTCCTAACGCATCAATTTCACGACGCAAACGTTGAATTTCTTGCTTGTTTTCGTCATTTTTTTCAACAGTTGGATACATTGTTTCCGCTGCTTCAAAAGTGACTTGATATTCTTCTTGCAAGTAATGCAATCGATTATCTAAGACGAGTTCTGCACGGTTGTTCTCCACTTCCACCTTGGTTTGTTTTGCCAATGTTTCTTTTTGTTGGATATTCAACTGACTGACTTGTTCGTCCTTCAAAGTAATCGTTTGTTGTAATTGATAGCGTTCATCACGAAACGCTTGTAGCTCTTGTTGTAAGGTTTCTTTTGCGGTTGTCAATTCGCTCACTTGTTTGTCTAGCGCTTCTTCGGTCATCTCATGGTCTGAAAAATTCATTGATAAAGCTGCGATTTGACGTTCTAACGATTCTTTTCGCGCACCATATTCGGCTTCTGATTGACTTAACGTCGCAATTTTTTGTTGCAAATGAGTCGCTTGTTCTTTATTTACGGCAAAATCTGCTTGCAACTGACTCAACGTTTGACTTAACGTTGCCCGCTTTTCTTCAATCAAATCTTCTTGGGCACCTAATTCTTCCATTTCTTGATTCACTTTAGCTAAAGCTTTTTCAACGGTTTGTTGTTTTTCGGTTAATACTTCTTTTTGCTCTGCGTATTCTTCAAAGAAAAGTTGCACTTCGCGGTTTTCAAATGCAAAGATTTGTTGTTCTTTTTTCAAACGGTCCAACTCTGTTTGTAAATGCTGACGCTCACTAGATAATTCTTGCTCTTTCATGCGCGCCGCTTCTCCTGAATGTCGTAAGGTTTCCAGTGCTGCTTGTGCTTCTTTCGCCGCTGATTCAAATTGTTGAACTTGCTTTTCAGTTACATGCAGTCGTTCATCCAATTGTTTCACTTGATTGGTTAGTTCTTGCAATTCATTGGTTTGGCCAAATAAATTGCCTTGATTGCCACGTTTCGTAGCTCCACCAGTCATTGAACCACCCGCATTCATGACATCTCCTTCAAGAGAAACAACACGGTAGCGATAATTCATGGTACGTGCTAATTGATTGGCGCTTTGTAAATCTTGGGCAATGACAATTGGTCCTAATAAATTTTCCACGATTGTACGGACATGGTCAGGAAAGGACACTAATTCACTCGCCATTCCTAAAAAGCCTTCGACCATACTTGCTTGGTTACGCATGACTTCTGAAATCGGTCTTGGCTTAATCGTAGTTAACGGTAAGAAGGTTGCTCGCCCGCCCCGACGGTTTTTCAAGAAGGTGATTCCTGCACGAGCATCACGTTCTTCTTCCACGACAATATGTTGCGCTGCACCACCTAAAGCTGTTTCAATCGCCAAAGTGTATTCTTTTGGTACATCAATCAATTCGGCAACTGCTCCGACAATTCCTGATAATTCTTTTTTATGTTGTAAAACCAAACGTACCCCTTGGTAAAAACCAGTATAATTTTCTTGAATGTCTTGCAAGCTTTTCTGTCTCGCTTTGACTTGTTGCAAATCATTCATCAATTGATACATTTTCTTTTGGGCATCAATAAATTGTTGTTGGTTTTTTTGCGCTTTTTCTTGGGTTTGTGTATAGGTGCGACGTTGTTCGGATAGCTTCTCTTGCTCAACCGTTAAAGCAGCCACAATTGCTTGCAATTGCGCTTCTTTTTCTTGAACTTCGGCGCTGACAGTCGCTTGTTTTTCTAGAGCATGTTGGTTTTTCGCTAGTTCTTGTTGGTGCTGACGCTCTAAATACTTCAATTCGTTCCCAATATTGGCTTGTTCTTGCATATAGTCTACATACTGACCTCGCAAGTCTTCAATCAATTCTTTGGTCGTTTTTTGGTATTTATGCAATTCTGCTTCCGTTTCTTTCATTTGTTTCTCTAATTGTTGAACAGAACCATTTTTTTGTGATAATTCTTTAATTAACTGGGCTTTCTCAGCTTCCAGTTCTTCTAGTTTTTGAGAAACATTCTCTAAACTTTCTTGGTATTCCTGATTGCTTTTTTGCGTATGTTTGGAGCGCTCGAATAAGACTTCACGTTGTCCTTCAGCTTGCTTCAGCGCTTCGACTAAGCGTAAATGTTTTTGATTGCCCTCTTCGAGTTGTTGATCCAGTTCACTACGACGTAAACGCCAATCATGCAATTTGGTTTCTTCGCTATGAATTGCTTGGGCAATTGTCTCTAGCTGTTCAACAATCGTTTCTAATTCTTGCTGCGTCTTATCCCAAACTGCCTTCGCTTCCTTCATTTCAGCAACCGTGTAGGCAACATCAATTTGGGTAAAGGTCTCTTTTAGTTTTAAATACAATTTAGCTGTTTTACTTTGTTCTGCAAGGGGCGCCATCTGATCTTCAAGTTCATAAATAATGTCTTGTACCCGACTTAAATTATCCTCTGTCTCAAATAGTTTTTGCTCCGCTTGCTTCTTGCGTTGTTTGTATTTTAAGACGCCTGCAGCCTCTTCAAAAATGCCACGGCGATCTTCTGGTTTACTGCTAAAAATAGCCTCCACTTTCCCTTGAGAGATAATGGAAAAGGACTCTTTTCCTAAACCAGAGTCCATAAATAATTCTTGAATGTCTTTTAAGCGACAGGCTTGCTTATTTAGATAAAAATCACTTTCCCCCGTGCGGCGTAAACGGCGTGTCACACTGATTTCACTATAATCAACGGGTAAATAATGGTCGGTATTATCTAACACAACGGTGACTTCAGCGATATTCAATGATTTACGTGAATCAGATCCTGCAAAAATAATATCGGGCATTTTGCCTCCACGTAAATTTTTAGCAGACTGTTCCCCTAACACCCAGCGGATGGCTTCTGTAATATTACTTTTCCCACTGCCGTTTGGTCCCACAATGGCCGTTACACTATTTTCAAAATCAATGACGGTTCGATCCGCAAAAGATTTGAAACCTGCTATTTCAATTCGTTTTAAGTACACTTGCGTTCCTCACTTACTCTTCAAGACGCAACAACGCATCGGCTGCTGCTGCTTGTTCTGCTAATTTTTTTGATTTTCCGTGACCTTTCCCAATTAGTTTTTCATCACAAAAAACTTCCGTCCAAAACAGACGTTCATGCGCCGGTCCTTCTTCTTTGACTAAACGATAATCGATGAAGACATCACCTGCTCGTTGTAGTACTTCTTGTAATCTTGTTTTATGATCCATCTCATGTGAAAAAGCACCTGCTTGGACTTTAGGGAAGACAACCTTCTTCAAAAATTCATTGACTGTTTGCAAATTTTGGTCCAAATACAATGCACCTAAAAATGATTCAAACAAATCACATAATAAGGACGGACGATTACGCCCACCAGAATTTTCTTCTCCTTTACCAAGACGAATGTAGCAATCAAAATGACATTCTTTCGCAAATTTCGCTAGCGTGTCTTCTCGAACGATTGCTGCACGTAATTTTGTTAATTTACCTTCTGGGACAGTTGGAAATTGATGATATAGAAAACGTGAAACAAGTAATTCTAGCACCGCATCTCCTAAAAATTCCAAGCGTTCATTGTCCGATAGTTGCAAATTACGATGCTCATTCACATAAGATGAATGGGTGAATGCCTGCTCCAATAAGCTGACATCATGGAAAACAATATTAAATTCTTCTTTTAATTCACTAATTAACTGATTATCCATTCGTTCCATTCCTTTTTTATTTATTCACACTGCTCCATTATACTGGTTTTTAGTGAAATAGGAAACGATTGTCCCACGAAAAATTAAAAACAATCAATCACCCTGCTATTCTTAACAAATCATTTCTGCCAATTTGCGATAATCTGCTGAAAAGACACTGTTCTTTCGCCAAACTAAATAAAAGTCATGCATTTCCTTCAAATCACTAAGTGGTACGACTTGCATGTTTCCACTCGCCAATTCTTCCCTTACAGCTACTTCATAAATGGTTGTGAGACCTACTTGCTGTTGGACTAATTGTTTAATTGCTTGAATATTTCCCACTTCCAATACTTGCTTAAAATCCTTCAACTGTAAATTATCATTCGCTAAATTTCGTTCAAAAATATCACGCGTCCCTGAGCCTTTTTCACGCACAATCAATGGTTCTACTATGAGGTCTTCTATTTTTTGAATCGGTCGCTGAAAAGGATAATTTGCACTTGCTACACAAATATATTTTTCTTGTGAATACTTAGTATAGTCGTACTCTTGCTTGGGAAAATTGCCTTCCAAAACCACAAAATCGAGTGCGCCTTGCGTTAATTTTTCCAGCAGCATGGTAGTGTTCTCTACAAGCATGGTAATCTTTGCGTTGGGATAATTCTTTAGTAGCTGCTCAATTTTCTTAGGTAAAATATATTCTCCAATCGTTAAAGTTGCACCGAATTTCAAATGCGTGGTTGGCTGGGTTTGATGCATCATTTCTTTTAGACGTTGTGCATCTTGTTGCATGACTGAAACTGTTTCATAGAATACTTGACCGGCTTTTGTTAAACGTAATTTTTTCCCTTCATAGGAGAAAAATTTGGTCTGATATGCTGTTTCTAAATATTTAATGTGTTGAGATACAGCGGGTTGTGTAATACATAGTTCCTCAGCTGCTTTAGTAAAATTCATCCATTTCACGACACTCAAAAAAGTATCTATTCTAAAATCTAACATGCTTGTCCCCCATTCATAACGAATAGTTATCATTAAATAATAATAAATAATTATAATTTATCTTACTCTTATGATACGATAATCTCAATTCATTTAGTAAGGAGAAATGTTTTTTATGTCGTTTATCAAAAAAAATTATGCGGGCTTCCTGCTTTCCTTAGTTCTCGGCGGTGTCGCTGCGTTTTTAGGTACACAATTTCCTGTCATTGGCGGACCTGTTTTTGGGATTTTATTAGGTCTGCTAGTCGCTTTATTCCCACGACCTACTGCATTTCAATCAGGAATTAGCTTCACATCAAAAAAGATTTTACAATATGCAATTATTCTTTTAGGATTTGGCATGAATTTGTATCAAGTAATGGCTGTCGGCAGTCAGTCGCTTATTATCATTCTCTCCACAATCACGACCGCTTTAGTTGTGGCTTATTTTGTCAGTAAGTGGCTCAATATTCCAGCAGTCGTTGCTACTTTAGTTGGTGTCGGGTCTTCTATTTGTGGTGGGTCAGCCATCGCTGCCACCGCACCTGTCATTCAAGCAGAAGATGAAGATATTGCAACTTCTATTTCGGTTATCTTTTTGTTTAATATTTTGGCGGCACTGCTCTTCCCAACATTTGGTGAATTACTCCAAATGTCTGACACTGGTTTTGGCATGTGGGCGGGAACTGCCATTAATGATACGTCTTCGGTCGTTGCAGCCGGTCAATCATGGTCACTAACACACGGCAACGATACTGCATTAAATTATGCTACGATTGTCAAATTAACACGCACACTAGCGATTATTCCAATTACGCTAACTTTATCCGTCTACCAAACCAAGAAACACAGTCATGCTTCAGTTAAATTAACCAAAACATTTCCATGGTTCATTTTGTTTTTCTTGTTAGCATCTATTATTAGCACGATTTTTCCTTTAGGAGCAACCCTAACAACGAATTTGACAGCTCTTGGAAAATTTATGATTACGATGGCGATGACTGCCATTGGATTGAACACCAATCTTGTCAAACTTGTCAAAAGTGGTGGCAAACCAATTCTATTAGGATTCACTTGTTGGATTAGTATTATGCTGGCCAGTTTAGCCGTGCAACATGTCTTAAATATTTGGTAAAAAAAAAAGGAAGCGAACGATGCTTGTTCACTTCCTTTTTTTAGCGTTTTTCTTTGATAACTCCTACCGTTGCATAACGATTCTGTGTCGCTGTATAGGACAGATTATAATTAATGACACGTTCGGAAACAGGGTAGACTTGATAAATATACGTTGTTGGGATAGCAAAAGCTTGGTCAAAGGCATATTGTTGCCATTTTTGATAAATTTCTTTCGCGTTTTTCTCATTCAGTGCTTGAGAGGAACTCATCGCTGCTAATAATTGATTGTTCTCTTTCGATACGAAATGCGTATAATTAAAACGATTGGTTTCACCAAAGAAATTCGTTTGGTCTGGATTGTAACCAGTCGACCACCCTGCACTATACATATCAATGCGTTCATCATTGTTGTTAAGCATTTCTGAAAACGTCCTTGCTTCAATTAATTTGCCGGTAGCAAGTCGAACATCTAGACCAACTTTTTCCCATTGTTGAATATAAAAATTTGCCAAAGCTTCTGCCGTATCGCCACCTTCACGCACGGCAAATTGAATAGTGAATGGTTTGCCTTCTGGATCTTCTCGCACACCATCTTCATCAATATCTTTGTAACCAGCTTCGTCTAATAAGTCCTTTGCCTTCGTCGGATTATAGTCAAAACCAGTAAAATTTGCATCGTGAAGTGTCGTAAATGCCGGCACAATTAAAGAGTTCGCACGAATTTGTAAGCCATTATACAAACGTTTAGCGATTGTTTCGTTGTCAATTGCATACCCAATGGCTTGACGCAATCGTTTGTCTCCCATCTTGATATTGACATCCATCACATTCTTTTTTTTGTTCTCGTCCCAATGACCTAAGCGAAAACCAAGATAATTGTAAGCTGTTCTAGGTTGCCCAATATTTTCATATCCATCAACGCTTTGCCACGAAGAATACTCAGCTGCCGGCATATCCATATAGATATCATGCTCTTTGGCTTGCAAGGACGGAACAGCTTCTGAAACAGGAATTTTCGTCATCACAATTTTAGCTAAACTGGGCTTTTCTCCATAATAATAAGGATTAGGTGCATACTCTACCGAATTCTTCCCATTTATTTTACTCACATAATAGGGACCAAATGTAATTGGTTGTTTGCGAACAGGATCAGAAGTTGCCATCTCTTTCACTGGAATCCCTTCAAATACATGTTTTGGCATTGCATCGCTCCAAATACTCCCCCCACCTTGCAAAATCGCTGGTGTCATCTCTTTAAAACGAATCCGAATTTCTTTATCATTCACTTTTTCAATCCCCGATATCGTTGAAGCTTTACCTGCATGATATTCTTCCATTCCAACAATATTTTGTTTACTTGCATCGTAACGTACCCCTTGATAATCGGGATGCCCAATCACTTCATATGGAAAAATTAGGTCATCGGCAGTGACTTTCGTGCCATCGTTCCATGTGATACGATCGCGCAAAGTAATCCTCACTTGCTTCTCTTTTTCGTCAAAATCGATACTTGCTGCACCGCCATCAATTAGGCGTAAATTTTCGTCATAATAAAAAAGCGATTCGTTAGCTGGTTCAAAAAATTGGGAATCAACAGTATTTTGTGAGAAGACCGATGATAAAATGCCAGTAAATTCTCCTTCAGAGGCTTGTGCGATTTTAAGTGTCTGATCATCTATTGGCTGACCGGTAGCCGATACCTTTGGTTGAAAATCTGTTGATTGTTCTACCGTTGTCGATTGCGTGGTCGGCACATTTTGAATCTCATCACAACCAGCAAATAGTACGCTTATGGCTACCAAATTGCCTATCAACATTTTTTTCATCGCCATCCTCCTTTTCTCTAATATTCGCACCACGCAAAAAAACGTGGAGAAAATAAATCATCGATTTTTCTTCCCACTTTTTCACTAGAATGTTATATTTTCTTAATAATTATATAGAATCTGCCATCTTTTTGCAAGTTTTACTTTAACCATAAAAAAACCTTACTTACAACATCGTCATAAGTAAGGTTTACTTTATTTTGCTTTACTTTTCGCAATTTTTTCACGATAGAAATCAACTTCATCATCACTTGCATAGACATAGTGACCTTCTGTAATTTCTTTTAATGAACGTGTTTTGCCATCATGTTCCACATCATCTTTGTACTTGATACGTTTTCTTGAACGTTCATAATCTGGATCAGGCAATGGAATTGCTGATAATAAGCTTTCTGTATATGGGTGTACACCGTGATTATAAATCTCATCACTTGTTCCCACTTCTAGTAATTTACCGCCATGCATAACACCAATACGATCACTGATATGTTTTACCATTGAAAGGTCATGGGCAATAAACAGATACGTTAAATTATGCTCGGCTTGTAAATCTTGCAATAAGTTTACAACTTGCGCTTGAATCGATACGTCCAAAGCAGAGATTGGCTCATCACAAATGATAAAGCGTGGCTCTACTGCTAATGCACGAGCAATCCCAATCCGTTGACGTTGCCCACCCGAAAATTCATGCGGATAACGTGTGCCATGGTTAGGATCTAATCCAACGGTACGTAATAAGTCCGTTACGCGCTTCATACGCTCTTCTTTAGAAGAAGCTAGACCGTTGATATCAATTCCTTCTGCAATGATGTCATTGACCTTCATACGAGGGTTTAATGACGCATAAGGATCTTGGAAAATCATTTGCACATCACGACGGAATTTTTCTAAATCAGAACGAGATTTAATCGCTGCAACATCTGTGCCATCAAACAGAATTTCACCATCTGTACGTTCATTCAAACGAATGATTGTACGGCCAGTTGTTGATTTCCCACTACCAGATTCACCCACAAGTCCAAAGGTTTCTCCTTCATAAATGTGGAAGCTAATGTCATCCACAGCTTTGACTTCATCTGGACGTCCAACATTAAAATATTGTTTTAAGCCTTTTACATCTAATAAGATTTTATTTGACATTCTGCCACCCCTTTATCCTTGTTTTGCCGCTTGTTTTTCTTCGTAAATCTTCCAGCGACGTTGAATCTCAACTGGCGGTTCAACTTTAGGCGCTTGTGGTGCAAGAAGCCAAGTTGCTGCTTTATGTGTGCTTGATACTTCAAAGAACGGTGGAGCTTCTTCCGTATCAATCGTCAACGCATACTCATTACGAGGATAGAAAGCATCCCCAGTTGGTGGATCAAGCAAGTCTGGAGGTGAACCAGGAATAGCATACAAACGTTCTTCGCCACCATCCATTGAAGGCATAGAACCTAATAAGCCCCATGTATATGGATGTTGTGGATTATAGAAGATTTCTTCGGATGTTCCAACTTCAATAATTCGACCACCGTACATCACAGCTACACGATCAGCGACGTTGGCTACAACGCCCAAATCATGTGTAATGAAGATGATTGATGTATTGATTTTCGTTTGAATATCTTTCATCAATTCCAAAATTTGCGCTTGGATTGTTACGTCCAAGGCAGTAGTTGGTTCATCAGCGATCAATACTTCTGGGTAACAAATCAAAGCAATCGCAATGACGATACGTTGACGTTGTCCACCTGAGAATTGATGCGGATAGTTTTTCAAACGTTTTTCAGCGTTTGGAATACCAACTAAATTTAATAATTCTAAAGCGGCTTTTAAGCCTTCTTTTTTAGAGATTTTATTGTGTTTTACCAATGATTCAGCTACTTGCTTCCCAATTGGCATCGTTGGATCCAAAGATGTCATTGGATCTTGGAAAATCATGGCAATTTCTTTTCCACGAATTCCTTGCATTTCTTTTTCGGTTTTCTTAACAATATCTTCGCCTTTGAAAAGAATCTCTCCGCTATCGATATTCGCGTTAGAAGATAGTAATTGCATTACACTACGAGAGGTAACTGATTTCCCACTTCCAGACTCACCTACGATTGCTAAAGTTTCCCCTTCAAACAAATCAAAGCTGACACCACGAATCGCATGCACTTTTCCGGCAAAGGTATCGAAAGATATTTTTAAGTCTTTAACTTCGAGTACTTTTTTCAAAATTATCCCTCTTTCATTTTCGGATCAAATGCATCACGTAAACCGTCCGCCAACATATTGAAAGCAATCATGATGATTGACAATGTAATAGCTGGTGCCCACATTAAGTTTGGCAAGTAACGGAAAGTCTTATACCCTTCATTTAACAAGGTACCTAGTGACGCTGTTGGTGCAGACATACCTAAACCAATGAAGCTCAAGAACGCTTCGAAGAAAATCGCTGATGGAATACTAAACATCATTTGAATAATAATTACACTAGAGATATTTGGCAAAATATGCTTAAAGGCAATTTTAAATTTCGATTCACCTAATGTAATTGCTGCTAAAACAAATTCTTGATCTTTTAGTTTCAATGTTTGTGCACGTACAATCCGTGCCATTGAAATCCAGTTGGTAATTGCCATCGCCGCAACGATTGAGAAAATACCTGGATCAAACACAACTAACATCAAAATCATCACAACTAAGTTGGGAATTCCTGATAGAATTTCAACAAAACGTTGCATTACTGTATCCACACGACCTCCAGCTAAACCAGAAATAATTCCGTATGTTACACCGAAGAAAATATCTAAGAAAGCCGCAAAGAAGGCAATGATTAAGGATACACGTGTACCCATTAATAAACGAGATAATAAGTCACGACCTAAGCTGTCAGTTCCTAGTAAATAGTTCACGCCATCGGGAACATTTGCTTGCGCATAACGGTCTACTAAATTACCACTGACATAAGCAGTTCCATTTAAACCAGCGATATCTAACCCTGGAATACGTGGAGGTAAGTTTGTATAGGCAATATTTTGTTTTGTTGGGTCAAATGGTGACCAGAAAATTGAGACAATTGAGATTAAAATAACTAGCCCTAATAAAACCATTGAGATAACAGCCGCTTTATTTTTACGCAAGCGACGCCATGCATCTTGAATAAAGTTCAAAGATGGTGCAGCAATTTTTTCTCGCTCTTCCACAGAATTTCTTGTTAAAATATCAAATTTGGAAGCGGGAAGATCTTTAATTTTTTGTGGGATATCTGTTAGTTTAAAAGATTCCATTAACTTCTACTCCCTTCTGAAACACGAATTCGTGGATCAACAATTCCATATAAGACATCGACAACCAGAATAATCACAACAAGCATAGTTGAATACATCATGGTTACTGCCATAATTGTTGGATAGTCATTCGTTAAAATAGACTTCGTAAATTGATCCCCGATTCCAGGAATAGCAAAGATATTCTCTACTACTAATGAACCAGTCATCAACGCAACAGCTAATGGTCCTAATAATGTTAATAAAGGAATTAAACTGTTTCTAAGTCCATGACGGAAAGCCACTTGCCAGCGACTTAAACCTTTTGCACGAGCCAATTCGACATAATCACTGTGCAAGACTTCAACCATCTCAGTTCGAATAAATCGAGCCGAATCTGCCAATGGAGACATTGCTAAGGCAATTGTCGGAAGGATTGTATATTCAAATCCACGCCATTGAGCAATTGGTAAAATTTTCCAATGAATTGCAAAAATGTATTGCAATAATACTGCGAATACGAAGTTAGGGATTGAGCGTCCTAAAATTGCAATTAATGTAGAGATACTATCAATCCATGAATTTTGACGCATAGCTGAAATAGTCCCCAATACAATCCCTACGATTGTCCCTACTAGAATTGCTTGCAGTCCTAATTGAACTGAAGGTCCGATTCTAGCTGACAATAATTTTGCCACGGGTTGGTTTTGGAATTGGAATGAAATCCCAAAGTTTCCTTGAACTAAATTCTTCAAGTAAATGCCATATTGAACGATAACTGGTTGGTCCAAACCATTTTGCGCATTTAACTGTGCAATGACTTCTGGACTCAATCTTTCTTGGTTTGTGTATGGTGTTCCTGGTAATAGTTTCATTAGGAAGAAAGTAATTGTCGCAATCAACCATAATGTAATCAGCATGAAAAATACACGTTTCAAGAAATACTTAACAAAACTGTTCAAAAATTTTCGCCTCCTAAAACATTTTGACTTCTCATCAAAAATCCAGTACAGTAAGCATCGAAAACAAAATCTTAGAAAAGAAGTGACTTCCTTTGAAAAAATTGCGATATCCCTTAATTGTTAGCGCCTTGTGTGTGATTGGTAGTATAATAATTGCACTTATCAAGAATACCTTATCCTTGAGTACCATGTCAGATTATTTATTTATGTTCACACTCTTCTTTTTAATTATCGGCGGCTTCTTAAGCGTCTTTGCTTCTGGCTTTTTTGACTTCTTTCAACATTCTATACGAAAATCAGTCGCTAGAAAAGAAAAAAGAGATTTGCCCTATACTAAATTTTCCGAAGTTGGTGCAAAAAATTATCGTTTCTGGTTACTAACAACCGGAATCTTATTTATACTTTCTTTAATTTTTTTGCTAACTTCTTTTATATAACTTTAATTAGTAGATGTAAAGTATTTTAACATATAATTTTTAAAAATAACGGTGGTATTTACAGTGTCTTGTAAATTGAAAGTAACATGAAATTCCACCATATCCCTTGACAACGGCGAAGCGTATCTTTTCAGATACGCCTCGTCTTTTTTATTAAAAAATTCTAATCATTAACTGATTATTCTTCTGTCATATAAGCCCATTTGAAGTCAAGTGCTACACCAGACGCATGATGAACTAATCCATGAACACGTGAAGATTGCATTGTCGCTGTTGAACGTTGGTATACAGGAATTACTCCTAAATCAGTAGAAATAACTTTTTCTGCTTCAATCATATCTTTCCAGCGAGCTTCTGGGTTATTTGCATCTGTTGTTGCTGCTGCTTCAACAAGTTTATCGTACTCTTCATTACTCCAGTTCCCACGGTTGTATGAGTTACCTGTTGTAAATAAATCTAAGAAGCTACTTGGATCTGCATAGTCAGCGCCCCATAGAGAGATAACCATATCAAAATCACCTTTTGTTGAACGATCTAAACGAACTGAGAAAGGTACGTTGGCAACTTTTACATTGACACCGTCTAATGTATCTGAAATAGCACCTTGTAAATATTCAGTTGAGCGTTTTGCACCGTCTGTATCATCACTTAAAATTTCAAATGTTAATGAGTCGATACCCAATTCTTTCTTAGCTTCTTCCCAATATTTTTTAGCTGCTTCCGGATCATATTTAAAGCCATCTAAACCAGTTGCTTCTGTAAACTCTTCACCTTCTGGACTAACTGCTAATCCGCCAGGTACAATACCAGGTGCTGCAACAGAACCGTTTGCTAAAATGTTATTTACAAATGATTCACGGTCAATAGAAGCAGAAATGGCTTTGCGTAAGTTTTCGTTTCTCCATGGAGAATCTTCTTTTTCTTGGTTCATTTCCAAGTAAGCTGTTGTTCCTTCAGGGACAGTAACAAATTCTGGGTCACTAGACATTTGTTGTGCTAATTCACCAGAAAGCGTTGTGTAATCGCCTTGACCATCTTGGAATAAGTTCAAGCCAGTTGCAACTTCAGTTACAGCATTGACATTAACTTTATCTAATTTTACATTGTCTGCATCCCAGTAATCAGGATTTTTTGTGTAAGACCATTCTGTATCAGATCCTGGTCCATCAAAATCAGTCAATGTAAACGGTCCGTTATACACAGCATTGTCACTATTCATTGCATAGTCCTTGCCAAATTCTTCCACTGTTGCTTGGTGTTGTGGGAAGAATGATACAAATGCTAATAGATAGTCAAAATATGGTGTTGCTACATCTAATGTGATTTTCAATTCATAATCACTAACTGCTTCAATCCCTAAACTAGATACTTCTGCTTTACCTTCCATGATATCATTGGCATTTTTCACTGGAGCATAAAGGTAAGCATATTGTGAAGCTGTTGCTGGATCTACGGTACGTTGCCAGCCATAAACATAGTCAGCTGCTGTTACAGGGTCACCATTAGACCATACAGCATCCTCACGTAATTTAAGTGTATAAGTTAAACCATCTTCACTGACTTCTGCAAGTTCTGCTGCGCCTGCAGGTTCCACTTGTTGATCTGCATTAACACGGTATAACCCTTCATAAACAGAGTTTAATGCTTTAAAACTAATTGTATCTGTTGCTAATGACAAATCAGCCGTTGGCATCATCCCTGTTTCTACATAATTTAATACTTGTTCACCAGAAGGCTCACCAGATCCTGAAGCTGCGCCAGATTCTGTCGTATCTCCACCAGTTGAACAAGCAGCTAGAGCTAATGCACTAGTTGCAAGTAACCCAAAAAGAATATTCTTCTTCATTTTATAACCTCTCTTTTCGTTATTTTTATTTTCAGAAAATTTAAACGCCTCTGAAGTTAATTAAGATTTTAAAGAATTTTGATTAAAATTGCAATAGAGGAATTGCTATTTTAATCATAAAATAACTAAAAACTTTCATTTTTTTTGCAATTCTTTATTTTTTCGTGAATATTTCTATTTTTCCAATTGATTTATTCTTTCATTCGATTTTAAAATAACACATGAAAATTAAAATTTTTTTCTTTTCTGTACATAAAAAATCATTCAATAACTCATTAGACTAGTAATTAGACGTTTAACATGTATAAAAATAAAAATGACTGAGCTAGATTCATCCCTACTCAGTCATTTTTTCTATTAAGCTAAATTGTTTGCGATGTAGTCTACTGCTGCACCGACTGTTTGAATTTGTTCTGCATCCTCATCAGAAATTTCAGTACCAAATTCTTCTTCAAGTTCTAGTACGAATTCCATTACACTGATTGAGTCAGCATTCAAATCGTCTTTAATACTCATTGCATCGTTTACTTGACTTGCGTCCACTTCAAAATGGTTTGCAATGACATTTGCTACTTTTGTAAATACTTCTTCACGCGTCAACTGTATTCACCTCCACGCTTTTTCGAACATAATCTTTAAAGAGCTACGCCATATTTTACGATTTTATTCGCTATTTGTCTAGTTGTTTTGCGATTTTGTAACATTCTTTGCATTTTTATGACACTAATTCTCTTTTTCAATTTGCTCAAATTGTTTAACTAATTTACCTACCACATCTGTTGCTAACATCGTATGAATTTGTCGGATAGTAGTTGCGACAGCTTCTGGACCCGTTGATCCATGGGTTTTAATCACAGGTGCTTTCAAACCAAATAAGACGGCACCACCGTATTTTGCATAGTCCATTTCATCTTTTAAACCACTCAACGCATCTTTCAATAGTAACGCACCGATTTTCCCTTTAACACCAGCACCTAAAATAGATTTTTTCAGTAAACTTACAATATTTAATGCCGTACCTTCAATTGATTTCAAGACAGCATTTCCGGTAAATCCATCTGTCACGACGACGTCAGCTACGCCATTTAAAATTTCACGCGCTTCAACGTTTCCTACAAAATGAATTGTTGGTTCATTTGCTAATAATTCAAAGGCTTTTTTCGTTACTTCACTACCTTTGGTTTCCTCTGTTCCATTATTCAATAAACCAACACGTGGCTTGGCAATATTGCGCACATTTTGAGCATAAAAAGAACCCAAAATACCATATTGTAATAGATGCTCGGCTTTATTTTCAGCATTCGCGCCTAAATCTAACATGTCAAAGCCACTGTCTTGTCCCACCACAGGTAAAGTTGACATCAAACCCGGACGTTCAATACCTTTAATTCGCCCAACAATGAATAAACCTGCTGCTAATAACGCACCAGTATTCCCTGCAGAAAAAATAGCATCTGCTTCTCCTGATTTAACTGCTTGTGCAGCTAAAACCATCGATGCTTGTTTTTTACGACGAATAGCTTTTACTGGTTCATCATCACTTGCGATTTTTTCATCAGTATGAATAATAGTAATATTCGTTTCATCGGTTACATATTTTTTGATTTCAGCTTCTTTACCATATAATTGGAATTCGATGTCAGGAAATTCTTTTTTCGCTAACATGACACCTTCGACAATCGCTTGAGGGGCATTGTCGCCACCCATGGCATCCACAGCAATTTTCATGTGTAAGCACTCCTCGTTCTTTTTAATGTATTAAAATTTTTGACAAAATTTTAGTTTGATTCTCTCTCCGTATATCATTCCACTAGTTTACAACCTTTGTTAAGTGGAACTGACATCCTCGTTCTTTTTATTGTATTAAAATTTTTAACAAAATTTTCGTTTGATTTTCTCTCCGTATATCATTCCACTAGTTTACAACCTTTGTTAAGTGGAACTGACATCCTCGTTCTTTTTATTCTATTAATTTGTAAGTCTTAGTTTCAGTTGTTTTTAGTAAACTAACATTTTTTAGACCGTTCATAGTATATCATACTTCACTAATCAAAGAATTGATTTTCGCTTTCTTGGTCTAAATAGGTCGCTAAGGCGGCATATTCTGGTAAAATTTGCCACTGCTCCATCTGCCATACGTTTTGTGCTTCGTCACGAGCTACTTCTAAAATATGCGCATCTGCTACTAAATCGCCCGCTGAAAACTCAGGTAAACCTGATTGACGGAATCCGAAAACCTCGCCAGGTCCACGAAGCTCCAAATCTTTCTCACTGACCACAAAACCATTTGTTGTTTCGGTCATGATTTTCATGCGTTCTTTCCCAGTATCGTTTTTAGGATTTGCGACAAGTACACAATATGAAGCCTCGGCACCCCGACCTACACGACCACGTAATTGATGTAACTGAGCCAGCCCAAAGCGATCCGCATCAATAATTAACATCATCGTGGCATTCGGAACGTTCACTCCAACTTCAATCACGGTCGTTGATACTAAGACTTGGCTTTCATTATTTTTGAAAGCTTCCATAATTTCGTCTTTCTCACTGTTCTTCATTTTCCCATGTAGCAGGCTTACTTCAAACTTAGGAGCGAAAAATTCTTTGAGTTCTTCATAAATCGATACAGCATTTTGGACATCGAGCATTTCAGACTCTTCAATTAATGGACAGATGACATACATTTGATGGCCCGCATTTAACTCTTTATATGTCCATTCCAACACTTGATTCAATTGAGGTGGTTGAATCCAACGGGTTTCTACTGGAATTCTTCCTGCAGGCATCTCATCAATAATGGAGACATCCATTTCACCATACGCAGTAATCGCTAAGGTTCTTGGAATTGGTGTGGCTGTCATAAATAAGACATCTGGTTGCAAGCCTTTTTCACGTAATACGCGGCGTTGATTGACACCAAAGCGATGCTGCTCATCAGTAATAACCAAACCTAAATTGGCAAAATCAACACCTTCTTGAATTAAAGCATGCGTACCCACAATAATGTCAATTTCACCATTAGCCAGTGCTTCAAGAATTTCTCGGCGTTCTTTCGTTTTAGTTGAACCTGTCAATAATGCCACACAAACCTTGGTTGGGTCAAATAACTGATTCAAACTCTCCATATGTTGTTGCGCTAAAATTTCTGTCGGAACCATCAGCGCCCCTTGAAAACCAGCTGTGACTGTGGCATATAAGGCAATGGCTGCAACAACTGTTTTCCCACTCCCTACATCGCCTTGTAACAAGCGTTGCATATGTTTGGGACTACGTAAGTCATGACAAATTTCGTTGGTCACCCGTTTTTGAGCATGGGTCAATTCAAATGGCAATGAACGGGTAAATTCTTTTAGACGATCTACATCATACAAAACAGCTAGACCGTTTACTTCGGCTTTTTCCGCTTTTTTCAACCCTTGTATTCGCATTTGGAAAAGGAAAAATTCTTCAAACACGACTCGGCGTTTTGCTTGATGATGCTGTTTTCGATCTGTTGGAAAATGCATCGCATACATCGCTTCTTTCCGAGATAACAGTCGATATTTTTCAATCAAAGAAAGCGGTAAGTTTTCTTCAATTTCGGCACCATATGCATCAAACGCTTGACGAATCAAGGTAATTAAGGTCGCTTGACGAACTGCTTTGCTGACATGGTAAATCGGCGCAAAATCGCCTTCACTGTTGCTGCCAAGAATTTTCATTCCTAACAATGATTTCTTCTTCGCATCCCATTTGCCATAAACAGCAATATCCTCAGACACTTCTACTTTATCTTTTAAATACGGTTGATTAAAGAATGACACACTAAAAACATCATGATTTTGCATCATTCGAAATTGTAGACGTGATTTTTTATACCCAAAACGGCTTACAACTGCTGGTGAAACAACCACGCCTTTAATCGTCACTTTCTCTTGGTCTTGGATTTCAGACAATTGTCGTTCTTGAATATCATCGTAACGGAAAGGATAATACGACAACAACTGTTCGATAGTTTCAATCCCCAAATCAGCTAAGTCTTTGGCTCGTTTTTCTCCTACACCAGATAATACTTGAATGGATTGTTGTAACATGTCCTGCCTCCTTTTTCCGTACAAAGAGAAAGCCCAGTCTCTCCTAAGAGGGTGACCGAGCTTTCTACCACTTATCTCTTGCGTACCCACTTAATAGTATACGCAAATCATTTATTTTTTATTCAGCTGCAAATAAGTATGGATATACTGGTTGATCTCCTGTATGGATTTCAATTTCTAATTCATCATTAATCGCTAATAGTGATTCTTCTAATTTTTCTGCGGCTTTTTGCGAACCTTCTTCACCAATAATAATTGTCACGATTTCAGTATCTTCTGTAATCATTTGTTTCAATGTTTCAAGAGATACCTCATCGACATCTGGTTTAGAAACGACAATTTTACCACCGATCATTCCTAAGAAGTCACCTTCTTTGATTGTGATGCCATCAATACTTGTATCACGAATGGCGTGAGTGACCGAACCGCTAACTACACTTGCTAACATCTCAGTCATTGCTTCTTTGTTCTCAGCTAACGTCACTTGATCATTAAAGGCTAACATTGCTGTCATCCCTTCAGAAATTGTGCGTGAAGGAACAACCACTACTGGGATATCTGCGACTTCTGCTGCTTGATCAGCTGCCATAAAGATATTTTTATTATTTGGTAAAATGATTACTTGATCGGCATTGACTTGCTCAATTGCTTTCACAATATCTTCTGTACTTGGATTCATTGTTTGGCCACCACTAATAACATGGGCAGCGCCTAGACTGGTAAATAATTGTTGCACCCCACTACCAGCAGCAATCGCAATAATTGCATAAGGTACACGTGGTTGTTTTTCTTTTGGTGCATCGTTTTCCAATAAAGTTTCGTGTTGTAGACGCATATTATCAACTTTAATTTTCACTAATGAACCAAACTTTTGACCGTAATTCATCACTTCACCAGGATGTTCAGTATGAACATGAACTTTAATAATTTCATCGTCATTTACGACTAACAAAGAGTCCCCGAGTTCATTTAAATAGTTACGGAATGTATCGTAATCGAATTTACTATCTACCGTTGGACCTTCGCCAATTTTCACCATAATTTCAGTACAGTAACCAAAATGAATATCTTCGGTTGCTAATTGACCTTGAACACTACGATGATGTTCAGCATTGACCATTTCTTCCATCGCTGCTGGTGTGACAAAGTTTTCTTCTAATACATAATCGCCGTTCAATGCGCTCAAAAAGCCTTCATAAATAAATAATAGCCCTTGACCGCCACTATCGACAACCCCTACTTCTTTTAAAACAGGCAACAAATCTGGTGTTTTAGCTAAGGCACGCTTTGCACCTTTGACAACTGCCGTCATCACTTCTACACAATCATCTGTTTCTGCTGCTTTGCGCTCACCAAACTCGGCAGCGACACGAGCAACTGTTAAAATTGTACCTTCCACAGGTTTCATCACAGCTTTATATGCTGTTTCAACCCCACGTGAAAATGCTTTGGCTAAATCTGTCGCTTCCAATGTTTCAACATCAGGAATTTGTTTAGCAAATCCTCGGAATAATTGAGACAAAATAACGCCAGAGTTTCCTCGTGCGCCCATTAATAAACCTTTTGATAATCCTGTAGCTAATTCGCCTACTTTTTCTGATGAAGCATCAGCTACTGCTTTTGCTCCACTTGTCATTGACAAGTTCATATTTGTTCCTGTATCTCCATCGGGAACGGGAAATACATTTAATGAGTTAACAAATTCTGCATTTGTTTGTAGACGATTGGCGCCAGCTTGAACCATTTCTTGGAACTGACCTGCGCTAATATTCGTTACTTTCACTGATAAATCCTCCTTATGATCAACCGCTGCATAACAGCGTGTTGTCTGCCTAATCCGGCAATACGCGCACACCCTGAACAAAGACGTTCACTGAATTCGCTACGACACCTAACATTGTTTCAAGATTGTATTTCACTTTTTCTTGAACGTTGCGAGATACTTCAGAAATTTTCGTTCCGTAGCTGACGATGGTGTAGACATCTACTGCAATGCCATTTTCTTCTTGACGTACAACGACGCCGCGAGAAAAGTTTTCTTTGCGCAATATTTCATTGATGTTATCTTTAATTTGATTTTTACTTGCCATACCAACAACTCCGAATACATCAGTTGCTGCACCGCCAACGACAGTTGCGATAACCTCGTTAGAAATTTCGATTGTACCGGATGATGTTTTAATTTTTACAGCCATGATAAAGCCTCCTTGTTCCTTATAGTGTAGTAAAATTTTTGTTTACAAAATTTTAATTCGATCGGAACGCCGTATACCATTTTACTCACTTTGATTGCAGTTTAGTAAAACTGGCATCCTTAACAGACCTTTCGTCTATTTTCTTCTATAGTATTTTAACATAGCTACCCTATAAATAAAAGAAGAGAGCTACTAAAACACGCCACAAATCTATCACGCTACGAGTTTAAAACCCTATCTAATTTACAATGTTCTTACAAAAAAGTCAATAAATGAAAAAAAATGTACTTGCAAATAAATGAAATTTATGATAAATTCAATTAGTATGAGCCGATTTTTAGCGCTCCAACATCAAGGCAAAGGAGGAAATAAACAATGGCAAAAGTTTGCTACTTTACTGGTCGTAAAACATCAAGTGGTAATAACCGTTCTCACGCAATGAACGCTTCAAAACGTACTGTTAAACCTAACTTGCAAAAAGTTCGCGTATTAATCGACGGAAAACCTAAAAAAGTTTGGGTTTCAACTCGTGCTTTGAAATCTGGAAAAGTTGAGCGCGTTTAATTAAAAACACAATTGACCAACCGTTCGACTACGAGCGGTTTTTTTCTATCAAAAAATGAACATCGAAGAGACACATTAATATGTTGTCTCTTCGATGTTTTTGTTTTATCAGAAAGAATACTCGTCTATTTCCTTATTATCTCAATAAATATCCTACCCTAGCAGTATGACAAGGCGTCAAGAAAATGATATGATTACTATTAGAAAGGCAAAATAAAAAAGGAGGTTATTTTTATGGAAGGCTTGTTACTTGCACTCGGGTTTGTTGGTCTTGCTTGTGCACTGCTGACTTCATGGACCAAAACCGGAACGCTCGTTACACTAGTCAGTTTTTATTTCTACTTTGATCTACTCGGGTTAGAACAATGGTTGCCCTTTATTTTATTTAGTGCTGGTTTATTGCTTGTCCTTTTTGAAGTCCTCATTCCTGGATTTGGTTTTGTTGGTGTGCTTGGCGGTATTTTACTCGCTCTCGGACTTTACTATACGACTGGCGATATTTTTCAAACAGTACGTGACTTAAGTATGGCAATCATCAGTGTAGCTGCTGTCATTGTCTTTCTTGTACGCAATGGTTATACACTGGCTGGTGTTAGTCAATTTGTTTTAAAAACCGATTTACCGCCAGATAATGAAGTATTAGCCGAGGACAATCAAGTCGTTTTATACCCTGGACTAATTGGCGAAGCACAAACCCCATTACGTCCTTCCGGAAAAGCGACATTTGGTGATGCGAGTCCTTTATATGATGTTTTAAGTGCGGAAGGACTGATTGATATTCACACTTCAATTATTATTGAAAAAATTCAAGGAACCAAAATTTTAGTTAGAAAATTTACGGAAGGTGATGATTAACACATGTATACAACACAAGAAGGATTTGACAGCGGTATTATTGGTCTAATAATTGCAGCAGTTGTTGTCTTAGTAGCCCTGACAATATTTTTACGATTTGTCCCTGTTGGACTGTGGATTACAGCTTACTTTTCAGGCGTAAAAGTAAGTATTGGTACATTAATCGGAATGCGTTTACGACGCGTCAACCCTCAAAAAATTATTCAGCCATTAATCAAAGCAACCAAAGCTGGCTTAGTACTTTCAACCAATCAGTTAGAAGCACATTACCTTGCTGGAGGGAATGTAAACCGTGTTATTGATGCACTCATTGCATCACAACGTGCAGATATTGACTTGGAATTTGAAAAAGCGGCAGCGATTGATTTAGCTGGTCGTGATGTATTTGAAGCGGTACAAGTATCCGTTAACCCAAAAGTTATCGAAACACCAAAAATTGCAGCTGTAGCTAAAAACGGGATTGAAATCATCGTTAAAGCCAAAGTTACTGTTCGTGCAAATATCGAACGCTTAGTTGGTGGTGCCGGCGAAGATACCATCATCGCTCGTGTTGGTGAAGGGATTGTTACAACGGTAGGTTCCTCTGCACTCCATGCGGAAGTGTTAGAAAATCCCGATTCAATTTCCAAAACCGTTTTAAGTAAAGGACTTGATTCAGGAACTGCCTTTGAAATTCTATCGATTGATATTGCAGACGTTGATGTCGGACGGAACATCGGTGCACAATTACAAACAGACCAAGCCGAAGCGGATAAAAACATTGCGCAAGCTAAAGCGGAAGAACGTCGTTCAATGGCGATTGCCCAAGAACAAGAAATGCGTGCCGAAGTCCAAAAAATGCAAGCGAAAGTTGTGGAAGCCGAAGCGGAAGTACCATTGGCAATGGCAGAAGCATTACGCAGTGGGAATTTAGGTGTGATGGACTATTACAAAATGCAAAATGTTAATGCCGACACAGAAATGAGAACGGCAATTTCTGAACAAGCAGACTCTTCAGATGAAGAAGCGTGATTCCTATGTATATCATTATTTCATTGTTGTTTAGTTTCTTATTTAGTATTGTGCCAGTTGTTATTATTGTTGCGCTTATTTTACGAGCAGTCCAAGCTAGTCGAAGACGCAATCAAAAGATACAGCGTCACAACACGCAAGTAACTCGTGCGCCACAATATGCACCACGTAATCACGAACAGGCACAATCAACAAAGTCACAACAACCACAAACAAAGAAAGCACTCTTTACAGAATTAAAACAAGAGATTCAATCATTAGCCGATGATGTCAGAGAACAACAGAACATTCCGAAACGCAATCAACATGTTGTCCAAAAAAAGCACCTCTCTGCTGAGCAAAAACAACAGCAAGAAGCAACCAAGCAACGAATTTTAGCGGAACGAGAAGCTCGTGAAGCAACAACTACTTTACAAGTTTCGCCATCGCCACCTAAACCAAAAGTTGCTTCAGTCAAAAAAGCTAAAACCAAAAGCTTTACATTAGAAAAGAAAAATTTAGCTCAGGCGATGATTTACAAAGAGATTTTAGACAAACCTGTTGCCTTGCGTGACAGATAGTAAAAAAGGAAAGCGAATTTTATCGCTTTCCTTTTTTTACTCTTTAAAATGAGGTTAAAACACTCATTGGATTATCAGTATTTCTTTTTCCTATTACTTATTCTATGGTACACTTAATTCACTATTTTAATCAGATTAGGAGGCCCTTTTATTGGTAACAATCAAAGAATTCTATAAACAAAATAAGCGTTATATCTTTGCCAGCTTTTTTATTCCTTTACTATTGATGGCTTTTGTTTATTTAACCTTAGGTATTTTCCCTGGAAGTAGCCGAAGCGTTTTGGCAAGCGATGCGTTTTCTCAATTCTCTAATTTTCACGCAAGTTTTCGAAACGTATTACTTGGAAAACAAAGTATTTTTTATTCTTGGAATGCGTCACTCGGCTTAAACTATCTCTCCTTAATTTCTTATTATTTAGGTGGATTCTTTACGCCACTTGTCTTGCTCTTTCCAAATCAATGGATGCCAGATGCCCTTTATTTCCTTACGTTATTAAAAATCGGAAGTGCTGGTCTGGCTTTTTGGTTTTATGCAAAACACACGTTTAAGATTCAGCCTTGGCATCAGGTTACCTTAGCTGTTTGTTATGCTTTAATGTCCTTTATTACCGCACATTCCGAATTGGTCATGTGGTTAGATGCCTTCGTCTATCTCCCATTAATTATTTGGGGTATCGATCGTTTACTACAAAATAAAAAACCCAAATTATTATTTATCAGTTATTTTATGCTCTTTTTTTCCAGCTTTTATATGGGATTTATGATTGGGATTTTCTCTTTTTTATATTTTCTTAGTCAACTATTCAGTCATTGGTCTAAGTATAAAACACGCGTAATTCCTTATGGTATTACTTCTCTACTAGCTGGTGGCGCATCCATGATTATTATTTTACCGGCGATTTTAGATTTACGAACCAACGGAGAAGAATTAACTGCCATTACCTCTTTTAAAACAGCAGCAACGAGCGGTTTCGACTTTTTTATTAAAAATATGATTGGGGTTTACGATACCACGAAATATGGTTCCATCCCCTTCATTTATATCGGTCTCTTGCCTTTAGCATTTGCCACCTTGTATTTTGTATCAAACATCCCTTGGAAACAAAAATTTTTCAATGCTTGCTTGTTTGCTATTTTAATGGCTAGTTTTTATATTGTTCCTTTAAATTTATTTTGGCATGGGATGCATGCACCTAATATGTTTTTATTCCGCTATGCTTATTTGCTTTCATTCTTACTTCTGATGTTAGCAGGCTATGGGTGGGAGCAATTCAAGCCGAAAGATCACGGCAAGATGATTGCTATTTTATTGATTTGGATTGCAATTTTTAGCGTTGTGTACGGATTTCTTCCAAAAGAAAAATATGAGTATGTAACAATTCTTTCCTTTGTATTAACAGTTGTTTTTTTGGTGGTCTACACGCTAATCATTGGTTTTTACCAATCTGGTCGTTTTACAAAAAAACACTTCGCATTATTCATGGTATTATTTGTTTCTTTAGAAATGACTTTAAATACTAATGGCATGTTGCGTGGCATCCTAGCAGACTGGAACTATGCTTCTCGTAGTCTTTATACTCAGCCATACAAAGATATTCATACGCTCATAGAACAGGCGAAAGCCGACAATGAGGCCTTCTATCGTTTAGAAAATTTAGATCCGGTCTCTTCTAATGACAGTATCAATTATGGTTACAGCGGCGTCGGGATGTTTTCATCTATTCGCAATCGTCATTCTTCTAGTTACCTTGACCAATTAGGCTTCCGTTCGCGAGGAACAAATCTAAATATCCGCTATCCGAACAACACTTTGCTGATGGATGGCTTCGTCGGCATTAAATACAATATTGCAAAACAAGCGATTCATAAATACGGCTTCGAACCACTTGCAACTAGTGGTGATTATCTCCTTTACGAAAATAAAAATGCCTTACCGCTTGGTTTCTTAGCAGATGCGAGCATTCAAGATATTACACAATTCGAAAATGATAATTTGAGCAGCCAAACCAATTTAATGAATGGGTTATCCGGACAAAATGAAACTTTTTATCATTTCCATCCCTTAACCGTCATTAAAACCGAAAACACGAACATGACGCAACAAGGAAATCACACGAAATTTACCGAGCAAACGAGCAATGTAGCTAAAAATGTGACTTGGGAAGTCCAAGTTCCCGCACACTCGCAAGCATATTTAAGCCTATATCCGACAAATTTTGCTCAATTAGAAAGCTCGACAGCTACCATTACCGTCAATGGTGAACAACGAAAAACGCAAATCAACATCAATGGTCAATATTACGATTTAGGTTATTACGATACACCAACCACTGTGCAAGTGACGGCTAGTTTTTACGGTACGAAAGAAGTCTCTTTCCAAAATCCACAAGTCGTCACTTTAGATACACAAGCGTACCAACGGACGATTGACAGTATTAAAAGCAAAAGCGTCTCGTTAACTACTGGCAAACGAAGTGCTTCTGGTCAAGTAACCACAGAAACGTCACAGCAATTAATTACGACGATTCCGTATGACAAAGGATGGTCAGCAACGATTGACGGCAAAAAAGTCCCTATTACCGCCTTTCAAGATGCTTTTGTTAGTCTAACAATCCCCAAAGGTACCCACGACATTCAGCTATCGTATTTACCACAAGGCTTTCTCATTGGCTTGACTCTTTTTGTTCTCTGTATGATTTTGTTTATCCTCTTTACAAGATATTATGAAAAGCGAATGGATTGATTCCATTCGCTTTTTTGCAGCAAAAAAAGCCACTTCAAAATGAAATGACTTTTGATTTGCTTTAATAGCGTACTTCTTTTAAATATAGCCCTTCCGGATGAGCTGTTGGTCCAGCTAAATTACGATCTTTCCCAGCAATAATGCTTGGAATACTATCTGTTGGTAAACGATCATTGCCTATTTTCAATAACGTGCCGACCATAATCCGAATCATTTTATACAAGAACCCATCACCACGGAAAGTAAAGACTAATTCATCGCCTGCTTCGTTTACCGCTAATTTCGCTTCATAAATCGTTCGCGTCTTATCTTCTACCGAACTGCCTGTTGAACAAAATGATGTAAAATCATGCGTACCTAAAAAATCAGGCAAGGCTTGTTGAATTTTTTCAACATCAATCGGGTATGGGAAATAACTAGCATAAAAACGACGAAAAGGACTACGTGGTTTGCCAATATCCACACGAAACTCATAAATTTTCTCTTTGACTAAATACCGTGAATGGAAATCTTCTGCAACAATTTCAACATCTTTCACAGCAATATCATCTGGTGTTTGTGTATCTAAGCCAAAACGCATTTTTTCTAATGGCCGTTCATAAGGAAAATCGAAATGGATAACTTGACCGTGTGCATGAACTCCTGCATCTGTGCGTCCTGATCCATGAATTTCAATTCTCTGACTAGCCATTTTACTCAATGTTTTTTCGATTTCTTCTTGGACGGTTCGCCCTTGCGGTTGACGTTGAAATCCGTTAAAATTCGTGCCGTCATAGGCAATAATTGCTTTATATCGAATCATAAATTGCTTCCTTTCAAAAAAACTGCGACAGAACCTTCATGACCTATCTAACAATGGCTAGATATGCTCACTTGCCGTTCTGTCCCAGTTCTAATTTCTTAAATAAATTAAACCAATTGTCAAAATAATAAAGGCGATAATGGTTACAGTATCTCTTAATTCCCAATGCAAGACCCGATATTTACTACGGCCTTCGCCACCTTGGTATCCTCTGGCTTCCATGGCCGTTGCTAAATCATCGGCACGATTAAAGCTACTTACAAACAAAGGAATCAATAATGGTACCACTGCTTTCATCTTTTGCACTAAATTACCTTCACTAAAATCTACTCCGCGCGCACGTTGCGCATTCATGATTTTTTCCGTTTCATCCATTAATGTTGGAACAAAACGCAAAGCAATTGATAGCATCAAAGAGATTTCATGTACGGGAAACTTAATAGCTTTCAACGGACGTAACAAATACTCAATCGCATCAGATAATTCCAACGGTGGTGTCGTCAATGTTAGTAATGTTGACATAAAAATAATCAAGACAAAACGACAAAAAATAAATATTCCGTTACGTAAGCCAAATTCAGTCAACTGAAAGACACCCCAACGCCAGTATACTTCGCCTCCACTTGTAAAGAAGATTTGTAGAGCGACGGTGAATAAAATCAACCAAAGCAACGGACGCACGCCCCGAATAAAGAAACCTATATCTACTTTAGATAAATAAATACTACCTAGTGTAAATAACGTTAAAAAGAGGTAACTTTGCCAATTGTTTGCAAAAAAGATAATACCAATAAAATAAAAACTAGCGATTAGTTTTGCACGAGGATCCAACCGATGAATCAATGAGTCGCCCGGAATATAGCGCCCTAATATTAATTTATTCATCATGAGCAAATCCTCCTTGTGCAAGAATAGCATCTGCTAGCATTTCTGAAGTTAATGGTAATTGATCAAAGACCAACCCTTTGTCCATTAAACGTTGAGCAAATTCAGCAGCTGTCGGCACTCCTAATTGCTTTTCATGTAACCATGTTACATCTTGAAACACGACAGCTGGTTCACCAGATTTGACAACTCTTCCTTTTTCTAGGACATACACATAATCGGCAAAATTTGCCACATCATCCATTAAATGGGTAACTAAAACAATCGTGATATTTTTTTCCTTATGAAGACGCTCAAACATTTCCATCATCTCTTTACGCCCTTGTGGATCTAAGCCCGCTGTTGGCTCGTCTAAGACAAGAACTTCAGGTTCCATAGCCAAGACCCCAGCGATTGCTACACGACGCATTTGCCCCCCAGAAAGGTCAAAGGGTGAACGTTCTAAATAAGAATCATCTAAACCAACCAATGACAAATTTTCAGTCGCTAACTTTAATGCTTCTTCTTCAGAAACCCCAAAGTTTTTTGGTCCAAACGCAATATCTTTTGCTACCGTTTCTTCAAATAATTGCGCTTCGGGGAACTGAAAGACAATCCCGACTTTTTTACGAATCGGTTTTAAATTTTTATTGTTTGTATCTGGTGTAATCACACGATCACCAATCGTTACATTGCCCTCTGTCGGTTTTAACAATGCATTTAAATGTTGTAACAACGTTGACTTACCACTTCCTGTATGACCAACGAGTGCTGTATAAGAGCCTTCTTTGATATCCAAATCGATATCAAATAAAACCTTCTGTTCAAAAGGAGAATGTGGTTGATACGTAAAATTTACTTTTTCAAAACGGATGTCCATAGCCATTCGACCATCCCTTCTTCAGTTAGATATTCTTGCGGCACATCAATCCCACGTTCTTTTAGCGATTGTTTCAGTTTTTCAGGAAATGGCAAATCTAAGCCCATTTCTACTAATTTAGGTCCGGCAGAAAAAATCTTTTCTGGAGTTCCTTCATCAACTAATTGCCCTTGGCGCATCACTAAGACACGATTAGCATTTGCTGCTTCGTCAATATCATGGGTAATTGAAATAACTGTCAAATTGTTTTCTTCTTTAATTTGCTTAATTGTCGTAATGACTTCTTCCCGACCTTCGGGATCTAGCATGCTCGTTGCCTCATCTAAAATAATAATATCCGGGCGTAAAGCAACGACACCCGCAATCGCTACACGTTGTTTTTGTCCACCAGAAAGACGGACCGGTTCACGTGTTGCAAAATCTGACATACGAACTTGATTAAGTGCATCATTCACACGTTGAATCATTTCATCACGTGGCACCCCTTGATTCTCCATTCCAAAGGCAACATCATCTTCAACAGTTGCTCCAACAAATTGGTTATCTGGGTTTTGAAAGACCATGCCGACCATTCTTCTAATCGACCAAATATTCTCTTCATTCAACACATTACCACCTACGGCAACCGTACCGCTTTCAGGAAGTAGTAACCCATTAATTGTTTTGGCTAATGTTGATTTACCTGAGCCATTATGACCGATAATTGCGACCCACTCCCCTTGATTAATGGAAAGTGACACATCTGCTAATGCCGGACGACTATCCGTTTGCTGATATTTAAATGTAAGGTTATTTAATTCAATAATTGGTTTCATACGTACTCCTCACTTGGTTTTAGCTAAGTATAACTGATATTCCAAATTGATTCTAACTAACACTACCAAAAAAAAAGGAAGATTTCAATTGTTCTGAAGGCTTTCATGGAAAATACCTGCTTTTTTTCATTCTCCAATAACCCAAAGTGTCTTGACACTTATTCGAGGATAAAAAAAAAACACTTTTATGATGAGTGCATACCCCCTGAAATAATTTCAGGGGGTAGCGCCGAGCTAGACTCGGAAGTTGCCTTCCAACATCATAACACTCTAAAGTTCATCTACAAAGTGATGCTAAACGGTAATCCGTTTAGTAAGTGTGATTTTAAACTAATTCTAGGATAACCATTGGTGCAGCATCTCCGCGTCTTGGTTCTGTTTTCAAGATACGTGTGTAGCCACCTTGGCGTTCAGTGTAACGAGGAGCGATATCATTGAATAGCTTTTGTAAAGCTGATTCGATAACGATTTCGTCGTTTTCTTCACGGACACTTGCTACTTCATTGCGAACGTATGCAGCAGCTTGACGGCGTGCATGTAAATCACCGCGTTTTCCTAGAGTGATCATTTTTTCAGCAGTTGAACGAACTTCTTTCGCACGAGCTTCAGTCGTAACGATGCGTTCATTAATGAATAAATCAGTTGTTAAATCACGCAACATCGCTTTACGTTGACTAGATGTGCGTCCTAGTTTACGATAACTCACGTGGTTTCCCTCCTTCGTAAAAATTAATCGTCTTTACGTAATCCTAAACCTAAATCATGTAATTTGGCTTTCACTTCTTCAAGAGATTTACGACCTAAATTACGAACTTTGATCATTTCTGGTTCAGATTTATTTGTCAATTCTTGTACAGTATTAATTCCTGCACGTTTTAGACAGTTATATGAACGTACAGATAAGTCTAATTCTTCAATTGTCATTTCCAACATTTTTTCTTTTTGTGTTTCTTCTTTTTCAACCATGATTTCAGCGTTTTTCGCTTCATCAGTTAGGTTAACAAAGATGTCTAAATGTTCAGTCATGATTTTTGCAGCTAAACTCATTGCATCTAACGGCTCAATAGAACCATCTGTCCAAATTTCCATCGTTAATTTGTCGAAATCATCACGACGACCAACACGTGTATTTTCTACTTGGTAGTTCACACGACGTACAGGTGTGTAGATTGAATCAACTGGAAGTACACCAATTGGCATATCTTCTTTTTTATTTTCGTCTGCTTGAACATATCCGCGACCCGGTCTAACAGTTAGACGAGCATGGAAAGTTGTTCCTTCAGAAACAGTACAAATGTACATGTCTTTATTAAGGATTTCTACATCACTATCAACGATAATATCGCCGGCAGTTACTGTAGCTGGTCCAGTAATATCGATTTCAAGGGTCTTTTCTTCTTCACCGTACATTTTTAATGCAAGACCTTTGATATTCAAGATGATTTGAGCAACGTCTTCTCGAACACCCTTAATAGTTGAGAATTCATGTAAGACTCCATCAATTTGAATATTAGTAATTGCTGCACCTGGTAGAGAAGATAACAAAATGCGACGTAGGGAATTTCCTAAAGTAGTTCCATAACCTCTTTCAAGAGGTTCAACAATGAACTTTCCATAATCTTTCTCTTCATCAATTTTGGCAATTCTTGGTTTTTCGAATTCAATCATTCTTATCTCTTACCCCTTTCAAAACGAAAAGTGTCTTGTTCAATGACGTAATTATTGATACTCAAAATGAGCGGCACTCATTAAACACGACGGCGTTTTGGAGGGCGGCATCCATTATGAGGAACTGGAGTTACGTCACGGATTGCAGTCACTTCTAAACCTGCTGCTTGTAATGAACGAATTGCTGCTTCACGTCCTGAACCAGGACCTTTAACAGTTACATCAACAGTTCTTAATCCGTGTTCCATTGCTGCTTTTGTTGCAGTTTCTGCTGCCATTTGAGCGGCAAAAGGTGTTGATTTTCTGCTTCCTCTGAAACCTAATGCACCAGCTGATGACCATGCTAAAGCATTACCATGAGTATCAGTGATCATCACGATTGTATTATTGAATGTTGAATGGATATGCGCGATACCTGATTCAATATTCTTTTTCACACGGCGTTTACGACTCACTTTTTTTGCTGCCATGAAGTTTTAACCTCCTTCACTTAGGAATTATTTTTTCTTGCCTGCGACTGTTTTAGTCGGGCCTTTACGAGTACGTGCATTGTTTTTCGTGTTTTGACCACGAACTGGCAATCCACGGCGATGACGGATACCACGGTAAGAACCGATTTCCATCAAACGTTTGATGTTCAAGTTAGTTTCACGACGTAGGTCGCCTTCAACTTTTAATTTGTCAATTTCTGAACGAATAGCGTCTGTTTGTTCATTCGTTAAGTCACGAACACGAACATCTTCAGAAACGCCAGCGTCAGCTAGAACTTTTTTAGCTGTAGTGTTACCAATACCATAAATATAAGTAAGAGAAACTACTACGCGTTTATCACGAGGAATATCTACTCCTGCAATACGAGCCATATTTTGTTACACCTCCGATTATCCTTGACGTTGTTTATGTTTTGGATTTGCTGGGCAAATCACCATAACGCGTCCATTACGACGAATTACTTTACAATGTTCACACATTGGTTTTACTGATGGTCTTACTTTCATGATAATACCTCCTGTGGTTTTACGGAGTACAATTATTTAAAACGATACGTAATACGGCCACGGCTCAAGTCATACGGCGACAATTCTACTGTCACCTTATCTCCTGGCAAAATACGAATGTAATGCATTCTAATTTTACCGGAAACTGTAGCAAGAACTTGGTGTCCATTTTCCAATTCGACTTTAAACATTGCATTCGGCAAAGTTTCGACGACTGTACCTTCGACTTCAATCATATCTTCTTTTGCCACGCACAGTACCTCCTTGTACTTGTTTCGCATTTTCACACGATAAAATGGCGGAAACCTTTGCTCCCACCGTAGATTCTCAAAACAATCTTCTAATTTCTTAGAAGTCGGACTGATATATTCTATCACAATATATCATACTTAGCAAGAGAAAGTTACCAAATTGCAAGTCGGAATGCGGGCAATCGATCGTTACTCGATGATATTTTTTACATCTGCAAATACAGCATCGATTTCACGATTACCATCAATAGACTGCAATAAACCTTTTTCTTTGTAATATGCTAAGATTGGTTCACTACTTTTCACATTGACAGCTAGACGATTTTTGACCGTCTCAGGCTTATCATCTTCTCGCTGATAGAAATCATGTCCGCCACAACGATCACAAGTACCTTCTACTTTCGTAGGATTAAATACTTTATGATAAGTTGCACCGCAATCACGACACATATAGCGACCAGCTAAACGATCAACAAGAATTTCTTCAGGGACATTGATTTCGATGACAGCATCAATTTCTTTTCCTAGGTCTTTCATCATTGCATCTAACGCTTGCGCTTGATCCAATGTACGAGGGAAACCATCCAATAAGAAACCTTTATCTGTATCTGATTCTGCTAAACGTTCTTTTACAATCCCGTTGGTCACTTCATCAGGTACTAAATCACCGTTATCCATGTATGATTTTGCTTTTAATCCTAGGGCTGTTTCATTTGCCATTGCCGCACGAAACATATCGCCCGTAGAAATATGCGGAATATTGTACTCAGCAATAATTCGTTCTGCTTGAGTGCCTTTTCCAGCACCGGGTAGTCCCATTAAAATGAGGTTCATATTAACTCCTCCAATAAGTTTCTGAACAGTGTTGAGGAAATCCCCAACACCTCATAAAACTTTAATTGATGAAACCAGTATATTTACGTTTTAGCATTAGTCCTTCTAACTGTTTAGCAGTTTCTAGAGCTACACCAATAACGATCAATAAACTTGTTCCTCCCAAACCAATTGACTGTGGTAAATTCCACAACATTTGAGCAATAATAGGCAATAGTGCTACAAGTCCTAAGAAAAGAGCACCTACTGTACTCAAACGCATCAAAAGTTTTGAGACATATTCTTCTGTTCCTTTGCCTGGTCGCACACTTGGAATATAGCTGCCTTGTTTTTGCAAGTTTTCAGCTAATTTCTCTGGATTGACTTGAACAAATGCATAGAAGAACGTAAATCCAACGATTAATGTGGTATACAAAATTGCCCCAGGGACAGTATTGTAATCAAAAAGCGTTGTGACAATTTCAAACCAAGCTTCTCCTTTGAATGAACCAAAAGCTTGTAACACTGAATTCGGTAAAGTAATCAATGAACTAGCGAAGATAACTGGGATAACCCCTGCTGCATTTACTTTCAACGGAAGGTAACTGCTAGTTGGTGCTCCTGCTACTCGTTTTGTATATTGAATCGGAATTTTACGTTCTGCTTGTTGGAAATAGGTTACAAACGTAACAATTGCCAAAATTGCAAGAACTAAAACAATCATAAAAATGACTGATTTCCACAAATCCGCAGAATCAATATTAATAAAGTAGTCTTCAATTAATTCTTTCACATCGACTGGTAAGCGTGAGATGATACCCGCAAAGATAATCATCGACACACCATTTCCGATACCTTTTTCAGTGATTTGTTCCCCTAACCAAGTGACAAACATCGTACCAGTTGTCAGGATAATTCCGATAGTGACGTATGTTGAAACATTTGGATTAGGTAAGAACTCAAATTGGGTCCAAAATTGGAATCCGGTTACTAGCGCCATTGATTGCAAAAATCCTAAGACTAATGTGATATAGCGTGTTGCCTGATTTAATTTCTTCCGACCCACTTCTCCTTGTTTTGACCACTCAACAAATTTCGGCACAATATCCATTTGCATCAATTGAACGATAATTGATGCAGTAATATAAGGCGAAACTCCCATGGAAAAAATAGAGAAACGTTGCATAGCACTCCCACTAACCAAATCTAACATGTTTAAAAATGGTAAGTCGGAAATACTTAACAAACGATTGACGTCAACGCCAGGTACGGTAATATGCGTACCTAAACGAAAAACAAACAAAATTCCAATAGTGAAAAAAATCCGGGATCTAATATCTTTGACTTTAAAAGCATTCTTTAAAAGTGATAGCATTAGATCACCTCGATTGTTCCACCAGCAGCAACGATTGCTTCTTCAGCTGCTTTAGAGAATTTAGCTGCTTTCACATTTAATTTCTTAGTTAATTCGCCGTTTCCTAACACTTTGATTCCTGATTTTTCGTTTTTCACGATACCAGCTTCAACTAAAGTGACTGGAGTTACTTCAGTTCCATCTTCAAAGCGATTTAGGGCGTCAAGATTGACAACTGCGTATTCTTTACGGTTAATGTTTGTAAAACCACGTTTTGGTAAACGACGGAACAATGGTGTTTGTCCACCTTCAAAACCTAAACGTACTCCACCACCTGAACGAGCTTTTTGACCTTTTTGTCCACGTCCAGCTGTTTTACCATTACCAGATGATGTACCACGACCAACACGGTTTCGTACGTGACGTGATCCTTCTGCAGATTTTAATTCATGAAGTTTCATGGTTTGGCACCTCCTTAATCAAAGTAAATCTATTCAAATGATATTTATACTTCTTCTACGTCCACTAAGTGAGAGATAGTGTTAACCATGCCTTTGATTGCATCGTTAGCTGGTTTAACAACTGTGCTGTTCACTTTACCTAGACCTAACGCTTTAACAGTATCGCGTTGGTTTTGAGGACGGCCGATAACACTGCGTTTTAAAGTAATTTTTAATTCAGTCATTATTTTTGTCCTCCTTAACCGATTAATTCTTCAACTGATTTGCCGCGAAGTGCTGCCACTTCTTCAGCGCGTTTTAATTGTTTTAAACCTTCAACAGTTGCGCGAACAACGTTGATAGGAGTGTTTGAACCTAAAGATTTAGATGTGATATCAGCTACCCCAGCTAATTCCAATACGGCACGAACAGGTCCACCAGCGGCTACCCCAGAACCTTCTACTGCAGGTTTCATTAAGATACGTCCACCACCGAATACTCCGATAACTTCGTGAGGGATTGTAGAACCAACCATTGGCACTTCAACCAAGTTTTTCTTAGCGTCTTCAACTGCTTTACGGATTGCTTCTGGAACTTCTTGGGCTTTACCAGTACCAAATCCCACATGTCCGTTTTTGTCACCGACAACAACTAAAGCTGCGAAACGTAAACGACGTCCACCTTTTACAACTTTTGTTACACGGTTAATCGCAACAACGCGGTCTTCTAATTCCAAGTGTTTTGGATCAATATAAACCATGAATGGTGTTCCTCCTTCTTCTAAAATTCTAGTCCATTTTCGCGAGCTGCTTCAGCTAAAGCTGCTACACGGCCATGGTAAAGGTATCCACCACGGTCAAAGACTACTTCTTTAATACCTTTTGCTGCTGCACGTTCTGCTACTAATTTACCAACAGCTTGTGCTTGCTCAACTTTTGTTCCACCTGAAATATCTTTATCCAAGGCAGAGGCACTTGCTAGCGTCACACCCGCTACGTCATCAATAATTTGCGCGTAGATGTTTTTGTTAGAACGGAAAACGTTCAAGCGTGGGCACTCAGCAGTACCAGAGATTTTGTTACGTACACGACGATGTCTCTTTTGACGTGTTTTATTTTTATCTGGTTTTGTAATCACAATTGTCACCTCTTTATATTTGCTAGCCTAAGCCGCGAATCGTAAACTTAGTTTACGATTATTTACCAGTTTTACCTTCTTTACGGCGTACGAATTCACCAACATAGCGAATACCTTTACCTTTATAAGGTTCTGGAGGACGAACACCGCGAATGTTAGCTGCAAATTCGCCAACCATTTCTTTGCTAGTTCCTGATACAACGATAGATGTATTAGATGGAACTTCTACTGTCAATCCAGCAGGAGCGTTCATTTCAACAGGATTTGAGTAACCCACGTTTAAAACAAGTTTTGAACCTTGTAATTGTGCACGGTACCCAACCCCGATAAGTTCTAATCCTTTTTTGAAACCTTCGCTTACACCAACAACCATGTTATTGAAGTTTGCACGAGTAGTTCCGTGGATTGTTTTCATTTCTTTGCTGTCATTTGGACGAGTGAAAGTTACTTCGTTTCCTTCGATATTCATTTTAATATCTGAAGAAAAAGTACGAGTTAATTCACCTTTAGGTCCTTTAACTGTAATGTCATTTCCATCTTGCTTAACTTCAACGCCAGCAGGAAGAACGACTACTTTATTACCGATACGACTCACGTAGAGACACCTCCTTGTGTATTATTTTAAATTACCATACATAAGCGACAACTTCGCCGCCAACATTTTTAACTCGAGCTTCTTTATCAGTGATTACACCGTCAGAAGTTGAGATGATTGCAATACCTAAACCGTTTAATACTTTTGGTACTTCGTCAGCTTTAACATAAGCACGTAGACCTGGTTTAGAAATACGTTTCAAGTTAGTGATAACACGTTCCCCATTTTTACCGTATTTAAGAAATACGCGGATAACGCCTTGTTTGTCATCTTCGATATATTCAACATCGCGAATGAAACCTTCTTTTTTCAAGATTTCAGCGATATCACGTTTGATTTTTGAAGCAGGCACTTCTAATACATCGTGTTTTACCATGTTGGCATTACGAATGCGTGTTAGAAAATCTGCAATTGGATCTGTCATGACCATTAGATGATTTACCTCCTTTATGCGAGTTTACTTGTTTACCAGCTAGCTTTCTTCACGCCGGGAATTTGACCTTTATAGGCAAGTTCGCGGAAGCAAATACGGCAAAGTTTAAATTTACGATAAACTGAATGTGGACGTCCGCAACGTTCGCAACGTGTGTATTCTTGAGTTGAGTGTTTTGCAGGGCGTTTGTTTTTAGCAATCATTGATTTTTTAGCCACGTAGTTCGCCTCCTTTTTTTATTTTTGGAATGGCATGCCTAATTGAGTTAACAATTCACGAGACTCTTCGTCTGTGTTGGCAGTAGTTACAATAACGATATCCATTCCACGTACTTTATCTACCAAGTCGTAATCAACTTCTGGGAAGATTAATTGTTCTTTGACACCTAATGTGTAGTTACCGCGTCCATCGAACGCTTTTTTACTAACACCGTGGAAGTCACGTACACGTGGTAATGAAACTGAAACTAATTTGTCTAAGAACTCATACATTCTTTCTCCACGTAGAGTTACTTTACAACCGATTGGCATTCCTTCACGTAAACGGAATCCAGCGATTGATTTTTTGGCTTTTGTAATCAATGGTTTTTGACCAGAGATTAGAGCTAATTCTTCAACAGCTTTGTCTAAGTTTTTAGCATTAGATACTGCATCACCCACACCCATGTTAATAACGATTTTATCAACTTTTGGTGCTTGCATTACAGAATTATATTCAAATTTTTCCATTAATGATGGAACAACTTCTTTTGTATATTTTTCTTTAAGGCGGTTCATTCAGTAAGCCCCTCCTTCCTTAATATGATTATTTATCGATAACTTCTCCGGTTTTTTTAGAAACACGGACTTTTTTGCCGTCAACTTCTTTGTAGCCGATACGTGTAGCTTCGCCTGTAGAAGGGTCAATCAACATTACGTTAGAAACGTGAATTGGCGCTTCAACCTCAACGATTCCACCTTGTGGTGCAGCTTGAGAAGGTTTTTGGTGTTTTTTAATGATGTTAACACCTTCAACAACAACTTTATCTTTTTTAGGTAGAGCTTCTAAAACGATGCCCTCTTTGTTTTTGTCTTTCCCAGTGATAACTTTAACTTTATCGCCTTTTTTAACAAACATTACTGTTTCGCACCTCCTTTGATAATGGATAACAATTATAGTACTTCTGGTGCTAGGGAAACGATCTTCATGAAGTTGCCTTCGCGTAATTCACGAGCAACTGGTCCAAAGATACGAGTTCCACGTGGGCTCTTATCATCACGGATAATAACCGCAGCATTTTCATCAAATTTGATATAAGAACCGTCTGCACGGCGAGCGCCTGATTTCGTACGAACGATAACAGCTTTAACTACGTCACCTTTTTTAACAACTCCACCTGGCGTTGCTTGTTTAACCGTAGCAACAATAACGTCACCGATATTGGCAGTCTTACGGCCTGAGCCACCAAGGACTTTGATTGTTAGAATTTCGCGTGCGCCTGAGTTGTCAGCAATTCTTAAACGACTTTCTTGTTGGATCACGATGTGTATCCTCCTTTCAGATTTTGAAATTCAATCTATATAGGAAAATCTCGTGTGATTAAATAATCACTGCCTTTTCAACAATCTCTACTAGACGGAAACGTTTCGTAGCTGATAATGGACGAGTTTCCATAACTTTCACGATGTCACCAACTTTTGCTTCGTTGTTTTCATCATGTGCTTTGTATTTCTTAGAATATTTCATGCGTTTACCGTAGATAGGGTGGTTTTTCTTAGTTTCAACTACTACTGTAATTGTTTTATCCATTTTATCGGATACCACGCGACCTTGATAAACTTTGCGTTGATTTCTTTCTTCAGTCATACGCTAAATGGCCTCCTTCCACTATTACTTAGCTTGTTCACGCAAAACAGTTTTGATGCGTGCAATCGATTTACGTACTTCTTGGATACGTGCAGTGTTTTCTAGTTGACCTGTAGCTAATTGGAATCTAAGATTAAACAATTCTTCTTTTAATTGTTTTTCTTGATCTAGCATTTCGGCAGTGGTTAATTCTCTGATTTCTTTAACCTTCATTCGATTCACCACCCATTTCTTCACGTTTTACGATTTTAGTTTTCATTGGTAATTTGTGTGAAGCAAGACGTAGTGCTTCGCGCGCCACTTCTTCAGGTACGCCAGCAATTTCAAACATGATTTTACCACGTTTAACTGGTGATACCCATCCTTCAGGAGCCCCTTTACCTTTACCCATACGAACCCCAATGGCTTTACTTGTATAAGATTTGTGAGGGAAAATTTTAATCCACACTTTTCCGCCACGTTTCATGTAACGAGTCATTGCAATACGAGATGCTTCGATTTGGCGGTTTGTAATCCAGTGTGATTCAACAGCTTGTAAGCCGTATTCACCAAATGCGATTTCTTTACCACCTTTAGCTTCTCCACGCATTTTACCGCGGAATTCACGACGGTGTTTTACACGTTTAGGTACTAACATGTTTATTTCCCTCCTTTCCCAGTGTTCTTTTTAGTTGGAAGAACTTCTCCACGATAGATCCACACTTTAACTCCTAGTTTTCCGTATGTTGTATCTGCTTCTTCCCATGCGTAATCAATATCCGCACGTAATGTGTGTAAAGGAACTGTTCCTTCTGAGTATCCTTCTGCACGAGCGATATCTGCACCGTTCAAACGACCTGATACTTGAGTTTTGATTCCTTTAGCGCCAGCACGCATTGAGCGTTGGATGGCTTGTTTTTGTGCACGACGGAAAGCAACACGACCTTCTAATTGACGTGCAATTCCTTCACCGACTAATTTAGCATCTAAATCTGGTTTTTTGATTTCTACAATGTTGATGTGTACTCTCTTACCAGTTAATTTGTTTAATTCTTTTCTTAGGCTCTCAACTTCAGAACCACCTTTACCGATAACCATACCTGGTCGTGCTGTGTGGATTGATACGTTCACGCGGTTTGCAGCGCGTTCGATTTCAACTGTTGACACAGCCGCATCAGCAAGTTTAGTCGCGATAAATTTGCGAATTCTTAAATCTTCGTGTAAAAAGTCTGCATATTCTTTTTCAGCATACCATTTAGCATCCCAGTCACGGATGATGCCTACACGCATACCTATTGGATGTACTTTTTGACCCACTGATTATCCCTCCTTATTTTTCTGATACAACTACCGTAATATGACTTGTACGTTTGTTGATTGGAGATGCTGAACCTTTCGCGCGAGGACGGAAACGTTTCATTGTTGGTCCTTCGTTTACAAAGGCTTCAGATACTACTAAGTTTTCAACATCTAAGTCAAAGTTGTTTTCTGCATTAGCGATTGCTGACATCAATACTTTTTCGATGATTCCAGCTGCTTTATTTGGTGTGAACTTTAGGATTGCAATTGCCTCAGCAACGTTTTTCCCTCTAATTAAGTCAATAACTAGACGTGATTTACGAGGGGAAACACGAACTGTTTTAGCAATAGCTTTCGCTGAAGTAATTTGTTCTGCCATTTGTATATCCTCCCCTCAGATTAGCGTCTTGTCTTTTTATCGTCAGCCGCATGACCGCGATAAGTTCTAGTTGGTGCAAATTCACCTAATTTATGTCCTACCATGTCTTCTTGGATATAAACTGGTACATGTTTACGACCATCATAAACTGCAATGGTAAATCCGATAAAACTTGGGAAGATTGTAGAACGACGAGACCACGTTCTAATTACTTTTTTCTTTTCAGCGCCTTCTTGTGCTTCGACCTTTTTCATCAAATGGTCATCGACAAAAGGTCCTTTCTTTAAACTACGACCCATGGTGAACCTCCTCTCAAAATGTGCAACACATGGTTAATGTAATTATTTGTTTTTACGACGACGAACGATAAGTTTGTCTGATTTAGCTTTTTTGTTACGAGTTTTGTAACCAATAGCTGGTTGACCCCAAGGTGATACTGGAGCTGGACGTCCGACTGGAGCTTTACCTTCACCACCACCGTGTGGGTGATCATTAGGGTTCATTACGCTACCGCGAACAGTTGGGCGTTTACGCATCCAACGAGAACGACCTGCTTTACCGATGTTGATTAATTCGTGTTGTTCGTTACCAACAGAACCAATTGTCGCACGGCAAGTTGCTAAGATCATACGAACTTCGCCTGAGTTCAAGCGAACTAGTACGTATTTTCCTTCTTTACCAAGTACTTGAGCACTTGTACCAGCTGAACGGATTAATTGTCCGCCTTTACCTGGTTTCATTTCGATGTTGTGAACGATAGTACCTACTGGAATATTTTCTAGTGGTAAAGCATTCCCAACTTTAATATCTGCATCTGGTCCAGAGAAAACAGTCATTCCAACTTGTAATCCTTTAGGTGCTAAGATATATGCTTTGACCCCATCTTCGTAATGCACTAACGCGATGTTAGCAGAACGGTTTGGATCGTATTCGATTGTTTTAACGACTGCAACAACGTTATCTTTGTTACGTTTGAAGTCGATTAAACGGTATTGACGTTTGTGACCGCCACCTTGGTGACGTACAGTGATGCGACCGTTGTTGTTACGACCAGCATGGTTTTTCAATGGTGCTAATAATGATTTTTCTGGTTTTGAAGCAGTGATTTCTGCAAAATCAGAAGAAGTCATATTACGGCGACCATTTGAGGTAGGCTTATAATGTTTGATTGCCACTTCTGTTTCCCTCCTATTTTATTCTGTTTGTAGCTTATTCAGCTGAGAAAATTTCGATTTCTTTTGAAGCTTCAGTTAAAGTTACAACTGCTTTGCGACGTTTTCTTGTGTATCCTGCATGTTTACCCATGCGTTTGAATTTCGGACGCACGTTGATGATGTTTACGTTTTTTACATCAACACCAAATGCTGCTTCAACAGCTTGTTTTACTAATGTTTTGTTCGCGCGAGTGTCAACTTCGAAAGTATATTTCTTTTCATCCATAGCAAGCATAGATTTTTCAGTGATCACCGGGCGTTTAATTACGTCTAGTAAGTTCATTATGCAAGCACCTCCTCAATTTGAGTAAGAGCAGTTTGAGTTGCCAACACTTTGTTGTTTGAAACAACGTCTAAGACACTTACGTTATTAGCAGCGACAACAGAAACGTTTGGTAAGTTACGAGCAGATAATGCTGCAAAGTCGTTACCTTCTTCTAATACTACTAATACTTTAGAGTCAATAGACAAGTTAGCAAGAACTTGTTTGAATTCTTTAGTTTTTGGTGCATCGAAGTTTAATCCTTCAACAGCTACCAAGTTATTTTCAGCAACTTTTTCTGATAAAACAGATTTCATTGCTAAGCGACGAACTTTTTTAGGAAGTTTGTAGCTGTATGAACGTGGTGTTGGTCCAAAGACAACGCCACCTCCACGCCATTGTGGTGAGCGGATTGAACCTTGACGGGCACGACCAGTTCCTTTTTGACGCCATGGTTTACGACCACCGCCACGAACTGCACTGCGATTTTTAACAGCGTGTGTTCCTTGTCTTAATGAAGCACGTTGCATGATGATTGCATCGTAGACAACTGATTCATTAGGTTCGATTCCGAAGATTTCTTCGTTTAAAGTAATTTCGCCATTTTGGCTTCCATCTTGTTTAAATAATGCTACATTCGGCATTCCTTAGTTCCTCCTTTCTTCCTATCTAATTATTTAGCTTTCACAGCTGATTTAATTGTAATCAATGATTTTTTCGCGCCAGGAACGTTACCTTTAATTAGGATAACATTACGTTCAGCATCTACACGTACAATTTCCAAGTTTTGGATTGTTACGCGATTGCCACCCATACGTCCTGCAAGTTTTTTACCTTTGAACACGCGGTTAGGAGCAACTGGACCCATTGATCCAGGACGACGGTGGTAACGAGAACCGTGAGCCATTGGTCCACGAGATTGTCCGTGACGTTTGATAACGCCTTGGAATCCTTTACCTTTTGAAGTTCCTGTGATATCAACGATGTCTCCAGCTTGGAATACATCAACTTTAATTTCTGATCCTACTTCTAAGCCCTCTAGCTCAACATCCTTGAATTCGCGAATGAAGCGCTTAGGAGCCGTGTTTGCTTTTGCAACATGACCTTTCGCAGGTTTGTTACTTAAAACTTCACGTAAATCTTGGTAACCTAATTGAACAGCTTCGTAACCATCGTTTTCAACTGTTTTAAGTTGTAAAACAACGTTTGGTGTAGCTTCAACTACAGTTACTGGAATTAATTCGCCAGATTCTGTAAAGATTTGAGTCATTCCCACTTTTTTCCCTAAGATTCCTTTGGTCATGATTACACCTCCAATTTAATTATAGTTTAATTTCAATGTTAACACCTGATGGTAAGTCTAGCTTCATTAAAGCATCAACTGTTTTTGGCGTTGGGTTCACAATGTCAATTAGACGTTTGTGTGTACGCATTTCGAATTGTTCGCGAGAATCTTTGTATTTATGTGTTGCACGAATAACTGTATAAAGACTGCGTTCAGTTGGCAATGGAATCGGACCTGAGATAGTCGCTCCAGTTCTTTTTGCAGTTTCTACGATTTTATCCGCTGATTGGTCTAAAATACGGTGTTCATACGCTTTTAAACGGATACGAATTTTTTGTTTTGCCATTTCTTTTCCCTCCTTCGTCTATTTTGAAAGTAGACATAGCTCCACGAAAATTTTCCGTCACGCTCGTCCATGGCAAAGCGTCCGGGCGTGTCGCAACCTCTCGTTTCGTAGCCGGCAGAATTCATTTTCTACCAGTGCGTTACACATCGCGTGTAAGCAGCACCTTTATGATTATATTACGTATTCAATGGAATAGCAAGCATTTTTTTCGATAAATTTTATTTTTTTCAGAAAAATTTTCCAACCGTATTTTCAATAAAAAAATTGCCCTTCAATAGCTCGTTTTCATCCGGCTATCAAAGAACAATTAAACTATTCCTACTATATAATAGACTATTTTACTGTACGTTCCAAAGCTTTCTTTAATGGAAAATACAAAAACGACACAAGCAAGCCGGTTAAACAAACATTAATAATTGTAGCCGGTAAGCGAGTTGCTGCCGCCGTAACTGCTGGTGCAAAGTCCATTCCTAGAAGCAGTTGCATGATCGTATTCTTAATTTGCGTCATTATCAATTTAGCTACACCGGTTCCTGATGCAATCACAAGAATTTGCCAAATCTCGGTTGGTTGCTTTTTAAATAGTAGAAAACAACCATAAGCTGCCGCTCCCACTACAAAACTTTCTATCACAAAATACGGCGCTTCTGTCACATAACCATTCATGATATCAAAAATTGCAAACCCTATGCCACCAGCTAAAGATCCTTTAAAATACCCCAAAAATAAAACGGATAATAATAGCACCGCATTTCCCAAATGCACAAAAGCACCGGTTGGCAACGGGATTTTAATCATTGTCCCAATCACTGTCAAGGCAGCGAACAAAGCCACAAAAACGACTGATTGAATATTATTTTTCCTCATCTATCATCCCTCCCATTCTATTTTCTGCTTGATTATAAGCACCATGCCAAATATGCCCCACGAATTGATTAATGTGTACTCCTTGTTTAATCCCTGCACCAACAAAAGCTTTAGCTAACACGACTGCTTCTTTGACAGTATATCCTTTGGCTAGACCTGCTGTAATAGCTGCAGCAAATGTACAACCAGCACCATGATTAAAGTCTGTTTGGATTAATTCACTTTCTAGAACATCATACGTAGCGCCATCATAAAATACATCGACTGCACGATTCATCCCTAAACGATGACCTCCTTTGACCACAACATGACGCGCTCCTAGTTGATGAATCTTCACAGCCGCTTTTTTCATATCATCAATTGTCAGTAAATCACCCATCTCAGATAGAATACCTGCTTCAACTAAATTGGGTGTAGCGATATATGCTTGTGGCAACAAATATTCTTTAATTCCCACAACACTTTTGGGTTGTAAAATTTGTGCTGTGCCTTTACAAGCAATTACTGGATCTACAACAACTTTTTCTACAGCATATTTTTGTATATACTTACTTGCTAGGTGAATATTTTTCTCATTCCCCATCATCCCTGTTTTAAGCGCATCTATGCCTTCACCGGCAAATACCGAAACTAATTGTTTTTCCAACAACTCTTCAGGCAATTCGGTTACTTCATGTGACCAACCAGCTGACGGATCCATCGTAACAATGGACGTTAGACTGGAAAAGCCAAATACCCCATATTCTTCAAAAGTCTTTAAATCAGCTTGGATGCCAGCTCCACCTGTCGAATCCGAGCCAGCAATTGTTAATACTTTCTTCATTCTCGTCCACCTCACTATTTTTATCTAGTATAGCGAAACGAACACTTGACGAAAACCACCAATTGGCTTATTTTTAAACCATCCAATTTAACGAGGTGAGCCTATGTGGAATATTGATAAAACAAACAGCATCCCATTGTACCAACAATTAACTTCTGAAATCATCCAAAGTATCCAGACAGGAAAGCTCATGCCTGGTGATAAATTACCACCAGAACGTAAATTAGCCGCCGAATTTCAAATCAATCGTTCCACAGTCGTAAGAGCTTACGAAGAACTCGTCAGTCTCGGCTGGATTACACGTCACCAAGGTAGCGGAACAAAAGTTTCCGAAGGTCGTTGGGGAAGTCGACAATTAGTGATGAATCAGTGGCGCTCCTTATTGTCTAGCCCTTTCTTAAAAGAAGATCCTTACCTGACAGAATTAAAACAGCGTCAAATAACAGGACTCGATCTCTATACTGGTGACTTACCCGCTGATTTAATTCCTGACTTTCAATTTCCTGCAATCACTTGGGAGCAAGTTCGTCAAGAAGAAAAACAAATGCACATGACCGGCTATAAACCGCTGAAACAACTATTATTAACACGACTAGCTGAACAACTAGACTGTTCCATGGAGGAACAAGAGTTATTAATTACTTCGGGTTCTACCCAAGGAATTTATCTCTTAATGCAAGTCTTAGCGGAAGCTGGTAGCACCATTGCAACCGAAGACCCATCTTTTTTATTCGCTTTACCTTTGTTCGCTTCTCTTGGCATCCGTTTACTCGGCCTACCACAAGATGAAGAAGGAATTAATTGTCAAGCATTGGAAACAGCTATTCAAACAAAAAAAATCACCTTGCTTTACTTAAATCCAAATTATCAGAATCCAACTGGCAAAACAATGTCTCTCAAGCGACGAAAAGAAGTACTAGCCATCTGCGAAAAATATCATTTACCAATTATTGAAGATGATGTCTTTCGAGAACTAGGCTTCCAACCGCCACTACCTTCTTTAAAAAGTCTAGCACCCGATCAAGTCGTCTATGTTGGTTCATTATCAAAGTTGTTTGGTTCTTCTATTAAAATTGGGTGGCTCTTAGCACCTAAAACGCTAATTGACAGTCTAGCAAACGCTAAAAAACGAATGGAAAGTGACACTGATTTATTCCCCCAACTATTAGCAACAGCAGCATTATCTGACAATTACGACGTACAACAAACCCAATTACTTACCGAGTTACACCGACGAAGCCAACAGTTCCGGCAAATTGCGACAGCGTTCAAAGAAGATTGGGTCGTTTCTGACATTCAAGGCGGTCTTTATTATTGGTTGACTTGGAAACATCAACCATTAACCCGTAAAGATTGGCGACTATTTTTAGAAGAAAATCTCTTATTAGCTCCCTCTTTTTTATTCAGTAATGATACAATGTCTGTAAGAATCAATTACACACGATTATCTGATAAGCAATTATCATTTTTTCAACAAGCATTTGCAAAAGTAACGAATAAAATCAGAAAGGAAATGACTCATGAACGACACTCTAAAATTACTACAAAACCATCGTAGTTATCGAAACTTTGATGAGAAGTACCAAATAAGCGAGGAAGAGCTACAACAAATTTTAACTTCTGCCCGGCAAGCACCTTCATGGATGAACGGACAGATGTACTCGATTCTTGTGATTAAAAATAAAAAAATCCGTCAGCAGTTAGTTGAATGGAATCCAGGTAATCCTCATATGTTGAAAAGTTCTGTTTTTTTACTATTTCTAGCCGATTTAAAACGAACTCAACGAATTTCAGAAAGACACCATGTTAATTATCCTATTGATGAAGGGTTACATCCATTAATCATTGCCACAACCGATGCTAGCTTAGCTTTGCAAAATGCAATTATCGCCAGCGAATCACTTGGATTGGGCGTTGTCCCTGTCGGTAGTGTGCGAAATAACATCGAAGAAATTAGCGAGTTATTACATTTACCAGATTATGTTTATCCAGTTGCTGGTTTAAGTATTGGTAAACCAATTGTTGATATGAAAGTGAAACCGAGGTTACCTGAAGCAGCTGTTGTTCATTACGACACTTACAAACCGTATGAAGATAAAGTAATTGATGACTATGAACAAACGATGCTAGCATTTGGCGAAGCCCGTGAAACAAAACCGTGGACGAAAAAATTTGCGGATTATTTTGAAAGTAAACCTGCAAGTAATGTTGATCGCTATTTGAAAAAACAAAAATTAATCAAATAAAAAGAACACTCCAAACTATTTCTAGCTTGGAGCATTTCGTTTACATTTATCAAATTAAGCTTTGATTTCAGTAACAACGCCTGAACCAACAGTACGTCCGCCTTCACGAATAGAGAAACGAGTTCCGTCTTCGATAGCGATTGGGTGGATTAATTCAACGTCGATAGTTACGTTATCACCAGGCATTACCATTTCAACGCCTTCAGGTAATTCAACAACACCAGTTACGTCAGTTGTACGGAAGTAGAACTGAGGACGGTAGTTAGTGAAGAATGGAGTATGACGTCCACCTTCTTCTTTAGTTAAAACGTAAACTTCAGCTACGAATTTTGTATGAGGAGTGATAGTTCCAGGTTTAGACAAAACTTGTCCACGTTGGATGTCTTCACGAGCAACCCCACGTAATAAAGCACCGATGTTATCTCCTGCTTCAGCGTAGTCTAATAATTTACGGAACATTTCAACACCTGTTACAGTAGTTTGAGAAGTTTCTTCGTCGATACCAACGATTTCTACAACGTCACCAACGCGAACTTGTCCACGTTCAACACGACCTGTAGCAACAGTACCACGACCAGTGATTGAGAATACGTCCTCAACTGGCATCATGAATGGTTTGTCGTTGTCACGTTCTGGAGTTGGGATATATTCGTCAACTGCAGCCATTAATTCAAAGATTTTTTCTTCGTAAACTGGATCGCCTTCTAAAGCTTTCAAAGCAGAACCTGCAATAACTGGAGTGTCATCGCCTGGGAAATCGTATTCTGATAATAAGTCACGAACTTCCATTTCTACTAATTCTAATAATTCTTCATCGTCAACCATATCAACTTTGTTTAAGAAAACAACGATGTATGGAACACCTACGTTACGAGATAACAAGATGTGTTCACGAGTTTGAGGCATAGGACCATCAGCAGCAGATACTACTAAGATCGCGCCGTCCATTTGAGCAGCACCAGTGATCATGTTTTTAACATAGTCCGCGTGTCCTGGGCAGTCAACGTGAGCATAGTGACGAGTTTCAGTTTCGTACTCAACGTGAGCAGTTGAGATAGTGATTCCACGTTCGCGCTCTTCTGGAGCACCATCGATTTGGTCATAAGCTGAAGCTTGAGCCCAACCTTTTTTAGATAAAACAGTTGTGATTGCAGCTGTTAATGTAGTTTTACCATGGTCAACGTGGCCAATAGTACCAATGTTAACGTGGGATTTAGAACGGTCAAATTTTTCTTTTGCCATTTTAAGTGTTCCTCCTAAAATACGTTTTTGTTTTTTATTTGATAGGTATGGGACAAATTGTCCCATGCCCATATCATCGTAATTATTGTACACGAAATAACTCAAAAAATATAGTTATTTGAAAGAAATTCCTATAAACTATTAAGATTACTCAGCGTTTCCGCCATTTTTCTTAATAATTTCTTCTTGAATAGATTTCGGCACATCTTCATAGTGGTCAAAGACCATCATGAATGTTCCGCGACCTTGAGTAGCAGAACGTAGAGTTGTTGCATATCCGAACATTTCTGATAATGGTACAAACGCGTTAACGATTTGTGCATTACCATGTGCTTCCATACCTTCTACACGTCCACGACGAGCAGTCACATGTCCCATTACATCACCTAGATAATCTTCAGGAACAGTAATTGTCACTTTCATCATTGGCTCTAAAATAGCTGGATTTGCTTTTTTAGCAGCAGCACGTAATGCCATAGATGCAGCAACACGGAAGGCTGTTTCATTTGAATCGACATCATGGTATGAACCATCATAAAGTTTAGCTTTAATATCAACTAATGGGTAACCAGCTAATACACCGTTTGCCATTGCATCTTCTAAACCTTTTTCAACTGCTGGGATGTATTCACGTGGAACCACACCACCGACAATTGCATTTTCAAATTCAAAACCAGCGCCTTCTTCGTTAGGTGTAAATTCAATCCATACGTGACCGTATTGACCTTTACCACCTGATTGACGTACAAATTTACCTTCTGCTTGTGTACCAGAGCGGAATGTTTCACGGTATGATACTTGAGGCGCACCAACGTTCGCATCCACTTTAAATTCACGACGCATACGGTCAACTAAGACGTCTAAGTGAAGTTCACCCATACCAGCGATAACTGTTTCACCAGTTTCAACATTAGATGTTACGCGGAATGATGGATCTTCTTCAGCAAGCTTTTGTAAAGCAACACCCATTTTATCTTGGTCAGCTTTTGATTTCGGCTCAACAGCAACTTCGATAACTGGATCAGGGAACTCGATAGATTCTAAGATAACTGGTGCTTTCTCATCACATAAAGTATCCCCAGTAGTTGTGTCTTTCAAACCAACAGCTGCAGCGATATCACCAGAATAAACTGTTTGAATTTCTTCACGAGTATTCGCATGCATTTGTAGGATACGTCCAACACGTTCGCGTTTGCCTTTAGAAGCATTTAATACGTATGAACCTGAGTTAAGTACACCAGAGTAAACACGGAAGAATGTTAAACGACCTACGAATGGGTCAGTCATAACTTTAAATGCCAATGAAGCAAATGGTTCGTCGTCTGAAGAAGGACGAGTTGTTTCCTCTTCAGTTTTAGGGTTAATCCCTTTGATTGCAGGTACATCAGTTGGTGCTGGTAAGTAATCAATAACTGCATCCAACATCAATTGTACACCTTTATTTTTGAAGGCTGATCCACACATAACTGGGAAGAAATCAACAGTTAAAGTAGCTTTACGAATACCAGCTTTTAATTCTTCTTCAGTGATTTCTTCACCTTCCAAGAATTTCATCATTAAATCTTCATCTGTATCAGCTACAGCTTCGATTAATTTTTCGCGCCATTCTTCAGCTAATTCAACGTATTCTTCAGGAATATCAGTTTCTTCGATATCTGTTCCTAAGTCATTTGTATAAATTTCAGCTTTCATTTTTACAAGGTCAATAATTCCTGTAAAGTCATCTTCTGCACCAATTGGTAATTGGATTGGATGTGCATTCGCTTGTAAGCGATCATGCAATGTAGATACTGAATATAAGAAGTCAGCACCCAATTTATCCATTTTATTACAGAATACAACACGTGGTACACGGTAATCAGTCGCTTGACGCCAAACTGTTTCTGTTTGTGGTTCTACACCTGATTGTGAGTCCAATACAGTTACAGCTCCATCAAGTACACGTAGAGAACGTTGTACTTCAATTGTGAAGTCCACGTGTCCTGGTGTATCGATGATATTTACACGGTTACCTTTCCATTGTGCAGTAGTTGCAGCAGAAGTAATCGTAATCCCACGTTCTTGTTCTTGTTCCATCCAGTCCATTTGAGAAGCTCCTTCATGAGTTTCACCAATTTTATGGATTTTACCAGTGTAATACAAGATACGTTCTGTTGTTGTTGTTTTACCAGCATCAACATGGGCCATGATACCAATATTACGAGTGTTTTCCAACGTAAATTCTCTTGCCATTGTGAGATTGTTCTCCTCTCTGATTGTAGTAAATATATCTGATACTTAAACAAGTATTCAGAATCTTACCAACGATAGTGTGCAAATGCACGGTTAGCTTCTGCCATTTTATGAGTGTCTTCACGTTTTTTAACTGAAGCACCTGTATTGTTAGCAGCATCCATGATTTCTTTCGCTAAGCGTTCTTCCATTGTGTGTTCTCCACGCAAACGAGCGTAGTTAACAACCCAACGTAAGCCTAATGTTGTGCGACGTTCTGGACGAACTTCAACGGGCACTTGATAGTTAGAACCCCCAACACGACGAGCTTTTACTTCTAATACTGGCATGATATTTTTCATTGCTTGTTCAAAGACTTCCAATGGATCATTGCCTGTAGATTCTTTAATAATATCAAATGAGTTGTAGATGATATTCGCAGCAACTCCGCGTTTACCGTCAACCATTACACGGTTGATTAAACGAGTTACTAATTTTGAGTTATAAATAGGATCTGGTAATACATCACGTTTTGCAACAGGACCTTTACGAGGCATCCGTAACTCCTCCTTCCGAAAGTGGTTTTATTTAAATAGTCGATTTAGTTTGTAGATTAAATTAAGCTTTAGGTTTTTTCGTACCATATTTAGAACGAGATTGTTTACGGTCATTTACACCAGCCGTATCCAATGCACCACGAACGATATGATAACGTACCCCTGGTAAGTCTTTTACACGTCCACCGCGTAATAATACCACGCTGTGTTCTTGTAAGTTATGTCCGATACCTGGGATATAAGCTGTTACTTCAATCAAGTTAGACAAACGAACACGAGCATATTTACGTAAAGCCGAGTTCGGTTTTTTAGGTGTCATTGTTCCGACACGAGTAGCTACCCCACGTTTTTGAGGTGAGCTCACGTTTGTTTGAGCTTTTTTGAAACTATTATATCCTTTGTTCAATGCAGGTGAATTTGATTTTTCAACCTTGGATTTACGAGGTTTACGTACTAATTGGTTAATTGTAGGCATTCCTTGTTTTCCTCCTTCCTTGATTCGCTTTATAGTTCCACACATCCAGGTGGTTCTTTTTTGGCGATAAAAAATAATGCAATAACTTGCACCTTTATCAGATTGTACTTTGATTTACAGTCAGCACGTCTCTATCCAGAGACCTGTTCATAAAGCACCTCTAGTAGAATAGCATGGTTTTTCTACATCGTCAATACTTTTACTTATTTTTTTCATAACTTTTTTCATTTCATTGACTACCCTTTTGAAAACAATCACGCTATACTATGGATAGTAATAAATTTAACTAACCAAAGGTGGCGAATCGCGTGAATTTAAAAAAAATGGTGGGTATTCAAGCAGCAAGTTATGTAAAAGACGGGATGACAGTTGGTCTCGGTACAGGCTCAACAGCCTACTACATGATTGAAGAATTAGGACGTCGTGTGAAGGAAGAAAACCTTTCGATTGTTGGTGTTCCGACTTCCTTTGCTTCTCGTGAACAAGCACAAGAATTAGGCATTCCTGTTAAAACGATTGATGAAGTACAGAAGGTTGATGTAACTATTGATGGCGCAGATGAAATTGATAAAAACTTCAACGGTATCAAAGGCGGTGGCGCAGCTTTATTATTTGAAAAAGTCGTTGCTACTTACTCTGATCATACCATTTGGATTGTGGACGAATCGAAAATGGTCCAAACACTTGGAAAATTCCCCTTACCCGTTGAAGTCGTTCCTTATGGCGAAGAACAACTCTTCCGCTTATTTAAAGAAAAAGGCTACAACCCTACCTTTAGAATGGCGACAGAAACAGAAAAGAAAGTCACTGATTGTGGACATTCTATCATTGACTTACATTTAGAAACAATTGAAAACCCAGAAGCTTTAGCAACAGAATTAGACCAATTGGTTGGCGTTGTGGAACACGGACTATTTTTAAACATAGTAGAAACAGTCATTGTTGGTCGAACAACTGGCGCAGAGACGATTGAGGCGATTCGTTAAACAAAAAAATATTTTCATTTCACACAAAAAAAGACTATCTATTTCTTACTTTTTGTGCTATTCTTCATATTATTTATCTTCTATAATAGGACGGGATGAACATGAATTTATTTGGATATATCCGCACAACAATCACTGACGGCGATCCACAAGCACAGCTAGCACAATTAACAGCTTACGGTTGTGCAAAAATTTTCCACGAAGACTGCGTAAACCCAGGACCAGTCACACTTGAGACAGTTCTTGCAGAAATGCAAGCTGGGGATGTAATCGTTGTGGATCAATTGCAACGTTTAGGAAAGTCCACTCGACAATTAGCAGAATGGATGATGATTTTAGAAGAGCGACAACTCAATCTTGTATGCCTAAACGAACAGATTGATACTCGTGAAGCAGCCGGTAAATTGTACTTCCAATGGATGAATCACATGGCAACAATGGAACGTGCATTACTAAAAGAACGCACATTGGTCGGCTTAAATAAAGCACGCCAACAAGGAAAAATCGGTGGTCGACCAAAAATCGATCCCAAAACTGTTGCAAAAATTCGTTTCCTTTTCTTCGAGAAAAAAGAATCGATTCAAACGATTGCCACTTTATGCCAAGTATCAATCGGCACATGTTACAAATACATTCATTTGAATGAAGAAGATGCCCAACTCTTACTAGGCAACAAATAAGAGAAAAAACCAAAATCGAATCGATTTTGGTTTTTTTGTTCTATTTAATTAAACTTTCACCAGTCATTTCAGCAGGTAACTCAATGTCTAATAAATCTAACATTGTTGGCGCTAAGTCTGCTAGACGACCATCCGTTCGTAATTCAACTTCATCTTTTGTAACGATAACTGGTACTGGCACTGTTGTATGTGCTGTATGTGGATTGCCAGTTTCATCGATTAATGTTTCTGAATTTCCGTGGTCTGCAGTAATGATTGCAAAACCTTCTTTGCCTAAAATTGTTTCTACAACGCGTCCTAGACATTCATCTACCGCTTCAATAGCTTTGATTGTTGGTTCTACCATGCCAGAGTGACCAACCATATCAGGGTTTGCAAAGTTCAAAATAATCGCTTCGTATTTGTCTTCATTGATGGCATTTACTAATGCATCTGTGACTTCATAAATGCTCATTTCAGGTTGCAAGTCGTATGTTGCAACTTTTGGTGAGTTAATTAAGATACGTTCTTCGCCTGTAAAGACATCATTTGAACCACCATTAAAGAAGAAGGTTACGTGTGGATATTTTTCTGTTTCTGCAATTCTTAATTGATTCATGCCATTTGTTTCAAGCACTTTCCCTAATACATTATCCATTGAAATTGGCGGGAAGATTACTTCACAATCCAACGTATCTGCATAGCGAGTCATTGTCACTAATTTTACGTTTTTAGGTGCTTCACCGCGATCAAAATGCTCCCAGTCCGTTTCAGTTAATGCTTGAGACATTTGTAATGCACGATCTGGACGGAAATTGAAGAATAACACACCATCATTGTCTGAAATTGGTGCAACTGGTTGACCATTTTCTACAAGAACTGTTGGTAATAAGAATTCATCTGTTACACCAGCTTCATAGCTTTTTTCAACGATTTCTGCGGCATCTGTTCCTGTTTGACCTTCGCCATGAACAGCAACGTTGTAATATTGTTCCACACGTTCCCAACGTTTGTCACGGTCCATTGCATAGTATCTTCCTGAGATAGAAGAAATTTTACCATAGTTTAATTCAGCTAGTTTCGCTTGTAGTTCTTTGACATATTTGATACCAGAAGTTGGCGATACGTCACGACCATCCAAGATAACATCGATGAATACAGGCACTTCATGTTTCTTTGCTTCTTCAATTAAAGCAAATAAATGATTGATATGACTGTGCACACCACCATCTGAAACCAATCCCATTAAGTGTAAGTTTGATTGATTCTTTTTCACGTGATCAAACACATTTAACATCACTTGTTGTGTTGAAAAATCACCATCTGAAATAGATTTATCAATACGAGTTAAGCTTTGGTACACAATACGTCCAGCACCAATATTTGTATGCCCTACTTCAGAATTACCCATTTGCCCTTCTGGCAGACCTACATCTAGTCCAGATGCTTTTAATGTACTGTGAGGGTAGTTTTTCCAGTATTTATCAAAATTTGGTGTGTCAGCTAATGCAACAGCGTTTCCGACTGTTTCATCTCTTAATCCATAACCGTCTAAAATCATTAAAATTACAGGTTTCTTTTGCATTTTGCTCCTACTTTCTGTGTTTTTCATCTACATTTTATAAAAATATGCACTGCTTGCTGAGTTTTAATTCCTTTGTATAAAAGGTCCTCTACAGACGTATATTCAGCGTTACTATAATATCATTAATTAGTTTGTTAGTAAAATACCCTTGTGGTGTTTTTAATAAAAAATAGTTTGCTAATCACAATAATTGCCACCTAATAATAGAAATATTGGCAATTATCCAGACATCAGGTGTATAATAAATATGAAACGGAATTTTAATTATATGTATAAAGGAGATTTTTATATGCCAAAATTAGTATTTTCTCGTCATGGATTAAGTGAATGGAACAAATTAGATCAGTTTACTGGCTGGGCAGATGTTGACTTAGCCCCAGAAGGTGTAGAAGAAGCTAAAGAAGGTGGCCGTAAAATTAAAGAAGCAGGCATCGAATTCGATATTGCTTATACTTCCGTATTAACTCGTGCTATCAAAACTTGTAACTACATTTTAGAGTACTCTGATCAATTATGGGTGCCTACAATCAAGTCTTGGCGCTTAAACGAACGCCATTATGGTGCGTTACAAGGATTAAACAAACAAGCAACTCGTGATAAATATGGTGACGAACAAGTTCACATCTGGCGTCGTTCATACGATACGTTACCTCCATTATCTGACGCTACTCCAGATCGTCGCTATGCAAACTTAGACCCTCGTGATGTTCCTGGTGGAGAAAACTTAAAAGTAACGTTAGAACGCGCATTGCCATTCTGGCAAGATCAAATTGCCCCAGCTTTATTAGATGGTAAAACAGTTTTAGTTGCTGCACATGGTAACTCTTTACGTGCCTTAGCAAAACACATTGAAGGTATTTCTGATGAAGATATCATGGACTTAGAAATTCCAACGGGTAAACCACTTGTTTATGAATTAAATGATGATTTGACAGTAATTGAAAAATATTATTTATAAGAGAATAGAAAATCCCCTCGGCCACATTAGGTCGAGGGGATTTTCATTTATACAAATGTTGATTCACTCATACACGCTTGATAAATAGCAACAACATCTTTTTCACTCAATGGTACAAAGGCACTTGTAGCAATGGTACTGTGAGCGACCGCTTGTTGGGCCATTTTTTCAAAATCTTTTTCCGTGTCAATACCAACTGCTGGTAACGTCATTGGCACCCCATTTTCTAAGAAAAAGTCATATAGTGCTTGGATACCTTTCTTCGCAGCTTGCTCCGGGTTTTCGTCTTGAATGCCCCAGACTTCTTTAGCAAAACGGGCAAATTTTGGCACTGTTACGTCATTTAAAATGTGCGCCATCCAACGCGGGGTTAAAATAGCTAAGCCCATTCCATGCGTAATATCATAAAAAGCACTCAATTCATGCTCCATGGCATGACAAGACCAAGTTCCTTGCTTGCCACTTCCTGTTAAACCGTTTAACGCTAAGGTACTCGCCCACATTAAATTAGCACGTGCATCATAATTTTCAGGATCTTTTAATGCAATCGGTAAATTTTTAATCACTGTTTTCATCAAACCTTCTGCTACGCCATCCTGTACATCCGTTCCCGGAGTGGCATTAAAATAATTCTCCATCAAATGACTAAAAATATCTGCCGAACCGGCTGTGGTTTGATAAGCATTCACCGTAAACGTATTCGTTGGATCTAAGAACGAGGCTTTTGGTAATAAGTTTTTACCACCCATTCCTAATTTTTGTTGGGTTGCCATATTGGAGATGACCCCACCACTGTTCATTTCACTACCAGTGGCTGCTAATGTCAAAATAGTTACTAATGGTAGCGCTGGTCCATTATAGCGACGTTTCAAAACCAGATTTTCCCACAAGTCACCTTCAACAAAGGTTCCGCCAGCAATTGCTTTACTACAATCAATTACAGAGCCACCACCAACAGCTAAAATCACATCGATTTGATGCGCTCTACATAGCTGAGCACCTTTTGTTACTGTTTCAATTCGTGGATTTGGTTCTACTCCTGACAGCTCAACAATTGTACTACCATTATCGGTTAGTAATTGAACCACTCTATCATATAATCCATTACGCTTAATACTTCCACCACCATAAACAAGTAGCACTTTTTTTCCAAAAACATTTAATACTTCAGGCAATTCGGATAAACGGTCTTTTCCAAAACGAATATCGGTTGTCACATGAAAGTTAAAGTTTTCCATCAAAATTCCTCCTTAATTGTAAATACAAAAAAGATTGAAGAAATCTCCAATCTTTTATTGTTTATTTAATCGCTGTTTCCAACCCAACTTTAATCATATCATCAAATGTTGTTTGGCGTTCTTCAGCAGTTGTTTCTTCCCCAGTGATAATATGATCACTGACTGTACAAATAGCTAATGTTTGGACATGGAACTTCGCACCTAAATAGTACAACGCAGCAGCTTCCATCTCGACACCCATTACACCTAATTCGGCCAATTTCAATGTTTCTGTCATGTCATCTTTGTAAAAACTATCTTCTGACAAAATATTGCCGACATGCGTTGTGAATCCTTGTTCTTGGGCAATCTCATACGCTGTTTTCAATAGTTGAAAATCAGCAATTGGCGCAAAATTAAATTGGTTAAAATTCTTTTGAATCATTGATGAACTCGTTACTGCACCTTGGGCAATTACTAAGTCACGTACATGAACATCTTTAGAAATCGCACCACACGTTCCTACACGAATTAATTTTTTCACATCATAAGAATTGATTAGTTCGTGGGCGTAAATAGTTGCTGATGGCATACCCATTCCAGTCCCTTGAACTGAGATACGTTCGCCTTTATAGACACCGGTATAACCCAACATCCCACGAACATTGTTATAACAAATTGGATCTTCTAAAAAAGTTTCAGCAATGTATTTTGCACGTAACGGATCTCCTGGTAACAAAATTTTATCGGCAATTTCACCGACTTGTGCTTCAATATGGACGCTCATTCTCTCCGCTCCTTGTCTATTATAACGCGCTTAATGTTTCTTTAATTAACGCTTTAAATTCTGCTTTGACACGTTCTGTTGTTTCTACTACTTCTGCATGATTCAAGCTCGCTTGCATGCCAGCAGCTAAGTTCGTAATACATGAGATACCTAAGACTTTCAAACCACTATGAGCAGCTACAATCACTTCAGGAACAGTTGACATCCCCACAGCATCTGCCCCAATAATACGTGACATACGAACTTCAGCTGGTGTTTCATATGTTGGACCAGACCATCCCATGTAAACACCTTCTTTAAGATGCAGACCTTTCTTAGCGCCCACTTCTTTGGCAATGTCACGATATTCTGGTGTATAGGCATGACTCATGTCAGGGAAGCGTGGACCCATTTCCTCTACGTTTTCTCCAATTAATGGATTATCACCAGTATAATTAATGTGGTCAGTAATCAGCATTAGGTCACCTGGTGCAAATGTTTCATTCACGCCACCACATGCGTTTGTCACAATCATCGAATGAGCATCCATTGCTGCCATGACACGGACTGGATAAGTCACTGTTTGCATAGAATGTCCTTCATAATAGTGGAAACGACCTTGCATCGCTAATACTTTTTTACCTGATAATGTACCGTAAACTAATTGCCCCGCATGGCCAACAACAGTCGATACTGGAAAATGAGGAATATCATGGTAAGGAATCACAATTGCATTTTCAATCTCATCTGCTAATTCACCTAAACCTGAACCTAAAATTAAACCAAACTCAATCTCTTTGACGCCCTGTTCTTTCAAAAACTTGGTTGTGTCTACTAGTTGCTCTTGTAATTTTGTCATGTCGTCACTCCTATTTTAAATTGTTTAAGAAACTTTCACCATTTTCAGTGGCTGGCACACCAAAGTTCTCCGCAATCGTTGCAGAAATATCTGCATAAAATCCTTGTGGCAATTTGCCTTGTCCTGCAAACTTTTTGCTATAAACTAGCAATGGCACATATTCTCTTGTATGATCGGTCCCTGGGAAAGTTGGGTCGTTCCCATGGTCTGCGGTAATCATTAGCAAGTCATCTTCTTCCATGGCTGCTAAAATTTCTGAGATGCGGCCATCGAAATCTTCAATTGCACGAGCATACCCTTCGACATCGCGACGGTGCCCAAATAACGCATCGAAATCAACAAGGTTCGTAAAACTTAGCCCTGTAAAATCTTTTTTCATGACTTCTAATAATTTGTCTACGCCGTCCATATTGTCTTTTGTACGAACAAATTCAGTAATTCCTTGTCCGTTGAAAATATCATTGATTTTCCCAACTGCAATCACATCTTTGCCGTTGTCTTTCAATGAATCTAAGACTGTTTTACCAAATGGATCCAAGGCGTAATCATGACGGTTGCTTGTACGTTTGAAGTTTCCTGGTTCACCTACATACGGACGCGCAATAATACGACCGATCATGTATGGATCATCTTTGGTGATTTCACGAGTGTATTCACAAATACGATACAATTCTTCCAACGGAATAATGTCTTCATGTGCTGCAATTTGTAAAACAGGATCTGCTGATGTATAGACAATTAAATCCCCTGTTTCCATTTGGTGTTTGCCGTAATCGTCAATAACTGCCGTTCCTGAATAAGGTAAGTTGCAGACAATTTTACGACCAGAAAATTCTTCAATTTTCTTTAATAACTCTTCTGGAAATCCTTCTGGAAAAACACGGAATGGTGTTTGAATATCCAAGCCCATGATTTCCCAGTGCCCTGTCATAGTATCTTTACCAACAGAGATTTCTTCTAACTTAGTCGCATACCCTTGATGATCTTCCACAGCTTGCACGCCTTCTAACGGACGAATCGTACCTAGACCTAATTGTTCCAAATGCGGAATGGTTAATCCAGCTTCTTCAGCAATATGACCTAATGTATCCGCACCTTTGTCATTGAATTTATCTGCATCAGGAGCTTCCCCAATTCCCACAGAATCCATGACGATTAAATGTACTCGTTTAAACATCTTCTCAACCTACTTTCTTAAGTTTATCCTAACACTATTTTATTGAAAAAGGCAGGACAAAGCAACATTGTCCCTTAGTCCCACCCTTTGATAAACATTATTTTGATTTAATATAATTTTTACCGCCAGCTTTTGGTCCTGAAGATTTTCCTAGGAATAAAACTAACACGATAATTGTTAATAGATATGGCGCAATTTGTAGTAAGACGGATGGAATAGCAGAAATAACTGGCAACTGCGCTCCGATAATACTCAAACTTTGAGCAAAACCGAAGAACAATGCTGCGCCCATCGCTCCTAATGGATTCCATTTACCAAAAATCATCGCAGCCATTGAGATAAACCCTTGTCCGACAATCGTGCCGACCGAGAAGTTTCCTGAGATAGACTGAGCGAAAATTGCACCACCCATACCACCTAATAAACCAGAAATTAATACACCAGCATAGCGGAATTTATAAACATTGATTCCCAACGTATCCGCAGCTTGTGGGTTTTCACCAACAGAACGCAAGCGTAAACCAAAGCGCGTTTTAAAGATAATATACCAAGAAAGCACCGCTACTAAAATCGCTAAATACGCTGGTAAAAAGGTATTTCTAAAGAAAATTTCACCAATGACCGGAATATCTTTTAACACTGGGAAAGAATAATATCCTAAATTATAGGAAATATTATCCGTTTGCCCTTTTCCATACCAAGCTTTAATTAAAAACACACCTAAAGCCGGTGCCATCAAGTTAATCACTGTCCCACTAATAATATGATCGGCACGGAAGCTAACTGTTGCCACAGCATGGAGTAAAGAAAACAACACACCAACCGCACCACCAACTAAGATACCAAGCCATGGGGTCCATGCGCCTAGCGAACTAGCCATTGTTAAATTGAAAACAATCGCACTAAAGGCACCCATAACCATAATTCCTTCTAATCCTACATTAACAATCCCACTACGCTCAGAGAATGTACCACCCAGAGAAGTCAAAATCAAAGGAGTTGAGTATACTAAGGTAGAAGTTAAAATCAAAGCGAATAATCCGACTACTGACATTACAATTCTCCCCCTTCTTGACTTTGATCACTTGGTGTCTCTAATGTCTCTACGATTTCAACTTGCTTTTTATCTGGCCATAATTTTGCCAATCCTAGACGAATGACAAAGTTAATACCAACAAAGAAAATAATCAAGGCGATTGACACATTGACAATTTCAAATGGCACTTCTGCAACTGTCTGCATACCCAAGCCACCAATTTTTAGAATACTGAATAATAATGCTGAAAGTAAAATACCGATTGAGGTACCGCCACCTAATAAGGAAACAGCCATACCATCGAAACCAATACTTAAAGAAGCTGTTTGAACAAAGAAATTGTGGTAAGTTCCTAAACCTTCCACCACACCACCAAGGCCGGCTAACGCTCCTGAAATTACCATTGATAACACAATTGTCCGTTTACTGCTCATCCCCGCATATTCTGAAGCAAATGGATTCAAACCAACGGAACGAATTTCATAACCTAAAGTTGTTTTCTTCATTAAGAACCAAACAACAACTAACATCACTAACGCTAAGAACAACCCACTACTTACACGTGAGCCAGCAAAAAATTGCGTTAACCAAGGCAAGCGTAAGCTAGCACCTTCAGGAATTGGTACCGTTGAATCTAAACTTGAACGAAAACTTTCAGGCATCACATCTTGTAACATAAATGTACTTGAATATAGCAAGATATAGTTCATCATAATCGTTACAATAACTTCACTTGTACCGAAGAATGCACGTAACAAACCTGGAATTGCTGCTGCAATCGCTCCAGCCAAAGCTCCTAAAATAACAACTAGTGGCAACAAAACAACTTTCGGTAAATCTGGAAAGGCCAATGCCGCCCAAATACTTACAATCCAACCACAAAGTGCTTGTCCGGATAACCCGATGTTGAAAAATCCGGCTGAGTTTGCCACAGAAAAACCTAATGCCGTAAAAATCAATGGTGTCGCCTGACGCAAGGTTTCACCCATCCCACGTTTCGTACCTAATGCTGCATCTAACATTGAACTATAACCAGTCACTGGATTATAGCCAAACGCCAACATAATGATTGCACCTAATAATAAGCCAATAACCACTGATAAAATCGGTACAAGTAGATTACGAATTTTTTCATTACGATCATTCATTGACTGCCACCTCCTGTTTTGCTAATTCTTCTTTTGCTTTTTCTAAAGAGGAGCCTGCCATCAATAAGCCTAATTCTTGTTCTGAAGTTTCTTCTGGTTTCACAACACCAACGATTTCACCATCATGAATGACTGCAATCCGATCCGAAACGTTTAAAATTTCCTCTAATTCAAAACTAATTAATAAAACAGCTTTAAAACGATCACGTTGTTCAATCAAACGTTTATGAATAAACTCAATCGCACCAACATCTAATCCACGAGTGGGATTCGCAACAATTAATAATTCTGGGTCACGATAAATTTCACGAGCAATAATCGCTTTTTGCTGATTCCCACCAGATAATGCTTTGGCTGGAACCACTTCATTGACCGTCCGCACATCAAATTCTTGAATCAAATCACGGGCATGGTCATTGATTTCTGTATAATTTAAAACTCCCATATTACTGAATGGTTCTTGATAATAGGTTTGTAGAGCAATGTTTTCTGCTAAAGACATATCTAATACCAAGCCATATTTATGTCGATCTTCTGGCACATGTCCGACGCCCGCTTCAGTAATTTTTCGCGGACGTAAATTCGTGATATCTTTGTCTTCTAATAAAATCCGACCACTTTCGACTTTTCTCAAACCAGTCAATGCTTGGATTAACTCCGATTGACCATTGCCGTCAATTCCAGCAATCCCAACGATTTCACCTGCATGAACAGTTAAACTTAAGTTCTTAACTGCTTCGATACCACGATTTTCTTTCACAACAAGATTTTCGATAGAAAGAACGACTTCTTGTGGATTCGCTGCTTTTTTATCCGTTTTAAACGATACCGAACGACCAACCATCATATCGGCTAATTCTTGTGAAGAAACATCCACCACGTCAACCGTACCAATCCCTTGTCCCCGACGAATAACAGTACAACGATCGGCCACAGCCTTAATCTCATCTAATTTGTGCGTAATTAAAATGATTGATTTTCCTTCACGCACTAAACCTTTCATAATGACAATTAATTCATCAATTTCTTGTGGTGTTAGCACTGCTGTTGGTTCATCAAAGATTAAAATATCCGCGCCACGATACAATGTCTTTAGGATTTCCACACGTTGTTGCATTCCAACTGAAATATCACGAATGTACGCATCCGGATTGACCGATAAACCATAACGTTCCGACAATTCTTGAATTTCTTTCCGCGCATTTTTACGGTCAAGTACACCTAAACGATTAGGCTCGTTACCTAAAATGATGTTTTCAGTTACTGTAAAAGCATCAACCAGCATAAAATGTTGATGTACCATGCCAATCCCCAGCTGGTTTGCTTTTGTAGGACTTGTGATATTCACCGCCTTGCCATCCATCAAAATTTCGCCTGATGTTGGTTCCAATAACCCTGATAAGACATTCATTAACGTGGACTTTCCAGCCCCATTTTCGCCAAGCAATGCATGAATCTCACCTTTTCGAATTTGCAAATTAATCTGATCATTTGCTTTGAATGTTCCGAAACTTTTGGTGATGTTCCGCATTTCTATGACAAAGTTTTCTTCTGCCACAATTCTCACATCCCTTTTATAAATACAACGACAATAACAAATCAATAATAGCAATAACTGAGAGGTCTTCTCTCAAAAGAACTCTTTTAAAAAAAGAGCTCTTTTGAAAGACAATCATCGCCTTGTCTTTTACAAGACGATGATTGATTACTGCTTATTTTTCTGGTACTTCAATTTCACCTGAAATAATTTTCTCACGGGCTTCTTCAACTGCAGCTTTCGCTTCATCTGATAAATGTCCAGCGGTTAAATCGACACCGTCTTCTTTCAAGCCATATACTTGGTGCTCACCACCAGGGAATTCACCATCTAATGCTTTTTGAGCTAAGTCTTGCGCAACTGTTCCTACACCTTTTAGTGTTGATGTCAACGTAAAATTATCCGCTTTTCCATCTTTTTGATACTCACCTTCGGATTCTTGGTCACTATCAACCCCAATTACCCAGACCTTCTCACTATCTGACTCATTGCGTGCTTTAGCTTCTTGGAAGATTCCACTACCCGTTCCACCTGACGCATGGAAAATGACATCTGCACCTTGACCATAAATGCCTTGAGCAATAGAACGTCCACGATCTGGTAAGTCAAAGCTTCCTGCATATTGGTTTTCGACTGTAATGTCTTTACCTAAAGTTTTTGCTGCATCTTGAACACCAGCGTTAAACCCTGCTTCAAAGCGTCCAATTACTTCACCTTTAATCCCACCGATAAAACCAACTTTATTGGTTTTAGTCGTATAGGCTGCTGCCACACCTGCTAAATAAGAAGCTTCGTGGTCTTTAAAGGTTACAGAGGCTACGTTTGGTAAATCAATCACTTCATCCACCATGACAAAGTTTTTATCAGGATTCAATTCTGCTTGCTCTTGAATCGCTGGTGCTAGACGATATCCAATACCAAAGATTGTATTGAAGCCTGCACTTAATGCTTGGTCAATATTTGGCACATAATCAGATTCGTTCGCTGATTGGAAATACTTGTAACCATCATTTCCTTCAGAAAAACCATTTTCTTTCCCCCAAGCTTGGAATCCTTCCCAAGCTGATTGGTTAAAGGAACGGTCATCTACACCTCCTGCGTTAGTAATTAACGCAATTGTCGCTGCTGGTTTTTCAGATACTTCTTTGTCAGATGAATCTGTGCCGCCATTGCCACATGCACCTAAAACAAGCGCACTTAGCATTGTCATGACGCCTAAGCCAAATAATTTTGTTCTCTTCATTTGTGTTAAATCCCCCTGTAAACTTGCTACATCTTTGTTTTTTTGAATAACTATTCAGGTTTTTCTGGTACTTCGATCTCACCAGCTACAATTTTTTCGCGCGCTGCTTCAACTGCTGCTTTTGCTTCATCAGATAATTGACCATCTGTTAAGCCAACACCATCTTCACTTAAACCGTACACTTCATGTTTGCCACCAGGGAATTTGCCATCTAATGCACGTTGCGCTAAATCTTGAGCAACTGTTCCAACTTGTTTCAATGCTGAAGTTAACGTGAAGTTTTCTTCTTTACCATCAACTTTGTAGCCACCTTCATCTGATTGGTCACGGTCAACACCGATAACCCAAACTTTTTCGCCACCAGCTTCGTTGCGGGCTTTTGCTTCTTGGAAGATACCATTACCAGTACCACCTGATGCATGGAAAATAATATCTGCGCCTTGTGCGTACATACCTTGTGCAATTGAACGACCTTTATCTGGGGCAGCAAAATCGCCGGCATATTGATTTTCTACTTTAACATCTTTGCCTAATTCCGCTGATGCATCTTTCACACCTGCATTAAAACCAGCTTCAAAACGGTCAATAACCGTACTTTCTACCCCACCGATGAAACCAACTTTATTTGTTTTTGTTGAATACACAGCTGCTACACCTGCTAAATAAGAAGCTTCTTGGTCTTTAAATGTCGCAGAAGCCACGTTTGGTGCATCAATTACTTCGTCGACAATTACAAAGTTCGTATCTGGATTTAACCCAGCTTGTTCTTCAATCGCTGGCTTTAATTTATAACCAATTCCGAAAATTGTATTGAAACCTGCATTTAATGCTTGGTCGATATTTGGTACATAATCAGATTCATTTGAAGATTGGAAGTATTTGTAGCCATTGTTTCCTTCAGAAAGCTTGTTCGCTTCCCCCCATGATTTGAATCCTTCCCATGCTGATTGGTTGAATGAACGGTCGTCAACCCCACCAGTATCGGTAATTAATGCGATTGTTGCTGCTGGTTTTTCTGATGAATCACCTTTTGAATCATCTGTGCCACCATTGCCACATGCGCCTAATACTAACGCGCTGACCATTGCTACTGCGCCTAAACTAAATAACTTTGCTTTTTTCATCTCTGTAAAGCCCCCTATAAAATAGTTTTTATTTTTCAACAGCCACTGACTGTATGAATTTAAAGCCATAAAATCTGTTATAAATCTTCATCTGTAAACGAATACGGCAATAATTCTGCAACCGTCATTTCTTTTTCAACACCATTGTCACCAATCAAGGTAACAACCATATCCGGCGAACAAAATTCTGCGATTACTTGACGACAAGCCCCACATGGTGAAATCGGGTTCGGTGTATGTCCTGCAACGACTAAATGCTGAAAGTTTCGCTCCCCTTCAGAAACAGCTTTAAAAATTGCTGTACGTTCAGCACAATTACTCAAGCCATACGAAGCATTTTCAATGTTTAAACCTTGGTAGATTTTCCCATCTTCTGTGACTAAGCATGCTCCCACTGGAAATTTAGAATATGGCACATACGCTTTATCTAATGCTGCTACTGCTGTATCAATCCATTGTTTCTGCGCTTTTGACATTTTTACACCTCTTTAATATCCAGTACCGTTACTACCAGAAATAATTGCAACACTTGCACTTGTTCCTAAGCGGCTTGCACCAGCTTCAACCATTGATAAAGCTTCTGCTTCGTTGTGAATCCCACCAGAAGCTTTGACACCCATTTCAGGTCCAACTGTTTCACGCATGATACGAACAGCGTCCGTCGTTGCGCCTCCTGTTGAAAAACCAGTCGATGTTTTAACAAAATCTGCTCCCGCTGCTTTTGCTAATTCACAAGCTTTTACGATTTCTTCATCTGTTAATAAGCAACTTTCAATAATTACTTTGACTAAGGCACGATCCTTCGCTGCAGCAACAACTGCTTCGATATCTTTTTGAACAGCTTCATATTCGCCGGCTTTTAATTGACCGACAGAAATAACCATATCCACTTCATCCGCACCATTTTTAATCGCATTTTCTGTTTCGAATGCTTTCGTCTCACTTGTTGTTGCCCCTAAAGGAAAACCAATTACAGTACAAACAGCTACTGGTTCACCTTTTAATTCTTCTGCTGCTAGTGATACCCATACTGGATTCACACAGACAGAGTAAAAGTGATATTTTTTCGCTTCTTCAATAATTCGTAGTACTTCTTCTCTTGGTGTATCAGCTTTTAAAATAGTATGGTCCATCATTCGATTTAATTCCATGTTTTGCACTTCCTATTCTGTAATTATTTCGTGAATCAATGGAGGTTCTTCTCCAGTTTGACCGATTTCAATGTTTTGGTATAACAGCTCTACGACGTCGTCGATAGCGTCTGTGTTGCTGTAAATCGTCAATAACGCTTCACCTTCTTGGACAGCTTCACCAACTTTTTTGTGTAATTTCAGACCAACAGCATGGTCAACTGATTCTTCTTTTGTCCGTCGTCCAGCACCAAGCATCATGGCAGCAATCCCTAATTCATTGGCAACAAGTTTCGTCACCACACCCGTTTGTTTTGCTGGCAACTCAATTTGGTGTGTGGCAGTTAGCAAGCGGTCCGGTTCATCGATATATGTGACATCGCCACCTTGTTGACGAATCATTTCTTTGAATTTTTCAAAAGCAGCACCACTATTCAATGCTTCTTCAAGTAGTTGACGAGCTTCTTCTAGCGTTTCGGCTTTTTTCGCTAACACAACCATTTGACTACCCAAGACATAGCACATTTCCACTAAATCTTCAGGGCCTTTTCCTTGTAAGGTTTCAATCGCTTCAACAATTTCTAAACTATTCCCAATCGCTTCTCCTAACGGTTGTGACATATCAGAAATAATTGCCATGGTTTGACGATCTGCTAGTTTACCAATTCGTACCATCGTATGTGCTAAACGACGAGCATCATCTAAATTCTTCATAAACGCACCATCGCCTGTCGTCACATCTAATACAATCGCATCTGCTCCAGCTGCAATTTTCTTACTCATAATCGAGCTAGCAATTAATGGAATCGAATTGACTGTCGCTGTCACATCACGTAAGGCATAAAGTTTTTTATCCGCAGGTGCCAAATTACCTGATTGACCGATTACTGCGACTTGCGAATCATTGACTAACCGAATAAATTCTGCTTCAGATAATTCAATTTTAAATCCTGGAATTGATTCTAATTTATCTAATGTACCACCGGTATACCCTAAGCCACGTCCAGACATTTTTGCAACTGGTACTCCCACACTTGCCACCAATGGCGCAAGAATTAAGGTGGTTGTATCGCCCACACCACCTGTTGAATGTTTATCTACTTTAATCCCTGCAATTGAAGACAAATCAATTACTTCTCCCGATTCTGCCATTGCCAAGGTCAGTGCTGTAATTTCCTCATCTGTCATGTCTTCATAAAAAATCGCCATGAGTAAAGCGCTCATCTGGTAGTCAGGTATTTGATTCTTAGTATATTCATCGACAATATAACGAATCTCTTGCTCTGACAACACGCCCCCATCGCGTTTTTTTTCAATCAAATCCACCATTCGCATAGACTTGAACCTCTCTTCCTATATCCCTTGTATTATACAATATTTTCTACTTCGGTAAAACACTTTAGTAAACTGTTTTACTTAACGAAACAAACAATTGTAAACCTTTTCAAAGAAAGAATACATGATGACAAATGAATTGTCAAATATAATCTTTGACCGTTTTCATCTCTCATCATTTTCAATTGTTTTATCTTTCACGCTCTCACGAATTATTAATTTTGTATCAAAGATTTTATTAGGGATACGATGCTCTGGAAACTCAATCGCATCAACTAAAAATTTTGCAGCTGTAAAGCCAATATCAAACGTCGGTTGCTCGACAGTGGTTAACGGTGGGGTCGTATATTGAGAAAGCTTTAATCCATCAAAGCCAACGACAGAAATATCTTCAGGAATTTTTTTTCCTTGCTCATAAATAGCTTGGTAACAGCCCATTGCCATCGCATCATTGCCACAAAAAATCGCTGTTACTCCTTTGCGCACCAATTCTTTTGCAGCATTGTAGCCTCCTTCAATGGTTAATGGACCTGGGACAACCCATTGTCGACGAAAAGGGATACCTGCATCTTTCAGGGCATGACGATACCCATTGTACCGTTCTTCTAACTGATAGTAGCCGGTACTTTCTTTCAGCATACCTATATCACGGTGTCCTTTTTTGATGAGATAAGAAACTGCTTGATAAGCACCTTCATACTCTTTGACAATTAAGCGACCTGCTTCGCGCTGATTGATTCCCCGATCGACTAAAATTAAGGGCATTTTTTTGTATCGGTCACTTTTGAGTGAATACTCTTCTGGTAACTGATTCGGCGTTGCCAAAATAATGCCATCGACTGAACGATGTGCCAATTGTCTTAAAAGCTGAGTTTCTTTTTCCAACGTTTGATGAGAATTACATAAAATCAGCATATAGCCTAATGGATTCATGTAGGCTTCTGCTCCTTCAACAATTTTAGAAAAGAAAAAATCTGTTACATCTGGCACAATCATACCTATTGTTTTCGAGTGACGTGTAATTAAATTAGAAGCAAAAAAATCAGGTTTATATTGGTGCTCGTTAACAATATCCCAAACTTTCTTTCGCGTAGCATCACTAAAACGACTTCCTTTGTTATTCAAGATTTGCGAAACAGTAGTGACTGAAACACCTGCCATTTCCGCAATTTGTCGAATCGTTAGCTTCATCTTTTTCCTCCTACTCTTTCACACTTTGAATGATGTAGTATCCCTTATCTTTTTTGATAATTTCAGCATTGCCAAAAGTTTCTTGCATTTTTTTCTGCGCACTTGGCGCTCCTTGTTTCTTTTGGATGACAATTGTTAATGTACCACCAGTTTTTAGTAGAGGATAACTATCGGTCAAAATTTGATGGACCACTTGTTTTCCTGCACGAATAGGTGGATTGCTGATAATCGCAGCGTATTGCGTTTGATTCAAGTTATCATAAATATATGAAGCATGTATATCCACCGTATCAATTTGGTTGCGTTGCGCATTTCGTTGTGCTAAATCCAGTGCTCGTTCATTGACATCAACCATCTCTACTTGACGACCACTGGCATAAGCAATGGATAACCCAATCGGCCCATAACCGCACCCTAAATCTAAAATTGTGCCTTCGGGTAATTCTTCCCAAGTAAATGCATCAATTAATACACGTGATCCATAATCAACGGTATCTCTTGAGAACACTCCGCTGTCAGTTACAAAACGAAAAGTTTTCCCTTTTAATTCAAATGACCATTCTTCGAAATCGTGCGCAGTATCTGGTTTTTGGCTGTAATAATGATTGCTCATAACGTCCCTCTTTTATCTGTTGTTTTCTTCCATCATACCGAAAAATTTCTCCTTGTAAACTATCTTTCCTTGTTCAAGCGAAGAAATTTTGTTTTTTCTTGAGTTCTTCTGTAAGACAAAAGTTTTTTATGTTACACTATTGCCAGTGATTGAAGGAGGTTTCCTATGAAGGAACAGATGAATTATTATCAAATTCCTCGGGAAGAATGGCAAAGTTTTTATACACGTGCACACATGCCATTGACGCAAGAAGAATTAGATAGCATTAAAAGTTTAAATGACCGTATTTCAATGCAAGACGTAGAAGATGTCTATATCCCTTTGTGTCATTTGATTCATCTTTATATGAAAGAGTTTGAGTCATTGACATTGAGTAAAGGATTATTCTTACATCGCTATGTAAAAGTCCCTCCATTTATTATCGGGATTGCTGGAAGTGTGGCAGTGGGTAAGAGTACAACAGCTCGACTTGTACAAACCTTGCTTTCTCGATTATTTCCAAGACGAAATGTACAATTAATTACCACCGATGGTTTTTTGCATCCCAATCATGTTTTGCAAGAACGTGGGATTATGGAACGCAAAGGATTTCCAGAAAGCTATGATATGGAACGATTGATTCAATTTTTGAACAGTGTCAAATCAGGAGAAGACAATATTCAGATTCCTACGTATTCGCATAGTGTATATGATATAGTCGAAGGTGTGTATCAGACGATTTCACAACCAGATATTCTGATTGTGGAAGGAATTAATGTCTTACAGCTCCCGGCAAACCAACAAATTTATATTAGTGACTTTTTTGACTTCTCTATTTTTGTGGATGCTGAACCAAAATTAATTGAAAAATGGTATCTTGAACGATTCGAATCACTGCTAGATACTGCCTTTCAAGACCCAACAAACTACTATTACAAGTTCGCGATTGGCGATCGACAAGATGCCATTAAAATGGCACAGTCGGTTTGGAAGAATGTCAATCTCAAGAATTTAACAGAATATATCTTACCCACACGCAGTCGGGCAGATATTATTCTTCATAAAACCGAAAAACATATGATTGATTACGTCTTGCTAAGAAAATACTGAGTATCAGTCCGTTGTTTTTGCAAATTTCATAGGCCTCATTTATCATGAAGGCAGTTCAATTCAGTTTGAAAATTTATTTTTCATAAATCAAATAGAATAGAGGTAATTTATAGTGACAAACGTTGACCATTTACCAAGCGTTGAAAAGATTATCGTTTTGGATTACGGTAGCCAGTATAATCAATTGATTACACGTCGTATCCGTGAATTTGGTGTCTTTTCAGAGTTAATGAGCCACCGTATTACTGCGGAAGAAGTAAAGGCCATCAATCCAAAAGGAATTATTTTATCTGGCGGACCGAACAGTGTTTATGATGAAGGTTCTTTTGGTATCGATGAAGAAATTTTAGAATTAGGCATTCCAGTATTAGGAATTTGCTACGGGATGCAACTAATTACACACAAATTAGGTGGAAAAGTTGAACCGGCAGCTAATAAAGAATATGGCAAGGCTGAATTAGAAATTACTAGTTCAAATGCCCATTTATTTGCTAGCACACCTGAAAAACAAACAGTGTGGATGAGTCATGGAGACTTAGTTACACAAACACCAGTTGGTTTTGATGTTGTCGCAACTAGCAAAGACTGCCCGATCGCTTCTATTCAAAATACTGAACGTAATATGTATGGCGTTCAATTCCATCCAGAAGTCCGTCATTCGGAATACGGAAATGATTTATTAAGACATTTCGCTTTAGATGTCTGCGAATGTGCAGCTGACTGGAGCATGGAAAACTTTATTGACATGCAAATCGAAGAAATCAGACAAACTGTCGGCGACAAAAAAGTCTTGCTAGGTTTATCTGGTGGGGTTGACTCATCAGTTGTTGGTGTATTGCTACAAAAAGCAATTGGTGACCAATTAACATGTATCTTCGTTGACCACGGTCTATTGCGTAAAGGCGAAGCAGAACAAGTAATGGATATGTTAGGCGGAAAATTCGGCTTAAACATCATCAAAGTCGATGCTCGCGAACGTTTCTTAAATAAATTAGCTGGTGTCTCTGATCCAGAACAAAAACGTAAAATTATCGGTAATGAATTTGTCTATGTCTTTGACGATGAAGCAACTAAAATCGCCAGCGATGGCAGTGTTGCCTTCTTAGCTCAGGGTACATTGTATACAGATATCATTGAATCTGGTACTGAAACAGCACAAACAATCAAATCTCACCATAACGTTGGTGGACTTCCTGAAGAAATGCAATTTGAATTAATTGAACCATTAAATACATTGTTCAAAGATGAAGTTCGTGCATTAGGAACAGAATTAGGCATGCCAGACTCAATCGTATGGCGCCAACCATTCCCTGGTCCTGGTCTTGGTATCCGTGTCTTAGGTGAAATCACCGAAGAAAAATTAGAAGTTGTTCGCAATTCTGATGCTATCTTACGTGAAGAAATCGCTGCTGCTGGTTTAGACCGCGACATCTGGCAATACTTTACCGTCTTACCAGGTATCCGTTCAGTTGGTGTCATGGGTGATGGTCGTACCTATGATTACACAGTTGGTATCCGTGCCGTAACATCAATCGATGGTATGACAGCCGACTTCGCTCGTATCCCTTGGGATGTCTTGCAAAAAATTTCTGTCCGCATCGTAAACGAAGTGGATCACGTCAACCGCATCGTGTATGATATTACAAGTAAACCACCTGCAACTGTGGAGTGGGAGTAATAATTCCAACCTCTGAAATCCTTTTATATCAAGGGTTTCAGAGGTTTTCTTATGCAAAAAGTAACAATCCATATTTTACGAAGCAATTTAAATCTCACATAGAAGTTTGTCTTTTGTTATTTTAAGTGGATAGATTAAATACATTTATCTGTTACTCATTGTAATCAATCTAATAAAACGAATTTCTATGATTTTCCATATACAGCCTTTGGGTATCATTCATTTCGATTTTCATTTCATCATTAACACCTAACAATTCATAATCTGCTTTATTTATTTTATTAGAAAT
>NZ_MAEL01000031.1:65650-174361 GCF_009933335.1 Candidatus Enterococcus willemsii | reverse complement strand
ATCCTTCGTAACTGTTCGAGTTTCTGTTGATGAAGGGTGATAGTGTCGTCGAGTTGTTTGAAGAAGTTACCGATTTTTTCTTGCTCCTCAATAGGTGGTATGCTAACGTTAATCCCCATAAACTCATCAAAATTAATATTTAGCAAGCCGTCCATACGTGCTCCCGAAGAAACAAGCTTGGCTAATTCTCTATCTGGCCTCTTAGTCGCAAACATATATTCAATAAAGCTAGAACTAGAAAGCTCATTTGTATCAAAACTGTGATAAACACGTGGCACTAACGCTTCAGCGTATGTTGTCAATTCAAACACTGCACCATATTTAGCTTGTTTTGAGTTTCCATGATTATAAGAAAGTTGCCCCTTTCTTAACAATGTATAGTTTTTTTGCTCTTTGCCTGCGATATTTCCTGAAAACCGTTCTCTTTGGTCTAACCAACCGCTACGAGCAGAAATCGTAAGTGTTGGTAAGTCCATCCGCCCATCATTTCCGCGTACTCGTTGGGTTATGTCCTCCAACTTACACTGTTCCCAATTGCTAATATCGTTGAAATCCTTACTTTATAGCCTATATTTCTATGATATAATTATCTTAATACATACAAAAAATGAGGTGTTTTGATGTCAAAATTTACAGCAGAGCAAGTATTAGAAGATACGTTGATTCAAAACTTAATCAGCGGAGACTCTCAATGGACGTATCGAAATGATTTACATACAGAAGATGAGCTATGGGAGAATTTTCGCCAAAAGTTAGAAGTAAACAATAAAGATGTTTTAAAAGGCATTCCTCTAACAGAGCAGGAATTTCGTCAGGTTAAAAATCAGCTGAATTTTGTGAACTTCTATGCTGCAGCACAATGGCTAGCTGGAGAGAATGGAGTCGCAAAGGTTCAAGTACAGCGTGAAGATGCAACATTAGGGACGATTCGCTTACGTGTCATTAATCGTCAAGATATAGCAGGTGGAATATCCTCGTATGAAGTAATTAATCAATTTAAATCGGATAAACGGTCACTAGAGGATAGGAATCGTCGTTTTGATGTGACGTTATTAATTAATGGTCTGCCTATGATTCATATCGAAATAAAAAATCGTGCGCATCCATATATGGATGCATTTCGTCAAATCAAAAAATATTTGAAAGAAGGTAAATTTACTGGTATCTATTCATCATTGCAAATGTTTGTCGTGACAAATGGTACGGACACACGTTATATTGCTGCAGGTCAAGATTCTCAATTGAAAGAGCCGTTTTTAACAAAATGGGTAGATAATAAAAATCAACCAGTGACAGATTACTTAGAATTTGCACAAGATGTTTTATCGATTCCAATGGCACATAAAATGGTGACGCAGTATACAGTGATTGATAATGATAAAAAAGCCTTAATTTTGTTACGTCCTTACCAAATACATGCGATTGAAGCAGTCAAGAAAGCATCTGGTCAACATAAATCTGGATATGTTTGGCATACGACTGGTTCGGGAAAAACATTGACTTCGTATAAAGTAGCTCGTAATTTATTACAAATCCCATCTATTCAAAAAACAATTTTTATTGTTGATCGAGTGGATTTAGACCAACAAACAACTTCATCATTTTCATCGTACGCAGAACATGATGTGATTGATATTGATGAAACGGATAATGTAAACGATTTGATAAAGAAATTATTATCTGAAGATCGCACGTTGATTGTGACAACTATTCAGAAGCTAAATCATGTAATGAAACGATTTGCAAGCCAAGAAGGTTCGAAGCGATATGAGAAGATGACACAATTGAAGGTAGCATTTGTAGTAGATGAATGTCACCGTGCTATCAGTGCTAGTAAGAAGCGTGAGATTGAGGAATTCTTTATTCAATCACTATGGTATGGGTTTACAGGAACGCCTATTTTTGTTGAAAATGCGAAAAAAGAAGTTGGTGATTTGCCACGAACGACCGAACAGCAATACGGTGAACGCTTGCATGAATACACTGTAAAAGAAGCAATTCACGATAAGGCTGTTTTAGGATTTCAAGTAGAATATAAGTCGACTTTTTCAGAAGAACAATTGGACAAGGCTCTTTTAGCTGAGTATGCAAAAAGTGAATTAGATATCGAATCATTAGAGTTAGAAGAAAAAGAAGCAAGATTATCAAAAACCGTCTATGAAGATGAGCAGCATATGTTAGAAGTTTTGAACTCTATTTTTAATAAGTCCCGAAAAAAATTAGGATTTACGAATGGAGTAGGCCAAACATATAGTGCAATTTTGACAACATCTTCGATTTCACACGCTCAAAAATATTTTGAGTTAATTCAGCAAGTAAAAAATGGCGAGTCAACACTTCGTATTGATGAAGAAACCAAACGGGTATTGCCAGATTTTCCGAAAGTAGCCATTACGTACTCTATTTCAGAAAATGAAGAGGCATCAATTTCAAATCAAGCGGAGATGAAAAGAGCATTGCGTGCCTATAATGCAGAATTCGGTACAAATTTTACGATTGATACGCTACGAGGGTACAATCAGAATGTTAATGATCGCTTAGCACGTAAGAAAGAGAAATATTTTGCACGTACAGAACAACTTGATTTAGTCATTGTTGTCGATCGATTATTGACAGGCTTTGACGCACCGTCTCTGTCTACACTGTTTATTGACCGAGCGCCAATGCAGCCTCACGCGCTAATTCAAGCCTTCTCAAGAACAAACCGTTTATTTGATAAGCATAAGAAATATGGTCAAATCGTAACGTTCCAAACACCTGTAACATTTGAAAAGCGTGTAAAAGATGCATTAATTTTGTACTCAAATGGCGGTGAGAATGATGTCCTGGCCCCAACTTGGAAAGAGGCAAAAAGTGCTTTTGTCAGTGCTATACATGGATTGAGGGAGATTGTAAATGCCCCTAGTGATATAGATATTGAACACATGAGTGACATTGAATTAAAGAAATTTGTAAAGGCTTATCAAAAATTAGATAAAACATTTACAGCAGTTCAGGTATACAGTGATTTTGATTCTGGACAATTAGAGCAAGAATTTGATATTAGCTATCAGGAAGTTGAAGAATTTTCAGGAAAATATCAAAACGCACTAGAAAAACTAAAGGGTAACCCAGATGACCTAATTGATGCAGAAATTGATATTGCCTATGAATTGGAATCTGTTAAAACTGAAAATATTAATTATGAATATATTTTGATGTTAATTCAGGCTTTTGTTCCTAGTGGAAATGATGAATATGAATTAGTGGCTCGTGAAGATACCAAAGCTTCTTTAGAAGTGAATCGGTATATTGATGATTTAGCTAAAAATAATGTAAAACTTGCGGAATTGGTGAAATATTTATGGGAGGATGTTCAATTAAATCCCGAAAACTATCGTGATAAAAATATTTCACTTTTATTGGAAGAAATGATTCAACGAACACAACAAGAAGCTATCCATGAATTTTCAAAAAAATGGGCTGTTGATGAGGAAGCTGCTATTTATGTTGCAGCAAATTATAATCCTAGAAAAGAAAAACAAAGTGGTGAAAGTGAAATGAAACGTTCAGGTAATTATGAAGTCTATAAAAATAAAACTGAAAATCATGTATCTAAATTAAAATATGGAAAAGTTCTTGCGTCAGAATTTAAAGAGTTGATTTGTGAAGATATATTACCTTTACGAGATAGATGAGGAATTAGGCTTAGCGATTAATGAAGAGGGATTCAATGAGATAGAACAAATGATTATTGCTCATCTATACAATAACAAAACGATAACAGTAAAGCGGGCTTCAGAAGTAATTAGAAGAAGTGATACGTACGCACGAAAAATTTTGAAAAAGTTATTAAAGGATGGGTCTGTCAAATGGCGTGGTATGAGCGTCCATGACCCGACACAGTTCTATACTTTACCCCAAATTATTGAGTAGTTCGGAGTAAAAAATTAATCGTCAGAATAGCACTAAGGAGCGGAACCTCCTTGGTGTTTTTTCATATTATCAAGCGTAGTAATCATATCTCAGTCTTTATAATTGAAACGCATAAAAAAGTACCAACAACAACTAGATTGTTGGCACTCATTCCTGTTTAATTTTACCCCCAATACCCTGCGGCAATCTTCTGTCCTTGCTCGATTTTTGCCCATTGTTGTTCAATTGACAATTCGTTGCCACAATCGCATGATGCAAAACCGCATTGATGTGATAGGAAGAGGCGTTCTTTTGGTAAGATTGTGCTTGCTTTATCTAATAAATCGATGACGCGTTTTTCATCATCTAAGGTAGACGTTTTGCTTGATAGTAATCCTAAAACAACTTCAACTTCTGGGCGGTCTTTCAAGACTTCCAAAGCGGAAATATCGCCAGCGCGTTCATCGTCCCACTCCAAATAGAAGCGGTCATAATGTTGGTCACGCAAGAATTTTTCAGCAATAGCTTTGTAAGTACCGCTTGATGCATGACGACTTTGGTAATTTCCACGGCAATTATGTGTCCAAACCTTTAAGCCTAGTTCATGAGCAAAGTCTGCAACCTCATTATTGATTGCTACAAATTCATCTGCCAAATCTTCTAAACCAGCGTTGCCTTGTGCAAAGAAGCTTTTATCATTATCTTCTGCGAATAACTCCCATAGACAGTCATCAAATTGGACGATTTCGCCACCTGCTTCTTTGTATTCTGTTAAAAATTCTTTGTACGCATTAATTAAGCCTGCTCGTAAGTCTGCTTTTGTTTTATACACTTGATCTTCACCAACAAGATTTTTAAAAACAGTTAGCTCGGTAAAGGCATGTGCAGCGCCCCAGACAGTAATTTTTACATCTGTATCGCCGGCTTGTGCTTTCGTATCTTTATAGATAGTCAAGTAATGATGATTTTTACCTGATAGAGGTGCAGTAATGCGGATGTCGATATCCTTACGTGTTTCAAAATGCCCGCCGTCTAAATCTTCAAATGAATAGCCGTTGTCTGCAATTAACCGCTCAACCCCAGCGAAGCCCCATAAGAAATCGAGATGCCACATAGAGCGCCCATGTTCACCGTCAGTTATTACGGTAATATTGTGGTCTTTTTGTTGTTGAATCACATCGCTGATTGATTTGGTTTCCGTTTCTTTATAGCCTGGAAAAGCATCGTAAAATGGATATTGAATATCGTCACGGTGCTCGATTTGTGTTTTATAATCTAGTAAATCTTTTGGTCGTAATAGTGAGCCTACAAGTTGAAATTTATCTGTTGTCATATAGATGCCCTCCAGTAATTTAAGTGATGAGGTTATTCTAGCAAGAAAAAATTGAAATAGATAATACATTTTATTTTGCATATGTTATAGATTTTATTTATAACGAAATAATGTATTTTTGTGTTAATCGCTATTTATACGGTAAAATAGAGAAAAGGAGGGAACATAATGAAAAATAAAAGTATTTATAGCAACTTTAAATGGGTTGCTTGGTTATTAATTGGTATGGGCGTTCTTTTCTTGGTACCGGCAATTGTGATGCAATTTGTGCCTATAGGTCCAGACAACTTTAATTTGACACTTAATGGTGTACGTCAGCCGTATACAGAAGCCAATGCTGCGCTATTTCGTCGTATTTTTCTTTACGCATTTAGTGCTCCTACGTTGATTTTGTTTATTATTGGTGGTGTCATTCTGTTTTATCATATTCGTAAAACGAAAAAAGAAAATGACTTAAGAGAGATGGGAACATACTTGATAGCTAGGAATTTAGAGGTAGGCTATTCATCTATCCGTGTAAATTACCGACATCAAATCTTTTTGACTTGTTCCTACGTCGATGAAAAAGGCAATAACTATTTATTTAAAAGTCGTCCATTACGCTATGATCCACGCGCCTTTTTAAATGGGCAAGTGAAGGTGTATTATCAACCAGATAATATTAGTAATTATTTTGTTGATGTTGAAGGTAGTATGGATCCTGTGTATGAGTAAAAAATAAAGAAGTGGTGATGGGAAAGTTCTCATCGCTGCTTTTTTGTAAGTGAAGACATAGACTGGAAAAAAATGTTACTATAAAACCAACAAATAAAATAAATCGAGGTATTTAAATGTCCCTACAACAAACCATCAAGCAAATTAATCATTTCCGTGATGAACGAAATTGGCGTCCGCATCATAATGCGAAAGATTTAGCCATCTCTATTTCTCTGGAAGCTGCGGAATTACTAGAAGATTTTCAGTGGGTTTCTGCAGAAGAAGGCGTTGCAAAAAATTTGGAAAACATTAAAGAAGAAATCGCAGATGTATTAATTTATACGCTCATGTTATCGGATAATTTAGGGTTAGATGTGGAAACAATTATTGCAGATAAATTGAAGAAAAATGCGATAAAATATCCTGTGAAGTAAGTGTAGGAGGTTTTTATGAAAGCAATTATTTTTGATGTGGATGATACGTTATATGATCAACTCGTGCCTTTTCAACGTGCTATTCAGCAGCAATTTTCAATTCGAGACGAACAAATGGCGCAACTTTACTTAGCTTTTCGTCAAATTAGCGATGCGAATTTTCATGCATCGGAACGTGGAGTCATTTCAATGGAGGACATGCGTGTCTTACGGATTCAAGGAGCGTGTGAGCAGTTTGGTTATCGAGTGACACGTGAACAAGCGTTGGCTTTTCAAAACGATTATGCACGCTTTCAGGGGGAAATTGTACTGACAGAAGAGATGCAAGAAGTTTTAACTCTTTGTATAGCGCATCATATTCCAATCGGTGTGATTACCAATGGCCCAACTGAACACCAATGGAAAAAAGTCCACCAATTAGGTTTGTTACGCTATATTCCTAAAGAATACATCTTTATTTCAGCAGAAGTGGGCGTTGCGAAACCAGATACGTCGCTATTTAGGCATGTGGAGCAACAGTTGGGGATGGCTGCAGATCAGATGATTTATGTCGGAGATTCTTATGCGAATGATATTGTCGGAGCCAAGAATGCAGGGTGGCAAGCCATTTGGCTGAATCGCCGGCAACACGTTCCAACAGAAGCAAGTGCCCGTCAAGATTATCTGATAACGACCGAATCTATCGTACCGCTAATCAAACAAATAGTCGGAAAACTCACCTAAACAATTATCTGTTTAGGTGAGTTTTTTTGATTATTCATCACAATATATAGGGGTAATTACGTACAAAATTCATTATTTTAGCAATTAAAATCAAATGGTTACTTATTTTAAGCAAAAATAATTTGTGAAATAAAAGTCTTTATACTCTATTTGTTAGTGAATAAAACTACAAAATGTGTTGGAAAACTATTTCTCTTGTGATAATATGAATAAGTCGCAAGAATGTCAGTTCCAGGCAATACTTACAGAAAAGGAACGATATCCTTCAGTAAAATCAAGGAGGAAACAATATGATTGAACTAATTGCAACAGTTGAATCAATTACACAAGCGAAAAAAATCATCCCAATTGTAGATACTATTTTCTTTGGAGAAGAACGGTTTGGGCTGCGTTTGCCATCTTCTTTTTCACGAGCAGAGCAAAAAGAATTAGTCACACTGGCTCATCAAGCGGGGAAACAAGTAATGGTTGCCGTGAACGGCTTAATGCATCCTGAAAAAATGAAAGAAATCCCTGAATATTTAACCTTTTTACATGAAATTGGTGTCGATAAAATTTCAGTTGGGGACGCGGGTGTGGTCTATGTCTTGAATCAACATCCTGAATGGCAGTTGCCATTTGTTTATGATGGTGAAACGTTAGTAACTAGTGCTCGTCAAATTAATTTTTGGGCAAAAAAAGGGGCATCGGGCGCCGTTTTAGCACGAGAAGTTCCATTTGAAGAGATGAAGGAATTATGTAAGACGGTGGATGTACCAGTGGAAGTGCTGGTTTATGGAGCTACCTGTATTCATCAATCAAAGCGACCATTACTACAAAATTATTATAATTTTACCCAACAAGAAGAAGATAAGAGCAAGGAACGTGGCTTATTCTTATCTGAACCGAAAAAAGATCATACACATTATTCTATTTATGAAGATTTACATGGTACGCATATTTTTGCGAATAACGATATTTGCTTGCTTAAAGAGTTAGCGGAATTGTCACAAGTAGGTTATCAAACTTGGAAATTAGATGGTCTTTTTACGTCAGGTGATGCATTTGTCGCCATTGCAAAAATATATGATGAAGCAAGACAACTGATTGCACAAAACAAATGGTCCGAAGATGCAGTAAATGCATTGTATGAAAAAGTACAAACCAACCATCCAGAAAAACGTGGACTAGATACTGGTTTCTACTATATTGATCCAAATAAAATTAAGTAAGGAGCAATTCAAATGACGGTCAAACAAGCATTAAAACGTCCTGAGGTCTTGGCTCCAGCTGGGACATTAGAAAAATTAAAAACAGCGATTCATTATGGCGCTGATGCGGTTTATATTGGCGGTAATGCCTTTGGACTACGTAGCCGTGCTGGGAATTTTACGTATGAACAAATGGCAGAAGGTGTTGCTTTTGCGAAAGCACATGATGCTAAGGTGTATGTGGCGGCGAATATGGTGACACATGAACAAAATCAAGCCGGCGCAGGCGATTTTTTTCGTCAATTGCGTGATGTGGGCATTTCAGCCGTGATAGTCTCCGATCCGGCGTTAATTGAAATTTGTGCCACGGAAGCGCCCGGCTTGCCGATTCATTTATCGACCCAAGCATCGGCGACAAATTTTGAAACTCTTGAATTTTGGAAAGAAGAAGGGTTGGAGCGTGTGGTTTTGGCACGTGAAGTATCAATGGCAGAAGTGGCAGAAATTCGCAAAAATACAGATGTTGAGATTGAGGCCTTTATTCACGGTGCGATGTGTATTTCTTATTCAGGACGTTGTACCTTGTCCAATCATATGTCGATGCGCGATGCGAACCGTGGCGGTTGTTCGCAATCATGTCGTTGGAAGTATGATTTATACGATATGCCTTTTGGCAGTGAACGCCGAAGTCTGACTGAAAACGGGGCAGTAGCGGAAGAATTTTCCATGAGTGCAGTGGATATGTCAATGATTGAACATATTCCTGATTTAATTCAAAATGGCGTAGATAGTTTTAAAATCGAAGGACGAATGAAGTCTATCCACTATGTGTCGACTGTTGCGAACGTTTATAAAGCCGCAGTGGATAGTTATATGGCAGATCCTGACAATTATGTCTGCAAACAAGAATGGAAAGATGAGTTGTGGAAAGTAGCCCAACGTGAATTAGCCACAGGGTTTTATTACAATACCCCATCAGAAAATGAGCAATTATTTGGTGAACGCCGCAAAATTCCACAATATAAATTTATCGGAGAAGTTCTGGCTTATGATGAAGAGACGCAAATCGCCACGATTCGTCAACGCAACCTGTTTGAAGTGGGCGATGAAATTGAGTTTTATGGTCCAAACTTCCATCATTTTGAACAAACAGTGGAAGTGATGCACGATGAAGAAGGAATAAGCATTGATCGTGCACCTAATCCAATGATGATTGTTACTATGCCAGTTGTTGAACCTGTACAAGTTGGCGATATGATTCGTAAGAAAAAATAAATGAAAGCTAAAGTCAGAAATTTGGCTTTAGCTTTTTTCTCTTGATTATTTGTTGTATGATGAGGAAAAACGGAGGCGAGTTTCATGCTACCATCTATGTCACCTATCTTGACGTTTGCGTTTGCAGGTCTTACTTTTTGTGGGATATTGTTGCTATTTAGTGTGTTCCTAAAAATTTCTGGTGGACGTTTTTGGTCATTACCTTTTTCGTTATTTGTAGACAAAGAAAGAGAGGAAGCGATTGGCTCCCAGATACGATTGTTTATTTTAAAATATATTCCATTACCATTTTTTTGTTTTTTATTGTTATTTTTTTATTTGATGTGGCAAAGATAGGAGCTGTTGAAATGAAGATTCAACAAACAACCCAAGTGACCGCTGAACATTATGAGCTATTATTAGAGGCGGATCCAGAGAAACAATTGGTCGATGATTACTTGCAAAAAGGAAGACTATTGGAAGCACGCCAAGCCGACGATTTATTAGGAGTGCTCGTGTTATTACCAACACGACCTGCAACAATTGAAATTGTAAATGTGGCGGTTTCTGTGCAACATAGAGGAAAGAAAATTGCGCAAACGCTCATTCATGAAGCGTTGCAAGAAGCAAAAAAATTAGGTTATCAAACGGTGGAAATTGGCACTGGTAGTACTGGGGTTGAACAGTTATATTTGTACCAAAAATGTGGTTTTCGCATGACTCATATTGATCGTGATTTTTTTGTCCGGCATTATTCAGAACCGATTATAGAAAATGGCTTGCTTCTACGTGATATGGTACGTTTGTCGCAAGATGTCTGAAATTCTTGACGAATGAAAGTCGGAATGATAGCTTGAAGAAAAGAAAGGGGAATAGATGTGAAAACATTTGATTATATTGTTATTGGTGGAGGCAGTGGCGGGATTGCTTCAGCAAACCGCGCCGGTATGCACGGTGCCAAAGTGTTATTAATTGAAGGGAACGAACTTGGTGGCACGTGTGTTAACGTAGGTTGCGTACCCAAAAAAGTGATGTGGCAAGCAAGCGAGATGCTAGAAATGATTCAGCGCGATGCAGCGAGCTACGGGATTTATGCACAAGTGGATAACTTTAATTTTACAGAGCTTGTGGATAAACGTGAGAAATATATTGAATTTTTACATGGGGCATACCAACGAGGCCTTGATAGCAATAAGGTTGAGGTGATTAAAGGTTATGCACAGTTTGTGGATAACCATACAGTAGAAGTTGCGGGTGAAAAATTCACCGCACCAAATATTTTAATTGCGACTGGTGGACAACCAAGTAGTTTGGCTATTCCTGGCGGAGAATATGCGATTGATTCAAATGGTTTCTTTGAATTAACGGAAGCGCCGACACATATGATTGTTCTCGGTGCAGGTTATATTGCAGCTGAAATTGCTGGCGTTGTGCATGGATTAGGGACGAAAGTATCTTGGGCATTTCGTAAAGAACGTCCGCTACGTAGTTTTGACCATATGTTGTCAGATAATTTAGTTGAGATTTATCAAGAAGCAGGGATTAATACCTATGCTAATTACGTACCAGCTAAAATTGAGAAGCATGGAAATGAGTACACCGTAACATTTGAAAATGGCGAGACATTGACCAGTGATTGCATTTTATTTGCCGGTGGTCGTACACCGAATGTGGCTAAATTAGGCTTGGATAAAACAGATGTGACACTGAATGAGGCAGGTTTTGTCCAAGTTGATAAATTCCAAAATACCACTGCGCAAGGGATTTATGCTGTCGGTGATGTGATTGGAAAAATCGAGTTGACACCCGTTGCAATTGCAGCAGGACGCCGTTTGTCAGAACGTTTATTCAATGGAAAAACCGAGCTGTACTTAGATTATAATCTAGTACCCACTGTCGTCTTTACGCATCCACCAATTGCTACAATTGGTTTATCGGAAGAAGAAGCTATTGCAACCTATGGCGATGATGTAAAAGTGTATCGTTCGCGTTTTACACCAATGTATTTTGCGTTAAATGACTATCGACAAAAATGCGAGATGAAACTAATATGTCTAGGTAAAGAAGAAAAAATTATCGGTTTACATGGTATCGGTATAGGTGTAGATGAAATGTTGCAAGGTTTTGCAGTCGCAATTAAAATGGGTGCAACCAAAGCTGATTTTGATGACACCGTAGCGATTCATCCAACAGGTGCAGAAGAATTTGTTACGATGCGGTAGTAGATAAGTGCTAGGAGCGAGGCTCTTAGCGCTTTTTTATTTGGAAACAGTTTTACAAGATGGAAACTATTTCTTTCTGGTAAAATCGAGGATAACTCCGTTGTAAGCGTTGTCTTTGTTTTTGAATCCGAGTATCTTAGAGCTAGATTAAATATAAGGAGGAATAAATATGTCATTCAATCAAACGAAATTCACCGATGTACTTCAACGAGTGATGGGCAAGTTTTCATCGAATCCATTCATTATGTCGATTGCAAATGGAATGATTAAAATTTTACCAATTACAATGGTCGGCTCCATTTGTGCTATTTTGTCGAATTTAGGTATTCCAGCGTATCAGAATTTTATTGATGAGTTAGGAATTACTCCGATGATTAAAATCGGGACAACAATGACGACCAATTTAATTTCAATTTATGTGTTAGTGGCACTTTCTTATGAAATGGCCCAAATATTAAAAAGCCATGCTATTTCATCTGTACTTATTTCAATTATGAGTTTTTTTATTGTGACGCCATTAGGTAATTTTGAAGTGGAAGAGAATGTTGTCAGTGCAATTGATATTTCTTATCTAGGTTCGAAAGGAATGTTCGTTGCTATGATTGTAGCGTTAGGTGCAACATGGCTGTATCATTTTCTAACAGAAAAAAATATCACGATTAAATTGCCGGATAACGTTCCACCTAGTGTCTCTAATTCGTTTACCGCTTTAATTCCAGCTATTCTGATTGGTGCGCTTGCTTTGGTATTATCAGGGCTCTTAACGGCAACTTCTTATGGAAATATTCATGATTTTATTTACACCATTCTACAAGAGCCGTTACAGTATTTAGGTGGTTCGATTTGGGCATTGTTATTCTTAATGTTTTTCTCAGAAGTATTGTGGTTTTTCGGCATTCATGGTAGCTTAGCGACATCCGCTATTTTGTATGCCTTGTATCAACCTTTAGAAATTCAAAATCTAGCGGCTTTTTCAGCGGGTGAAGACTTACCGAATATTTTAACTATGACGTTTATTAATACGTTAAAAGGACCACGCCATTTTGCGCTTGCTTTAGTGTTGTTATTCATTTGTCGGAGCAAACACCTTAAGACTGTTGGTAAAATAGCGATTGTTCCGGGCTTCTTTGGGATTAGTGAGCCAATGAAATTTGGAATTCCGATGGTTTTAAATCCGGTCTTGTTTATTCCGATGTGTCTTGCACCAGTTATTTCGATTTCTATGGCATATTTAGCAACATTGGCAGAACTGATTCCAAGAGCGAATGGTGTAACTTTCCCTTGGAATATTCCGTTCTTTAGTGGTTTAGTGATTGGAGATTGGCGGACTGGGGTCCTACAAATCGTTCAAGTACTCGTAACAATGCTATTGTATTATCCGTTTATGAAATTCTTGGATAAGAAAAACTTAGCAGATGAAACAATAACTAATTAAAAAAGGATGCGACTGTTGATGACTGAGAAGAAAAGAAAAATTGAGTTAGAAGGTACATTTAATACGCGAGACTTAGGCGGATACCCTGTTCAGCAAGGCGGTCAGGTAGTTTGGGGACGGCTGTTTCGCTCGGATGATTTGCATTTGTTGACGGATGACGATCAAAAACATCTTGCAGAGATGGGCATCAATCTTATTATTGATTACCGAAATAAAAATGAACGCGAGAAACGACCGAATAAAGAAGTAAAAAATGCTCAAGTAGTAGTATTAGAACCAGATGATCCAATCGCAGCGATAGCAAGTGCCGATATTAAAACGGACCGATCAAAAATTGATGCGCTCATTCAAATGGAAGCACAAGGGAAATTAGATGTCGATAAAGACCAATTGTTAGAAAGTATACTTGGTTATGTTAATAATGAACGTTCACAAAAAGTCTATGCTGAAATGTTGAAATTAATTGTTTCAACACCTGATTGTCGAGTGATTCAACATTGTCGGGGTGGCAAAGATCGAACAGGCTACGGAACAGCGTTGATTTTATTAGTGTTAGGTGTCGATGAAGAGACAATCGTCTATGATTATCTTTTGACAAATCAATACAATCAAGAACGTAATAATAAGCGATTGCAAGAGTACAAAGCATATACCTCAAATCAAGCGGTATTAGATTATTTAGCAAGTGCCATGGGGACAAGAGAAGAAGTCATCCGAGCTGCATTAGCAGAGATGAAACGAAAATCCGGGACGCCACTTGCTTATATTCAAGAATACTTAGGGATTTCAGATGAGCTGATTGCCCAGTTTCGTGAGCGCTTTATTGTGGATGATACCAATTAACTTGAATTTTTTGCAAGAACTCTCTATGATGAAATAAAAGGAGTTCGCTTATGAATCTTGAACAACGAATAATTGATTGTCAAGCCAATCTCAATTTCAATGAACAGCAAGCTAGTAAATGGCTGTATCAAAACAAACAACGATTAACTGACTATGCGATGACAGATATTGCTGAACAGATTCATATGTCTAAATCGTTCGTTTCGAAGTTAATGAAAAAATTAGGCTATTCAAGTTTTGCTGAATTTAAGGTCGAGTTAAAAAATGAGCAAGAAGCAAATAAACAAGAACCACTGGAACTTATCGATATTCAAAAAAAGGATTTGTCGGAAACCGAACGGCTATTGCGTCAGACTAATTTTGAAAAGATTTTTGAATTAATCGAAGCGACAGAGATTATTTATTGCTATGGCACAGGACATACACAGCAAAACTACATGCGAGAGCTGTCACGAAACTTGATGTGTATTGGCAGTAAACGGGTGATTTATTTATCCGGAAAAAGTGAATTAGAATCAATCCTTTCAACAGCAACTGCACGTGATTGTTTGATTGTTTCATCGAACAGTGGGGAAGGAACTAGTTTGATGAAGGTGGTTGATGAGCTGTGTCTGCGTGGCGTGTCGATTATCAGTATTACTAGTTTTGCGAGCAGTCGCTTAGTACGGGTATCTGATTACAATTTGTTTTATGTATCCACGCCTTTAGTAAACCCGTTGAATCACAACCCAATTTTCTCTTTTTTACCTTTGAATTTATGTATTGATACACTTATTCGAAAATATTTGACCTATTTATCTTTCGTTAATGAAGGAAAGCAAGTGTAATCATTCGAGAGCACAAGCAAGACGAGATACTTGTCTTGCTTGTGCTTTTTTATTGAGTTTATTCCGAACATTCTCATGCTTTTTTACGGAAAACGGTATGGAGTAATTGACCAAACAAGCAGAACAATGTAGGATATTTTCATAGTTCTTTCATGAAAAGGAGGAGAAATATGGGGAAGTTTTTGGTGTTACAGACGGATTTTGGTTTAAGTGATGGTGCTGTCAGTGCGATGCATGGAGTTGGACATATGGTGAGTTCCGAAATTACGATTCATGACTTAACACACGATATACCACCATATGATATTTGGGTGGCATCGTATCGTTTGTATCAAACAGTGAAGTATTGGCCAAAAGGGACGGTATTTGTCTCTGTGGTTGACCCGGGAGTTGGAAGCGAGCGTCGTAGTATTGCTTGCAAAACGCAATCGGGACATATTATTATTACACCTGATAATGGGTCACTAACACATATTCAGCATTATGAAGGGCTAGAAGAAGTGCGCATAATCGATGAAGTCGAGAGTCGTTTGCCACACTCAGAAGAAAGTCATACATTCCATGGTCGGGATGTCTATGCGTATAATGGGGCACGTCTGGCAAGTGGTGAAATTACTTTTGCGGAGCTGGGAGACACTTTGTCGGTTACTGAAATTGAACAGTTACCGCTTGTCGAAGCTGTTCGCGAAAATCATGTATTAACTGGGAGCATTGATGTATTAGACATTCGTTTTGGTTCATTGTGGACCAATATTCCGCTAGCTTATTTACAAGCTGAAGAGATTGTCCATGGAGATTTACTACAAGTGACGATTTTCCATCAAGGGAAAAAGATTTATCAAAATATATTACAATTTGCCCGCTCGTTTGCTGATGTTCAAGTGGGAGAGCCACTTGTTTATGTTAATTCATTAGTTAATATCGGTGTAGCTGTGAATCAGGATTCATTTTCAGACTTATATCATATTGGCACGGGCATTGATTGGCAAATTCAGTTACGAAAAGCACCAAAAATACTATTTGAGGAAGTGTAACAATGAAAAAAGAATTTTCAGTGAAAACAATTGTCGCCATTGGGATTGGTTCAGCAGTTTTTGTTATTTTAGGACGATTTGCCATTATTCCAACCTTTGTTCCGAACACGAACATTGAAACAACCTATCCCTTCTTAGCATTGATGGCAGCCTTATTTGGTCCAGTACCAGCTGCACTGATTGGCTTTATTGGCCACACATTAAAAGATTTAACGTACGGCTCACCATGGTGGTCTTGGATTATTTGTTCGGCGATTGTCGGTGCAATTTATGGTTGGGCGACACGTAATCTTCACTTGGAACAAGGGGAATTTACCACCAAGGAAATGATTCACTTCAATGTGGTTCAAGTCATTGGACATGCCGTTGTTTGGGACTTGATTGCACCGACTTTGGATGTATTAATCTATAGTGAAGCTGCAAGTCGGGTTTATACGCAAGGACTGGTTTCAGCAACCGTCAATTCAATTGCTGTCGGTGTAATTGGGACACTATTGATGAAAGCTTACGCATCAACACGCACGAAAAAAGGAAGTTTAACCAAAGATTAAGTTGAGTGGGAGCAAGGAGAAATCCTGCTCCTTTTTTTGTGAGGATATCATTTTTTCATAAAATTTGATAAGATTGGAGAAAACTACATACATTTAGTTAAGGAGAAAAAAATGACAGAACCAATGATTGTATTTAACGATTTTTCGTTTCAATATGATAGTCAAGCTGAGCCAACGCTGAAAAACCTCAATCTGACAATTAATGAAGGAGAAAAAGTGTTGATTGTCGGTCCTTCAGGGAGTGGCAAGTCTACGTTTGCACATTGTATTAACGGCTTAATCCCGAATCAATACCATGGTGAAATTCATGGAGAAGCGTGGATTGCTGGAAAAAAATTACAAGAGACCTCTTTATTTGACTTGTCCTTTGTCACTGGTACCGTTTTGCAAGATACAGATGGGCAATTTATTGGCTTGACGGTTGCAGAAGATATGGCATTTGCTCTAGAAAATGATGGTGTTGCACAAGCTGAGATGCATCAACGCGTCGCACAATGGGCACAAACGGTTGATGTCGCGGAACAAACGGAAAAACGCCCGCAAGATTTATCAGGTGGACAAAAACAACGTGTCTCGATGGCGGGTGTAATGATTAATGATGCACCGATTCTTTTGTTTGATGAACCGCTAGCAAATTTGGATCCGGCAGCAGGGAAGGATGCTATCGGTTTAATTGATCGTATTCATCAGCAAACAAAAGCCACTGTGTTAATTATCGAACATCGGTTAGAAGATGCCTTGGCAAAACCAGTAGATCGGATTATTGTTTTCCAAGAAGGTCAAATTATTGCTGATGCAACGCCGGATCAGTTACTTGCTTCTTCAACGTTAGCTGAAAGTGGCATTCGCGAGCCGCTCTATGTGACTGCTTTGAAATATGCAGGCGTGAATTTAGCAACCGTCGAGCATTTGTCAGCGTTAGAACAAGTAAGCACACCAAACTTGAAGGAGCAATTGGCAGCTTGGCAACAGCCGCTAAATGAACCTATAAAAAAAGCGCAAGAGCCCTTATTTGAATTAAAAGATTTGTCTTATCGTTACCGGAAACAAGATGATTTCGTGTTAAATCGTTTGTCAACGACCTTTTATCGCGGGGAAAAGGTGAGCATTGTAGGCAAAAATGGTGCGGGCAAATCAACCTTGTTTAAAGCTTTGTGCGGCTTTGTTCGACCTGAAGGTGAGATGCGTTGGGAAAATCGTGATGTCCGTCAAGAATCGATTAAAGAGCGTGCCGATAAAATCGGTTATGTCATGCAAAATCCAAATCAAATGATTTCACAAAAAATGATTTTTGATGAAGTGGCTTTAGGCTTGCGTTTGCGAGGGGTGTCAGAAGAAGTAGTAGCTGAGCGTGTGTATCAAGTGCTAAAAGTATGTGGTTTGTATCCTTTCCGTAAATGGCCGATTGCTGCCTTGAGTTATGGGCAGAAAAAACGCGTAACGATTGCCGCTATCTTAGTGTTAGAGCCAGAAATGATTGTCTTAGATGAACCAACAGCAGGGCAAGATTTTCATAACTATACTGAAATGATGCGCTTTATTGACGAATTAAATCAATTAGGGAAAACCATTGTCATGATTACCCATGATATGCACTTAATGCTTGAATATAGTGACCGTGCGTTAGTCATCAGTGAAGGGCAAGTCTTGGCGGATACCCATCCGATTGATGTGTTAACCAATCAACAATTAGTTGCGGAAGCTTCGCTAAAAGAAACAAGTTTGTTTACTTTAGCAAATCAGGTTGGTTTAGCGGATCCTGTGGTATTCACACGTCAATTTATTCAATATGATCGGGAGGTGCGTCACGTATGAGTCAGCAAACATTAGGCTATCATCCAGGTCAAACGGTATTGCATCGGATCAATGCAACAGCTAAAATGATTTTTTTACTTTTAGCAACCGTGGCTGCTATGACGACATATGATACTCGTTATTTAGTTGTGATAGCAGTTAGTTCGTTGTTTTTATTCAAATTAGGGAATATCAAGTGGCATCAAATTTCGTTTGTTATGACATTTATTTTTTTCTTTTCGATTTTGAATGTCGTTGTCTCGTACCTATTTGAGCCTGAATACGGCGTGCGTTTGTATGAATCACGGCATGTCTTATTCAATGGTTGGGGACGATTTACAGTGACGCAAGAGGAATTATTTTACTTACTAAATTTATCGTTAAAATATGTCTGTACTATTCCCTTAGCGATTACTTTTTTATTAACAACCAATCCTAGTAATTTTGCTTCTAGCTTAAACAAACTAGGTGTTAGTTACAAAATTAGTTATGCAGTAGCACTAGCTTTACGCTATATTCCTGATATTCAAGAAGATTTCTTCAGTATCTCACAAGCGCAACAAGCTCGTGGATTAGAAATGTCGAAAAAAGGCAAGTTATCGCAGCGTATTAAAGGAATTTCACAAATTATTTTGCCATTAATTTTTTCAAGTTTGGATCGTATCGATACGATTAGTACAGCGATGGAATTACGGCGTTTTGGTCAAAAAAAGACACGTACTTGGTATACAGCAGAGCCTTATCGAACGAGTGATTATGTTGTCATTGGTTTTGGTATTTTATTATGTATGATTACGCTAGGTCTGTTTTATCTTAACGGCGGTCGTTTTTATAATCCATTTCATTAAAACAAGGCGAGGGAATTATTCCTCGCCTTGTTTTAATTGGGTGATTGTATCTTCTAATTCGGTAATTTTCCGCTCCAAGCGTTGCATGTAATAGCGGAAAATAGCGACTGTTCCACCAATCATACCGATAAATGGTAACAGTATGCGGAGCAATAAAGAAATCGTTACTTCTTCCATAGACCTCACTCATTTCTGCTTAATGGTTTGGGTAATTTGTTGGATACGTTGTTCCAATTTTTTGATATCAGAATGGACCATAACTAACATACCTGCCCAAATACTTATGCAAATGATGATAACTGCCAGAAAAGCCATCTATTTTCCTCCTAAATGGACGTATTAATTAACTTTGTCGCATTAAAATATTTTGGGTAATCGCAAATAATAGTTCTTTTGTTTGAAAAGAGGTATCTGGTAACTTTTGAATGGATTTAAGCGCTTGATTGGTATAGTCTGTGGCTAATTGTTGGGCTTTCGTTACGCCGCCTAACGTATGCACCAGTTGGTAAACTTTTTCTGCTTCTACATCTGACAATTGGTCTTTTTTATTCAAGTATGGTAGCAATTGGGAAGCATCTGTTTGTAAAGCGTAGATGACAGGTAACGAGTAAATGCCTTGTTTGACATCTTCTAAGACTGGTTTACCAATGGTGGTCGCTGTTTGGGTATAATCTAAAACGTCATCAATAATTTGGAAAGCAATTCCGATTTGATGACCAATTTCATAAGCTTTCTTTGTAAAAGTGGTACTTGCGCCGCTTTCCATCGCACCAATCGAGCAACTCAGTGCAAATAATTCGGCCGTTTTACCAGAAATATTCGCTAGGTAATCATCAATAGTGACTTCTAAGTTGTAACGATTATCCATTTGACCGAGTTCGCCAGATAGAATTTTTTCCATGCTACGCGAATTAGTTTGCAAACTTTTCATGGAACTCGCGTAGTTTGCCATAAGTTTAAAACACGAAACAAAGAGATAATCGCCTGCATAAACAGCAGTGCTATTACCGAAAGTGGAGCGAATGGAAGGTAAACTTCTACGCAAGTCAGCTTCGTCAACAATATCATCGTGAATCAAGGTAGCTGTATGCAACATTTCGATAGCTGCCGCTAGTGCGATTGCTTTTTGGCGGTCACGATCAGGGCCGAATTGTGAAAAAAGTAATTGATAAGCTGGACGCAGCAATTTTCCACCGGCTTGAATCATGTTTAAAATTGCTTCTTGTACAGGTTTATTTTTTAGTTGGATGGCATTTTCCATCATCGTCAGAGTTTGCGACAACTCTGATTGCAATTGTGGGTATTCGTCCCACATTGGATGAATGTTCATAAAAGTACTCCTTTGTTTGTCAATCCGTTTTCCATGAGACGTGGGTTTCTTCTTCATATGCAGTTTGGAAGCGACGTAAGGTGTCGACGCGTCGCAATAAATAATTGGCAGCAACTCCGATAGCAATTCCTGATAAAATACCTAGAAAAGACAAGATAGGTAGGTAAAGCATCACTGTCCACGATTGGGCAATCCAAGAAGCGGTGACTAATTGTCCCACATTATGCATAAAGCCACCCGTTGCACTAATACCAATAATGCTGACACGCTTAGGTCCTAATTGTTTCACTAAAAGCATCCCACCATAACTCAGCAAAGCACCACTCATGCTATACATAAAGGTGGAAATTGTGCCACCCAATAAAGTGGTTAAAATCAATCGCATCCAAATTAATAGAAAACTTTCTCTTTTTGGCATCGTAAATAACGCAATAATCGTAATTAAGTTAGCTAAGCCAAGTTTTGCACCCGGAGCAAAAGCAAATGGATAAGGAATCATATTTTCAATTAGGCCAATAATCACACCTTGTGCGACAAGCAGTGCGATAAAAATAATTTTTCTTAAATGATTCATATATGCGGTGTTTAGTAATCTAAATCACCGATCTCACTCCCATCTTTGGCTTGGATTTCGATTACGAGCTTATGTGGTAAACAGACGATGGTTTCGCCATGTTTAGAAGCCCAGCCTCGTCGCACACAAATTTGGTCGCCACAGTCGGCTTCTTTAATCCGAATTTGATCGTCTTTGATTTCAAGTAAATTATAATCTCCATGTGGATCTTCATAAAGAAACGTATAGGCTTCTTGTCCTTCGTATAAATCGAAAGTCCGAATTTCTTCTCCATCTACACGTAAAATCGCTTGTTTATCAGCAGTTTCAGGGATTTTTTGCATACCAAAAACAACAATTGGTAAAAAGGAGCTTAGAATTAAAAGGAACACAATAACCCCATCCCATGGTTTTAAATGGCTTTGTTTAATAAATTCTTTGACTCGCATGAGTGGTGCCCCTCCTTTGTGATTTCTCTCCTTCATTCTAGCATAAACTAGAATATCTGCCTAAAATATTTTGAAAATGGCTGGAACGAAAAGTCATGTCCCAGCCATTCATTGTATCTATTTTTGTCCGTACATTGATTTTGGTGTACCGTACCACCATTTACCTAACGTACGTTGCAACCATGGAATTACCCAACGGTCTAAGCCGACTGCACGTCCAGAACCATTCATTAACGCAAAGGCAACTGGAATGAACCAGATATTTACCCAGAAGAACATACCTGACAAGCAGAATGTTGCGACTAAAACAATGGTTGTCGCACTGAATAACCAAGTGAATAATCCAGCGATTAAAGCAAGAGCAATACCAATTTCAATAAAGACCATCATTTTTTGGAAGAACATCGCAACTTCCATATTTGGCATAAAGACTTTCATGATGCTGACAAACCAATCAGGCGCTTTTTCAATCACAGCCATTGGTTCTTCACCATAGGCATAACTTAAACCGAAGTGAGCCACTGATTCAACAGCGTTTGTTCCTGCATCAACGGCACCACTCGCTGCACTTGACGCATCAGTTCCGCTCGCCGCACTCGCCGCATCGGCAGCTGTTTGATAATCCCATGTCCAAGGGAAGACACTATCACCAACAAACCAAGAACCTTCACCAAACCATGTACTTGGTTTCAACCATTGACCGTCACCAACAATTTTCTTGAAGGCTTCTAATAACCAAGCTAATCCATAGAAAATGCGTAGTGGGACACTCCATAAAACATTACCATAACGTGAGGAATGACCGCGAGTTACGTTACGATCATCTTTAATATGGAAGAATTCATGCATCAAGTATTGGAACATGTAGTAACCGGAACGAATATCAAAGAAATATTTCAAGTTAACGATATGTTTCATGATAATTGCTAGGAAGCCACTTAGATGGATGGTATTGAATAGGTTGGCAACACCCCATTTAGAACCAATAGAAACCATGAAGCCTTGGTAATTTCCTTTAAACTTGTGTTTTTCGCCACCTTTAATATCAGACACAATGTTGCTTGCAGCTGTATGACCAGTTTGTTCAGCCGCTTGGACGATTTGTGGTGTCGGTGTATTTGGAAATTCTTCGTAAAATACTAAGTCACCGATGATATAAATCTTATTTTCTTCGTAACCTTTTGCTTCCATATATTCATTCGCAATTAAACGATTACCACGAGCTGCTTCTAAACCGAAATCAGCTGCATCTGTCGTACCTTTTACACCAGCTGTCCAAATAAGTGTATGTGTTGGAATTTCTGAACCATCTTTTAATTTGATATGGTCAGGTGCTACTTCAACGATTGGTGCATTCAGCACTAATTCAACATTTTTGGCTTTTAAGTAACGTTCAGCTTTGGCCGCATCGTTACGTCCCAACATATTTAAAATAGTTGGCATTGCTTCGACAACTTTTAAAGTAATTTCGCTAGGGTCTAATTTGAACTCTTTTGCTAAACGATCTTTCCAATCAATTAATTCACCAATCATTTCAATTCCAGTAAAACCAGAACCACAAACGATGAAAGTCAACATTGCTTTACGAACAGCCGCATCAGGTTCGATCGCTGCTTTGGCAACAGTTGCTAAGATATGCTCGCGAATTCGAACTGCGTCTTCGAATGACCATAAAGTAAAACCATTTTCTTTCACGCCAGGCGTTCCAAAGTCATTTGGTTCGCCACCCATCCCTAATACAAGGTAATCAAATGGGTAAGAACCTTGTTTTGTTGTAACAACTTTGTTCTCTTTATCAATAGCAGTAACGGTATCTGTTACTAACTGCACGTTTTTTTTGCGAGCAAATAAACGTTGTAAATCATATTGAATCGCTTCAGGTTCTACGCGCCCACCAGCAACTTCGTGAAGTTCGGTCATCATCGTATGATACGAATGGCGGTCAATCAGTGTGATGGATACGTCATTGTCTTTTTTTAGCTTCTTGGCTAAATACTTTGTAGCTGAAACACCAGAATAACCGGCGCCAACAACGACAATGTTTTTTGTAGTCATAGTAAATCTCTCCTCTAATTTTAAAAATGATAAATAATAATTACACAATCAAATTCATTATATAAGGAAATTGTTCATTTGTCTAAAGTTTTTTAAAAATTTCACAAAAAAAGATTTTCCTTGATGTATCAAGGAATCTTTTTCGATTTTTTTCTAGTAAATGGTTGACTTATTAAAAAAAATAGATACAATGTTAGATGAATCACAAACTTTGTGAACAATTTTTATAAAGAATAAGGTGGGGACGAAATGAAAGCAAAAAAATTGATGGCAGGTTTTACATTATTCGCATTTGCAGCATTACTAGGAGCATGTTCACCAGATAATGCTGGAGAATCTTCAGCAAGCAGTACTGAAGCAACGACATCAGCAGCAGAATCAAGCGAAGCAACTGAAACAAGCACTGAAGCGACACCAGGCGTTGTACTAAAAGATGGTACTTACAACTTAGAAGAAGAAAACTATAACAATGGTTACCGCGTGACTTTCTCAATTGTTGTGAAAGATGGCAAAATTGTGGAATCAAACTATGATAACGTGAATGAAGCAGGTAAATCAAAAGTTGAAGACGAAGAATACAACAAAAAAATGGAAGAAGTTGCGAAAAATTCTCCGGAAAAATACATTCCAGCATTAAATGAATCGTTACTTTCTACCCAAGACCCAGAAGCAATGGATGTTGTTACAGGCGCAACGCATAGCTTCCATTCTTTCCAAAACTATGCACAACAATTAATTCAAGCAGCACAAGCGGGTAATACAGAAACAATTAAAATTGATAATGGTGCTGATTTGAAAGATGGTACGTACACAATTGAACAAAAAAATTATAGCAATGGTTACCGTGTCGCATTCTCAATCGTTGTGAAAGATGGCAAAGTGGCTGAATCTCACTATGACAATGTGAATGAAGCAGGCGAATCTAAAACAAAAGATGCAGAATACAACAAAATGATGAAAGACAAAGCAGGTATTTCTCCAGAAGAATTTATCCCAGCATTTAACGAAGCATTGGTTGCTCAAATGAATAGTGAAGAAGCAGCTCCAGGTAATGTGGAAGTTGTCTCTGGTGCAACACATAGCTTCCATACATTTGTATTATATGCAGAACAATTAATCAATGCAGCAGAAAAAGGTGACACAACACCAATTGAAGTAGACAATTTTGTAGAAGCAAACTAATTGATTTGACGGAAAAGCGGCTGGACAATTTGTCTGGCTGTTTTTTTTGTGAAAAAACTTTTCACAAATCAAAAAACACGTTATGATGAAGAAAATGCGGATAGAAAGAGGATAATAATGAAGAAAAAAATAAGTGTACTCTTGGCAACAGTTGTCATCATGATGGGCTTGGTTGCTTGTGGGACAAAAGAAGAACAGACTGATTCAACAGAAGTGGCGGTCGCAGAAGGACTACGTCAAGAACCCTATGCACAAGAAGAATTCTTGCTAGGAACATACACCCGAATTCGTGTATATGATGAAGGTAAAAAAGATGCTTTGCAGCCAGCATTTGATCGTATTAAAGAATTAGGTGATAAAATTACCATCAATCAAGAAGGTTCGGAAATCGATGAAATTAATGCCCAGGCAGGAATTGCACCAGTCAAAGTTTCTGATGATATCTATGATTTATTAAAGCATGCGTATGCTTATAGTGAAGAGTCTGAAGGTGGCTATAATATGGTAATTGGTGCGATTACCCAATTGTGGCGGATTGGCTTTGACGATGCACGCAAGCCGAGTCAAGCAGAAATCGATGCGGCATTACCTTTACTTGACTACAAAAAAGTTTCTTTTAATGATGATGAAAAAACTGTCTATTTAGAAGAAAAAGGCATGATTATTGATTTAGGTGCAATTGCCAAAGGTTATATTGCTGATGAGGCAGCAAAAGTTTTGAAAGAACATGGCGTGACCTCAGCAATTGTTGACTTAGGCGGAAACGTATTAGTCGTTGGTCACAGTTGGCGTGGTGAAGGAGAAGATTGGAACATTGGCGTGCAAGATCCAAACAATGCACGGGGGACCATCTTAGGTTCAATTAAAGAATCGGATAAAACAGTCGTCACTTCAGGTATTTATGAACGCTTTTTAGAAGTCGATGGCGTTAAATACCATCATATTTTTGACACAAAAACGGGCTATCCCTATGATAATGACATTGCTAGTGTTTCTGTGATTACAGAAAAATCAATTGACGGTGATGGCTTAACGACTGTTATTTTTGATAAAGGTATTCAAGAAGGTCTCAACTATATTGAGCAAGAAACACCAGAAGGTACAGATGCTATTTTCGTCACAAAAGAAGGCGACGTTTATGTAACGGACGGCATTAAAGACACCTTCAAATTAGATGAAAATTCTGGGTATAAAATGGCAGACCGTAGCAAATTAGCGCAAACTGAGGAATCGAAATGACACTGAAAACTTTTTTAGAAGTAGTTGAAATCCGCACAAAAGTCGCTAGCCTGTTTCCTTTTATTATGGGTGTCCTTTTTTCGATGTCTTATTTTCAGGAAGTACATTGGGGATATACGGCATTGTTTTTCTTAGGCATGCTTATTTTTGATATGACCACCACAGCCATTAACAATTACATGGATTTTAAGAAAGCCAAATCAGAAGAATACAAATATGAACACAATGTCATTGGTAAAGAACAACTTTCACCAAAATTAGTCCAACGAATGATTCTAGGGATGCTAGCATTTACGATGCTGCTAGGTCTATTCTTAGCGTGGCAGACGGGTTGGTTGGTACTGATTATGGGTGGAGCGATGTGTTTCATTGGTGTTTTTTATACATTTGGTCCCATTCCTCTTTCTCGGATGCCATTAGGAGAAATTTTTAGTGGCGTGACAATGGGGTTAGGTATTTTTGCGATGACGATTTATTTGAATACCTTAGAACAAAAAATTTTTTATTTGGATCTTGATTTTCAAGCAGGAACTTTTGGATTAACGGGGCAACTATGGAGTGTCTTGGTGATTTTGCTTGCTTCATTGCCGCTAGTTTTCACCATTGCAAACATTATGTTGGCGAATAATTTGCGGGATTTGGAAACAGATATTAAAAATCACCGCTATACATTGGTTTATTATATTGGACGTAAACAAGGGATTTTATTATTCAAAGGGCTAATGTATAGTTGCTACTTAGTTCTTTTGTTAGGATTATTCCTGAGTCTTTATCGTTGGCCTATTTTAGTTAGTTTTTTAACATTTCCTAAAATTCATCGCAATCTACAAGAGCACGAAGCTAGTTTGCCGCATCCACGAAGTTTTGGTTATGCTATTAAAAACATGATTCTCTTCAACAGTAGCTATGCGCTAGGTTTATTCATTAGTTTATTTCTATAAAAAAAGCAAGTTCTCTTTTTTGAACAGAGAACTTGCTTTTTTGTTAGCCAATTGTTTGTAAACTAATTTCACCTGATGAAAGATTCTTCAGGCCGATGCTTGTCTCGACAAGTAATTCACCCGTATCAGAAATTTCTTTGGCGATACCAGAATACGTTACCCCTTGTTGGACAAAACTAACGGTTTTACCTAGGACAAATGATTTTTCACGATATACTTTTAAATAGCTGTTGTCAGGTAACCCATCCAATAATTCAAAAAAGTTTTGCCAAATCAACTGAATTAATTGGTTACGTGAAACTGTTGGCTTGCCATCTGGGAATAGAGAACTTGCTTTTTTCTCCAATCCATCAGGGAACGTTTCAGGGGGAATAGAAAAATTAATGCCCATACCTAAAATAACATGAGAGATTCTGCCTGCTTCAAAATCGCTAGTAGCCTCAGAAAGAATGCCACAAATTTTTTTGCCGTCTAAATAGATATCATTGACCCATTTAATATCCGTCTTACGACCAGTCACTTCATCAATTGCTAACGAAACCGCAACTGCCGCTAGTAAAGTATATTGTGGCAATTCTTCGAAGGATTGATTTGGATTCAGTAGTAAAGACATATAGATTTGTCCTTTAGGGCTGAAAAACGGCCGACCAAATCGTCCGTGTCCGCCTGTTTGTGTTTCAGCGATATACAATGCGGGCGCTTCTTGTTGATTCAAAGCAGCCAATTTGGCAACTTTCATAGTTGACTCAGTTTCATCCATGAGGAAAATATGCTCGCTCGGTAAATGAGTTTGTGCAATAGCCGTGTTTTCTAATACATCAGAGGGAAGATACTGGTAGCCATTCGCATGGCGCTGAATGATGTACCCCATTTTTTCTAATTCACGAACTGCCTTCCAAATGGCTGTCCGCGAGACGCCGATTTCTTGTGCCAGCTTTTCTCCAGAGAAAATAGCACCGCTGTGGCGTAATAATGTTAACACTTGTTGTTTTGTACTCATGATATTGCTCCTTTATGCCCTTTTTTTCGTCAATATCGTTTCCTGAAAACTTCGACCATGAGCGTATCATCGTTATACACAATATCTGCATTATCGATCATCATTCCCAGTAGTTGATAATCTTTGTCTTCGTGGAGGCTTTGGTGCCCACCGAGTAATTCATCGTAATAGTTTTCTAAATTCAAATCTCTAGGAATATTTAATTGGTCAACAAATGTGTAAATATCATCTGGAAGTTCTTCACAATGTCCTTCAATAGACGCCAAAAATCCATCTTCAGAAAAGCCTAACTCAATCGATACTTGCTCAATGTCATGTGAAAAAAAATAAGTCAATAATTCATCGACAATTCGTCTAGATTTTTCTTTTTCCAGCATGTGTTTTCCCCCTTTTTACTTGTGATATTGTATCCAATAACGGTACCATAAAAGCGGCCACAAAACCACAAGAAAATCCATTGTTATATAAATTTAATCCTCCGTGTAAATAAGTGATGTTTGAAACAAGTGTTAAATGAATAAAACCAGCTAAAATACCATAAAAAGCGCCGTAATAACCACTGATTGGCGCCAAACTTGTTCCGAAAATTGCGGACAAAATAACTGTGAATGTATCGCCCGAAAAATCAGGGGATAATTTTGAAGCGAGGACTACACCAATTAAGATGGGTAAGCTGTTTTTCCAGTGATTACCAAATGCACTAAAACCAACCACCGTTAATACGCCACCTAGAATAGGACCAGAAAAGGTACCACCCATTAATTTTACAAAACCAAATAACATAAACCCTACAATTGACATATTCATCATTGTTGCTCCGATTTCTGCAATCGCAACAAAATCAGTAACCAGTGTTCCAGAAGAAGCAAAAATTTCTTTCAATCCCTCGAAAGATTTGCGATTCAAGAAAAAGCCGATAATAAATAAGCAGCTAAATAGAACCAATAAAAAAATCACAATCATAGAATGGTAGTCCGTGGACAAAATGGAAATAGTTGAGATTTCTCCACCAAATAGGCGGTACATACTTGTGACAAACATTGCAACGATTCCGGCTGTAAAACCAACATTATAGAGTGAAAACCCTTGATGAAACAGTAAGAACTGTGAAGCAAGGGGTGGTAAGACCATGCCGACAAGAATTCCCACGATATATCCCAATGGAATGCCAATTGATAGTGGTAAGTTAGTACCAAAGGTTAGATAGCTGATAACAGGGGAGATAGAGCTACCAAACAAAGCAACCAACAAATATTGTGAGTAGGGCTTATGAACTAATTTTGCATAGCAATAAACACCAATGATAATCGGTAATGAGTTGTAGAGATTTTTACCGAAAAAAGAAAATCCTGACACGGTAAAAAAAGCGGCTATTAATGGTCCGCTAACCGTTGCACCATGTGAACGTACAACTAAGACGCTGACGAGTGTTAAGATTCCACTATTCACAAAAGCACTTCCGAAATTACCGACTGCAAAATAATCGGTTAATAAATTGCTAGGAGAGGTAAAAATACGTAGCGTTCCCTCCCATAAATTAGCAGGTGTTTCACTAAATAGGCCAATCGCGATGAGTAATAGGCTGTAAGAAATCATTAAATGATAGCGAGAAACTTGTTTTTTTAAATTAAGGTTCTTATTTTCCGTTTGTAAAATAATTGATTTTTTTTCCTTGTCCATGAGTCACTTCCTTATTTGTATTGTTCTTTAAGATAACTATATAGTGTTTTTTTGAAAGAAGTCAATTTTGAAAACTCTCTATTTGAAAAGAATAGAAGAGATGATGTATGACTGTTGACAGTCAATAGGAAACTATGTATAATAAATAGTTGCAAAAACTATCTGAAAAGCTGTGAGCAGAAACGAAATATTGTCCGTTTCGGCTTGAGAATAAGGAAAAACAAAAGTAGAACTTCAAAAAGAAGCACCTCTATTTTTGGCTTTTTTTTTGCCTTAATGCCGCAAAAAATGCTCGATGTTACTTATGTTTAATATTTGTAACTGAAATGTAATATTTGGATAGATATTTTGAAAGACTTTTTAGAGGGGTGAAGAGCTTGGCTGGACACGTAGTAAAATACGGAAAACACCGCGAGCGTAGAAGTTTCGCAAGAATCAGTGAAGTGTTGGAATTACCGAATTTGATTGAAATTCAAACAGATTCTTACCAATGGTTCTTAGATGAAGGACTAAGAGAAATGTTTGAAGACATCTTGCCAATTGATGACTTTAATGGAAACTTGTCCTTGGAATTTGTAGATTATGAGTTAAAGACACCGAAGTATACAGTGGAAGAAGCTCGTGCACATGATGCGAACTATTCGGCGCCATTACACGTAACGTTACGCTTAACAAATCGTGAAACTGGAGAAATCAAAGCACAAGAAGTATTCTTTGGCGATTTCCCATTGATGACAGAACAAGGAACATTCATTATTAATGGAGCAGAACGTGTTATTGTTTCTCAATTAGTACGTTCACCAGGTGTGTATTTCCATGGCAAAGTAGACAAAAACGGCAAAGAAGGTTTTGGTTCAACAGTCATTCCTAACCGTGGCGCATGGTTAGAAATGGAAACAGATGCGAAAGATATTTCTTATGTACGTATTGACCGCACACGTAAAATTCCATTAACTGTTTTGGTTCGTGCTTTAGGTTTCGGATCAGATGATACAATTTTTGAAATTTTTGGTGACAGCGACTCACTACGCAATACAATTGAAAAAGACTTGCACAAAAATGCAAGTGATTCTCGTACCGAAGAAGGGTTGAAAGACATTTATGAACGTCTTCGCCCGGGTGAACCAAAAACAGCAGACAGCTCTCGTAATTTGCTGAATGCACGTTTCTTTGATCCACGCCGTTATGATTTAGCAGCAGTTGGACGTTACAAAGTAAATAAAAAATTAGATTTAAAAACACGCCTATTGAACTTAACATTAGCTGAGACACTGGTTGACCCAGAAACTGGTGAAATCGTTGTTGAAAAAGGTACAGTATTAACTCATCAAGTAATGGATGATACGTTAGGTGCATATTTAGATAACGGAATTAACTCTGTTACTTACTACCCATCAGAAGATGCGGTTGTAACAGACCCAATGACTGTTCAAGTGATTAAAGTCTTTTCACCAAAAGACCCAGAACAGGAAGTAACTGTTATTGGTAATGCTTATCCAGGGACAGAAGTACGTACCGTTCGTCCTGCAGATATCATTGCTTCAATGAGCTATTTCTTAAACTTAATGGAAGGTATCGGAAACGTAGATGATATCGACCACTTAGGAAATCGTCGTATCCGTTCAGTCGGTGAGCTATTACAAAACCAATTCCGTATTGGTTTAGCTCGTATGGAACGTGTGGTACGTGAGCGTATGTCTATTCAAGACCAAGAAACAATCACACCACAACAATTAATTAACATTCGTCCAGTTGTAGCAAGCATCAAAGAATTCTTTGGTTCTTCTCAGTTATCACAGTTCATGGACCAAACCAACCCTCTAGGTGAGTTGACACACAAACGTCGTCTTTCTGCCTTAGGACCTGGTGGTTTGACTCGTGACCGTGCCGGCTATGAAGTCCGAGATGTTCATTACTCTCACTATGGTCGTATGTGTCCGATTGAAACACCTGAAGGACCAAACATTGGTTTGATTAACAGCTTGGCTTCTTATGCCAAAGTAAATAAATATGGCTTTATTGAAACACCATATCGTCGTGTCGATTGGGAAACTGGTAAAGTAACTGATAAAATTGATTATTTAACAGCTGATATCGAGGATCACTATGTTGTAGCCCAAGCAAACAGCCCGTTAAATGATGACGGTTCTTTCCAAAATGAACTTGTAATGGCACGTGCTACTTCTGAAAACTTAGAAGTAACAATTGATAAAATTGATTATATGGACGTATCTCCTAAGCAAGTAGTAGCAGTCGCGACAGCATGTATTCCTTTCTTGGAAAACGATGACTCCAACCGTGCCTTGATGGGTGCCAACATGCAGCGTCAAGCAGTACCATTGATTAACCCACAAGCTCCTTGGGTAGGAACTGGTATGGAATATAAATCAGCGCATGACTCAGGTGCTGCTTTACTATGTAAAGAGGATGGTGTCGTTGAATACGTAGATGCGTCAGAAGTACGCGTTCGTCGTAGCAATGGTGCATTGGATGTTTACTCAGTAACAAAATTCCGTCGTTCAAACTCAGGAACAAGTTACAACCAACGTCCTTTAGTTGAATTAGGTGAAAAAGTAGAAAAAGGTGACATCTTAGCTGATGGTCCATCAATGGAAAATGGCGAAATGGCATTAGGCCAAAACGTCTTAGTTGCCTTCATGACATGGGAAGGTTACAACTACGAGGATGCCGTTATCATGAGCCGTCGTCTTGTCAAAGATGATGTCTACACTTCTGTTCATATTGAAGAATACGAATCAGAAGCCCGTGATACAAAATTAGGACCTGAAGAAATCACTCGCGAAATTCCTAACGTTGGGGAAGACGCATTGAAAAACTTAGATGAAATGGGTATTATTCGCATCGGTGCGGAAGTAAAAGATGGCGATTTATTAGTAGGTAAAGTCACTCCTAAAGGGGTAACTGAACTTTCTGCTGAAGAACGTCTATTACACGCAATCTTTGGTGAAAAAGCTCGTGAAGTTCGTGATACATCTCTACGCGTGCCACATGGCGGCGGCGGAATTGTTCATGATGTCAAAATCTTTACTCGTGAAGCTGGCGATGAATTATCACCAGGCGTCAACATGCTTGTTCGTGTATATATCGTTCAAAAACGTAAAATTCACGAAGGAGATAAAATGGCGGGACGTCACGGTAATAAAGGGGTTGTCTCTCGCATTATGCCAGAAGAAGACATGCCATTCTTACCAGACGGTACACCAGTTGATATCATGTTGAATCCATTAGGGGTACCATCTCGTATGAACATCGGACAAGTATTGGAATTACACTTGGGAATGGCTGCTCGTCAGTTAGGTATCCATGTAGCAACACCAGTCTTTGATGGTGCTTCAGATGATGATGTTTGGGATACAGTCCGTGAAGCTGGGATGGCAAGTGATGCGAAAACAGTTCTTTATGACGGACGTACAGGTGAACCATTCGATGGTCGTATCTCTGTCGGCGTGATGTACATGATTAAACTTGCCCACATGGTTGATGATAAACTTCATGCTCGTTCAATTGGACCTTACTCATTAGTTACACAACAACCTCTTGGTGGTAAAGCACAATTTGGTGGACAACGTTTTGGAGAGATGGAAGTTTGGGCGCTGGAAGCTTACGGTGCAGCGTATACCTTACAAGAAATCTTGACATACAAATCAGATGATGTTGTTGGTCGTGTGAAAACTTATGAAGCAATTGTTAAAGGTGAGCCAATTCCAAAACCAGGCGTACCGGAATCATTCCGCGTATTGGTTAAAGAATTACAATCACTTGGATTGGATATGCGCGTCTTAGACATCGAAGAACAAGAAATTGAACTTCGTGATATGGATGATGACGATGATGATTTAATTACAGTAGATGCACTGACAAAATTCGCGGAACAACAAAATGCCCGTGAAGCTGAAAAAAATGCACAAAGCGGAGCGGAAAAAAAACCTGCCGATGAAGAAAATTCACCAGTAGATGCTCCATTAGATTAGACCTCAAATGTAACGATTAAACGCCTTCGTCTTATAGTTTAAGACGAGGTCTGTTTAATCATTAACTTGTTGTCTGCTAGCCATGAAATGAAATGGAGGGAACCCCTTTTGATCGATGTAAATAAATTCGAAAGTATGCAAATAGGTTTGGCTTCTCCCGAAAAAATCAGAAGCTGGTCTTATGGTGAAGTAAAAAAACCTGAGACTATTAACTATCGTACTTTAAAACCTGAACGTGAAGGGTTATTTGACGAGCGTATTTTCGGTCCTACAAAAGACTGGGAGTGTGCGTGTGGTAAATACAAACGTATCCGTTATAAAGGAATCGTTTGTGATCGCTGTGGTGTGGAAGTAACTCGTTCAAAAGTTCGTCGTGAACGTATGGGTCACATTGAATTAGCAGCTCCAGTTTCTCATATCTGGTATTTCAAAGGTATCCCATCTCGCATGGGTCTTGTGTTAGACATGAGCCCTCGTGCGTTAGAAGAAATCATTTACTTCGCATCTTACGTAGTAATTGAACCAGGAAATACAAGTTTAGAGAAGAAACAATTATTAACAGAACGCGAATATCGCGAAAAACGTGATCAATACGGTCAAGAATTCAACGCTGCTATGGGTGCAGAAGCTATCAAACAATTGCTAGATTCTGTTGACTTAGATGGTGAAGTTGCGGAATTGAAAGAAGAGTTAAAAACTGCTTCAGGTCAAAAACGTACACGTGCGATTCGTCGTTTAGATATTTTAGAAGCTTTCCGTGCTTCAGGAAATAAACCAAGTTGGATGGTTATGGACGTTGTTCCAGTCATTCCTCCTGATTTACGTCCAATGGTTCAATTAGAAGGTGGTCGTTTTGCGACTTCTGATTTGAATGATTTGTACCGTCGTGTGATTAACCGTAACAACCGTTTGAAACGTTTGTTAGACTTAAACGCACCGAATATTATCGTTCAAAATGAAAAACGTATGTTGCAAGAAGCAGTCGATGCATTGATTGATAATGGTCGTCGTGGCCGTCCTGTTACAGGTCCTGGTAACCGTCCATTAAAATCTCTGTCTCATATGCTAAAAGGGAAACAAGGTCGTTTCCGTCAAAACTTACTAGGTAAACGTGTCGACTATTCTGGTCGTTCGGTTATCGTTGTAGGACCTTTCTTGAAGATGTACCAATGTGGACTTCCGAAAGAAATGGCTATCGAATTATTCAAACCATTTGTGATGCACGAACTAGTGAAACGTGAACTAGCTTCAAACATCAAAAATGCAAAACGTAAAATTGAACGCGGTGAAGATGACGTTTGGGACGTATTAGAAGACGTAATCAAAGAACACCCAGTTCTATTGAACCGGGCACCTACTTTGCATAGATTAGGTATCCAAGCCTTTGAACCAGTCTTAGTTGAAGGTCGCGCAATTCGCTTGCATCCGCTTGTGTGTGAAGCCTACAATGCCGATTTCGATGGAGACCAAATGGCGGTTCACGTACCATTAAATGAAGAAGCACAAGCAGAAGCACGTATGTTAATGCTTGCCGCTCAAAATATTTTGAACCCTAAAGATGGTAAACCAGTTGTAACACCATCTCAAGATATGGTCTTAGGTAACTACTACCTAACAATGGAAGAAGACGGACGTGAAGGCGAAGGCATGATTTTCCGTGACATGGATGAAGCAGTAACAGCATGGCGTAATGGCTACGTGCATTTACATTCACGTGTTGCAGTTAATCCAAAAATGTTAGGTGAAAAACCATTCACAGATGAACAAAAATCTCGTCTAATGGTAACAACGGTAGGTAAGATTATCTTTAACTCAATCATGCCACCAGAATTCCCTTACTTGAATGAACCGACTGACTTTAACTTAACGGTTCAAACACCGGATAAATACTTTGTTGAAGCTGGAACAGATATTCCAACGTTCATTAAAGAACAAGAATTAGTTGGTCCATTCAAGAAGAAAAACTTAGGAAATATTATCGCTGAAGTCTTCAAACGTTTCCGTGTGACTGAAACATCACGCATGTTGGACCGTATGAAAGACTTAGGTTACAAACACTCAACTCATGCTGGTATTACAGTTGGTATCGCTGATATCATGGTCTTACATGAAAAACACGATATTATTGAAAATGCCCACAAACAAGTTGAAACAATTACTAAACAATTCCGTCGTGGTTTGATCACTGATGATGAACGTTATGAACGTGTAATTGGTGTTTGGAATGCTGCCAAAGATGCTATTCAGTTAAAACTGATGGAATCTTTAGAAGCGAAAAACCCAATCTTCATGATGTCAGATTCTGGAGCCCGTGGTAACATCTCCAACTTTACACAGCTTGCTGGTATGCGTGGATTGATGGCCGCTCCGAGTGGTAAAATCATGGAATTACCAATCATCTCTAACTTCCGTGAAGGTTTGACCGTCTTGGAAATGTTTATCTCTACGCATGGAGCTCGTAAAGGAATGACCGATACAGCCTTGAAGACAGCCGATTCAGGTTACTTGACTCGTCGTCTAGTAGATGTAGCCCAAGATGTTATCATTCGTGAAGATGATTGTGGAACAGATCGTGGCTTGGTCATTCAAGCTATTCGTGAAGGAAATGAAATTATCGAAGCATTAGACGAACGTCTATTGGGTCGTTACTCTCGTAAATCTGTTCTTCATCCAGAAACAGGTGCTGTGATTATCGGTGCTAACCAATTAATTACCGAAGATATTGCGAAACAAATTGTTGAATCTGGTATCGAAGAAGTAGCAATCCGTTCTGTCTTTACATGTAATACTAAACATGGTGTATGTAAACACTGTTATGGACGTAACTTGGCAACTGGTAATGAAGTTGAAGTCGGAGAAGCAGTTGGTACAATCGCTGCGCAATCAATCGGAGAGCCTGGTACACAGTTAACAATGCGTACTTTCCATACCGGTGGGGTTGCCGGAGACGATATCACTCAAGGTCTTCCTCGTATCCAAGAAATCTTTGAAGCACGTAATCCAAAAGGGCAAGCAGTTATCACTGAAGTTACTGGTGACGTCATTGACATCTCTGAAGATGCATCAACACGTACGAAAGAAGTAACGATTAAAGGTGAAACTGATACACGTACCTATGTTGTACCATTCACTGCACGTATGAAAGTTGCTGAAGGCGACATGATTAATCGTGGGGAAGCATTGACAGAAGGTTCAATCGAGCCAAAACACTTGCTACAAGTCAGTGATGTATTGACAGTAGAAAATTATCTATTACGTGAAGTACAACGCGTATACCGTATGCAAGGGGTAGAAATCGGCGATAAACATATTGAAGTAATGGTTCGTCAAATGTTACGCAAAGTCCGCGTAATGGATCCAGGTGATACAGATATTTTACCAGGAACATTAATGGATATTGCTGACTTTAAAGACCGTAACTACAATACGCTAGTTTCTGGTGGCGTACCTGCGACATCACGTCCAGTCTTACTAGGTATCACGAAAGCATCATTGGAAACAAACAGCTTCTTATCTGCTGCATCATTCCAAGAAACAACTCGTGTCCTAACAGATGCTGCAATTCGCGGTAAGAAAGATCCACTTCTAGGCTTGAAAGAAAATGTTATTATTGGTAAAATCATTCCAGCTGGTACTGGTATGCCTCGTTACCGTAACATGGAGCCAAAAGAAGTAACAGTTGCAAGCGAAAATGTTTATAGCATTTCAGACATTGAAGCACAAATGGCTGCTGAAGATAAAATGAATGAAATGAATTAATTTTTATGAAAAAAGCTACTCACATTAAAGTGAGTAGCTTTTTTTGATTTATAGTTAGTGAAAAACAAGTGGCATTCACGAGGTATTCCCTCGTGAATGCCAAGGTTATACATAAGTAAAACTCTACATGAGTATGCAAATAATTGATTTAAAAGGATTTTTTCGATCTGTATTACTCTGTTCTTACCAAGGAATACCCTAGGTAAGAGTTTATAAAAAATAAGAATCATTTGCTTGGATGTAAAGAGCAAACGATTCATTTTTTTTTTATTCAACATAATCAACAAAAGCAGATTTACGTTGATTATTTGTTTGCGGTAAGAACAAAGCGTCAACTTGTTTTTCAATATTTTGCAAATCAATATTTGTCAGTGAAGCATAAATATAAACAATGGGTTGTGCATGTTGTGCTAGTTCTGATAAATCAGTAGTACTAACGATAACGTCGGCTTCCTGACAATCAGCGACAAAAATTATATTGTATTTTGCTAAATAATAATTAATTCGCTTTTCAATAAATATTTTGTGTAGTGAGACAAAATCAGAATAAACAAAGATTTTAACTCTCGGATTAAATAGCACAGGATTGACAATTGCTGTAACGCCTAGAAAAGAGATGAACTTATGATAATCCGAGTCTTTAAATTGAGGTGATTTTTGCGTTACGTCTATCCAAAACAATTCAAATTGTTGATGATAAACAGGGAATGCTTTGTCAAAACTGTCAAAATTTCTTAAACCTAAAATGTTTAATAAGAAATTATTCACTAAAAACATCGATTGGAACTGTATTTGGCGGTCAAGAGATGCCCCTAAACATTCTTTTTCTTTTAAATTTAGCGGTCGAAAATATGTTTCAAAAGCGCTGAGCCAAATATGAATCTCTTCTTTAAATAATTGTGATGAACGTTTCGCGACTATTTTTCCGGATGGAATAAAATCTAGCGCATATAAACTTAATAATAGGAATTGCCAATCTCTTTCTGACAACTCTGGTAAAAAATCGGGTTTTGACTTAAATCGATAGAGAGAATGGTACTGCATAGCTGATTCATCCAATGTCACGGAGCCATGAATTTTATTTGTTTGTACTAGTATTAAGACAAGTAAACTAAGAAACTGTAATTTTTTTTCGTTTATATCTATTTCTAAATAAATGAGAATTTGTTGGGTTAGTTGTATATATTTTTCTTTATCAGGAAACCAAGAGAGGCGGTTTAAACTACGATGTACCATAAAAAAGTAATACTGGAAATTGGATAGTAGTTTGCTAACTGGTCCTGTGATAGTGATTTTATCAGAAAGTGTGACATGTATTTGATGGTGAGCCAAAATTCGATTCAAACGTGTTAAGTAGCGTGCAAGTGTCGATTTTGAAATATAGTTTTGTTCACAAAATTCAAGTGTAGAGATATCTTTTTGTAAAAAGAGTGCTTTGTAGAGATTATAACTCAAATCATTCATGAAAAAATCTTCTACAAGTCGTTGAATATTTACATTGTTTCGAATTAATTTAACCCCTCGTCGCTTATTAATCATCAGCATCACTTCATCTTTTGTATACAATTTTTTAAAATCGGCCTGTAAATCTAAACAAGCTGAGCGAACGTTACTTGGCGTGATGTGGTCCAAGCGTTTTGCTATTTGTTGTGCAGATAAGAAGTCGGTTTCATTACTTAGAACTTCGATAATTTCAATTTTTAAAAACAGCTTCGATTTTAGTCTAGCCATATACGTTATCTATTTAGTATGGTATGCATTCTAAATAGATTTAGGCACCTCCCGTCTTAACAAATTTCACAAAGTAGTCTATAAAATACCCGTTATTTTAACATAGTATATGGAGGACTTGTAAGTTCATAAATAGCAAAACTATTTGTTTGAAATTGACGTTTCTCCGTCTAGTTGGATTCGTTATGATTAACATGGTAGGTTTTATCAAAAAATATTATATATATGTAAAAAAAGTGATTTTATTCTTTTTTTATTGCCATAAATTAATAAGTGAGTCGTATAAGATAATAGTTTTAATTAGGGTAAAAAAACGAATGAAAACGTTTATTTATAGTTTTTATTGTTTAAAAATTAAAAAAACTCTTATTTTATTAATGTAAACCATGATTATCATTATTATTTTTGTTATTTAAATTATGAGAAAAATATCATTATTGAAGCATAAAAATAGTGTTGGTAACTCAATTTTTATATAATGGGAAAATCAAATTTTAAGTTACGTTATGTTCAAAAAATATTTTTTGACCGTTTGTTTTTGATAGATGAAAGAAATTAAAGGAGTGAATTAACCGATGAATTCGAAAAATACACAAAAAATGTCAGCCATATTTATGTTAATGATTTTGTTCATTCAGAGTGTAATGACCCCGATTTTAGCGATAGCTGATACAGAGGTTCAAACACAATCCGTACAGAACGATGTATTATTGAAGAAATTCAAAGTAGAAAAGGACGAGGAGGATCAGATTACAATTGTGCTTGATACCGAGGTGAAAAATACCACTGGGACAGAGCAAACATGGGAACTTACCTCCAGTTTGGCTGTACAATTAACGCCGAGCACCTTACCAGCAGGAGTTAGTGCCAAAGTCGATGGCAAAAAAATCGAAATCAAAGCACAGACAAATACCGTAACGCAGGTGCCGTTAAAGCTAAACGTTGCGAAGACGTCAGAGAAGCAACAGTTAACCATTACCGATAAAGGTACGCAACAAAAGACTGTTGAGATACCACAGCTTGTGATTCAATCTTCAGCGACAGAGACAACAGAAGAAACCGAAGCAAGCAGTGAAGCAGACCCCGAGCCTGAACCTGAGTCCAGCACAACAGAAACAACAACTATTGTAGCAGAAGAGTCAGCAACTATAGAGTCTAGTACAAGTGAAACGAGTAGTTCGACAGAATCATCTTCTGAAGAATCAAGCGAAGTTTCTAGTGAAGAGGTAGTACAGGAAACGAGTGATTCTGGGGAAGAAAAACCAAAAGCGAAAAAAAGCGCGAAAATTGGCGTACAAGCAGAAGGTAGAGAATTAGATGCGTCAGAAGTTAAAATCACAGATTTCAAATTGACAGACAGAAATGGCAATGAATCAACTCCATCTAATCCAATTGATCCATTTAGCTCTGATGGAGTAAAAATTCAAATGAACTGGGAATTGCCAGTTTCAGAAGATGGGACACATCATGTGAAGAAGGGCGATTATTATACCTTTGATTTGCCTAAAAATTTGTTGATAATCGAAAATACATTAACAGGTGAATTAAAAGGAAGTAATGGGATTTCTTTTGGTACGTATGAGGTTAGCCCAGAAGGTCGAGTGACATTTACATTTAACGAAAATGTAGGTGAAGATTCTGTTCATGGCGACTTTGAATTATTTAGCTGGATAGACACCAAAACAATCACGCGAGAAGTAATTGAGAAAATTGAAGTTCCTTTTGTAGACGGTGAAAAAGAATTCAATTTATATTTAAAACCATCAGGTGGTGGTGCTATTAATAAAACAGGGAAAATGGCCCCCTTTACTGGAAGTGAAATTCAATGGCAAGTAGATGTGAACACGGATTTAAAACAACTGGTTAATCCTGTTATTACCGATGATATCCAAGACAAGCTAACATTAGATCCCGATAGCATTGAAGTTTATGTTTTGGATGTCGATATTAATGGCAACGTTAAAGAAGGTGCTAAACTAGATCCGAGTAACTATGATCTTGATACTTCCGATGGTAATTTACAAGTAAAACTAAAAGATTTAACAGAAGAAGGTCAGTTTAAAGCTTATCGTATAAAATATAAAACAACTGTGAACGATGCCGAAAATTTAGAAGATAACCAAACATTTGAAAATACTGCAACATTTACTAATAATGGTGACACTAAATCAGATTCTGCAAAAACACAGTCAAATTATGGGAAAGAAATTGATAAGAAAGATAACCCAACTTATAATCCGGCAGAACAAACCTTTGAATGGCAAATTGATTACAATTCTGGTCAGAAAAAGCTAGCTCCGGGTACCCATTTTACGGATACATGGAATAAATCAATGAATTTAGAATCATTTGACATTTATCCCGCGACACCAGATGCAAATGGCGTATTGATTCAAGATGGAACAACGCCTATTCCGACAACAGAGTATGAAAAGACGGATGACGAAAATGGATTTACGCTAAACTTCCCTAATGGTGTAGATAAACAAGCGTATATTATTAAATACAAAACGAAATTAAATGGGTTAATTACCAACCCACAAGATGAAGCTGTGGAAAATACAGTGACAATTGATGGTGAGACTAAGAGTGGTAGTAAAGGAACGTTCTCACAATTTGGTGTTGTTAAAAGGAATACAAATGTTAATTTTGACAACAGAACCATGGATTGGCAAATTGTAATCAACGGTAATAATTATGATATGACGAATTTAAAATTAACAGATACCTTTAAAGCAGATGGTTTATCCCTACACAAAGAGACCGATTATAAATTAACATTAACTGAACAAGATACTGGTAAGAAATTGGTCTTAGGCGAAGATTATAAATTAACAGTTACGGATTCAGTACCGGGTACACCTGGTGGTTTCGAAATTGAGTTTCTAGGTGATTACAAGCAAACCAATAAGACGTTCGTATTAGACTATACGACGGACTTTATTCGCAATTCAGATGGTACAAATGCGTATCCTAACCATACGTCAATTGATTGGGAAGAAGGCAGTGAAAAGCGTCACACAGAAACCAAAAATATTGATATCGAGCCGAAAAAACATTTTATGGGACCGAATGGTGCTAAAAGTGGCTCATTTAATCGTGAAACTGGTCGCACAACTTGGAATGTCGATGCTAATTATGCACGTTTGGAAATTGATCCAACAAAAGAATTTAAAATTGTGGATGCGTTACAAGATAACCAAGAATACGTTACCGATACGTTGATTGCTTATTCTTATAAAGTTGAAGCGGATGGGACGATTGTCAGAGATACAAGTACCCCTCTTGTAAAAGATGTTGATTACACATTTAGTTATGATGAATCTTCAAAAACAATTACAGTAGAATTTACAGAAGCAGCAAAGAGCAAATACCCAATGATGGGCATTCAATTCGATACTAAGTTTGAAAATGACATTATAAACAAAACAAAAATTAACAATAGTGCAAAGACAACTGTCAATGATAAAGAATTTGATTTGACTGGTAGCGTAGAGGCTGTTCCTAATGGGGACGCATATGCTAAAAAATCGGGTACGTCAGAAGGAAACAAAATTAATTGGGAAATCGTGATGAATCCTAATGGTTCAACTATTTCTCAATTCAAACTGACAGATATTATAGCAGATCCTAAAGAACAAGACCCCGATAACGTGAATGGTAGTAACCGAACAGATAGTATGTTAATCGAAGGCTCTTTCCGGATCTTTGAAGCAAATCTTGTAGGAACAGATGGTTTTGAAGCAGGTGCCGAAATGCAACCAGATGGAGCAGCACCATATACGATTACCACAGTAGTAAAAGAAGATGGACAACAATACTTTGTGCTTGAATTTACAGGTACAATTCATAAGCCTTACATTTTAACATATTCAACATTAGTTGATGCAACAGGTTCAATGAATATTGTGAATAAGTTTAGTGTTGAAGGAAATAATCAGCAAATTATTCAGAAAGAACAAGAAGTAGAAGAAAGTGTGAGAATTTCAGGATCACAAGGAAGTGGTTATGGCACTCGAGGCACGCTGAAAATTAAAAAATTTGCAGAAGATTTTAAAGGAACGGCAGCGACCAATCAACAATTACCAGCAAATAAAAATCAGTTAGCAATCACAGGTACAGATGCAACGGCAGCTAGATTTGAACTTCGTACTATGAATGGCAATCTTTTACGGACAGGGAACTTGAATGAAGATGGGGAACTAATTTTCCCTAACTTACGAGCAGGTTGGTATCGTATTGTAGAAGTAGCACCACCAAATGGTTACGTCGTGCAAAGCGAATACGCGGGAGCAGGGAAAGCTGTCAAACTAGATATTGAAGCAGATAAAACGTTACAATATGATGTTATCAACCCTAAGCATAAAGCCACAATTAGAAAAGTAGATGAATTAGGGAATAAAATTAATAGCTCAGAAGTCGATGCAGCAGTGTTTACCATTTATAAAAAAGGCACAACAGATATCGTTCAAGATGATGTCAAAGCTGTGAATGGTGAAGTAACGGTTGAACTTGATGAGGGCGAGTATGAATTAGTAGAGAAAAAAGCAGCGAAGGGTTACCTATTAAACAAAGATTTAAAAATTGCTTTTAATGTTACACATGAAACAAATGGAACCCAAAAAATTGAAACAATTGCTTTTAGAAACTTCCAAGGATCTGTTAAGTGGAAAAAAGAAAGTGCAGCAGGTGTAGCGTTAGCAGGAGCAGAGTTTACGGTGTTTGATAGTAACGGTAAAGCAGTGAAAAAAGGAACTTCCAATGCTAACGGTGAAGTTACTATCAGTGGTTTAGCGCCTGGAGATTACACGATAAAAGAAACAAAAGCACCAGCTGATTATATTTTAAATGATCGAGAAGTAACATTTACTATCACTGATCAAAACGCAAACGATACAGCACCAACTATTGTTGACTTATCTGGAACACCGTTACAAAATTTCCGTGGCAATGCTTCGATGAAAAAAGTGGATGCCCAGACGCAAGCACCACTAGCAAATGCAGAATTTGTGATTAGAAATGCTGCAGGGAAGTTTTATGGTGGTATGGATCCTACAACTGAAAAAATTTCTTGGATTGATGATCAAAATAATGCAGAGAAATTTACCTCAGATGCCAACGGGCTGGTAACCGGACCGGATTTAGGTTCTGGAAAGTATGAGTTTGTCGAAACAAAAGCACCAGACGGTTACGTTAGAAATCGACATACTGAATCTTTTGAGATTACTAATTCAGCACAAACCAAGCCAAGTATAGTGGAAGTGACCAAATTATTCTCAAACTACAAAGGTTCTGTTGAATTAACAAAACAAAACACAGCAGGGACTACATTAGCAGGTGTAACGTATCACTTTAAACGTCAGGTGGACGGTAAATATTACAAAAAGGGAACCCCAGATGAATGGGTAGATAAAGCCGATGCGACGTTATTGACGACGGATGCGGATGGGAAAATTTCAATCACTGGTTTAGCACCAGGAACGTATGATTTTGAAGAAGTTCAACAATTAGACGGCTATATTTTAAAAGAAGCGCCTGAAACAATTACTATTAATCGGAGTGCAACAAATAATAACTCCGCAATTAATCGTACTGTAACAGCAACTAACCAACGTGGGAAACTGACTGTAACCAAACAGTTTGAGAATGGTCCAGTTTTATCGGGAAATATGCCACAATTTGCGTTAAGAAAAAAAGGCACGAACGAATATTATGTTTCGGGCCAAATAGAACCCAACGGGGCAGCTAAATTTGAGACATCTGCGCATACCGATACGACTAATTTCACGGATTTAGCTAACAAGTTTAAAATAAATCTAGTTTCAGGAAATTCATTTAGTGTAGCTGAAATTCCATCTGGTGAATATGAATTAGTTGAAGTATCATCACATGGACAGTATATGCGAAATACGACTATTTTACCGATAACGATTGCTAGTCAGTCACAAGATGGTACTTTTGAAGTAAACGAGAACTTTACGAACTACCAAGGGAATGTCATTTGGAAAAAAGTTGCTGCCGATGGTACAACTGGATTACCAGGGGCAGAATTTGAAGTTGTGACTGAGCAAGGCATGTCATTGACACCACCTAAGACAGGCATTTCCGCAACAGATGGGACAGTCACAATTAAAGGTTTACAGCCGGGTAAATACAAATTAAAAGAAATCAAAGCACCAGCAAATCATATTGTGAACCCAACACTATCAGAACCATTTGAAGTACCAAGCGCAAATGAAGGCACATTTACCGCTGATTTGACTACAGGTACTCAGTCGTCATTAGCGAACTATCAACGTCGCGCACAAATGCAAAAAACAAATGGGACAGAAGGTTTAGCCGATGCAGTCTTTGCCATTAAAAAAGCAGACAAATATTACGATCAAGATGAAACAGGTCAAGTGATTTGGAAAGATGCACCAACAGAATTGACAGATAAAGGGAAATTCATATCTGATCAAGACGGCTATGTTTTAAGTCCTTTATTAGGTGAAGGTAATTATGAATTTGTTGAGATTGTTGCACCGTCAGGGTATGTGTTGAATACTCACACTGTGCCATTTACAATTGCTACGGGTGTAACAAATCAGGAAGAGGCCGATGTTATTCAAACAACCAATCAAGGTGAAGAACTAGTTTTACAAAACTACAAAGGTTCTGCTAAAATCACGAAAACAGGTTTGAATGGGCAATTACTAAAAGGCGTCGTATTTGAGTTCTTAGATGACAAAGACACTGTTCTGAAGGAAGTTACGACCAATGATTCAGGTGTAGCTACGGTAACAGACTTAGGTCCAGGAACATATTATTTTAGAGAAAAAGCAACTGTTCCGGGATACGCACTGAACGCCAATAAAGTCGAAATTAAGATTACAGAAAGCTATCTGAATGAAGTGAAAGAAGTTTCAGAATCATTAAGTAATGAATTAACCAAAGTAAGTTTCACTAAGACGGAACAAGCTATCTCTGACCAAGGATTTCACGGTGGAAATCTAGCAGGCGCTGAATTTGTTGTGAAGAGCGATAATGATTTTATTAAGGACAATACAAGTAGTGAAGCGGGAATTGCTTGGAATACAGTAGCATCAATTGATGAAGCGAAACGATTCATTTCAACTACTAACGGAGTGGTCACTATTGAAGGTCTGATTCCAGGGGATTATGACATTATTGAAGTGGATGCTCCAAATCGTGACCGTTATAAAGAGATTGATACGAAAGAAAAATTAAAAGTTACAATTACTGCAACAGGTCAAGTCATCTACAAAGATGCTAACGGTGAGGAATTATCAAGCCAAAATGGAATTGAAGTAGTAAATGAATTAACGACAGTGGATTACAACGGTACGAAAAATTGGAATGATTTTGATAACCACTTAGCGACTCGTCCTGATGAAATTTATGTAACGTTGTATCGTCAAGTTGAAAATGGAAAACTTGAAAAAGTTCCCGGAATTACCAACCCGGTGAAAGTCACTGGCACGACAAATAATTGGACATTTAATTTTGATGGTTTAGTTAAATATGATGCAAACGGAAATCCGTATACCTTTACAGTGAAAGAATCTCGTGATTCAGCAGGAACGAAACCAGTAAATGGTTATACGGTAACCACAGACTATACAACTGAAAACCAATTAAAGCTAAATAATAAATTACAGTTAATCGATGTCTCTGGTCAAAAATCGTGGGTAGATGACAACAATGAATTCAATACGCGCCCATCAAGCATTACCCTGAAACTATTACGTAATGGACAGCAGGCAAAAGATGCTACTGGAGCTGATATTGTCCAAACAGTAGATGCAAAAGCCAACTGGTCGTATACATTTACAGGGTTGCCAGAATTTGATAAAGAGGGCAATAAAATTACGTATACCGTCGAAGAAGAATCTGTATCCGGATATAAGCGAAGTGATGATACAACTACAATGAATGTAACCAATACTTGGGAACAAACACAATTTGCAGTTGAAAAGATTTGGGAAGGAGATGCTTCAAGCGCAGCATTGACACGTCCAGAAAATATACAATTCCAACTGTATAATCGAGTGAAGGGCAATGATACAACGTTTGCGAAGTTCGGAGAACCTCAATCAGTGAGTGATGCTGTTTCTTGGAAACACACGTTCACAGGTTTACCAAAATATCGAAATGTTGATGGCAAATTACTTGAATTAGAATATACAGTCAAAGAAGTGCAAGAAGATAAATTAACAGGTTACACGCCATCAGAATATGTGGATGGGAAAATTACCAACACACTAAACACAATAGATATTCCTGTGAAAAAAGTCTGGACAGTACCCAATGGAGTCGATGAAACAGACGAATTGGACAATCGTCCAAATTCAATCACGTTCCATTTAGACCGTTATACAATGACGGGAACAACAGCAACTGAGAAACAAGAAGATGTGGTTCCTCCAATTACACTAAGCAATACAGATACGCCTAAATGGGAAGGTCTATTTAGAGACTTACCAACGCATGATAAAACAGGTAAAGCATACAAATATGTTGTTCGTGAAGATGCACCAGTTGGTTATACTGCGAGTGAACCGGTAGTTGAAAATGGTCAAACAATTATTACGAATACATTTGTTCCATCAGGAAATATCTCTGTGAAAAAAATATGGGACAATGGCAATGATGCAAGTATCCAACCAGAAAAAATTACTGTGAAGTTGTATCGTTATACAACAGACAAAAATCAAGCTACCCAAGTTGGCGCAGATCGAGAATTATCTGCAACAAATGAGTGGCAAACAGTCTTCAAAGATTTAGCAGAATTTAATAACAACAAGGAAAAATATAATTATTATGTTGAAGAAGTAGGTGTGAAGGGATATCTAACCAATCCGACAATCGATGTAGATATTACAGATAACAGTCGCGTGGTTGATATTACGAACACATTAGATTCAGTCGACATTCCTGTTGAAAAAAAATGGAATGATTTAGGTTACAATATGACACATCCAGCTAGCGTGCAGTTTATCTTAACACGTCAAGTAAAAGATGGTACGAACTATAAAGAGGATGAATCATTTAAACAAATCTTGGATGTTCAAGCTAGTAACAACTGGCAAGGCACATTCGCTAAAGTAGCGAAATTCGACGCAAATGGTGAACCATTCAAATATATTGTTTCAGAAGAAGTACCGAAGGGGTATACAGCAAGTAATTCTGTAGAAATGACAACTGACAAGATTACGACTGGAACAATTGAAAATGAATTAACAGAATTAAAAGATGTCACTATCAACAAAACTTGGCTTGACTCTGACAATGCCTTCAATACTCGTCCAGAAAAAATTACATTTAATTTATTTAAAGTCATTGATGGTACAAATGTTCCTGTCCAACAAGAAGTGGATGGGCAAGTGACTAATTTGACAGAAGAGCAAGCAACAGTTGTACAAAACGGTAATACGTGGACGTACACCTTCACTGATTTGCCGATGTACGAAAACGGCCAAGAAATTCAGTATATTGCTGAGGAGACGAATGTACCGAAGAATTATACGAATACGAATGGCACAGAGCTGACTAATACGCTACAAGTAACAGCAATTGATGGACAAAAGATCTGGTTAGATGAAGATAACAAAGACGCAACTCGACCAGTTGACCAAACAATAGTTGAAGTGGAATTGTTCATCAAAGGTGCAACCGAAGCCGAAGATCAACCAGTCTTAAAAAATGGTCAACCTGTTACGACACATCTGGATAAAGAAGGGAAATATCGTTTTACGGATTTGCCAAAAGTCGATGCAGACGGCAATAAACTGATTTATATCGTAAAAGATAAGGTAAAAGGTTACCACAGTAGCAGTAACGAGGGTGGTAGTGAATTAACGAATACGCTACAAACACCAATTGAAATCAAAGGACAAAAAATTTGGTGGAATGCAAAACGTCAACCAATTACAGATGTGACATTCTTACCAGAAAAAATTACAGTTGAATTGTATCGTAAAGTGAAAGGGCAAAAAGATGAAGTGAAAATTGCTACGCAAGTCATTCAACCAAATCAGGACGCTGAATGGCACTATAAATTTGCCAACCAACCTCAATACAATGAAGCCAATGAAGAGTATCTATATACGGTTAAAGAGATTGTACCGAACGGCTATCATTTTACCGGCTATGAATTTGCTGCAGATCAAGAAGTAAAACACATTATCAATACTTTACAAACGACACAAGTGGTAGCGATGAAAGAATGGCAAGACAAAGGTGAAGAAAATAGTCGTCCCGATGCCGTCACATTCAACCTCTCTCGCTCTGTTGAAGGGGGGGCGCCAGAAGCAGTAACAACAAAACAAGTGACTGCTGCCGATAATTGGCAAGTTGTCTTTACTGAATTACCAACGCATAATCGCTTTGGTCAAAAATATCGCTATACAGTCGATGAAACGGACAAACCTGCTTGGTACAGTAAAGATATTGCACAAGAGGATAACGAAGTAACAGTGACCAATACGTTATTGAAAGAAAATGAGTTTGGAATTGAAAAACTTTGGAATGATATGAATGATGCAAGTAGTCGTCCAGAATCCATCACGATTCAGTTATACCGTGGTGTGAAAGACGAAAATGGAGCTATCCAGTATGAACCAGATGTATATAAAACCCATCAATTTGTGACTGCTGAAATGGATAAAGAAAAAACACAAGCCAATTGGATGTACACATTTGAGAATCTTCCAGAAGTTGATAAAGATGGGAACGAATATTTCTATAAAGCAGAAGAAGCCCAAGCAGTCGGATATCAAAAACCAGTTGTTACCGATATTCACAAAACGGGACAAATGACAACCATCACGAATACGTTAGACAGCACAGAGATTAAGGGAACCAAAGTTTGGGAAGATGCACAAAATATGAGTGCACGACCAACTGCGGTCACAATTGAACTGTATCGTAAATTGGCTACTGATGAAGCCTTCCCAGCAGAAGCCTTCCGTCGTCAAATCATTACAGCGCAAGATAATTGGGCCTATAATTTTGGCAAATTAGCCAAAGTAGATGCGTATAATAATGTCTATGAATATGAAATTAGAGAAGTTCCGGTTGCAGGTTATCAGACGTCAGTCATCGATACAAGTAAGGTTACGAACACACTTGAAACAACAACAATTTCAGCTACTAAAGTTTGGAAGGATAACGATAATTCATTTGGTACCCGTCCGAACGAAATAGTATTCCAATTGATGAACAAAACAGATTTAGGGTTAGTGGCTGTTCAAAAAGTGACTGAAAAAGATGGAGAAATTGTTTCAGAACCTATTACGAAGACTTTAACGAATAAGAATGCTGATTCAGAGGATGCCAACAAATGGCAAGTCACTTTTGAAGACTTACCAAAAGTAGATAATCAAGGAAAAGCGATGGAATATGTGATTCAGGAAGTGCCTAAAGATTCAATCAAAGGCTACACAACAACTTATAGTGAAGACCAACGCACGGTTATTAATACGCTTGAGTTGACACATGTTGTTGATATAACCAAAACGTGGGAAGATAACAACAATTCGGCGGGTACGCGTCCAGAATCGATTACCTTGTCGCTACAACGAAATGGACAACCAGCACTTGATGCAGTAGGAGAACCAATTATTGCTGAAATCAAAGGAGATGTAACGGCTCCAAACTGGGCCCATGTCTTTACTGGTTTACCAAAATACGATGGCAATGGGGATGCGTTTATCTATACGGTTGTTGAACAAACAATAAAGGGTTATAAACGTACGGATGATGGAACAGGAGTAACAGTCAACAATCAATTAATCACAGATCAATCCCTTTCTGTAAGAAAAGATTGGGACGATGCAGATTACTATCAAACAACGCGTCCGTCCGAAATCAAAGTTCAACTATTCCGTGAATTTGCGGATCAGTCACTTGAACGAGTAACTAAAATCATGATTCCTAGCTTAAATGCAGACGAATTAACATTGAATGCAACCAATGAGTGGACAGCTGAATTTACTGGGTTACCACAATACCAAAACGGGCAACAAACATTCACGTATGTTGCAAGAGAAGTTGCTTCGAATGAATTGCAAGGCTATACACCAACGTATGATTTGGAAGACGAGCAATATGTCATTACCAATACGTTAAATACAACCAAAGAAATTAGTGTCACAAAACAATGGCAAGATGCAACGGACCGTTCAAGTCGTCCAGATAAGGTCATTTTTGAAGTTGTTCCTTATATTGATGGTGAAGAAGATGTGGCATTTACGAATCGCAAACAGGCAGAAGTGACAGGCACAATGGATACTGATACTTGGTCAGCGAAAATTACTGGTCTACCAACGCATAACCATGAAGGCAAAGAATATACGTATGGTGTGCGAGAAGTCGATGTACCAAAAGGGTATGAAAGCCAAGTAGCAAATGATAACCGTACAATTACGAATACATTACTAGCTAAAGGTGATATTCTCGTTGAAAAAATCTGGGAAGATAACCAAGATAAGAGTACCCGACCAGATAGTATTACTTTCGACTTGTACCGTAATGTCAAAGGGTCGAAACCAACCATCTTCAAAGAAAATGTTAAATTAGTGCCAACAAAAGTTTCTGATCAACGTTGGTCCTACAAATTTGAAGGCTTAGCTGAGAAGAATCGTTCAGGTGAACCGTATATCTATTCTGTAAAAGAACATGCAGTGATCGGTTACGAGTCAACAATTGACAATTCTGATAAGCAAACAAAAGTCATCACGAACACCTTAGATAGTACAAGTGTTGCTGTAGAAAAACGATGGGATGACCAAGACTATGTATTAGCACACAATGGAGATGTTACATTTACCTTAACTCGTAAAACAGAAGCAGGTACAGATAATGAATTTACACGTACGTTAACTGTCAATGCGGCAAGTGATTGGAAAACTTCAATCGATGGTTTAGCGAAAGTTGATCAAGATGGTCAGACGTTCACTTATGAAATCAAAGAAGTTGAAAACACTGCTACGAAAGGGTACAAACCAGGAGAAATGGAACAAAATGCACCATACGACATGGCTATCACCAACCACTTAACCGAGACAACGGCTGTAAACATGACGAAAATTTGGAACGATGAGAACCTTGTTTTCAATGCTCGTCCAGAGTCAATCAGCTTACAGTTAATGAAAAATAAAGTAGTGGATGGCAAAAATACTCATGTACCAGTTGAGAAATTAGTCGATGGTCAAGCAGTTGCAATTACTGAAAAAGAAGCGACAGTCACTAAAGATGGCAACAAATGGTTCTACACATTTGAGAACTTACCGAAGTACGAAAATGGACAAAAAATTCATTATGTTGTTCAAGAACAACAAGTTGAAGATTATCAAGAACCAGTTTATGACAAAGACATGATTATAAATACGTTAGAGACGAAAGCTATCGAAGGTACAAAACATTGGGATGACCATGACAACCAAGATGGCAAGCGCCCAGATGAAATCACTGTTCATTTGTATTCAGATGTGACAGGTGAGGAAGTAATTACTTCTCAAACAGTATCAGCAGAAACTGATTGGCACTTTGTATTTGAGCATTTACCAGTGACAAAAAATGGTAAAATAATTGAGTACAAAGTAGTCGAAGATCGTGTGGTAGGTTATGAGGAGCCTAACTATGCTGAAGAAGGCTATGATATTACCAATACACGCAAGCCGGAACGTATAGATATCAGTGGTCAGAAAACATGGGTCCATGAGGACAATACTGAGCAAGCAACGGAAATTACAGTGCATTTACTTGCAGGAAATAAAGTCGTTGCAACGACAGAAGTGACAGCTGCAACAGATTGGAAATATGAATTCAACAATGTTGAAAAATATGCTAATGGAGAAGAGATTCAATACTCAATCCAAGAAGAAAAAGTAGTAGATTATTCTATTGCATACGATGGATTCGATATTACTAACAGCTACACACCAGGTAGAACGAATGTCAATGTGAAAAAAGTTTGGAATGATGGTAACGATAAAGACGGTATTCGTCCAGATGAAATTACAGTCACATTATTTGCCGATGGAAAAGCAACTAACCAAACCTTGCAAATCACTGTAAAAGATCAGTGGCAAGGAAGTTTCACAAACTTACCTGAAACCAAAGCTGGTCGTAAGATTGACTACACAGTCCAAGAAGATACGGTGAAAGGTTATGAAGCGGCGATTACGGGAACTATGCAAAATGGTTTTGTTATTACCAATACACACAAACCAAAAGCATCAAAACCAACAATACCAAATAAACCAGAAACACCGAAAAAACCAACGAACAAAAAAGATCTTCCAAAAACTGGGGAAGTTCAGTCTTGGATCCTACCAGCAGTCGGTGTAGGAATCATCGCAAGTGTTGCAGTGATTGCTACAAAACGACGCAAGAAAAAATCGTAAGCAGATAGGTAAAAATGACTAGCGGGAGTAATCCGGCTAGTCATTTTTTTGTTTAAGCAGAAATTAGTTTAAAATCGCTCCGCTTGTCTGTTGGTAATAGGTTGTGCTGTTAGCAAGCAATCAAAAAGTAAACAATGGATTGAAAAAACGGTAACGCAACACTGCGCCACCGTTTTTAACTATTTTTCTACATCAAATTGTCGGGTTAATTGTTGTAAATCATCTGAAATAGTCTGTAATTCTGCGACATGCCCAATAAATTCTTCCATAGTTGCAAGAACTTCTTCCGCATTAGCAGAAACTTCTTGGGTACCTGCAGCATTTTCTTCAGTAGAGGCTGAGATATTCTCTAAGTTTTCTAATACTACTTGTTGAATAGCAACAATGTCATCAGTAGCTGACTGAATCGTTTGAATGTTCGCCAACAATTGATTATTTTGATTAAATACTTCATTTGACGAATGGATAGCTTGATTAATTAATTGTGATTGTTTTTCACCACCATCCAATGAGCGAGATGTTTGATTCACCATTTCTTTGGATTGTTCTTGAATTTGAGCAATAATTTGTTCAATTTCAAGCGTAGAGGCTTTACTTTGTTCGGCTAATTTTCGAATTTCAGTCGCTACAACAGCGAAACCTTTCCCTGATTCACCAGCACGTGAAGCTTCAATTGAAGCATTTAAAGCAAGTAAATTTGTTTGGTAAGAAATATCGTTAATGACACTGATAATTTGGTTAATATTTTGGATATTTGTATTCATGCTAGTCATTTGTTGCATCAAGGCGTTCATTTGTGAAAGTTCTGTCTGCCAATTGGAGCTGACTTGATCCATTATTTGTACACTTTGTCGATTGGTATCAACAGATGTTTGCGATTGCGTATTCATATCAGAAACATTTGTCAATAATTCTTGGACAACATCAGATAACTGTTGGACTTGGGTGACGCTTTGTTCAGTTTCACCTGCTTGGCTACTAGTCACTTCAGCAATTCCTGTGATGGTCTCAGTTACTTCTTCCGTTGCCGTACTTGTCTGTTTGGACAACTCTAGCAAAGAATCAGACATGGTAGCAACATGTTGACTTTGCCCTTGTACACGTTGAATTAACTTACCAATAGATTGAATCATATGATTGTAACGTGCGATAAGTTGATGAATTTCGTTACCTTGTTCATCTGGTCGAATAAATCGATGGGCAAGACCACGAATACCGCGCCCGCTTTCTTTTTTAGAAGATGGTAGGATGAGCTGTAATTTTCCTTGGCTGATTTTTTCAAATTGATTAGATAAAGAAGTGACGATTTCTCTTACTAAAGAAGTAGTGAATATAACAACTAAGGCAACAATTGCCATCATTACGAGGGCAACAATACTAGAAGTAATTAAAAGGGAACGGATTTCGTCTTGGTATTCATTGCTTTGCCAAGTAACGAGAGCCCAAGTGGTGCTTCCTTTACCACCTTTATCAAAATAAAAGCCTTCGGAATATTTTTTACTCTGCTCATTCACAAATCCTTTGTCTTTTGAAGATTGCTTAATGGCTTTAAAATTGGCATCTTTTGACATATCTTTATTGATTTCTTTTTTGTTAGCAGCATTCATAATAATTCCTTCAGAAGAGACAAATAGAATCTCTCCAGTACGACCAACAGCGAGATTTTTGATCGTCGCATCCACGGTGTGATACGATACATCAACTGCAAGTACACCTTTTTCACCTGCTTGATTGGTAATTAGTTTTGATAAGGTCACCACGTATTCATTTTCCGTGCCATCGTTGAGATAGGGTTGTGTGCGGACTACTTTACCAGGATTTGCTACGGCATTTTGGTACCAAGGGCGCTCGGTCGGAATAAAGTTTGCGTTAGCTGGTAAATCAATGCTTTCTGCATAGGAATTATCTTCTTTTGCGAAAATAGCATATTTAACGTTATTATCTGCTGCACTAGAAGTTTGTAGTAATTTTGCTATTGCTGGTAAATCAAATGCTTCTTGAAATTCCGGTCCTTGTTCAAGCGTTTCAATTCGATATTCAGTTGCCTCCATTAAGTCATCTTTCACTGCCATAATAGTATTTGCAGCACTATATTGGGCATCCGTATTGCGTTCTTCTAATAGAGTGAGAGTGCTTTGGAGGGTACTAAATAACATGGCAAGGACAGGAATTAGTGCAGTGAAAATCAAAATAAAAGCGACATATCTTCCAATACTTTTTTGCTTATATTTCATGTATAGTCAACCTTTCCATCATTCAAATTTTACTTTCGAGTAAATTATCGGCTTGAATGTGAAAAAGTTAACGTCTTAAGCATAAAGTTTGAAAAAAATGTCACTTTTGAAGTTTTAGTTGACGATATTTTGAAAGTTTAGTGCAGCGCCAATTAAATTAGCGTTATTTTGAAATTCACAAGGACGAATTTCAGGCATAATCTCAGGGACGCCAAAATCAGCTAATAACGTTTGTAGACGCTGATGAAGTTCATTCGATAATTCTGGACGAGCAGAAATGCCGCCACCTAAAATAATCACTTCTGGATCAATTGAAACTTGGATATTGTATAGTGCTTCAGCTAGATTGTCATACATAGTATTTAATGCATCTGTTGCAAGTTGGTCACCAGCTTCTTTTAAGTCGAAGAGATCTTTACCGGTAAGCGATTTTCCTAAAGTTTCTGACAAGCGTGAAGCAGTATTGACAGCTGTACCATTGTAGCTCAAGCTTTTGCCATTGCGATTTTGCATTAAACCAAATTCGCCACCGAATAAGTGCGCACCTTTATAAATTTTTCTATTGATAAAAATAGCGCCACCGATACCTGTTCCAATGACCACAAAAACAGCTTGTTGTGCCTGTTTACCCGCACCAATTTCGATTTCGCAAATCCCAGCACAGTTCGCATCGTTTTCGATAGTCACAGGTAATTGAAAGAATACTTCGAAATCATCATAAATGGGGCGATGATGAATATAAGGAACAGCAGAGATGCCATCAATGCGACGTTGCGCCACATTGACAGCTCCTGGCGCACTAATAGCGACGCCTTTTATAGGTTCAGGGTAAGAGTTGATTACTTGTTTCATTGCTACTTGTAATTCTTCAAATGTAGCAGGTGTGGGGAATTGATTGAGTTGCATTAATGTTTGCTCGTGCCAAAGCCCATGTTTGACAGCTGAACCACCAATATCAAAAACTGCAAGTGCCATAATGTTCCTCCTTTAATTTGTGTACCCATTGTCTTGTACAACTTGTTTGAACCACAGGCCGCTTTTCTTCACACTACGTTGGAACTGGTTGTCTAAATCAACACGGTAAAAACCATAGCGATTGCGGTAGCCATTTAACCAAGACCAGCAATCAACAAATGTCCATGTTTGATAACCAAAACAGTTACTGCCTTCTTGAATACCTTGATGCAAGTAATCTAAATGTTCTTTCATAAATTCGATGCGGTAATCATCTTGAATCATACCGTTCTCATCAAGGAAGCGTTCTTCGTCTGCCACGCCCATACCGTTTTCACTGACAAACCAAGGAATGTTTTTGTAGTCGTTTTTCATCATAATTGCAACGTCATACATGGCTTCAGGATAAATTTCCCAGCCACGATAAGGATTAATGCGTTTTTCTGGCCAGTCATAAGCACCATATAAATCACTTGGCATTTTAGCTGGTTTTGCTGGATTCGTTGGGGCTTGGACCCGTCGTGGTTGATAGTAATTTAATCCGATAAAGTCAACGGTATTTTCGGCCATTAACTGCGTATCTTCTGCTTGGGTTTCAGGTGTTAGTTCATTTTCTTTGATTAAAGCAATCAGTTCTTCTGGCAAATGTCCGTGTACCGCAGGGTCTAAGAAACTACGCGTATTTAATAAATCAGAAGCTAATTTGGCTTGTTGGTCAGCATCCGATTCACTACGAGCATAAGCAGGAGAAATATTTAAAATAATGCCGATTTCGCCTTGAGGAAGGACTTCTCGAAAAGCTTTCACTGCACACGTATGAGCCATTAAGGTATGATAGCCGACTTGCACGGCTTTTTTGAAATCAACGATTGCTGGATAATGGTAACCGAATAAATAGCCGCATTCTACGTGGACTAGAGGCTCATTAAAAGTTGTCCATTTGCTGACTAAATCACCAAATTGTTCAAAAGCCGTTTTGGCATAGAAAGCAAAAGCATCGACTGATTCACGAGTCTCCCAGCCACCTTTTTCCATCAGCCACATCGGCATATCAAAGTGAAACAAGTTAATAATTGGTTCGACGCCATGATTGCGAATTTCTTGGAAGTAATCGCGATAAAAAGCGACTGCTTCAGGATTCAAGGTTTTGCCATCAGGTAATAGTCGTGTCCATGCAATGGATGTACGAATCGAATTTAAGCCAATGTCTTCCATCCGTTGGCAATCTTCTTTATATAGTTCATAAATATTAGAAGTATCCGCTGGCCCTTGGTTAGCATTAAATTTTTCAGGATTTGTTTCAAACCAATGATCCCAAGTGGAAGCTGATTTGCCATTCAATAGGCTGTGTCCTTCGGTTTGTGGGGCAGACATCGCGGCACCCCATAAGAAATTTGTTGGAAATTTTTTCATAATGATGCTCCTTTAGTTAATTTGATGACCGTAAATGGTTCACTGTGTGCGTTGAAGTGTAGGGTAGACCCAGTGAGTTCTTCATCTGTTGTTAAATTAGTAATCGTCGCAATAGTTTCTGGAAAAATACTTGTATCTAATTCAAAAGCGGTTCCATTTTTATGGAAGGCGTAAATCGCTTCAGTTGTTTGCGTGAAAAACCAATTATCATGTGATAGAGGATACGGACGTGTCTCATAAATACCTTGGCCATAACGTTTTAACCAATCGCCAAGCTGGGACATGATGGCTAAGGCTTCTTCAGGTAACGTACCATCTGGTTTGGGTCCGACCCCTAAAATAATATTTCCACCTAAGGCAACTACTTGGACTAAAGCTTGAATAATTTCATCGAAAGATTTGTATTGGTCATTAGGAACGTAGCCCCAATTTTTTGCTAATGGAATATTACTTTCCCAGGCTTTTTTTGGTGGAATTTCAGGGATTTTACGTTCAGGTGTGACGTAGTTTTCATAGTCACCACCAATGGTCCGATCCACGATTAATAAATCAGACTGAATGGCACGTAATTTTTCTGCAATTGTATCCATGTCTAAGAATTCGTTGTTGGCAGAATTGACCCAACCACCGTCTAACCAAAGAATATCAACAGGTCCATAATTTTCACATAGTTCAACCAGTTGGTTTTCAACAAATTGATTGTAGCTTTTCCATGTTTCAGGTTGTTCTCTTGGATCGTAACTGGCATATCTGCCCCGTGGTCGTTGTCCAGGTACCCAGTAATCTTTTGCATACCAATCGGCTTTTGAATAATATAAGCCAGTATGGATGCCAACTTCTTGAAAAGCTTGATTAATGTATTTTAAGACATCGGCATGTGGATGATTATGGAATTTTGTTTCGGGACTCGTAATTTTATACTCACTGTATTTGGTATCGTACATGTTAAAGCCATCATGGTGTTTGGTTGTAAATAATGAATACTTAAAGCCAGCTTCTTTGGCTTTTTCAGCCCAAATCGTAGGGTTAAAATTTACTGGATTAAATTGCTTGTTTAACGCCCAATAGTCATGACGCAAGGTATCAATGTCTTCTCGCCATGCGCCTTTTTTTCTTGCCCAATCATCTTCTTCTGATAATTGCCAAGATTCTACAATGCCAGCTTCGGCATATAGTCCCCAATGGAAGATAATACCGATTTTTTGGTCTTGGAACCACTCAAGTTTTTCTTGGATGACTTGTGGTAAGTGTTGATATTCTTCTTGTTGTGTGGTGAGATTTTCTTCGATGTCATTTCGAATTTTTTTCATAGGTTTATTTCAGCCTCCTTACTGAATCGTGCCAAAGAATTTTATTTTTTAGCAGGAGTCGTTCGCCTGCTAATTGATTATTATTTTGTATTTTTTCGACAATACGTGATGCAACGACTTCGCCTAGTTCTGTAACAGGTTGATGAATGACGGACAATCTTGGTTGGAAAATATCACTCATATCAAAATAATCAAAGCTAGCAAAGGAAAGGTCGTCACCAATCCGTAAGTCATGTTCATAGATATATTGCAAGGCACCCAATGACATATTGTAGTTACAAACAAAAATAGCTGTCAGTTCTTTATTCTGCAATAAATTTTTCATTCCTTTATAGCCGCTATCTTTTGAATAGTTCCCATAGTAAATATGCGCAGGATTCAACGGACAATTGTTCATAGAAAAGGCATCATAAACGCCTGCCAGTCGTTCTTGGGCAATATAATCGGTCTGTTGTGCGGCAATAATGCCAATATTCGTATGTCCGTAAGCCATTATTTTTTGAATCATTTGACACGTACTTTCACGATTATTCATCATAATCGAATCAACCTTAGGAAATTCAATGGGTGTATTGATTGAAATGATAGGTAAATCCAATGTTCTTAATGCTTGAATTTCTTCCCATTCTTGTTCAGCTTCAAAGATAATCAGTCCATCGATTTTTCGTGAAAGTAAAAAATCTAATTTTTCTTTGACTTGGCTATGATTATTGCGAAAAGCACTCAGTAACATACTGTATCCTCGCTTTTCTAATTCATCGCCTACATTGGCTACAAGAGAAGAAGAGAAGTGACTTTGTAAGTTATTCATGAGCAGACCAATTGATTGTGTGCGATTGATTTTTAGTCCTTTTGCAAAATAATTCTCGGTATAGTTAAGTTCAGCAATCGCAGCTTCGATTTTTTGCATATTGGCATCTTTTAATTTGTGTCCGTTTAAATAACGTGACACACTCCCAACGGAAACTCCTGCATGTTTTGCAACTTCTTGAATTGTAGCCATATGAAAACAAACCTCTTTCTATTCTTTAGTTCATTTCATTATTACGCAATGCTTTGTTACTAGCAAGTACGAAAGGCATATAAAGAAAAATATCTAAAACAAATAAAGCAAGTGATAACAGTGTAGCTGGAATATCGCCTGCAGTTGTCACCCAAGCAGAAATAACGGGTGGTAAAATCCATGGCGGAATGACAACACTTTTGGCAACTAACCCTATAGCAGTCAAGGGATAGGCGATGGCTAAGTTAATCAACGGGACACAGATAAATGGAATGAGTAGAAATGGATTCATCACCACTGGTAGTCCAAACATCACAGGTTCTGAGATATTAAATACACTCGGAAATAAACTAATTTTAGCAATATCTTTGTAATCTTTTCGTTTAGATACCAAAAAAATCGCAATGAGAAGTGGTAAAATAGCGCCAGTACCACCAAACAAGGTGTACATGCCAATCCAAGGATTGGTTACAATATTAGGAATGGCTTCACCCATATTAAATGCATCGATATTCTGCTGAATCGCAGTGAGCATTGGTGGTGAGGTAACGGATGAGACGATATTTTGCCCATGCAGTCCAAAGAACCAGAACACTTGGGTAAAAATTTGAACAACAAATAATCCAATTGGACTTTCCATAGCGTATTGTAAAGGGGTTGAGATAATTGTTTGGATAATTGCTGGAATTGTTTGCCCTGTAAGTTTAACAATCGCGAAGGTCACTCCTGCGAAAATAATAATGACTAAACATTCTGGAATTAATGAATTAAAAGAACCCGCCACAGCTGGTGGTACGCCATCAGGCATTTTGATGCGTAATTTTTCGTTATTTGAAATCCGTACAAGTAATTCCGTGCCTAGTAGCGCAGCGATAATCCCGACAAACATTCCTCCAGAAGAAGTGAGTGATTGTAAATACACGCCAGCAACTTCTACCGATTCAGTGGCACCAACTGGCGTGACTTCATTGAATAGAGGGAACATAATCATCGTTAATGCTAAGCTTAAAATTCCTACGTGTAGCTCACTTAAATTTTTTCGTTCAATGGTTCCGTTTGCAATATAAGCGCTAGAAAGGCGATAACCAATTAAAAATGTTACAAAAACAGTCATCAAGCCCATCGTTCCATTATTCACCATGAGAGCCAATTCTGATAGAGCAGACAAATCAATAAATTGTTGTATGGTCGGGTTCGAAAAAATCAATGCATTTAAGAGTATGAACAATGAATTTGCCATAATAATTGGCATAATATCAATAAAGCTGTCACGAATAGCTACGAGATGGCGCTGATTAGCCATTTTCGAAGCGAAAGGCATAATTAGATTAGCAATCTTGTCGGAAAAAGACATAAAAGAACCTACTTTCATCATTTGTTTAATTTTTTTGAATCGATTCAAAAATATCATAGCATACTATTTTTCAATTGCAAGCCTTAACAAAAAATTAGAAAAGAGGTGTATGCTTGATTTTTCAAAAATGGCACGATAGGCTAGTTACAAGAGTCTATGTAGCGGACGAATTGGAGGGAATCTATTGTATAAAAAATGGCTTGCTTATACACATCAATTTCCTAGAAAAAGCATCCTACTTGCTGTTTTTATAGGGAGTTTGTTTGGTATTTTAGGGGAGTATGTTGTCAATAAAGATGTTCGTTGGGAAGGCTTGTTTCCTGTGATTTTTTTGACGGCGATACAAGTTTATTTAGTGAGTAGAAAAAAATAGTTCAATTGCAAGTAGTATGTAAATAATTTTTTATGAATTATATGTTCCAATCGTTCTTTTGTTGTTCTTAGTAATGAATTAGTCGCTTTACCTTTGGCAATTATTTAGGCAAGTATTTAAAAAGGAATTACTAGGTAATAGTATTTATATAAATGTTAATAAATAAGGTTTTTGGAAGGTGATTAAGTGATAACTAATAGGATTACCTTGGTGTTACCTTGATAAAACCGAAGGGAACAATAAAGATTATTATGCAATGTCTATTGACTTTTATGAGAATAATCTGATATATTCGTTACAACTTCATAATTAAACACTGTGAAAAAGAAAGTAGATAGATTTGTTTTTTCCTAGAGAGTCTCGGTTTGCTGAAAAGAGATAAAAAGCAATCAATTGAAAATGGCTTTTGAGTGGATCTTCTGACTAATTAAGAAGATACGGATTGTTCCGTTAAGCAACAACAGTCTCCGAAAAGAATCGGGTACTGATAGAGGTAGTGTCTGTGAAGATACTACAACATAAGGTGGTAACGCAGGTTGATGCCCTTAGATGTCTTTTTGGATGTCTAAGGGTTTTTTTGTATCAAAAAATAAAGGAGAGAAATATTATGACGATACCATTTCGTTGGGATCAAGTCGGAAGTTTTTTACGTCCGCAAGAATTGAAAGAAGCAAGAGAGGCTTACAAACAAGGAAAAATCACTAAAGAAGCGCTCACTGCAGTTGAAGATAAGGCGATTATTGCTTTAATCGAAAAGCAAAAAGAAGTTGGCTTGAAGGCCGTAACAGATGGCGAGTTTCGTCGTCGTTGGTGGCATTTAGATTTTATTGCCGGTTTGAATGGGATTACTGTTTATGATTTTGAAACAACTGCATTTGGGATTACGACCGAAGCACAAGGAACTTACGTCAGTGGGAAACTATCATTTAACGAAAATCATCCATTTTTAGATCATTTTCGTTTTACGAAAGCTCATGCTGGAGATGCAGTCGCAAAACAAACAATTCCTGGCCCGAATATGATTTTTCTTGATTCATTGATTTTATCCAAACAGTACAATGAAAACCCTGTTTACGAAACCAAAGCTGCTTTTATCGAAGATTTGATTGCGACATATCGTGCGGCTATCCAAGGATTTTATGATGCTGGTTGCCGTTATTTACAATTGGATGATACGAGTTGGGGTGGTTTGTTTGATGATCGTTTCCGCGGCTTAATTGCAGACAATGGGTATGATCCGGATGAACTAATTCAAGAATTTGGTGAAATTACTGAAGCTGTTTTAGCCGATAAACCAGAAGATTTAGCGGTGACCTTCCATTTTTGTAAAGGAAATTTCCAATCAAAATGGTTATACGACGGTTCTTACGATAAAATTGCAGAACGCTTATTAGCGATTAAACAATTTGATGGTTTCTTCTTAGAATTTGATGATGAACGCTCAGGTAGTTTTGAACCCTTGCAACATATTCAGAATCAACGAATTGTGTTAGGATTAGTTACAACGAAGACACCAGAATTAGAGGACAAAGAAGTGCTAAAAGCACGTATCAAAGAAGCTGCGCAATATGTTCCTCTAAATCAGTTGTGTCTGAGTCCACAATGCGGGTTTTCTTCTACACATGAAGGCAATAAAGTCAGTGAAGAAGATCAGTGGAAGAAATTCGCATTAATTATTGAAACGGCAAAAGAAGTTTGGGGTGATACAGTTTAAATAGACTAATTTAGTAAAATTTATTTTATAAACAAAAAGAAGTTTCAGTGATACTATGATAACCATCAAAAATAATTAGAAGGAGAGAAACAACTCGTGGCAGAAGTAGAAAGTTTTACATTAGATCATACAAAGGTAAAAGCACCATATGTGCGTTTAATTGCGGAGGAATATGGTGCAAAAGGAGACGTTATTGCAAACTATGATTTACGTTTCTTACAACCAAATGAAAAAGAAATGCCAACAGGAACTATTCACACTTTGGAACATTTACTTGCAGATTTATTACGTGACCGCTTAGATGGTATTATTGATATTTCACCGTTTGGTTGCCGTACAGGTTTCCATTTAATTACTTGGGGAGTACCGAGTGCAGCTGAAGTAGCCAAAGCATTGACAGAGGTGTTAACAATTATTGTGAATGAGACAAAATTTGAAGACATCCAAGGTGTGTCAGAAAAAGAATGCGGCAATTACCGTGACCATTCATTATTCGGTGCCAAAGAATATGCAAAAATTGTCTTGGATGCAGGGATTAGTGATGATGCTTTTGAGCGTCACGTTGTGAAGTAAGATGTATTTTGCGGCGTTAAAACAGCAAGTCGTTCTTGTTATCGGTAGCAAACAAGGTATTGGTGAGGCAGTTGTTCAAACCTTCTTAAATGAAGGAGCAACTGTCGTAGCCGCAGATATTGGCTACTCAGAAACAGTTTTAACAAAAGTTTCTGAACAACTTTACCAAATTCAAGTCAATATTGCACAAGAAGAACAGTTAGTTGCTTTGGTTGAGCAATTGACGATGCACCATCTGATTCCAGATGTTTTTGTAGATGTTGCAGGTATTTCGACAATGGATTTTCTAGTGGATAGCCAAACATCGGATTTCGATAAAGTGCAAGCAGTCAATACGCGAGGGGCGTACTTGAGCTGTAAACACATCACGAAATTAATGATAGCACATCAAAAGAAAGGTCGTATTATTTTGATTGCCTCGCAGGCAGGAAAAAACGGCTACCGTGGTATGTCAGCGTATGTAGCTTCCAAACATGCAGTCTTAGGTTTAACCAAAACATTAGCGATTGAAGTAGCTGTACAAGGAATCCTTGTGAATGCTGTGTGTCCGGGAATAATTGAAACATCTATGAAACATCGTGAACGCATTGAAGGCGGCTTGATTCGTGGCATGACGGCAGAAGAAGTCTTGGCTGAAGACAATAGTCAAGTTCCGTTAGGTCGTACAGGTACACCACAAGATGTGGCAAATGTTATCTTATTTTTAGCCAGCCCGTTAGCTAGCTATATGACAGGCCAAGCGATTAACGTAACTGGTGGTATGACGATGCACTAAGAAAAGGAGAAGGTTATGAAAAAAATTCTAGGGAGTTTATTATTAGCATCAAGTATCCTTATTCTAGGAGCTTGTGGCTCAGGAAATGAGAAATCAGAAACATTGGTTGTTGGCTCGGTTGGTTCCGATGCTGAAATTTGGAATTTTATTGCAAAATCTGACGCAGCGAAAGAAGCTGGGTTGACGATTGAAGTCAAAGACATTACCGGTGGTCCAGTTACCAATAAAGCGACCGTTGATGGTGATGTAGATGCGAATGCGTTTCAATCGATTGGTTATCTAGAAAGTTTTAATGAAGAAAGTCCTGATAAGTTAGTGCCTGTTGCGGCAACTTATGTAGAACCGATGGGCATTTATTCTGAAAAGTTTAAATCCGTAGAAGAGATTGCGGAAGGTTCAACAGTCGCCTTAGCAGATAATCCTTCCAATACCACACGTGGGTTACGTTTATTAGAAACAGCAGGCTTAATTAAATTGAAAGAGGATTTTGATGATGGTGTCGGTACACCGGAAGATATTGTTGAAAATCCGAAAAAATTGAAATTTACGTTGATTGATGATTTAACAGGACCACGTATTTTACCCGATGTTGATGTGGTGTTAATTAGTAACACCATTGCTCTTGAAGGTGGACTGAATGTGTTGCAAGATTCAATCTTCCATGAAGAGGCCGACACTGCTGCACGTACAAGTATCAATGTACTAGCTGTACGTGAAGATCGCAAAGACGAAGAAAGCTTGAAGAAACTTGGCGAGCTTTATCACGATCCAGAAGTCCAAGCGTATATTGAAGAAACATTTGAAGGAACAAAAGTAGAAGTAACAACACCGATTAAAGAAATATGGGGGGAATAACGTGAAAATCGCAATTATTGCCGCAATGAAAGAAGAGTTGGCACCATTTCGCCAACAATTTGCTGCTACTGTCGTCTGGCAAAAAGGGAAAACCGTCATCGAGAAAGTGAATGACCGACTGTATTTGGTAGAATCAGGAATCGGCAAAGTGAACGCCGCTGCTACAGCTACTTGGTTGTGTGAACAAGTGCAACCGGATTTTATCATCAATACAGGAACGATTGGTTCGTTCCGATCTGAATTTGCTTTAGGAGATGTCGTGTATACCGATCGTTTTGTGTATAGCGACGTTGATGCAACAGGCTTTAATTATGCTTTTGGTCAAGTGCCGCAAATGCCAGCAGATTATCCAGTGGCCCCTGAATTAATTGCGAAATTGTCTACAATTTTTGCAGAAGCTGGTATTCCAGCCCATCACGGAACAATTGCTACTTCAGATTCGTTTATGAGTGATACGAAATCAATTGCAGCGATTCGTAAGGCTATTCCAACAATTACTGCTTCCGATATGGAAAGCTGTGCCTTAGCACAAGTGGCTTCCTTCTATGATATTCCGATCGTCAACGTTCGTGGTATTTCTGATCATGTCGGAGATTCCGCACCTGATACATTCGATGAGACTGTTGATTTCGCATCGAATCAAGCATTTCAAGCAGTGAATGCTCTGTTAGAAAATTTGAGATAAAAACTTTTGTGGTAAGGAACACTTGCCACAAAAGTTTTTTTGCTAGTTTCGAGAAGTAGACTTTTTGAGATGCACATGTTAGACTTACGAATGTCGGAAAGGATGAGTGCGATGTTTTTTAAATCCTATTTGAAATTTGTAAGAGAAGCTGCTCTTAACAACTATTGATGAAGCATTGTTGAGGGCGAGCTATGAGCTTCATCAAAAAAGACGAGGCTTATTTGAGGTGTCTTTTTTGATGGGAAGATAGATAGTTAAGCTGTAGACAATGTGTCTGCAGTTTTTTTCTGTAAATAAGTAAAGAGAAATGGAGAAGAAAGATGTTAAGCTTACACAATATTACGCAACAGTTTGGCGATAAAATCTTATATGAAGATTTGAATCTACAAGTCAACAAAGGAGAACACGTCGGATTAATCGGCCAAAATGGTGCCGGAAAATCAACACTGATTAAAATTATTACCGGCGAACAATTACCAGATGAAGGTCGGGTAGAAATTGCAAAGAACTGCCATTTAGGTTATTTAGATCAGTACGTTCGAGTGAATGAAACACTGACGATTGAAGAATTTCTAAAAACAGCCTTCCAAAAAGAATTGGATATTGAAAAGGAAATTACCGAAATTTATACCACTTATAGTGAGACGTTTGAAGACAAATTATTGGAGCGTGCAGGTCGATTACAAACACAACTAGACCAAGGCGAATTTTATCAAATGGGGACACTAATCCAAGAGATGGCATCAGGCTTGGGAATAGATGTACTGGGATTAGATTCATTGCTAAAAAACTTAAGTGGTGGGCAACGTTCAAAAGTTATTTTGGCAAAATTGCTATTAGAAAAACCAGAAATCTTAGTACTTGATGAGCCGACCAACCATTTAGATGATACCCATGTCCAATGGTTGACGGACTTTTTGAAAAACTTTACCGGCACATTTCTAGTTATCTCGCATGATCGTGCATTTTTAAATGACATTACGACTCATATCGCAGACATTGAGTTTGGCAAATTGACGAAATATACCGGAAATTTAACCAAAGCGTTGAAACAAAAAGAAGCCAATCGGGAAACTTACTTACGGCAATATGAAGCCCAAAAACGCCATATCGAAAAAACCGAAGCTTATATTCGCAAATATAAAGCAGGTTCACGTTCAACGATGGCAAAAAGTCGTGAAAAGCAATTAGATAAAATTGATCGTTTGACGCCACCAAGTGATACAGCTAAACCAAATTTTCAATTTCCCTACAAACCTATTGTTAGTACCTTGGCATTAACGACGGATAACCTAGTTGTTGGCTATGACAAACCGTTGTTGAACCCTATTAATTTGACGATTCGCTATGGCGAAAAAATTGCGATTCGTGGCTTCAATGGAATCGGTAAATCCACGTTATTAAAGACATTAATTGGTGAAATCCCAGCAATTTCTGGAGAGTTTCATTTTCCAGCAAATACGAAAATTAATTATTTCTCGCAAGAATTGGTTTGGGAATCACCTTTGGAAACACCGCTGCAATACCTAGGTAATATCTATGAAAATGCCTCGGTCAAAGATTTGCGTCGCCAATTATCACGTGCGGGCTTAGTGAATCAATTAGCACAAGAACCGTTAAAAATGTTAAGTGGTGGGGAGCAAACAAAAGTCAAATTGGCACAAATGACTATGGTTGAAGGGAATTTACTAATTCTTGATGAACCAACAAACCATATTGACCAAGAGACAAAAGAAAGCTTGCAACAAAGCTTAGCAGAATATGAAGGGACAGTGATTGTCGTGTCCCATGAACAAGACTTTTATGAAAATTTTGTTGAACGTGTCATTGAAATCGAAGGATAGTGATTGAGGATGTATGAACAATTTAATGAAATGCATTTACAAGTAATGGAGTTGCCTGTAGAGTTTGTGGAAGATAAACCTGTATACGCAGGTTTTCTCAGAGAGTTACCTTTTATTACAGGTGAAGGAAATTCTCGTAAAGCGATGTATCGTACGTTAATGGAGAAGTATCAAGAATATGTGGAAAGTCAAGAAACAGAGGAATCAACCGAAGAAATGACTTCTTCTTTACTTTCCGTGGATCAATTGTTGAAATATTATGATGGAGAAGTCTTTGATGGCTTTGAAATCGACTTAGATAATTAAAAAAGAATGGCTGCCTTTCAAATGAAAGACAGCCATTCTTTTTTAAACAAGGTATTGGATAATTAGAATTACGACACCACTTATTAACGAGAGAATTCCTAACCAACGAATCACTCGCTTAAAAGGAAATCCACGTTTAGCTCTTTGGTCACGACGACGTGTAGGTTGTTCCGTTTTAGCTTCTTCTTTACTTATCTGTGGGATAAAAAGACTCATTACTATGAAAATGATTCCTAAGAAGACAAGTCCCACTGAAAGAATCGTTAACTTAGTAATTTCTACTGCATTAATCAAGGAAACTAAGAATGGATGCGTATTTAAACTAGTTTCTTCTAATGGTTTATACGACATCGTCACAGGTGCAACAGTGTCTGCGACAAGCGGAAGGTGATTCATCCATTCGATAGTACCGTCCGTTGCGACAAAAGAAGCATCTGTATCTTTTTTTGTCACTGCGTAAAAATCCTTTTCGACTTGTAGTGTTTTATCATTGATAGTCTGCTCACCAGCAGCTAAAATTTCTGTGTATTCATAATGTTTAAATACATCTTGAACTAAGGTATTGCTTAGTTGGAAGATCGCAGGTTTAGTTTCAGGATTCCACGCATCTCCAACACCTGTTAAGACGGTAATCACTCGTAAACCATCTTGTCGGGCAGTAACAATTGATTGATAACCTGATTCGCTAGTACCAATTTTTAAACCGTCCACACCTTTTAAACTGTAGGTTCCTTTCGGTAGTGATTCATTGTCGTTTTTAATGGTTTCTTCATACAATGAGTTTGGCAAAATGGTAAATGTTTCAGCTTTTGCCAAATCTAGAATATCTGGAAACTTTTGTAGCAGGTGATACGCCAATGTAGCTAAATCTTTAGCAGTCGTCTGATTGCCTGCATATAAATCAAAACCATCAGGCTGATAATAACCTTCAAATTGAATGGCTGGTGTGCCAGATGCTGTGTTGAAAGTCGTTTGCGTCATACCGAGTTCTTTGGCTTTGTCATTCATTTTAGTGACAAATGTGGCATCTTGTTCATCTTGCAAATTGGATAACATTACACTTGCTACATTTGATGAAGGGACTAAAGCTAATTGAAGGAGTTCTTTCACCGTATATTCTACACCAGAACTAATGGCTGTGTTTTTCATCTCTAAAGCAGAAATCGCTTCATGATTAGCAGTGGCAGTAATTTTTGTATCCATCTTTAATGTGCCGTCTTCAATTGCTTCTAGGGTTAAATAAATTGTCATTAAATTAGACAAGTCAGATGCGTCAATCATTTGTTCTGCTTTTTTTTCCCAAATAATTTGTCCGTTGGTGGCTTCAATTACAATGCCCGTCTCTGGTAGGTCTGTTTCTGTTAACTGATAACCAGCTTGCTGTGCTTTATCTAATAAATCGTCTGCAAGCACTGGCGTATGACCCAAACCAAGTACAATGAGAAAACCGAATAGTAATTTGAATAATTTTGATTTCAACATAGTTCTCCTTTAGTTTTAACGTGTTACCTATCATTTTAGCATAATTTAAGAAAAAAAGAATTCAGTGACTATCCAGAGAAGCATCAATTGATAGAAAATAGCACTTTGTAAATGCTTAAAAAACTACCCTACCAACGGTAAAATCCAATTGGCCCACAACCAACTAAATGGCATCACCAAAATCATTGCAGGAATCATATCGGCAGTTGGAAACATCTTGACTTGAATCATCCGAAATCCTGTTGCCAACATCAAAAAACCACCACATGCTTTAAAATCAAGAATCATTTCAGGCGTAGTTAACGGGAAGATAAATTTTGCCATTAAAAATAACCCATAAAAAATAATAAATTGTGGAATGGCAATCACTGACACAACGAAACCAAGATTACAGGCGAAAATAATAGCAGTAAAAAAATCCAAAATAGATTTTGAAATTAAAATTGAATGATCGCCAGACATGCCAGCATCTAAACTGCCATAAATCCCAGTGCCACTTGCACAAAATAAAACGATAATCGTTACGAGCGTGCGTAAGAATTCTTCTTCACTGACATCAGATTGTTCTTCAGGAAATAGTTTGGCAATGGGGCGTTGCATCCATGCAGCACCTTGGTTGATTTTTTCTCCCAGATGAATCGCTAGTCCTAAGCCTGTACCAATCACTAAAGCAAAGATAACAGCGGGCATATAATTCATTGGTGCAATGGCGTAGATACCCATTCCCATGGAACAGACCCCGAAAATCATCGTTAATTGGTGTTTGAAGTCTTCTGATAAATGTTTTCCAAATAAACCACCAAGGATACCTCCGATGGCAATTGTACTTGTGTTAATCAATACGCCTATAGGCATGATAATCGCTTCCTTTCAGTAATAGTTTATCAAAAAGCACAAACGACAAGCAATCTTTATTTTTTTTGCTGAAAATCGCAATGAAAAGAGCAACACTATTGAAAGGAGCAGTCGTTTCTTGTAAAATCAATTTGACTGTTCTGCGTGGAACAGCGCATAAACGAGAGGATGGAAAAAATGAAGAAATTAATCAAAATGGGTTGGATGGCAGCTGTACTAACATTAAGTGTTAGCTTATTGGTCGCTTGTGGCAATAAAGACAATGGAAAAGCCGAAGACAAAGCATTAGAAGTTCAATTTGTTCCAACGAATAATGATGGATCAATGCAAGCCAAAACCAAACCGTTTGCAGAATATTTATCGAAAAAACTAGATCGTGAAGTCAATGTGACTTTAGCAACAGATTATTCAACAATTGTTGAAGCAATGGCATCAGGTAAAGTAGATTTAGGAATTATGCCACCATCTGCTTATGTGCAAGCACGTAAACAAGATGCAGCCAAAGCATTGTTATCTTCACAATTAGTCAAATATAATGAGGAAACAGGTTTACCAGAAGAAGGCGAATTATCTTCAAGCTTTAAAGGAGAAATTTTAGTTCGTGCCGATAGCGATATAAAAGAATTAGCTGATTTAAAAGGTAAAAAAATTGCCACTTTAAGTCCAAATTCTGCGAGTGGTTACATCTATCCAATCGTTGAATTACGTGAAGCAGGGATTGATACGAATAAAGACGTAACGCTTACGGTCGTAAATGACCTACCAAGTGAAATCACTGCTGTGTTAAACGGTCAACAAGACGCAGCCTTTGTTTTCCAAGGCGCACGTAATGTATTTGCTTCTAAATTTGCAGACACTGATTTATTCAAAGATTTACGTGTTTTATATTTAACAGAAGGAAATATCCCGAATGATGCAATTGCCGTGCAACCATCAATGGACGAAGCGTTACAAGAAAAAATCAAAGAAGCCTTTTTAGCAATGCCTGAAGATGAAGCAGGAAAAGAAGCTATGAGCATGTGGAGTCATTTAGGCTATGGAGAAGCAAACGAAGCGGATTATGACACAGTCGAAGACTACAACGAAAAAGCAGCTGAGTAGAGAACAATTAAAAAAGGAAAAGCACACGTCTTTTCCTTTTTTGTCTGTTTGAATAGAAAGAGGAAAAGATATGATTCAGTTTGAAAATGTAACAAAAACCTACAAAAATGGGGTTGTGGGTCTAAAAAATATTAATTTAACCATTGAAGATGGTGAATTTGTATCGATTATCGGTTTAAGTGGAGCTGGGAAAAGTACCTTTCTTCGCTCTGTGAATCGTTTAAATGAGATTACAGAAGGCAATATTCAAATCAATGGTGCGTCTATCACCAAAGCGAAAAAAAGGGAGTTGCGCCAAATTCGCCGCAATATCGGAATGATTTTCCAACAATTTAATCTAGTGAAAAAAAGTTCTGTGCAAAAAAATGTTATTTCTGGACGGTTAGGCTATTATTCAACAGTAAAAAGTATTTTCGGATTATTCAGCAAAGAAGATTATTCACTAGTGGAAGATGCGTTGGATCGTGTCGGTTTGAAGGACAAACTGCATTCTCGTAGTGATGAATTAAGTGGTGGACAACAGCAACGCGTCTCTATTGCCCGTACTTTGGTTCAACAAGCCGAGATTATTTTAGCTGATGAACCTGTGGCATCACTTGATCCTATCACCACAGAAAAAATCATGAAAGATTTGAAAAACATCAATCAAGAATTGAATCGTACTGTCATTATTAACCTGCATTCAGTCGAACTTGCCCGTCAATTTTCAACGCGTATTATTGGTTTGCGTGCTGGAGAAGTTGTCTTTGATGGCACACCTGAAGAAGCGACAGATGATATTTTGAAGGGCATTTATGGCGCCGATATTTTCAAACAAGGTGAGAACGAATGAAGTTAAAAGATACTATTCATCGTCATTTATACAAGCATCTTTTTCTGCTTTTTCTCGTGTTTATTTGTGCTGGTGTGAGTGTGCAGTTGACGAATGCCAATTTTGTTGAAGTGTTTACCAATTTCGATCAAATGCAGGAATTTTTAGGACGTTTTTTACATCCTGATTGGTCATATATTCCAACGATTATTGAACCACTGATTAAAACGATTAAAATGTCGGTTGTTGGTACGACATTAGGCGTTGTTTTTGCGGTGCCTTTTTCATTTTTAGCGACTACAGTTGTCACTAGAAATGGCATCATCACAACGATTATTCGCTTTTTAATGAGTGTGATTCGTACAATTCCCAACTTATTATTAGCAGCTTTATTTGTTGCGATGTTTGGGATTGGCGAATTTACGGGTGTTTTAACAATTGCAGTCTTTACATTCGGCATGGTCTCACAATTGATTTATGAAGCAATTGAAACGATTGATCATGGACCGATTGAAGCAGCTGAGTCAGTGGGGAGTACTAAAACGCAAATCGCCTTCTGGTCGATTGCGCCACAAATTACCCACCAAATTGCAAGCTATTCCTTGTATGCTTTTGAAGTAAACGTTCGAGCATCAACGGTGTTAGGCTATGTTGGTGCGGGAGGAATTGGTGTCATGCTGAATTCTTCGTTGAGTTTAATGCGTTATGACCGAGTATCCATCATTATTTTGTCCATCTTGGTTGTGGTCATTGTTATTGACTGGGTAAGTGAAAAGATAAGAGAGAGGTTAGCATAATGAACACAAAAATAAAGAAATATTTGCCAGCCTTGATTGTTCTAGCAATTATCGTTTACTCGGCAGTTGGTTTGGACTATTCAGAAGCAAAAAATATCTCATTTCCAATGATTCAATCTGTGATTGTAGGACTATTTCAACCTGATTGGTCATTTGTGTACGATGGCAGTGGTGAAGATTTAGTTAGCTTGTTATTGTTAACGATTGGGATTGCGTTTTTAGGGACCTTTATCGCGACCTTTTTGGCGATTCCATTCACGTTGCTTAGTGCAAAAAATCTATGGAAATCGACAGGAATTGTTGCGAAAATTGGGAAATTTATTTTAAATGTCTTGCGCGCGTTTCCTGAATTAGTTTATGCGATTATTTTTGTTAAAATGGTAGGTCCAGGTGCGTTTGCTGGGGTACTAGCCATTGGTGCACATCAAATTGGGATGCTTGGGAAACTATATACTGAAGAAATGGAAGGGATGGATGAGAAGCTAGTAGAATCAATGGATGCTGTCGGCGCTAATTTCTGGCAAACAATGTTCTTTACTAGATTGCCACAACTTATGCCTACCTACATTTCACTTGCGTTAAATCATTTTGAAATTGCTGTTCGTAGCGCAGCAACACTAGGTTTAGTGGGTGCAGGAGGAATTGGTGCTCCTATGATTTTTGCGATTCAATCGCGTGCTTGGGATAAAGTAGGGATTATTTTAGTAGGAATTATCATCACTGTTTTCGTAATTGACGCAGTAACAGGGTATATACGTAAAAAATTACAATAAGAGGTCAACACCTAGGTAGTACAGAGGTACTTCCTAGGTGTTTTTGTAAGCAGAATATACGTAAATAGCGATTAATAAATATTAGTTACAAAAAGCGTAAGGATTATCCAATTATTAGAAATTTATACCGTGTCACTTTCAAAATGTTGTTAGACTGGGAAAGATAATTATTTTCCCTCGACATTTTAATTAACATGAAATATATTGGATTGAGAGAATGGAGCTTAAACAGTAAAGTGTAGGTGGAAGATAAGTGAGAATAGGTGAAGTGATAAAAGAAAAAAGAATAGAATGTCAGTTAACGCAAGAACAACTATCTGAAAAGATTTTTGTTTCTAAAAAAACAATTTCTAATTGGGAAACAGGAAAAACAACTCCTGATATTGATAGCTTAATTCGATTAGCACACTTATTCAATCTTTCATTAGACAATCTACTACTGGAAGGATCTGATATTGTGAAAGATATTAAGAAGAAAGAGAAAGTATACAATAATCAAAGTATCTTAACCATTTTATTCTCTATTTTAGTTATGACTTTTATAGGGTATTACTCGTTTGATAATTGGGCTTCAATTATTATTTTTGGTTTTTTTGTAGGTGGAATCTTTGGTTATATAATAGATTCCATTGGGAAAAATTAGATAATGAAAATCAATTGTTTAATAGTTTGATTCGTAAAAACCAATGCATCATGAGCTTAATTGCCATGACGCATTGGTTTTTTCTCAATACAAAATAAAATCGGTGGTTGATTTTTTTGATTAATAAATTGATAGTTCAAAACATTAAATGCTTCTTGTGGTAATGATTCGCAATACTGCGTAATTTCTTGCAACTCCTCCACGCCACCTTCATGACCAGAATAAGCTACAATAATGATTCTTCCTCTAGGTGCAAGATGGGTTTGTAAGGTATGAAGGGCTTGCTTTGTTGTTTCAGGCAGGGTAATAATCTGTTTGTCGCTTTTTGGTAAGTAGCCTAGATTAAAAATAGCTGCATGAATCGGTTCGTCTTTACCTAGGTAATTACTCAGGTGTTGATGACCATCGTGAATGCAGTGCACACGCTCAGCTAATTGTTGTTCCGTTAAACGTTGTTTGGTTGTTTGCACGGCTTGTTCTTGGATATCAAAGGCGTACACTTTTCCTGTTTTACCAACTAACTCAGCTAATAATTGCGTGTCGTTGCCATTTCCCATCGTGGCATCTACTACATGATTACCGGGTTGAACGACTTCTTTTAATAAGGTATGACTAAAATGCAAGGCTGTTTGAAGCATAATGACCTCCTTGGCGAATATCATATTTCCCTTGGAATGTATCGCGTTTTTGCATCTTTTGATCAATTGCATTCAGTGTTTCCCATTTTTTTAAACTCCACATCGGACCAATTAAGGTTTCTCGAGGAGCATCTCCAGTCAAACGATGGATGACAATTTCTTGAGGAATCATTTCCAATTGTCGGCAAATAATATCTACATAGGTTTCACGCGACAGCAGCTGGAGTTTTCCTTGATGATAATCACGAATCATTCTAGTATTACGCATTAAGTGCAGCAAATGTAATTTGATTCCTTGAATATCTGTATCGATAATCGTTCGACGGACATTTTCTAGCATCATTTCCGTAGTTTCGCCGGGTAAGCCATTGATGAGATGGGTACACACTTGAATATTGTGTTTTCGTAACTTTTCAACACCTTCGACATATGTCTGATAATCATGCGCTCGATTAATCACTTTACTTGTAGATTCGAAGGTTGTCTGTAACCCTAACTCGACCCATAAATAGAGCCTCTGATTTAATTCAGCTAAATACTCGACGACATCATCAGGTAAACAATCTGGTCGTGTACCGATTGATAAGCCTACGACACCAGGCAAATTAATGACTTGTTCAAATCGTTCTTTGATTTCGTGAAGTGGTGCATGCGTATTGGTAAAGTTTTGAAAGTATACAATATACTGATTTACATGCGGCCATTTTTGATGCATTCGATCAATTTCTTTGTAAAATTGTACAGGTAGCGGATCTTCGGGTGCAAGAATCATATCACCTGAACCAGACACACTACAAAAGGTACAGCCACCATGTGCTACTGTACCGTCTCGATTCGGGCAATCAAAGCCACCATCAATCACGACTTTGAAGATTTTATCCCCAAATTCTTGCCGTAATGCATAATTCCATGAATGATATCGTTTATTCCTATCATCGGTATAAGGAAATACGTTCATTTTTCATTGCCTACCTCTCATTAATTTTGTTTACTTTTAAAGCGCCAAATAAATCGTTTTTCTTCATAAATTGGGTAAGTAAGCAGTAGCCAACCAAGTCCGACAGAGAAGCCACCTATAACATCACTTGGGAAATGAACACCTAGGTAAATGCGGCTAATACCGATAGAAAGAATAAATACACTCAATAGTAATTGTATAATGCGTTGGCAAGTCTTATTTTGGATAAAGATAGGTACTAAGAAAATAAGGGTTCCATACAGAACCATACTGCCAGTGGAATGTCCACTTGGAAAACTGTAGCTATGTTCACTGACCAGATGCTCGATTGTAGGTCGTTCACGCATGAAGAGTAATTTGATAAGGGGATTAAAGATACCAGCAATCCCAATTACCCCGGCACTGTACCAAATTGCTTCAACATAGCGTTTACCATAAAGTAATACAAAAAGGATAGCCAAAAAAATGATAATTACAGTCAATGGGTTACCAAATTTCGTGACCCAAAGAAAGAATGTTGTCCATGTTGGTTGTAGGCTTCGAATACCATTTGTGATAAATGTGTCAAAAGGTTCAATCCAAGAAGCGTAAAATTTAACGATGTATCCTAGGGAAGCAAATAAAACCAGTGCACAACTCCCATAAAATTGTAGATATAATTTGTTTTTCATAAAGTCTCCTTAATAGTTGTAGTAGAATGAAATAATTATATCATGTAGAAAAGAATAAATCTGTCATCATTTTGCAATAAAAGGAAAGTGATAAAAAAAGAAAATCACGAGAAAATGTATGAATAGTGACTTTTTAAAAATGTAAAAAAGAGCACATGTTACAAAGATTTTACATTTTTCAAAAAAGTTAGTTTAAACTTTTCTTAAAAAATAAATACATGTATAATCATACTATAAGTGTATAAATATCGGAGGTTTAACAATGGGGAAGTCTTTATCAAGAAAAGAACGCAGAAAATTAGCTCAACAGACTAATTTCCAACGTCACATGAAGAAAAGTGCTACGGTTATTGGTACAACTGTCACAGCATGTTCGGTTGTTACACCGTTGATGCCATTGATGCAAGTTCAGGCAGATGAAGTCGGAACAGAAGTTGTTGCACCAGCTACTGCTGAAACAGTAGACTCAACGGTTGTTCAAGAGCAGCCCGAAGCAGAAACACCAGTCGAACAACCTGTTGCACCAGTTGAAACACCAACAACTGAAGTTGAACAACCTGTTCAAGAGGAAGTTGTTGAGCAGCCAACAGAAGAAGTTGTAGTTGAAGAACATGTTGAGGAAACAGTACCAGCATCAGAAACAACAGATGACACAGACGTTACGGATACGACAGAAGAAGTGATTTCGCCATATGCAGTAGCAGCTTATTCAGCACCAAATACGTCGGCTTTTATTGAGCAAATGGGTGCTTATGCCAAACCAGTGGCAGATGCCAATGATTTATATGCATCAGTTATGATTGCGCAAGCTATTATTGAAAGTGGTTGGGGTCAAAGCTTACTTTCACAAGCCCCATATCATAACTTATTTGGGATTAAAGGTAGCTATAATGGTCAGACCGTATACATGAACACACAAGAATTTATCAATGGAAGATACGTAACAATGAAAGAACCTTTTAGAAAGTATCCATCTTTCCAAGAGTCTTTCCAAGATAATGCCAATACTTTACGTAATGTATCCTTACAACCTGGCGTTTATTACTATGCTGGCGCATGGAAAAGCAATACTAGCTCTTATCGTGACGCAACTGCTTGGTTAACAGGACGTTATGCTACAGATCCTAACTACTCAAGTACGTTAAATCGTGTAATTGAATCATACAATTTAACTCGTTTCGATTCACCAGCATCAGGTAATTCAGGAGGTATGACCAATACTGGAACTGGAGGCAATTCAAATTCTGGTTCAAACAATTCAAATAATACGACACCACCAACAAATAATTCAGGGACTTATACGATTAAAGCTGGTGACACATTGTCAATTATTGCCAGCCAATATGGTGTGAGTGTTAGTCAATTAAAAACATGGAATAATTTATCAAGTGATTTAATTTATGTCGGTCAAACGCTAAAAGTAAGTCAAAATGGTTCAGGAACGTCTAAACCAAAACCAAATACGCCAAATAATAACCAAGACAAACCAACAACACCGAACAAACCGAATACAAGCTCAGGTAGCTACACGGTTAAATCTGGTGATTCCATTTGGTTGATTGCTAATAATCATGGTATTAGTATGGATCAATTACGTAGTTGGAATAATTTATCAGGTGACATGATTTATGTAGGACAAACGCTGAAAGTAAGCCAAAGCGGTTCGACAAACAAACCAAGTACACCGAATAATAATCAAAACAAACCAACACCAAACAAGCCGACAACTAGCACGTACACAATCAAATCAGGTGATACGTTGTCAATTATTGCGAGCAAGTATGGTGTGAGCGTGAACCAACTAAAAACATGGAATAATCTATCAAGCGATTTAATTTTCGTTGGCCAAACATTAAAAGTAAATCAAAATGGTTCAGGAACATCTAAACCAAATAATAATCAAAACAAACCAACACCAAACAAGCCGACAACTAGCACGTACACAATCAAATCAGGTGATACATTGTCAATTATTGCGAGCCAATATGGTGTGAGTGTTAGTCAATTAAAAACATGGAACAATTTATCAAGCGACTTGATTTTCGTTGGTCAAACGCTAAAAGTAAGTCAAAATGGTTCAGGAACATCTAAGCCGAACAATAATCAAAGCAAACCAACACCAAACAAATCAACAAGCACGTATACAATTAAATCGGGTGATACATTGTCAGTTATCGCGAGCCAATATGGTGTAAGTGTCAGTCAACTGAAAACATGGAACAACTTATCAAGTGACTTAATTTTCGTTGGTCAAACATTAAAGGTGAATAAAAATAGTTCAACACAATCAACAAGTACGTCAAGACCGACGTCTAATAAGAAAACTAATGCGAAGACCCATGCTGTAAAAAGCGGGGATAGTTTATGGTTACTATCTCAAACTTACGGTACCTCAATTAATCAATTGAAGGCTCTTAATGGTTTAAGCTCAGATATCATCTATGTTGGCCAAACATTGAAAGTTGGCTAACTATCAACTCACTATTACTTAAGCAAGTGGTAGTGAGTTTTCTTTTATAAAAAAATATTGACCACAGACCTAAGACTCCGTAGTATAGAAGGTAAACAAAAAGGAGGGTGAGCGATTGAATATTCAACAAATGCGTTATGTGGCAGCGATAGCGAACAATGGGAGCTTTCGAGAAGCAGCAAAAAAGTTATATATATCACAACCTAGTTTATCCCATGCCATTAAAGAGTTAGAAAAAGAGTTAGATGTGCAATTATTTGAACGGACTAGGCAAGGGGCTTCTTTAACATCGGAAGGAATGGATTTTTTTCAATATACGCAACCGATTTTAGCTCAAGTCGAATTACTAGAGAATCGTTATCTAGCGAACGATCAAGATGAGAAGCATTTCTCGATTTCTAGCCAACATTACGATTTTCTATCGATTGTGATTAGTCAATTAATTCATGATTTTCCAGAGTATGATGATTTCCGAATTTTTGAAAGTACCACATTAAATGTCATTAAAGATGTAGAACAGTATCGGAGCGAGTTTGGTATTTTGTTATTCAATGAATCCAACCAGGCAGGATTAAGTCGCTTATTAGAGAATGGTGAATTGGAATACGAGGAATTAACGACATTTTCAACGCATATTTTTATGCGGATTGGTCATCCATTAGCAAATAAGAAAGTCATTCATTTAGATGATTTACATGATTATGCACAAGTTCGCTTTACCCAAGAGACGAATAACTATACATATTTTGCGGAAGACTTGATTGATTTTCCGGGAATTTCACAAGTTATTCATACGAGTGACCGTGCAACCTTGACCGGTATTTTACAACGGACGGATGCGTATGGTTCCGGTTCGGGGTTAGTCGAAGACCCGAAAAGTCAAGGAATTGTTTTAATCCCGTTGGCTGATTCTGCGAAGAATAAAATGGTTATGATTAAAAAGAAAACGCGTCAAATCTCGCCAATCGGGGAAGTTTTTTTAGCAAAATTGAAACAATATTTTGCGGACTTTGCACAAAACAAAGGAAATTCGCATAAATAAATTGAATTCACTTCGCTTTTTTGATAGTATATATTCAATAGATTCACGTTTGAAAAGGAGTAGTAAATAGCCGTCTTTTTTTAGAGAGTACATGGTTGGTGTGAATGTACAAAAGTCCTATTGAACTCGCCTTTAAGTGATTGGTTTCCTGAAAGTAAGTAGGGAAATACGGTGACGACCGTTACAACGTTTGAGGCTGGAAATTTCCAGTGAAAATAGGTGGTACCACGTAATTACGTCCTATGAGAGGCTTTTTTTGTGCTTCTCATAGGACTTTTTTAAATTTAAGGAGGAATCAGTGGTGAATTATAATCACAAAGAAGTTGAAAAAAAATGGCAAAAATATTGGGCCAAAACAAATGCTTTCAATACACTTGATAAAGAAGGTAAGCCAAAGTTTTATGCACTAGATATGTTTCCTTATCCATCTGGGCAAGGGCTGCATGTGGGGCATCCAGAAGGCTATACAGCGACAGACATCTTAGCTCGTTTTAAACGTAGCCAAGGTTATAACGTATTGCACCCAATGGGATGGGATGCGTTTGGTTTGCCTGCAGAACAATATGCATTAGATACAGGGAATGACCCTGCTGAATTTACAAAGAAAAATATTGAGACATTTCGTCGTCAAATCAACTCATTAGGTTTCAGTTATGACTGGAATCGTGAAATTAATACAACTGATCCAGATTATTACAAATGGACACAATGGATTTTTACAAAATTATACGAAAAAGGCTTGGCTTATGAAGCTGAAGTTGCGGTTAACTGGGTACCTGAATTAGGTACGGTTATTGCGAATGAAGAAGTTATTGATGGCAAGAGTGAGCGTGGAGGTTACGATGTTATTCGTAAACCAATGCGTCAATGGATGCTAAAAATTACGGCTTACGCAGATCGTTTAATTGATGATTTAGAAGAATTAGACTGGCCAGAAAGTATCAAAGATATGCAACGTAATTGGATTGGCCGTTCAGTAGGTGCAAATGTGACGTTTAAAGTCGCTGATACAGACAAAGACTTTACGGTATTCACAACACGTCCTGATACGCTATTCGGTGCGACATACGCTGTTTTGGCACCTGAATTAGATTTAGTCAAAGAGATTACTACACCTGAGCAAAAAGCAGCAGTTGATGCGTATATTGAGGAAGCATCAAAAAAATCAGATTTAAACCGTACTGATTTAGCGAAAGAAAAAACGGGTGTCTTTACTGGAGCGTATGCTATTAATCCAGTGAACGGTAAACAAATTCCAATTTGGATTGCTGATTATGTGCTAGCGTCTTACGGTACGGGAGCAATTATGGCCGTTCCGGCACATGATGAACGTGACTATGAATTTGCCAAAACATTTAATCTAGAAATTATTCCAGTTTTAGAAGGCGGTAATGTGGAAGAAGCAGCCTTTACCGAGGATGGTTTACACATTAATTCTGAATTTTTGGATGGATTGAATAAAGAAGATGCCATCGAAAAAATGAATGCTTGGCTAGAAGAAAATGGTGTCGGCAAACAAGAAGTAAGTTACCGTCTACGTGACTGGTTATTCTCTCGTCAACGTTATTGGGGTGAACCAATTCCAGTGATTCATTGGGAGGATGGCACAACAACCACCGTTCCAGAATCTGAATTACCATTGCGTTTGCCAAAAACCGACGATATTCGTCCAAGCGGTACAGGTGAATCGCCATTAGCCAATATTACCGATTGGGTAAATGTTGTTGATCCTGAAACAGGCAAAAAAGGTCGTCGTGAAACAAATACCATGCCACAATGGGCAGGTAGTTCATGGTATTTCTTACGCTTTATTGATCCACACAACAAAAATCAATTAGCTGACTATGAAAAATTAGAACGCTGGTTGCCAGTAGATATCTATATTGGTGGCGCAGAACATGCAGTATTACATTTATTGTATGCACGTTTCTGGCACAAATTCTTGTATGACATTGGTGTTGTGCCAACGAAAGAACCATTCCAAAAATTATACAACCAAGGAATGATTTTAGGCTCAAACAATGAAAAAATGTCTAAATCTCGTGGTAACGTTGTGAATCCAGACGATGTGGTTGCTAAATTTGGTGCCGATACCTTACGTCTGTATGAAATGTTTATGGGACCATTGGATGCTTCGATTGCTTGGAGCGAAAATGGTTTAGAAGGTAGCCGTAAATTCCTTGACCGTGTATGGCGCTTAATCGTTGATGAGAACGGTAAAATGCGTGACCGTATTACCACATTTAACAATGGCAAACTAACAAAAGTGTACAACCAAACAGTTAAAAAAGTAACGGAAGACTTTGAACAACTACACTTTAACACCGCTATTTCACAAATGATGGTTTTTGTAAATGAAGCGTATAAAGTTGATGCATTGCCTTATGAGTACATTGAAGGATTCGTTCAATTGTTAGCACCAATTGCACCTCATATCGGTGAAGAACTATGGTCCATTCTAGGCAATACGGATGGCATTTCATATGTGGCATGGCCAACATATGATGAAGCAGCGTTAGTAGAAGATGTAGTGGAAATCGTATTGCAAGTGAACGGAAAAGTTCGTGCAAAAGTCAATGTACCTGCAGAAGCAAGCCGTGAAGAATTAGAAGAAATTGCGAAAAGCGATGCAACGATTCAAGAAAATATTGCTGGAAAAACAATTCGTAAAGTCATTGCTGTTCCTGGGAAACTCGTTAATATTGTTGCAAATTAAGAAAAAAACCACCTTTTCTAAGTGAAAAGGTGGTTTTTTTGGTATTACCTAGGTAATACCTTACTTCATAAATCTTTTTAGAACAGCAGATAAAGCAAACCATAGCACGACACTCATAATAATCGTGATAATCCATCCAGATGCATTATTTTCTAGAGGTAAGGGCATGTTCATTCCAAAAAATCCTGTGATAATTGTCGGTATCGTTAGTAAGACAGATAAAACCGTTAAGATTTGCATTGTGTCGTTCAAAGTATTGTTCAAGACATTATTATACGTGCCAGACAATTGCTGCAAGATTTGTGCCGAAAGCTGTGTCATTTCAACCAATTGTTTGGATTCAATCATCACATCTTCAAGCTGTTCTTTTTCTACTTCAGTCAATGTCTTATAGACCGCATGGGCACGAACTTGTTCTAGCACCACCATGTTTTGTTTTGAAGCAGAAACAAAGTAGACAATTCCGATTTCTAAATCAGAAAGCAACAACAAATTTTGTTTACTCGTTTTGTCTTTTAGTTTGCGACTAACAGAAATACGATCCTCATTCATTCGTTCAATATAAGGGAAATAGAAATCAGTAATCATAAATAAGCTACTAAATAAAAATTTATATAAGGTAATATCAGGAAATTTTTCTAAGTATTGCTCCATCTTTTCGAAAACATAATGATTTTTTTCGTTTGTGATGGTAATGAGTTGGTCGTTTTTCACGATAAAAGTCATGGGAATTGTTTCGTAATGATTATCGATTTTTTTACTGTTAGGAACATTGAAAATGACAATTAGTGTATTGTTTAATTGATCGTACTCCAAACGCGCCCGCTCATTTTTATCGAGCGTATATTCAACGACTTCACTATCGATGCCATGTTTAGTATAAAGTTCTTTTAGTTCATTTCGGTTTTGCGTGTTTAAGTTAATCCAAGTATATTTATTGCCGAATTGCATTTTATTAATCATTTCTTCACCTTCTTCTCTGTTGTAAAGCATGAACATTGTAACAATGAATGTATCGAAAGACAAGAATAGCGCAAGATTAAGCTATTAAGCGAAGTGATGATTACTGTGGGTATTACCTAGGTAATAAAGTAAAACGTTGAAAAAATGATAAAAGAAGTAAAGGCCGCAATTAAAGCGACTCCTTACTTCTCTCTTATTACCAACCACCCGAAATACCGCCACCGCTACTACTTCCGCCACTAAATCCTCCAAAGCTACTTGAAGAACTCGAATGATTACGACTATCAACGATTTCTTGCTGATGAGACATATGAGTGTTTAAGACACTAAAAAGAACTAAACTATCTGTGTATGTGTTCGAACGATAATATTCTTTACGTGTATTGTCAAAGATTGTTTGACGATCCTCTTCCTCAAAATCAGTTAACTGTTGTTTTAATTCAGGATGTTTTTGATAAAGTTTCTCTAAATCAATTGTAAATAAAGCTTCTTCTTTGTTGTAAAGAATAGAAGTAGCGATAGTTCGATTGATTTGTATTTCAATATCGTGCCAAGTTCTTGTCTCCAGCATGACTTGAGCCAAGTAATTGCCATATAAGTTATCAATTTCTTGTGTCACAATTTTAGCCAACTGTTCTTTGTATTCAGGAATATATAGTTGGTTTTCTTCCAACACATCATCGGTTAGGTCATAATTCTCAATTTGTAAGCTAATTTGGGTAGCTGTATAGCTAGTATAATCAATCAACTCATTCATTGCCATTTGAATTTGTTTAGCAAAGGTGTCTAAAGTAAATTGTGCATCGGTTAATGTCTGTTCGGCAAAATATAATTGAACCTCGTCATTTTCCATCGCTAATTGTAGAATTTCTCGGTTATGGGCAGAAAGCACAACTGAAGTTAATTTTTTGGGGAAAAAGATTTCAACTAAATAGGCTTTACTTCCAGCTAGACGGTCTTTGGGTGTTTTGAAGGCATGAAATCTATGTTTATTTTTACTACCCCAAGTAACTAGCTCATGAGGTTGGAATACGGGATCTTCGGTAATCCATCTTGGAAATAAGTCTGATTTTAGCAGTCGTTTTCGAATCATCGAGCGTCTTGTTGCAAAAAAACCGATGATAGCAAGAATAATTGTACCGAATATGCTAGCTAAGGTAAGCAAGATAGAATGTTTATCCGCTTCTTGCTGTGCCTTGATTTTTTCCGTATAAGATGGTCCTTCTGCATAGATGGTTGCTAATCCTGAATCTTGATCAGCTTGAACGACAAGTTCATATACGTGGTTAGATATATATAGGATAGCATCGTCATAATTTGTGGCGCGTAACAGCGATTTGGCTTTCTCATCAACAATGTCTTCTTCTGCTAGATGATAGAAAATAGGAGCGAAACCGTCTCCGTAACCCAGACGAAACTCGCGATCTTCTAAAGCAAACACAAAGACTAAACCATTATTGTATTCTGGGTTCCCAAATCCATACTCGTCAAATAACTCTTGTGTGGCATTTTCAATCGACTTTCCTTCTAAACTATTAAGAATAACGACTGCGTACTCTGGTTTTCCGTAGAGAGAACCGAACTGTTCGCTATGTAGCTGATTGATCTGTTGAATCGTTTCTGTTGATAACACACTGGCATCATCACGCACAGAAGAGGCAGCGTGGATTACCTGTGGTTGGAAAGTAATGATTGCGACCAACAACGTTAAAATAAACCCTAATTTTTTCATATGATAACTCCTCCTATTTTTACTCCTATAATTATTGTACCGTAATTAGAATTCATTCGCTATTGGACTAAAGGTGGAGTTAAATCATGTTATACTCAAAGAAAAGGATGTGAACGAGGATGAAAGTGGTTGCCGCAATTGATTCGTTTAAGGGATGTGCAACATCAGCGGAAATAAATCAAGCAGTATTATCAAAATTAAATCCAGCGATTTGGCAAGAAAAGGTAAATGTACCGATTGCAGACGGTGGTGAGGGAACGATAGCTGCTATTCAAGCTGCTTTAGGTGGAGAAGAAGTACGTGTTGAAAGTGTGGATCCTTTATTGCGAAAAATTCAAGGAAGCTATTTATTAACGACCATTGAAAATAAGAAGACTGCGATTATTGAATCAGCGACATTTATTGGAATCGATTTAGTAGAAGTCTCGGATAAAACAGTGAGACAGGCAACTTCGTATGGCTTAGGTGTAGCAGTAGCCGATGCCCTGCAAAAGGTTGAACAAATTTATGTTACATTGGGTGGCAGTGCAACGTCCGATGGTGGTTTGGGTATGTTACAAGCACTCGGTGGAAAGATTGTCCCAAATACGACAGGTAATTTACTTTTAACCGTAGAAGATATCGATTTACGTGAAGTAAGAGAAAAATTCAAACATGTCTCATTGCACGTATTGGCAGATGTTACGAATGAATATTGTGGGTCTCGTAGTTTTGCTAATGTCTTTGCTCGTCAAAAAGGAGCATCGAGTCAAACAATTAAGAAAATGGAACAGCAAGCAAACAAGGTCTTACAATTAGTAGAAAAACAAGGTTACCTAGGTAATCTTTCCGGAACTGGAGCAGCTGGTGGATTAGGAGGGGCGTTTACTTGGCTAGGTGGTAACATTCTTTCTGGTTTTACAACCATTCAGCAATTAATCGGTTTAGAAACAATCATTCAAGATGCAGATTTAATTTTTACAGGCGAAGGGAAACTAGATGCTCAAACAGCGCAAGGGAAAGTACCCTTTGGCGTAGCAAATTTAGCGAAGAAGTACCACGTCCCAGTGATTGCTGTATGTGGTAGTCGAGAAAATTACCTAGGTAAAATGGAAGAGTTAGTTCTAGGTGCATTTAGTATTCAACAAGGACCTATTAGTTTAGAAAAAGCAATGGAAAAACAACGCACATTGTCGAATCTGGCGACATTAGCGAAAGAGGTCGTACAAGTGTTTCAATATGAAAAAGATAAATAAAAAGCCCAAACGATATTGTTTGGGCTGATAACAGAGGACATTTTAAGTTGTCGCTTCTGATTAATATTCTTCTGCTTCGAAAGTCACTTCAACATTGCCTTTGATTGCTTTTGAGTACGGGCAAATATTGTCTGTTTCTTCCATATACTTCAATGTTTCTTCTTTAGAAAGACCTTCGATTTTTCCGATTAAGTGTACAGCTAAATGTAAAGTATTGAAATCAGGTAAATCACCTAGTAATGTCACTTCTGCGCGAACAGAACGAGGTTTGTCACCATGTCCATCACGTTCTAGTGGGAAAATTAATGCACCGTTAAAGCAAGCTGAAAATCCTGCTGCAAATAATTCTTCAGGGTTTGTATAACCTTCTTTTTTGACACCAGTTGTTTTTACTTCAAAATCACCACTTAGCGATTTACTTACACCTTCACGTCCGCCTTCATTTACAACGGTTGCAACGCCCATTTTTTTACTCATATCTTAACACCCTTTCGTTTTGGTCTACTTTAAATATAGTACAAAATAGCTAGAATCACAACGAAGACGCAAAAAAAGTAAGAAGAAGTACTTTCTTCTTACTTTTTAGTGCGAGTTAGGCCTAAAAATAGCGTAGCTGTGGCAATAATTGGGATTAATAACACCCAAATAATACCGTGTGGTGCTGCTGTACGGGTATAAGTAGTTGTCGGAAAACCAAGCATACCTAACGCCATTAATAATTTCCAGCCTAGAAATAAAGCAATCATTGCTAGGATAGCCAATCCTACAATAACGATCATTTTTTTCTGTGTGCGATTCATGAAACGTATCCCCTTCAGTCCATATATTCAGTAATCATTATACAAAAAAATAAACGAAAGAAAATACTTGTTTTTATAAAGTAATTTTTGTCATCGATTTGAAATAATTAAAGTAGATTTTCTTGAATTAATCGTTGTGTAATATGAAAATCACCTTCGTAATAAATTTCTTTGCTATGCACTTTCATCATTTGTTCTGTCCCTTTACCGGCTAAAATAACGGTATCTTCTGATTGTGCCATCGAAAAAGCCAGGGTAACAGCTTTGCTACGATCTAATTCTACATGAATCTCCACTGCTGAATTATCCAGCGTTGCTAAAATTTCTTTGGCAATCATTTCTGGTTCTTCAAAACCGGGATCATCACTAGTAATGATGGCGACATCTGCACATTCCGCAAGGGCGCGCCCGATATCAGGTCGGCGTGATTGTGCTTTATCACCTGCACTACCAGTCACGATAATGACACGCCCATTAGGACGTAAGTCACGAGCTAAATCACCCATCGCTTTGATGCTAAGATAATTATGAGCGTAATCAACAAAGAAGTAAGCACCGTTTGCTTTTTCTAGTAGATTCATACGTCCAGGAACGTGACTGGTAGGGAGGCTTTTTTGAATACTAGCTGTTGAAATTTTGGCTAATCCTGCCGTTAAGATGGCTGCCGCCGCATTGTCGTGATTAAATGTACCAAATTGAGCTAGTTGATATTCTCCGTCAACATGCAGTGTATCTGGGTGACCAGTCAATTGGAACTGTCGTGGATTATCCATTTCTTCAATGTAATAGTCACTACCAGCTTTACCAAATGTATAATAAGGAATTGCGTGTGTCTCACAAATTTCTTGCAATTCTGCATAGTGGTCACTTTCATGATTAATAATCATTTGCTTACTATTTAATAGAAGCTGTTGTTTGCAAGTAAAATATTCTTCAAATGTCGCATGTTCAATCGGGCTAATATGATCAGGGCTAATATTTAAGAATATACCTGTCTCGAACGTTAAATGATGGACGCGTTTCGTTTTGTATGCTTGAGAAGAGACTTCCATTACTAAATGAGTCACACCAGCTTCCACGGCTGTTGCCATTTGTTTGTATAGGTCTAGAGCTTCTGGTGTGGTTAACTTAGACGCAGTAAACGTTGTACCATCAAGAGTGGTTTCTTCCGAAGAAAAAAGAGCTACTTTCGCGTCAAACGCATCATCAAAGATTTTTTTGATAAAATATGCAGTCGTTGTTTTTCCTTTTGTTCCAGTAATACCAATTTTATATAAGCTATTTTGCGGTTGTCGGTAAAATGCTTGGGCAACAATTGCCATGGTTTCACGAATATCTTTGACAAGGATAGCTTCAGCTGTTACATTATACGAGACTTCGGATACATAGTGAGTCACACCTTTTTCGACAGCATCTGCTAATAAAGCTTCTTTGAAATTCATTCCTTTGCAAAAAAACAAAGTATTTTCTTGAATATCTCTTGAATCATAAGATAAATAGCGAAATACTGTGTTTTTATTTACACTAGGAATGGCTGTGTCTTTTAGTAAATCATGTTCGATTAATAGGTTGTAAAGTTCATTGGTTGTGATTGTATACATAAGCTTCATTTACTCCTTGTTCTAAAAGTTCTAACCAATTATAGCATAGTTCCACCATTCTGACATTTTGACGGTTACATTATATTAAATCAGTGTAACGAAATGAAAAATAGATTGCGACATTTGACTTTTCGCATTAAAATAGAAGATATGTATAAAAGAAAAGATGGAGAAGAATTCGATGACAAATACTACGAAACAAGCTTCACCAGAATTGAGTAACGAAGACAAAATGGCTCGCGGATCTGCCTGGATGACGATAGGAAATATTGGTTCTCGTCTCTTAGGCGTTGTATACATTTTGCCTTGGTACTATTGGTTAGGTGAAAACCGAGCAGTAGGAAATACTTTATTCAATATGGGATATACGGTGTATGCACTGTTTATTATGATTTCCACAGCCGGTATTCCAGCAGCCATTGCAAAACAAATTGCTTTTCATAATTCTAGAAAAGAATATCGTACAAGTCAGAGACTGTTTTTAAGAGCAGTACAATTTATGATTGGACTTGGTGTTGTTAGTGCTTTAGTCATGTATATATTAGCACCTGCGCTTGCAAAAGGTGCTGGTGGTGGGGAAGACCTCATTCCGTCCATGCGCTCATTAAGTGTAGCATTATTAGTTATCCCTGTTATGAGTGTGATTAGAGGATATTTCCAAGGAATTAATAATGTTGCACCGTATGCAATCTCTCAATTAGTGGAGCAAATTGTGCGCGTTGTTTATATTCTCGGTGCTACTTTTATTATTATGAAATTAGGCAGCGGCAATTACGTTGCAGCCGTTACACAATCCACATTTGCTGCTTTCATTGGTGCCTTGGCTGGTTTACTTGTATTAATTTATTATTTCCGTAAAGAAAAAATAAAAATGGATATTTTAGCTGAAACAAGTACAGAAAAAGTTGAAGTAGACACCATCCAATTGCTAATTTCTACGGTGAAAGAAGCAATTCCATTTATTATTTTAGGTGCGGGAATTACTATTTATAAATTAGTTGACCAGTATACGTTTGTGCGAGTGATGAGTAGTTTCACAGAATATTCAAATAACCAGTTGTTACGATTGATGGCTTTATTCAATGGGAATCCTGATAAGTTATCGATGGTTGTTATTGGCTTGGCAACTTCCGTGGCAATTGTCGGGTTACCATTAATTACTGAATCGTTTGCGAAAAAAGATAAATTGGGCTTGGCAAAACTTGTTAGTAATAATTTACAGTTATACGGTTTTATCATGTTACCAGCAACATTTGGGATGATTTTATTAGCATATCCAATCAACAGCTTATTCTATGATCCTGATCGTTTGGGCGCTAACTTGTTAATTATGGTTTGTCTTTCAGGGCTAATCCAAGGTTTATTCATGGTTACGTCTACGATGCTGCAAGGTATTTATGAGAATACATCGGCAGTTATTTTCTTTGCGATTGGTCTTATTGTAAAAATAGTTACGCAATCGCCAATGATTTATTTGTTGGAATCTTATGGACCGATTGTTTCAACGACGTTAGGTCTTGGCGTAACATGTTACTTAAATCTGCGTAAAATTCGCAAAAAAACCCATTTTAATAGTAAATTAACTACTAGAAGAACAATTTTAATCGCGTTAATGACTGCTATCATGATGATTTTTGCTGGTGTTGCAAAGATAATTTTTGGTTTGATGCTCAATTCAGATAGTAAGCTACAAGCGTTCATTTTAATTATTCTTGTTGCAGGTGTTGGTGGTTTCGTCTATATTTATATGGCGTTAAAAATCCGTTTGGCAGATAAATTACTCGGATCAAGAATGGCTCATTTTAGAGCGAAACTTAGAATAAAATAGCTCAAGTTCGGAAGATATCTTCCGAACTTTTCTATTAAAAGGAGAAAGATATGCGTTTAGATAAATACTTAGCAGATATGAATTTGGGATCTCGTAAAGAAGTCAAGCAGTTTATCAAAAAAGGGCTCGTTACAGTTAATGATGCCGTAGTAAAGTCAGATAAATTTCAAGTCAATGAAAAGGCGGATAGCGTTGCTTTTGATGGTGAAGTGATTGCATATCAAAAGGACTTCTATTACCTACTTAATAAACCAGCAGGTGTCATCTCAGCCACAATTGATGACTATGATGAGACCGTGATGGATTTATTTGATGATGAAACATATCGTGATGATTTATTTCCAGTTGGTCGCTTAGACAAAGATACAGAGGGATTATTAGTTATTACGAATGATGGTGCGCTGGCACATCGTCTACTTTCACCAAAACGTCATGTAGAAAAAGAATATTATGCAGAAGTAGCAGGTATTATGACGGAAGAAGACGTGGCTGTTTTTGCTAACGGAATGACGATTGATGGAAATGAAACGTGTTTACCAGCAAAACTTATGATTGATGCGGTAGATGAAGCAGCCGAAACGACGATCATTCGTCTAGTTTTGCATGAAGGGAAATTTCATCAAGTGAAACGTATGGTTCAAGCAGTGGGGAAAGAAGTCACTTATTTAAAACGTATTCGAATGGGGCAATTATTGCTTGATGCGTCTTTGACATTTGGCGAATTTCGTCCATTGACTCCTGAAGAACTGATATTATTAGAAACGCGAGACAAACAATAAGGTCAAAAATGTAAAAAAAGTCAATCTAGCTAAGCAGATTGACTTTTTTTACGACCATAATCCCGGTTCAGCAGTGACTTGAATGGTTTCTTGTGTAAAGGGATGTGGAAGAACCATTTCATAAGCATGAAGCATCAAACGAGGAGCTTTTGGTGCTTGGTAAAGCGGGTCACCGATGATAGGATGCCCAATACTAGTTAAATGCACACGGATTTGATGCGTTCTTCCTGTATCAAGATCACAGAAAATTTCCGTTGTTTTTTGTTTCGTTTCATGAACAGTCACGTGAGTAATCGCTGTTTGGCCTTTGCGTTCGTCAACCACACGTTTTCGACGATCATGACGATCACGTCCAATACTTTTGCGAATCATTTGGTCTTTTGTTAATCGACCAGCAACAATTGCTTGGTAACGCCGACGGATAATTTTTTGTTCTAATAATCGACCTAAAATTGGTAATACTAAGGGATTTTTAGCAAATAAAATTGCCCCACTCGTTTCTTTATCTAAGCGATGCACGATATATGCCCGTTGATTTTTTGGTTCTAAATAGGCAATTACATCATTTAAGAGTGTTTCGGTTTCATCAGGTTGGTTTGGATGGGTTTTTACCCCAGCAGGTTTATTGACAATTATTAGATGTTCATCTTCATATAAAGGTATAACGTGAGATTTATTCCCTAGGGAAACTTCTTGGTAAGTGTAGTCAGTTTCTTCTAAACGTAGCGTAATCGTATCCCCAGCATGTACTTCTTGATGAAACATTGCCGAGGTACCATTAATCCAAACGAATTTTCGAACACGTAGAAAATGACGAACCTTTCGTGGAACAAGCCATTCATTTTCAAGTAAATCACGCAAAGTTGTTGTTTGTTGTGTAGTAGGTAAAATAATTGAGTATTCCATAATGCACCTCTTTCATTAGAATTATACCATCTTTAACGCTTTTTTAAGAAAAAAACAACCATTTCATGATATTTCAATGGTAGAATAAGCAAGGTTAAATATCTTTATGAAAAAAATAGATAAAATTACATCTTGAGTCGTATTTTAATGAATAGAAAGTATGCTAAACTTTGAATGAGGAGGGCGAACGATGGATTTTCAGCGCTTTTTTAGCAAATTAAAAGAATATATCATCACTTTTTGGCATTGGGTGAAACCATATTTAATCCAGTTTCATCAATGGCGGAAACGAATTTGGAAGAAATATCATGTAAATAAAGTTATCTTGTTGCTCGGACTAGTTGTTGTTTTGGTCACAAGTATTTATTTGTTTTATATGGCTAAATCAACAAAGGTTAGTGAATTAGAATCTGGTTTGCGTGAAGCAACCATTTTTTATGATAAAGATGGCGATGAAGCAGGTCGAGTATCAGCTCAGAAAGGAACCTATGTTGATTTAGATCATATCTCCCCTTATGTAGTAGATGCGTTAATTTCAACAGAAGACCGTAACTTTTACAATCATCACGGATTTGATTTAAAAGGGATTGCACGGGCCGCCGTACGTGCAGTTATTAACCGAGGGACATCGGGCGGTGGAGGAAGTACCATTACCCAACAATTGGCTAAAAATGCTTATTTAACACTGGATCAAACAATTAATCGAAAAGCTAAAGAATTATTTTTAGCCATTGAAATTGAAAAGAAATATAGCAAAGATGAAATTTTGACCATGTACTTGAATACCTCTTATTATGGGAATGGTGTTTGGGGGATTCAAGATGCAGCTAAAAAATATTTTGGTGTAGATGCAACAGATTTAACTATTGGCGAAGCGGCAACATTAGTTGGATTATTAAAAGGCCCAACAATATATAATCCAATTGATGAGCCTGAAAATGCTCAAAACAGACGAGCAACAGTTTTGAGTGTTATGGTAGATAACGGCAAGCTCGATCAAGCGACAGCCGATCAAGAAGAACAAGTACCGATGACGGATTTATTATATGATGCATATGTGCCATCAGATGACGGCTATCAGTATCCATACTATTTCGATGCGGTATTAAATGAAGCGGAATCTGAATATGGCTTGACTGCAGATGATGTAATGAACCGAGGCTATAAAGTTTATACCGCTTTGGATCAAAACTATCAGTTACGCATGCAAGAAGCTTATGCTGTTGACGGCTATTTTCCTGAAAATGCGTCAGATGGTACGATGGTACAATCTGCTTCAGTTGCGTTAAATCCACAAAATGGTGGCATTCAAGCGTTAGTTGGTCGTCGGGGGGACTACACGTTCCGAGGGTTTAATTTTGCGACTCAAATGAAACGTTCCCCAGGTTCAACGATTAAACCATTAAGTGTTTACGCGCCCGCTTTAGAAGCAGGGTATATGCCTGATAGTATGTTAAAAGATGAACCACAAAGTTATTATAAAGCGAAAAATTATGATGGCACTTATCAAGGAGAAGTTCCAATGTATCAAGCTGTTGCACAAAGCTTGAATTTGCCTGCCGTATGGTTATTACATGAAATTGGGCTAGATAAAGGATATAACAAAGCTAAAGAATTTGGCATTCCGCTAACGGAATCAGACAAGTATTGGGGCGTGGCATTAGGTGGTTTAGAATATGGGACATCACCAATGACCTTAGCAGGCGCATATGGCGTATTCGCTAATGGAGGTACATTATATACCCCACATTTGATTACGAAAATTGTGGATTCGACCGGAGCCGTAATTGTCGATAATACTAAACCAAAGGGTAAAAATGTGATTTCCGATGATACAGCTAATGAAATGACCAGCATGTTGTTAGGAACTTTCTCAAATGGAACAGCTGCCAATGCGAATCCGTATGGATATACGATGGCAGGAAAAACAGGAACAACAGAAACGAATTTTGATGCTTCTAAAAACAATGACCAATGGATTGTCGGCTATACACCAGATGTGGTTATTTCAACTTGGGTAGGTTTTGAAAAAACGAGTGAAAATCATTATCTAAGTGGAACAACTAGTGAAACGGTTGGCCCAATTTTCCGTGCACAAGCCGAAGCTATCTTGCCTTATTCACAAGGTAATTCATTCACTGTTGCGGATGCTTATGCAACAGGTGGGAAAGTTATGGCAGTTGATGAGGTGCCAACCAATAATGAGAATACACAAGATAATGCATGGAAAGAGGATGTCGATAGATTTGCCGAGGAAGCCAAAAACGGTTTGCAAGAATTTGGCAATAAGGTAAAAGAAAAAACAAAAGACCTATTACGTGGTATCCGCGACCGTTTACAATAAACATTAGCCACAGGAAATAGAACATGTTACAATGAAGAAGATCTTAAAGAAAAGTGAGGAACTAATATGTCTAATATTTATGATACAGCGAACCAACTAGACCGTGAAATTCGTGAAATGGATGCTTTTAAAGCTCTAAGCGCTTCTTTTGCTAATCTAAAAGCCGATGAATCAGCGTACGCTATTTTTAAAGAATTCCAAGAATTTCAAATGGGTATGCAACAAAAAATGTCTGCCGGTGAAGAAATGACTGACGCCGATGCTGAACAAGCACAAGCTTTAGCAGAAAAAATCCAACAAGAACCTTTGATTGCTGATTTAATGCAAACAGAACAAGCTTTCAGTTTAGTGATTAATGACTTAAACCGCATCATTATGACACCATTAAGAGAATTATACGAAAACTAATTAAAAGCACGATTACTGTCTACGGTAATCGAGTTTTTTTTACCAAGGTAAAAGGTATATTTGTTGATGACAAAGCTTTTTGACAAAGAAATAGACAGACATTCTAAAGATATTTGATAGAATAAGAGAATAAGAAAATCTATTCTTTGATTAGAAAGAGGTATCGAAAATGAATGTAGGCAAACAAATCAGAAGTTATCGACAAGCGTATGAATTTTCTCAAGAAGAATTAGCTGAGAAGATTTTTGTTTCTCGACAAACTATTTCAAATTGGGAAAATGCACGTAGTTATCCAGATATTCATAGTTTGTTGTTGCTTAGTGTCCTTTTCGATATTTCTTTAGATGAATTAGTCAAAGGAGATGTCAATGAGATGAAAAAAACACTCAAGCAAATGAAGTCAAATAAGGATACTGTTTGGATGGTAATTTTTTTATTACTGATGATTTTAACGACTGGTCCATTATTGGCTATACAGGACGGTGGATGGATATGGTTGGTTGTCCCATTCACTTTTTGGATGATGGGTATGTATTTTGCTGTAAAAGTAGAGAAGTTTAAAAAGCAAGAAGACCTAAAAACATTTGCAGAAATTACTGCTTATATGGAGAATCGTGATGTGGAGTCATTGCGTAAAAAGCGCAACAAACGTAAAGCTTTATTGGAAAAGATAATGATTGTTTTACTGTTTAGCGTAGGTTCAGCATTACTAACTATTTTATTTGGCTGGTTAACATCACTTATAGTATCTTTCACCTAGGTAAAAAATAGAGCACCCATATCACTTGGGTGCTCTATTTTTATTATTTCCAGAATTGATACCATTTCTTTTGTTTCAAGGCAGCTAATTCACTTTCTAAGCGTTCTTTTTCTTTATTTAGTTCTTCTGCTTTTTTCAATTGTTCTTCAAGTTTTGCTAATTGTTCAGCGGCTTCGGCTGCTTTTTTCTCTGCCTCTTCATCAGTTGCTAGTGTTTCTTCTGGTTCTGGCGTCTCGGTCATTTCTTTAGGGGCTTCTAACGCAAAGTATTGATGTAATTCTTTGATTAATTTTTTGTCTTCGGCATTTAACTGTTGTTGTTGGTCAATTAATTTTTGGAGTTGCTCAATTTGTTCATCTTTTTTGGCTAATTGTTCCATTAAGTATTCGTTGATAGAAGGGATAGTTTGGGTAGAAAGTTCTTCTTGAGATGTTTCTTCACCAATATCATCACCTAATTCTTCGATGATTTGTTGGACGCCGACTTCTTTGATGTAAATCGTGTTGTTTTCTTTATAGTAATAGTCTTGAGGTAATTTTTTGTAACGATAGATGACTTTATCCCTAGAAACGCCTAATTCGTTTGCTAATTGGGTTAGTGTTTTTCCTTGTTCTTCTGCCATGAATATCTGCTCCTTTTACCAAGTAATTACTTGGGTGTTATCTAAGTATTTCTGAGGTAAATTGTAACATAAGTTTATTGATAATGCTCGTGTTTATTTTATGAATTAATGAAATAAGTGTTTTTACCTAGGTGCTTTTTTAAAGAAGGTGCTTTTTTTCATGCGAACAAATTTTCGTATTTTGCTGACGGGGAATAAAAAAAATGCTAAAATGAAAGAAAAAATAAGGAGCGCAAATCAATATGTTACGATTTATTCATTGTGCAGATTTACATTTTGATCGCTCGTTTGAAGGCCTTCATTTAGTAGCCAATCGAGTTAGAGAATTAGCCCTAGCAAATGAGCAAGTCTTGGAAAATATCGTTAGTCTTGCGCTAAGTGAGCAAGTAGATTTTCTTTTATTAGCAGGGGATACCTTTCATCAAAATCGTCCAAGCTTAAAAACACAGCATCTCTTTTTTCAACAAATGAATCGTTTAAAAGAAAAGAATATTCCAGTATACATGAGTTTTGGTAACCATGACTTTTATGAAAAAGAACGATATTGGTTTGATTTTCCAGATAATATCTATTTATTTCAAGAGGAAGCTGTAACAACCGTTGAAGGAAAAACAGCTACCGGCGAGACATATGCTATCAGTGGCTTTAGTTATCATCATCCTTGGATAACAACGTCTAAAGTAAATGAATACCCTAATCGCCAAGCAACGTATCACATTGGCATGTACCACGGGGATATGCAAGGAAATTATGCTCCTTTCCGTGTGCAAGAAATGAAACAAAAAGGGTATGATTATTGGGCATTAGGGCATATTCATGTACCTACTCAATTAGCAGTTGAGCCACCGATTATTTATGCCGGCGCACCACAAGGACATACGCAAAAAGAAACACAAATTCAAGGTGTTCTGCTAGTGTCATTAGGTGAAACAGTCGAAATCACACCAAAAAGTGTCGCAGCAATTACCTGGGAAACGGTAACAGTCTCTCTAAAAGCGATACGGGACCAAAGAACAGCATTAGAAAAAATTCAGCAAACATTTTTAGCTTCCGAAAAAAAGCTAATTCACTTAAAATTAGTGGATACAGAAGGTTTACCTACCCAATGGTTGAATGAAAAAGAAAAACCTGAAATTATTGCGTATTTAAATGATAACTTCGCTCGTAAAGGCTGGGAGCAAATGATTTATCAATTAACAGATCAAGCAACATCAGAAGAGACAAAGCTATTATTATCGGGCAAAGAAGTTGTCAAACAATTACTCGAAAGTTATCAAGAAGAAGCTGTTTTTCAATCGATTGTGGACGAGCTAGCTACCCATCCATTGGTTAAGCGCACCTTGTCTTTGGATGAGTTGAAGCAAGAGACCTTGGAACAAGTCAAAGAAATTTTTACGTATGAATTTCGTTGGAGTGAGGAAGAAAAATGAGACTATTAAAAGCAGAAATTACCGGTTTTGGTCATTATAGGCATCAGACATTTGATTTTTTACCAACGAATCAACTCTTTTTTGGGAAAAATGAGGTCGGTAAGTCAACGTTATATCAATTTATCCAAGCGATGCTTTTTGGATTTCCTAAAAAAAGTACTCGTAAGCGTGATTATACGCCGCAAGATGGCGCAGCCTATGGTGGCAAACTTTGGTTAATGATTGAGCCTTATGGAGAAGTCCAAATCGAAAGGTATCGTCAAGTGAATCGTGGAAAAGCGAAAGTAGTGGTTGGTGAAACAGAAGGTGATGAAGCATTGCTGACCCAACTGTTAGCACCGTTAACCCAAGAACTATTTCAAGATGTCTTCACCTTTCAGCAAGAACAACTTTCGCAAACTGATCGACTACAAGAAAAAGAATTGCATGATGCATTGATTTCTTTAGGGATTACGGGTAGTCAGCAATGGATGGCAAAGATTCAAGAATACAAAAAAGACAATCAGAAAATCTATAAACGTCAAGGGCAACGTCTGACTTTGAATCAACGCTTAAAAGAATGGCAGCAATTGAAAGAGACAATTCAACAAAAAGAATTGCAAGAAACGCATGTCCAGCAAGCATACCGTCAATTGACTGATTACACCCAACAGCAACAGAATTTAAACAAACAGTTACAAAGAGTACAAGATGAAACACAACGCCTCAACCAGCAAAAAATGAATTGGTCCTTGTATGAAGAATGGGCAGAGTTACGTCAGTTAAAGGAAAGTCGGTTCTCAACGGAACAACAACAGCAATTACGTGTATTCTATCAAGAATACCAACAATTAACAGATGCCATTCATAAAAAAGAAGAGGAACTAGCTCGACTTGAGCAAGGACAAGAGTCAGATCGTTATTTTTTCTTTTTGGATCAAGAAGGCAAAATTCAAGAACTCTTGCGGCAAGAAGCTCGTGTCATGCGTTTAGTAGATGAACACCAACGGCTGCTACAACAAGAAGAGATGCTTTCACAAGATCTTTTTCATTTGGTAGAGAAGTGGGGTTGGCAGCAAGAAGTGCCACCAGCAGAACTAGATGAACAAATTTTACAGCTATTGGATCGTTTAGATGCATTGCATGAACAAAGTCAACAACAAAGCTTACGCATCCAATGGTTATCTGAAAAAAATCAAGCGGTTGAAGAAGAAGTCAATCAATTAGAAAAACGTCATCCTGAGTTATTGAAACAAAGCAAATCAATGACACATTGGTTTCTTTTATTAGCTAGCGGTGGACTCTTCATGGTTCTAAGCTTCTTTTTAGAAAATCCCTTGAAATTGTTCTTGCTTGTATTAGGTAGTCTTCTAGTTGTTGTGGGAATAGGATTTGTATTGAAGGGTCAACAAGGGGATGCCCAGGTAAAACCCTTATGGCAAGAAAAACTCCTGCAATTAGATGCATACGGAGCTGAAATTGCACAGGAGGAAGAACAACTTGTCCAACTAACACGTGAGCTTGAGCAATTGACAGCATATCTACAACCTTCTTTTGGTACAAACGACAATTACTTAACTTGGCGTCAGACACTACAAACCTATGAAGCGGCTATTCAACAGTTTCATGCACAACAAGCACAACTTCAGACAATTAAAAATCAATTGAACCCCTTAGCTAATGACATCCAAACAATGAATCAGGAATTTCAAGTATTCAATGATTGGTTACCATTGGAAAACAAAGAACTTCAAGTGAAATTTGATTTATTGAATGAATTTGCGACTAAGATGCAAGCGATTAAAATGACCCGTTTACAGCAACCAAGTACGTTATTGGCACAACAGTTAAAGAAGGCCAAAGAAGAACGTCAGGCGTTATTTACGACCTATCAAGAGCTGCTACAAGTATTTGGTCTAGAACATCCGACAGAAATTCCTTTGTGGATGAAACAATGGGAACAGCACCAAAAACAAATTGCTCGTAAAAAAGAATTAGAAACTTTATTACAACCAATCTTTCCAAAAGAGATTAGTTGGAATGAATTAACGCAACAATTGGCACAAGCGCAAGTAGAGCAAGAGCGTCTCCAACAACAACTGACGAAATTATTAGAAGAAAAACAGCGCGTTCAGTTGCAAATTGAGCAGTTACAAGTCGATGGTATTCTTGATGAATTGTATCAAGAAGAAAGTCGATTATTGTCTGAAATTCACACGCTAGCCTTATCTTGGAGTACGAACCAAGTGATGATTGCAGCACTGAATGATTTAGCAACCGAGTTATCTGAGCAACAATTGCCGCAATTGTTGCACCAAGCGTCCTATTATTTTGGATTATTAACAGATGGAAAATACAATCACGTCCAAGTAGTAGATGGCTTGTTACATGTTGGTTCAAGCCAACAATTAGTCGATATTTATTCACTATCCACTGGAACGAAGGATCAGTTAATTATGGCTGTCCGCTTTGCGTATCTGTCCCTGCAAAAAGAAACAAGTCCCGTCATTATTGATGATGGCTGGTTACATTACGATAGTGAGCGTAAGTTACAACTAGCAAAATTATTTGCAGAATTTGGGAAAGAAACACAAGTGATTTGTTTGTCTTCTGACCAAGAAATGGTAAGCTATTATCAAAGGCTGCATCAACCTATTAAGGAAATCAAGCAAAGGATGTGAGAGAATATTTTCTGATGAGAAAATGTTCAATTTAAATGAAAAAAATCAGAGAACTAACATTAGACGAAGAATTTCAAGCATTTGTGTTAATTAAAAATGCCGATGTGCGTGTAGCAAAAAATGGCAAAAAATTTATTGCGTTTACCTTTCAAGATACAACTGGTACGATTGATGGCAAATTTTGGGGAGCTTCGGAAGATGAGATTCAACGCTTTGAAGCCGGAAAAGTCGTTTTTTTAACAGGTAAGCGAGAAGTTTACCAAGGGAATCCCCAAGTAAAAATTTTACAGTTGCGTAATGTTCGACCAGAAGAACCAGGTGATGCGAGCCTGTATATGGAGCGTGCACCCATTCGTAAAGAAGAGATGGAAGAAGAAATTAGTCAAACCTTGTTTGAAATTTTGAATCCGCATTGGAATCGCATTGTTCGCTTTTTGATGAATAAATATAAAAAAGAATTTTTTGAATTTCCAGCGGCTAAACGTAATCATCACGCTTATGCAGGTGGATTAGCCTATCATACAACAACTATGTTGCATTTAGGAAAAGCAATTGTGAAAGAATACCCTGAAGTCAATGCGTCACTGCTTTATGCAGGAATTATTTTACATGATTTAGGTAAAGTCATTGAATTGAGTGGTGCAATAGCAACGGAATATACTTTGGTTGGAAATCTAGTGGGGCATTTGGTCTTAATTGATGAAGAAATTACAAAGGCTTGTTTAGCACTTAAAATCGATGAAAATCAAGAAGACGTTATTGTTTTACGGCATATGGTTTTAGCACATCATGGCTTATTGGAATATGGTTCCCCTGTTCGACCACGAATTATGGAGGCTGAAATTTTACATCAAATTGATAATTTAGACGCTTCCATGCAAATGCTACTAACCTCGATTCGTCAAAAAGAACCTGGAACATATACTGATCGTATTTTTGGTATGGATAACCGAAGTTTTTATATTCCAAAAGATGTTTAAAAATAGTGAGGAGATTACCTAGGTAATTTCCTCGCTATTTTTTAGGAAATAGCAAAATGTTTGATTTATTTGCGCAAGTGATTGCAACATTTGATAGTATTTTCTCATTGTTTTAGGTATGCTTTTTTAGAGGTGATGGTATGGAACATTTTGGTGAACGAATGTATCGATTAAGAAAAGAGATGGGATTCTCACAAGAAGAATTGGCAATGCATTTAGGCGTTACTCGTCAAACAATTTCTAACTGGGAGCATGATTTAGCGCAGCCGACACTAGACAAAGCGGTAGAAATTGCTACGCTATTCAACGTTTCTTTGGATGAGCTTGTAGGCAGAAAAAAATCTACACGACAAACGAATGAATTAATTCAGTCTTTATTGGATTGTTTGGTGACCATCTACATTTATCCTGAAACAACAACTTGGATTTCTGTAAGTAAAACAACGTTAAAAAACTGTAAAATTACTGAAGTAAACCCAACCAGTGTTCGAATTGTTCGAACGGAGAGAAAACAGAGAATTGAACGATTAATTTACTTAAAGGATATTGTCGGGTTTAAACGGGAGGAGGGATAGCATGTGGTGGACAATCATTTTTATGGGAATGGTTTTACTTTATCCAGTTATTGAAGAAGGAATTGATGCGCTGAGAAGTCACGATCCTAATTATCAAAAGAAGAAGGAACAAGAGTTAGTTGCACAAAAACGCGAAAAAGCAGAAGTATTACAACAGTTAAAAGAGGAGGTTGGCAATACTTGTTTATTGGAGAGTGAGCAATTCTACCTTTTGTCCAAATCTAGTAAAATAGAAGCAACCATTCTTCAAGTAACTGAGGAGTGGCTTGAATTTTCTCTAGAGAAAAAAGACAAATCAACGGTATATATATTTAAGGCATGCGATATTAATAATGTCTCAAAAATAGTTGAATAAAAATACCCGAGCAATAGACTAAACCTATTGCTCGGATATTTTATTTTAAGACTTATTTACTTTCATCTGTTGATTCAGATTTAGTATCTTCTGTTTTTTTATCATCTTTTTTATCATCTGTTGATTTTTTCTCTGGTTGAGCAGCATCCGTGAATGATGACAAGATGTTAGAGAATGCCTCGTCTTTAATTTTCACGTTAGCATCAATTAGTTCTTCGCCAATGGCTTTTTGTGTAAACGCTTGGTCAGCTAATTTGGCATCTGTTGCAATTTCTTTTACTTTATCTTTGTATTTATCCATATCGTTACCTTTGGCTTGTGTTTTCACCATTTTTACAACATAGAAACTTGAACCGTAAGCGGAATTCACAGGAATCACATCAGATACTTCGCCATCTTTTAGACCCCAAGCAGCTTGTTTCACTTCTTCTGGAACTTCAGTAGCCGCAGTTGTTGAATCAAATTTGACTTTTCCTTTATCTTCTTTTGAAGGTAAAATTGATTTTTCAGCAGCGATTTTTCCAAAGTCTGCATCTTTTTTGCTAGCATCTTTCTGGATTGCTTTCGCATCATCTTCAGACGTAACAGCAATCATTTGCGTTTCTACTTCTGGATGGAAAGAGTCCCAAGCAGTTTTTAAATCTTCATCTGTTAATTTTACATGTGCTTTTAAGCCTTCTTGTAGTGCTAGGTTTTCTTTGATGGTTTGTTCAACTTCTTTACGTGTCATGTTGGCAGCTTTTAATTGTTCATCAACATTGTCACCAAAAGCGATTTTTAATTGTTCATCGACCATTTTATCTGTGACTTTTTCGCCGTATTTATTCATAAATACTTCTGATAAAATCATATTGAATACCATTTGTTGACTGTTTTGATCGGTTTTTGCTTTGTCATAGAATTCAGAAACAGTTACTTTGCCACCTTTCATTGTAGCAATTTCTGTATTTGAGTTTCCAGAACATGCAGCTAATGAGACCACGCTCACTGCTCCTAGAACTGCTAAAAGGATCTTTTTCTTCATATTGTTACGCACTCCTATTTTTCAAAATTTTCACAGTTCTAACTATACCATATTCTTTTTTGTAATTGGAAGAACTAAAGCAATCTTTCAAATAAAATTCATAGTTTTAACTTATTTTTTGTTTTTTTCATTAGATTGAACAGGTAAGGTTGCAATGTGGTTTTGCAATTGTTCGACTTGTTCATTAATACGTGCGACACGTGGTTCAGCTTGAAATTTAAAGGCTTCGACACTTTTTTTAATAGAAGTCGATACAATAGGAGCGGTTGCTTGGACTGTTTTTTGTGTCTCTCGGACAGCCTGTTGGAAATTCTGTAAACTTTCATTAAATTCTTTCGTCGCATCTGTCACATCGTCAATATATGTTTCGACCATTTGTTGTGTTTCCTTCCCACTTCGAGGGGCAAAAAGTAGACCACTGGCGCCACCTACAGCAGCTCCAAAAGCTAATCCTTTGATAAAATTACTCATTTGATTTCACCTGCTTTTGGATTTGATTAGCAATAGCTTGCATTTGTTCTTGTGTATAGTCTTCCATGTGTTTCCCAAAGTGTAGGGAGAAATCATCTTTTTTACTGTAACGAGGAATCAAATGCACGTGTGAATGGAACACAGTTTGATACGCAACTTCTTTATTGTTGTTAACTATATTTAATCCTTCCATTTCAGGAAAAGCTGTTTCTAATGCTCGTGCAATTTTGGGGATTCGTGTAAACAAGTCAGTTGCTAGTTGCTCATCGTACTCAAAAATGTCAGAGACATGTTTTTTGGGAATAACAAGAGTGTGCCCTTTTGTAACCTGAGTAATGTCTAGAAAAGCATACACTTTCTCGTCCTCATATACTTTATAGCTGGGAATTTCTTGATTAATAATCTTACAAAAAATACAATCTTCCATAAAATAAACCTCCTCTATTCTCATACTCTTACTTTACCATATTTTGTTTCTAGTTATAAGAGTGGGAGAAAAAAATAGATGTGAAGGTCCTTTTAGCTGTTAGCTAAATACTGGTAGGTTAATTAACAAACATGTGTTAAAATAGCATTAAAAGTGATTTACTCGGATTTGTTAGGAAACAAGGAGGAAATAAAAAGATGTCAGGTTTTAAATTGGGAAAAGCAGCAGAACTTGCAACTGTTGCAATTCGAGTCAAAGATCGAGATAAAATGATTGCGTTCTACCGTGACTTAGTTGGTTTTGAGTTGAAAGGCGAAGAGAATGCGTTGGCAATTATGGGGACAGCAAAAGCTAAGAATGAACAACTATGGTTAGAGGAGAGTCCTCGAGCAGATGACCACTTTGGTCAAGTGAAGAAAATGCAATCGTTCACACTAAGCATTCCAACTGTTTCGGAGTTGGCAGCAATTTATAATCGCTTTAAAGTAGCAGATTATCCAATAGAAAATGAAGCCATTGCTGAAACAATTACTATTCATGTAATTGATCCGGAAGAAAATCATGTGAAGTTTATTGCTTTACAAGCAAATGAAGTAACAACGATGGAAGAATTAGCAGCTATGGGCAATGATGAAAACAGATATTTATCACCCGAAGTACATGTACGAAATGTTCATTTAAATGTAAATGACTTATCAGACGAAGCAGCCTTTTTAGAAGGGATAGTAGCTATTTCTCAAGATGAATCTCAAATTAATGAACAATTCCATGTATCGTTAAATGAAAGCCCAAGTGAAGCAATTGCTATTGACAGTCATAAAATAATCGGTTTAGAATTTTTGAAGTTTTTTGTAAGTGAGGAAAAACTACTAGAATTAGAAAAGCTGTTGAACGAACAGAAAAAAGACTTCTTTATTGATAAAAAGAAATCTATTTTAACTATCTATGATGCAATCGGGGTAGAATGGTGGTTTGTTCGACGATAAATTGACAAGAAAATAACCGAGGGAATTCCTCGGTTATTTTTCATATCCAAAAGGAGGTTTATGATGTATCCTCAAACACAAGAAATTATTGCTAAGAAAATCCCTACAATCTTTCCAGGGTGTGTCTATCGTTTTATCCAAAAAGAACAACAAGACACCATTTGTTTAGGGAATGCCGCAATTGTTCCAGAAAAGGAACCGATGACGGTGAATCATTTGTTTGATGTGGCTTCGCTGACTAAAGTGGTGTGTACAACAAGTGTAGTTTTGCAGCTATGGGAGAAAGGCCAGTTAAATCTAGATGCTCCATTACAAAACTATTTGCCAACCTTTCAAAATAACCAAATCACCTTACGTCATTTATTGACGCACACTTCGGATATTCAAACGTGGATTGCGAATCGTGATCAATTAAATGCCCAAGAATTGCGTGCAGCATATTTTACGTTACAATCAGGGGAATACCTAGGTAAAAAAGTGAAATATACTGATGCAGGAACAATTTTATTAGGTTTTATGCTGGAAGAAATCTTTCAAAAGTCGCTAACAACAATTTTTCGAGAAGCGGTTTTGCAGCCACTTCAGATGACAAATAGTTATTTTCCGCTGATAGCCAATCAATTAATCGTTCCTACAGAACAATTGGCGGATGGGACAGTTCTTCGCGGAGAGACACATGATCCTAAAGCCCGAACTTTAGGAGAACATGCTGGAAATGCGGGACTGTTCACTTCGATAGATGATTTAACTAAATTTGTACGAGCGTATTTTCAAGAAGAAATTTTACAAAAAACGACAATCGAGATGTTGTTGCAAGACCAAACGCCTTTGAAGAACGGACATCGTTCACTCGGTTGGGATTTACGTGAGCATATGTTATTTCATACAGGATACACGGGTACGTTTTTGCTGATTGACCCGAAAAAGCAAGATGCATTCATCTTTTTATCAAATCGTGTTCATCCAACAGATAACAGAGAGGTGTATATTCAACATAGAGATGAGATTTTAGCTGCTTATTTCGCTGAAAAAGAGTAAATAGACGTGGTATAATAAATGAGGCGTTTACAAAAAATGAGAGGAGCACAATTATGCAACCATTGTTTATGCAACCTGTATTTCAAGAAAAAATCTGGGGAGGAAATCGTTTGAGAACGGTTTTTGGCTTAGATATTCCAAATGATAAAATCGGAGAAGATTGGGCCATTAGCGGTCATCCACATGGTGTCAGCATTGTTCAAAATGGTCCTTATAAAGGACAATCTTTAGATAAGTTATGGGCAGAACAAAAAGAATTATTTGGTCATCCGACAGAAGAAGTTTTCCCATTGTTAGTGAAAATTTTAGATGCAGAAGATGATTTATCCGTACAAGTGCATCCAGATGATGCTTACGGATTAGCACACGAAGGCGAACTAGGAAAAACAGAATGTTGGTATGTAATTGATGCGGCTCCAGGAGCTGAAATTATCTATGGACACACAGCCCAAACCAAAGAAGAATTATCACAAATGATCGCTGATAAAAAATGGGATGAGTTATTTGTCCATGTTCCTGTTAAAAAAGGCGATTTTTTCTACGTGCCAAGTGGAACGATTCATGCGATTGGAAAAGGTATTTTAATTTTAGAAACACAGCAAAGTTCCGATACAACTTATCGTGTGTATGATTATGACCGTAAAGATGACCAAGGGCAAACACGAGAGTTACACGTTCAACAATCAGTAGATGTAACAACAGTACCGGCATTAAAACCAACCATCAGTATTTCTGAAACAAGAAATGGTAAATCTTCAATTATTACGTATTTGAAGACAGACTTTTTCAATGTATACGAATGGCAAGTAAAAGGAAGCTTGATTTTCAAAAAACAAGCACCTTACACATTAGCGACAGTAATTGAAGGGTATGGAAAATTAGTGGTTGATGGTGAGACATTTGAATTAGAACTAGGAACAAGCTTCCTGCTACCAAATCAAATTGAGAAATGGGAAGTTCAAGGCGATGTACGAATTATCGCTTCTGAACCGGGGAAAAAATAATTTTTACCTAGGTAAAAAAGCAACAAATAAACA
>NZ_MAEL01000031.1:0-65550 GCF_009933335.1 Candidatus Enterococcus willemsii | reverse complement strand
TGTTTATTTGTTGCTTTTTTCATCTTTTCATTACGGATTCGCGTTTAATTAATTGATGAGGGACAACAATCCGACTGCCTTTTTTAGGTTTTTGTTGTAACTGGTCCATCAGACGTTGGGTAGCAAGTTGTCCAAGAGAAGGGATGTCAATATCCATACTTGTTAAATATGGATGAATGAGAGTCGCAAATATAGAATTATTAAAGCTGATAATAGAAATATCTTCTGGTACGCGATAACCGGCTAGATTCACTAATTGCATCATACGGACAGCAAATAAATCATCAATCACGACAATAGCAGTGACTTCTTCTTGCTTGAGGCGCTCGCCAAATTGCGTATAATCAGCAGGTGTTTCAAAGGTTGCTGCTGGTAAAGTTGGTAAATTCGCCATCATTAACGCTTTTTGATAACCGAAATAACGTTCGAAATAGAGATTCTCATGGGTAATATTCGTCGCAAATATAATGCGTTCATGTCCTTCTGCAAGTAAATAATCGGTCGCTTGTTTTCCTAATAGTTGATTATCATTATCGACATAGACAATACGTTCATCATCAATGTATGGTTGCCCGATAACTGTGAAAGGAATGTCATGGGCCAATAAATAACGAATGATTGGATCATCTTTATCAGAATAGGTCAAAATAAAGCCGTCTACCTGCTTTTGACGATGCATGCGTTCCACATGAGCTGATAAAGCAGTGAAATTTTTTGCCGAGGCAATCGCTACGGACATGCCGTATTGATGGGCAGCTTCATTAATAGTCTCAATGGTTTCTAAATGAAATGGGTTGCCAATGCGCTCTTTTGAATCTAAAGGTGGAAGAACCACGCCTAATGCACTGGAAATTTGCTTGCCTAGATTACGAGCAGCTACATTTGGAATATAACCTAGTTCATCCATGATTTTGCGAACTTTTTTCTTAGTGTCTTCTGAAATGCTCGGGTGATCATTAATTACGCGAGAGACGGTGGACGTTGCGACACCGGCTTTTTGGGCAACATCTTTTACAGTAATACTCATGTGAAAACCTCCTCTCGAATATAGTAGCACAAGGACTACAAAGCCGCTAGATAAAAAATAACTATGATACCAGGCAAAACCAACTGAAGAAAAACATCGGAGAAGACGGGTATCATAATTATCAATTAGTGTTTAACAGGAATCACCAAAGTATCTTCTAGTAAATAATTATCTTGATAAACAGTGATAGCTAGTGGTTGCCCTTCTAATAAAGTTAGTGTGACATCTGCTTGTGTGACAGAAACAGAAAGCAAACGGCCACGATAATTAATATGAAACGCATAAGCTTCCCAATCTTTTGGTACAAACGGTGCAAAACTTAATGTATTGTCAAATGTTTTCATTTGAGCAAAACCTTGAACAATTCCTAACCAGCTACCAGTCATGGAGGTGATGTGTAACCCATCTTCGGTGTCATTGTTATAATTGTCTAAGTCTAAGCGAGCTGTGCGAGCATACATTTCTGTGGCTTTTTCTTCTAAACCAAGTTCGGCAGCTAAAATCGCATGAACAGAAGGGGATAGTGAAGATTCATGAACGGTCATTGGTTCATAGAATTCAAAATTGCGACGTTTTTCTTCTTCGGTAAATTGATTGCCGAAGAAATAAATCCCTTGTAAAACATCCGCCTGTTTAATAAAGCATGAACGTAAGATACGATCCCAAGACCAATTCTGATTTAGCGGTAAATCAGTAGGATCTAAATCCGTAGCTGGGTATAAATCTTTGTCTAAGAAAGTATCATGTTGAACGAAAATACCTAATTCCTCATCGTAAGGGAGGTACATTTTTTCAATAATTTCTTGCCAGTGTGCTTGTTCTTCTTCTGAAATTTCAATAGTTGCTTCATCTTTGAACTGCATATAATTCTCAAGAGTATAAGTTAAAACCCACGTAGCAATCGTGTTGGTGTACCAATTGTTGTTGACGTTATTTTCGTATTCATTTGGTCCAGTGACCCCGTGAATCATATAAGCATCATTTCGTTTCGAATAGTGGACACGATCAGCCCAAAAACGAGCAATTTCAACTAATACTTCTAAACCTTTTGTTTTCAAGTAATCAGTATCACCAGTGTAATTAGTGTAATTATAAATGGCATAGGCAATAGCGCCATTTCGGTGAATTTCCTCAAAGGTAATTTCCCATTCATTATGGCATTCAACACCGGTAAAGGTAACCATTGGATACAAAGCGCCCTTCAGACCTTGTTGGCGAGCATTATGTTGGGCTTGTGGTAATTGATTGTGGCGATACGTCAATAGATTTTTGGTAACTTCTGGTTTAGCTAAAGCTAGATAAAGCGGGACAGCATATGCTTCGGTATCCCAATAAGTTGCACCCCCATATTTTTCGCCAGTAAAGCCTTTTGGACCAATATTCAAGCGTGCATCGTCTCCATAATAAGTGGAGAACAATTGGAAAAGATTGAAGCGAATCCCTTGTTGGGCAGCATCGTCACCTTGAATGATAACGTCGGCTAAATCCCAACGTTTGCGCCAAGCGACTACTTGTTCTTGGCGTAATTGTTCATAATTCGTTCCATAATCTGCAAACAAATCGGCCACTGCAGTTACTTGTTTCGGTTCATCAAAGTCACGACTAGTCACAATAATAACTTCTTTTTCTAACGTAATCGTCTCATTTTCAGCAACTTGGAATTCAAACGTATGACTAATAGCCAGTGGGCTGGTTTCAATAGTTACTGGGCGGACATTATGTTTCATCCCTGAAGTGACAGTAAATTGTTCGATACCGAAAGGATTTGCGACAGTCCGCGTTGTCAAATAACTCATCTCGTTTGTTGTGCCTTTATTTAACTCTTCCCAAAACATTTCGTCGTAGTTACTGTCTTCATTTTGCACATTATTATCTAACTTCGAAACCACAGTAATCGTTGCTTCACCACTCAAAACTTGTGCAGACATTTGGATTGCTGCTAATTCTTTTTTGACAATACTTAAGAAGCGTTCAAAAGTAAAACGAATCGTCGCACCACCAAGTGTGACCGTAAATTTTCGTGTTAAAATGCCTGTTTCCATATCTAGTTCCAGTGAAAAATCTTCTGGGGAAATAACTGCAAGGTCCAGTTGTTCGCCGTTAACTGAAATATTCATCGCAAGAAAATTGACAGCATTAATCACTTTGCCAAAATATTCAGGGTAGCCATTTTTCCACCAACCAACACGGGTTTTATCAGGGAACCATACACCAGCAAGGTAAGTACCTAGGTGATGATCACCGCTGTATTGTTCTTCAAAGTTTCCACGCATGCCCATGTATCCGTTACCAATGCTGGTTAAAGATTCTTGTAGTCGGCGATTTTCTTTGTCTAAGGTGGTCGTTGTAATTTTCCAAGGATCAATATCGAATAAACGTTGTATTTGTTGCATATTATTTTTCCTCCAGAATCATTTATTTTATACATCTATCATAAACGCAATCGGTTGCGCAAGTCAACACTTTATTTTATAAATGAAGAAAAAAACTTTAATAAAATGAATAAAAATAAAAGGAAATCGATTGCGTTGTAAATTGCAAAAAAAGCATCGCATTGTTGCTTGTTTGCTAGTGGGAACTATACTACAATGGAAAGAGACCGTAAATTCAGGAGGATAAAATGAAAGTATTGACACTAAACACACACAGTTGGGTAGAAGAAAATCCAGAAGAAAAGTTAGCACAGTTAGCAGAAAAAATTATTGAAGAAAATTATGATGTGATTGCCTTACAAGAAGTGAATCAGCGTAGGGACAGTGAGGCAGGCATTGTAGGGGAATGGTATTGTCCTGTGACTGACCGAGTGATTCATGAAGATAATTTTGCTCTGCGACTAACAGAGGCTTTACAAGTGTTAGGTGTTGATTATTATTGGACTTGGGGATTTAGTCACATTGGGTATGGCATTTATGACGAAGGATTAGCCATCCTATCCAAACAACCTATTTTACCAAATAACTATCGAGTATCTCAATTTACAGAAGAAGCGGATTATCGTCGTCGCATCTTATTAACAGGAATCACAGAAATCGACGGTCAATTAGTGCTTGTTGGTAGTGGTCATTACTCTTGGTGGTCGGAAGAAGGGTTTGCTGTTGAATGGGTTACAACTGAAGAAATTCTAGCAGACAGTCCATACCCCTTATTGCTGATGGGCGACTTTAATAACCCAGAAGGAAACGAGGGCTATCAATTAATCACGCAAGGAGCATTACAGCTGTCAGATGTTTTCCAAACAGCGGAGCAAAAAATCGGTTCGCATACGGTTGCTAAAGCAATTGATGGTTGGGAAAGTAATCAAGAAGCACTACGAATTGATTATATTTTTATTTCGCCAGAGTTAACGGCACAAACGTATCAAGTTATGTTTGACGGCAAATCAGGCCCTGTGGTCAGTGACCATTTCGGTGTGGCTGCAGTTATCCATGCATAAAAAAGAAGCAAACACGATGGAAGTGTTTGCTTCTTTTTTAGTCGAGTGTGAAAATTTCTTGTTGAGCAGCAATCGGCTTTTCTTGAACGGACGGTAGCACTTTTTCTTCAGGGAAAAGCACCATAATTGTGGAGGCTTTGCCTTGTGATTTCAAATAATCATGGTCAACTTGAGCAAGTAGAGTAGTTGATGTTACTTTGTCTCCCTCGCTAACATGAATGTGAAAGCCTTGTCCGTTCAATTCCACTGTATCAATACCGATATGCAGTAAAACATCCTTGCCAATAGTCGATTTTATACCGATGGCGTGTTTTGTAGGGAAAATAGTTGTGATAGTACCTTCTACCGGTGAATACACATCACTAGCAGTGGGTTCAACCGCTACACCGGCGCCCATCATGCCTTCTGCAAATACGGGGTCACTCACTTTAGCTAATGGAAGTAAGGTCCCAGTTACAGGGCTTGTTAAAACGTGTTTTTTCTTTTTTAGAAATGAAAACATTTTTTACGCTCCTCTCAAACGAAATGCAATAAAAGCTGTCAGACAACTGAATAAGAAAATAAAACCAAGAACGAAATAAAAAATAATTTTTGTTTGCAAGGTAGCGTCTTCTTTTCCTGAGTTCAAGGAACGAGCTAAAAAGAAGGCAAGTACTGCACCGATAATATTACCGGTCAACAATTGCTGGGGAATAGCAACGAATGTAAACTGACCAAGTAAACCGTTTTTACTTTGAGATAAACGACGGACAAAAAAGAAGATACCTGCTTGAAACAACATCAGACAGGCTAGAAGATTACCTAGGGCAATACCTGGGGAAACTTGTAACATCTGTTGGATCGATGTTTCTTGGATGAAGCTGGTAATTCCCACATAAAGATAAAATAAAATGGGTACAATTAGCCAGTAAGCAAGTAAAATTTTTTGTAATCTATTTGTAGTCATTCGTAGCATGATTATCCCTCCGATAATTGATAAATCCCATATGAACGATATAAATAATCGATCAGTAAATGTAAAGATACTAAAGAGACGACTTCTTTTTGTTTCTTTCCAATAGTAAAAGGAGAACAGTAATAGTTTAGGTGATGCGTACTGTGTCGTGCAAAATAGTTATTTCCTGTTGCAGTCAATGAAATGACAGGAATTTGTCGCATTTGAAATGTGGTTAAATTTTCTTTGACATCTTCAGTCTCACCGCTGAGTGAAGTAATCATAAAGCAATCATTGCTTGTAATCATAGGCATCGCCATATCTAATTCTGTCTTATTAGGTAAAATAAGGACACGCTTTTCTAAAGTTAACATCATTTTTGAAAACTCTTCTAATGGTTTCTTTTGAGAAAAACCCGTGGAGTAACAATAAATCGTTGTACTTTGATTCAAAAGCTGATTAATCGGACGCAAATCAACAGAACGAATATAATCAATCGTTTGTTGAATATCCTCTAGTTGTTTGTCAAAAACCTGTTGGTCCGTCTGTTCGACTTCAGCATGTTGTTTTTCATGCCGTAAAAAGTATTTTAGCTCTGAATAGCCGGTGAATCCAAGTTTTTTTGTTAAGCGTAATATTGATGATTTTGATGAATGAACACGTTCTGCTAAGTCGAGAATGCTTAGATTCATCACTTCATCCGCATGATCCACAATGTAATGAAGAATGTCTAAATCCAATTCGCTTAGTTCTTTGGCGTGTTGATGAATCAAACGTTGCAATTTCATCAAATCCCTCCTTTTCAACTAATATTATAACCGAAAAGAAGGGAGGTGATGAGAAAGTTTTTTATCATTCTTAATTTAGCTCTGGCCAGAAGTCCTTATTCGCTTCAATTAAATCATCTAATAACTGTTTGGCAACACGAGCATTCGGTACGATACGTGAAAGTGTCAAAGCTTGCCATAATTTTTGGTAAGAACGTTCTGCCCATGCTTCCACGACTAATTTTTCAACTGAAACTTGTTGTTCCATCAATCCTTTTTGGAATTGTGGAATTTTTCCTTGCGTTAGAGGTTCTGGACCATTCGTACCAACGATACAAGGAACTTCAACCATCGCTGTTTCATCAAAGTTTACGATTGCACCATTGTTTGGTACGATGAGCAACATTCTCTCATGCGTGTTATAAGCGATAGCACGTGCTAAATCAACGATGTAGCTCGCATGTTCGTCAATTTCAAGTGTTGTTCCCTCGGTATTCCCTCGGGCAGCAATTGCGTTACATTCACCGAAGACATGTTTTTCACGGCCTGCCATAACTTCGTTGGCACGAGTAAAGTCTGGGTTTGAATGTGCAACTTCATCTTGTGGGTACAAGTAATATTTTAAATAAGTGTTTGGTAAAGTATCAGGATCTACTGCGTAAACATCTTTCGCTTTGGCAAAAGTATTCATCCAGCTAGCATCTAAATGCTGTGACTCTTCAATTTCATCTTGTAAAGAGTACCCATGTTGTGCGACGTGTGCTTTGATTTGGGGCATTAAGTCATTGCCTTCAAGGTCACGAATATCTGTCCACCAACCAAAGTGATTTAAGCCATAGTAGCGAACAACCATTTCTTTACGTGAACGTAAACCAATTGCACGTGCCATTCGTTCTTCAATTCCGACAGGCATATCGCAAATATTAATGATTTTAGAATGTGGACGTAATTTCCGTGTTGCTTCTGCGACGATTGCGGCTGGATTTGAATAATTTAACATCCAAGCATCGGGAGAATATTTTTCCATATAGTCTAAAATTTCTAAGACACCACCGATTGAACGCATACCATAAGCGATGCCACCAGGTCCGCATGTTTCTTGACCAACAACGCCGTATTTTAATGGAATTTTTTCATCTTGTTCGCGCATTGCATATAATCCTACTCGGATATGAGCCATGACAAAATCAACATCTGAAAAGGCAGTTTCTGGATCAGTTGTTGCCACAAAGTTAATATCTGGCGCTTTCTCTTTTAATAAAATTTCGCAAGCATCTGCAATTTGTTGCTGACGTTCATGGTTATTGTCGTAGAATTTAATTTGACGAATAGGGAAACGCTCCAAATTATCTAATAACATTAAAACGATTCCTGGGGTAAAGGTACTACCGCCGCCTGCGATAACGATTGAGAATTTTTTCATAATACTGTAACACTCCTTAGTCTTTAATTTCTAATAACTGTTCAAATTGTTCTCTAACTTGTGGGACATCTAAGCCAACGATTACTTGAAAAGCAGTACCGTTACGTACAACACCATGTGCACCACCTGCACGGAAGGCCTCATCTGGACTAACGATGGAAGGATCCGCAACAGTAATCCGTAATCTTGTTGCACAATTATTGACTTTATCGATATTATCAGCACCACCAAAGGCTTCTAAATAAATAGCAGCTGATTCACGGTAACGATTTTCAGCAGGTTCTGAAGTAGAATCTTCACCAGCTTTTTTGGCTTTGTAATCTTTTTTCGTAAATAATTTAATATCATCTGTTGCTGCTTCACGACCCGGTGTCGGTAAGTTCCATTTTAGAATGAGGAAGCGGAAAATGATGACATATAAAGCAGTAAATGCTAGACCAATAATCAATTGTGTAAAGATTTCTGTTTTGTGATTCGCAAACATTGGAATCCAGTTTTTAGCTAATAAATCTAAGAAACCGCCACCCATATCTCCAGAAACACCAAATGCATACATCGTTGCTGTCATGGTTGCTGCTAAAACAGCATGGATTGCAAACAATGGTGGAGAGATGAATAAGAAAGTGAACTCTAGTGGTTCAGTAATTCCGGCTAAGAAGGCTGTCAATGTAACAGGCACTAAAATTGAAATCACTTTCTTTTTGTTTTCTGGTTTTGCTGTTAAGAAGAAAGCTGTTGCAATCCCCAATGAACCAAACATTTTAGAGTTACCGTGCATCGCAAAACCACCTTCAGGGAACAGTTGTTTTAATGGTTTAGTTGATGCAGCAAAATCATTTAGATTCGCCATCCAAGCACGGGTAATGCCATCTGGTGTGACGGCTGGACCAAAGACAAACGGTGAATAAATAAAATGGTGTAAACCTGTTGGAATTAAAATTCGTTCCAAGAAAGTATAAATCCAAACACCTAGTACTCCTGAACTTGCTAAGAAACCTTGCATTGAGTTAATTCCACCTTGGATTTTTGGCCAAACTAATGCTACTAAGAATGCGATTGGTAACATTAAGAAGAAACCGATAATGACTACAAAAGATGAACCTTGGAAGATTCCTAACCAATCAGGTAATTTTACATCAAAATATCGATTATGAATCCAGACGACAATAGCAGAAATAACGATTGCCCCGACAATGCCTGTATCTAATGTTTTGATATTGGCAATCATTTTTAATCCACTGACACCGCCAGCTTCCATACCGAAGTCAACACCGAAGAAGCTACCAAAGTTTTTCAACATACCACTAACAAAATATTGGAAGGTGATATAGACCACGAAAGCTTCCATGACTGCTCGAGCATTGGCTTTCTTTGCCAACCCGATGGGCAGACCAATGACAAATAATAATTCCATTTGGTTAAAAACAGTCCAGGCACCATCTTCAATAATGGACCAGATACCAAACCAAACGGTACCTTCTGTGGCGATACTTCCGACCAACATTGGATTTTTACAAATAATAGCTAATGAAACCATTAAACCTGAGAACGAAAAGAGGAGGACTGGTGTGAACATCGCGCCTCCAAATCGTTGCACTTTTTCCATCATAATGAGAAAACTCCTTCCTAAGTTAAAATTACATTCTTACTTTAACTATATTTGTTAGCGTTTACAATAGATAGGAGATGTTATGGGAAGAAGTAAAAATAATGGACTAAAGTGTCAAGTTGTGGGAAATTTCCCGCACGAAAAAACCGCCCTAATAAAAGGACGGTTTAAATTAAGCATTATATTTTTTATCGAAGGCTAATTGAACCAATCGTCGTGCTAAGTTTTCATTTCGAGCGAGAATCGGTCCGTGGAAGTAAGAGCAATAGACATTGCGATAAATTGCGCCTTCGGATTGATCTTCGCCGTTGTTTCCATAACCTTCAACGACTTTTCCTAAAGGACGTTCGCCTTTTCCTAAGAAGGTACGACCGTTATGGTTTTCAAATCCGACATAAGTTTCACCAAACTCTTCATTGTATATTTTGACGTCACCAATAAAGCGATTGTTATCTTGGCTTAGCGTATAATGATCCAACGCGCTAATGCCATAAATCTTCTCACCATGTGCACCAATGTAATAATGGCCTAACAATTGGTAGCCACCACAGATAGCTAGGATGACGCCGTCGTTTTCAATGAAGGATATTAAGGACTCTTTCTTTGATTGAATATCATCGGAGACAATTTTTTGTTCGAAATCTTGTCCGCCACCAAAAAAGACAAGGTCATATTTTTCAGGTTCAAAGGGTTCGTGGATACTAACAATTTCAATTTTTAAATCAATATCCATTTGTTTCGCAACGTATTTTAGCATTAAAATATTGCCGTTATCACCGTATGTGTTTAATAAATTTCCATAGAGATGGGCAAGTGTTAATTCGTATTTAGCCACGTGTCATGCCCCCTTGCATATGTCCTTGTTCTGCTAGTTTTTTACGCAATTGCAGTACAGCAGTATAAGTTGCTAAAATATAAACATTTTCTGTTGGTAATTGTTTGATACCATTTATCACAGCATCTAAATCTTGCATTTCAGTAATGTCTTCTTCTGGAATACCGGCAACTTTTAAGCGAAGTGCCATGTCTTTGTGACGATCGCCACCTGCAATCACTTTCGGGATACCCATATCAGCAAAGGCTTCATGGTCTCCGTCCCAAATCCAACTTACGTCAATTCCATCAGCATAATTAGCATTTAATAAGCAAACCAATGAGAAGGGGTAAGGAGATAGACCAATCATATCAATGACTTGGTTTAAACCAACTGGATTTTTGACTAAAACGAGCGTACATTTCTTATCATCAATCGTGATAACTTCTTGTCGTCCAAAGACTTTTTCATCGTATCCTAGTCCTAAGCGGATTTTTTCAGGAGCAACATGATAGTACTCAGCGACAGCTGTTGCTGCTAAGGCATTGTAAATGTTGTACATTCCGCCAACTTCTAATTTGTAGTCGTTGCCGTCAATCGTAAATTCTGCAGAGGTATTTGTCATGTTTTTTAGATTTGTTAATTGATAATCCAATGCTGGGCGATGGAAATCGCAATTTGGACAATAGTATTTTCCAAGGTTCGCATAAGTAATCATTTTATAATGCAAGATATGTTGGCAATTTGGACAAAGGACACCATCTGTATTGTAATGAGCCATTTGTTCCTCATCTTCTTGATGATTAAAGCCATAATATTTCCGTGGATTTACTGTGTCAATTGAATTGAAAATCGGTGAATCGCCGTTAGTTAAAATCGTTGCGGTTGGTGATTTTGCGGCACCATCCACGATTAATTGGTAAGTGGTATAAATTTCGCCGTAACGATCCATTTGATCACGGAAAATATTGGTAAAGACAAATAGTTCTGGCTTGATGTATTCCGTTACTTTGCTCAAGCTGGCCTCGTCAATCTCCAAAACGGCAAATTTTTTCCCATTCGTTTTTTTGGCAGAAAGAAAAGTGGAAACAATGCCTTGTACCATGTTTGCACCAGTTGGATTTGTTAACACATTGTCAAATTCCTGACGTAAAATATTCACAGTAAGCGCAGTGGTTAACGTTTTTCCGTTTGTCCCTGTAACAACCACTACTTGATAATCTTTCGCTAGATAGTCCAAAATATGAGGGTCAATTGACAAAGCCAGTTTACCTGGCAGACTTGAACCACCCTTAAAAAAATTTTTTAATACCCATTGCGAGGTTTTACCGACAAAAGCGGCAAAATAACTTCTGATTCCCATAAAAAACCTCCATCGTAAAACGAGATAGTCGAATAAATTCATCTAATCATAACACAACTTTTAAAAAAGATTAAATGGCTTTCCCCAATCTTAAAAAAAAGAAGAAAAATAACTGCTAAATCCGTTATAATTTAAAAAAGAAGGTGAAAAAATGAAACAACGAATGGAACGTTTGCAACGCTTTGGGGTGTCTTTGCCCTTTGCTAAAGTGTATTTTCGTGAAGATTGGGCAACGATTTATTTCGAGGTCCACGGAAAAATGTTTGGCACGATGAGTCCGCAAGCTACAGAACAAGCGATGATTACGTTAAAAGGGTTACCAGAAAAAAATGAAGAACTAAGAGAAATTTATGAGGATATTACACCAGGCTATCATATGAACAAGAAGCATTGGAATTCGATTGCCTTGCGAAGCACTGTTTTAACAGATGAGGAATTTGAACAAATGATTTATTTGTCGTATCAACTCGTTTGGAAAAACTTACCAGCCAAAATTCGGCAAGCAAAATAATCCACCTCTTTCAGTCAAAGAGGTGGATTTTATTTAGCCAATAATAATTTTTTCAGTTGGGTATTCGTAGCCTAAATCGCGTGTTTCTTTTGGTACAAAGAGAAGTAAGGTGTAAAGCATGCCAATTCGTCCAATAAACATTAATAAGGCAATCACTAATTTGCCTGTCACGGAGAGGCCTGCGGTAATGCCTAGGGACAAACCCGTTGTTCCAAAAGCCGAAGCAACTTCCACAATAATTGCAATTAGCGAGACATCTTCTGTGGCTGTTAAAAAGATGACACATGCAAAGCACATCAAAAGAGATAACATAAAGACCACAACCGATTTACGAACATCTTCGTCATCAATTTTCCGTCCGAAAATATTGATATGACTTTCACTCTTTAAGAAAGAAAAGAGATATAATCCAATGATGGCAACCGTGGTTGTTCGAACACCACCACCGACTGAACTAGGACTACAACCAATGAACATTAATAAAGAAAAAACAATTAAAGTGGTTACTTGAAATTCATTTAAATCATGGATTTGTAAGCCCGCATTTCTGGTTGTCATCGAGTAAAACATACTGTTAATCCACTGACCAACCGCTGTCATATCCTTGAACAAATGTCCTTTTTCTAAGAAAAAGATAGTTAAGGTTCCACCGATAAACAAGACGATAAATGCTAAGAACGCAATTTTAGAAAAGAGGGTAAAACGAAAAGGCAGCTGACGCTTTTCTTTAAAAAATTGAAATTTCACCCATTCTCGAAAGTCCATAATCGCTGGAAAACCAATACCACCAACGAAAATCAGGAACATGATACTAATTAAAAAGAGATAATCATTGGCAAAAGGTAAAATAGACTCTCCAGTCACGTCAAATCCAGAGTTAGTGACGGCGGAAATTGCCTGATAGAACCCATAAAAAATTGCATCTAGCCAATTGTCGTAATAGCCCATGGCTTTAAAGTAAATGGCGAAGATGCTACCACCAATTGCTTGAAACATTAAAATAATTGTGAATGTTGTTCGAATCATTCGCACAATTCCGCTAAGTCGTGGTTGGTTCATGTCAGTCATAATTAATTGACGTTGCTTTAATGAAATTTTTCGTCGAGATACGATAAAAAAGAAGGTAGAAATCATCATAATACCTAGTCCACCAATTTGAAAGAGGACTTCCAATAGTACGACCCCGCGTTCATTAAAGACTTCATCAATTGGAAATGTGGTTAGACCTGTGACGCTGATAGTGCTGATAGCCATAAAAAACATATCAATAAACGCAACGTGTGTACCTGGTTGTCTAAAAAAAGGCAAATAAAATAAAATTAGAGCTAATAAAGTCATCAAAATATAATAAGAGACGATAACTTGAATAGACGAAATGTTTCTTGCAAAGAAGGTTTTTCCTCGGCGTAATGTCAGACGTGTGAAGCGCCCAAAATTCATAAAATTATCCCCCGTCTAATAGTAGTAGTACCAGTATAGCAAAAAAAGAATGAAAGAACAGTAGGAATGCTAGAAAAGTCTAGCGGTTCTTTGAGAAAAATGCGGACTACGTTATACTAAAGAAATAATCGACTGAAAGGAGTGGGAAGATGTCAATTCTACATCAACAATTTGCAATTGATTTTGCTTGTTCGGAGGAGGTATTTACCAAAGAGAAGAATTTCTTTACAACGAATCACGCAACAATGGCTAGTCGGCGCAATGCACGAGAGTTTGGAGCAATTGTCTGTTACAATAACCAACTATTTGTACGAACGGAAAGCGAGCCGGTGACAGAAGCTTTACATAAAACCTTCAAAGATACTAGCGGTGCATGGTTTTTGGAATTTGAAAGTATTCAAAATTTAACAGACTTGTTGGCAAAATATCAATTGAAAATAGCTAAAATTCGACCATTCTTCATCCCAAAAGTGATTGGGACACCGCTAGTTGATTCACGCTTTCGCTTTTTATCTGAACAAGAAATTCCTATTTTCAAACAAGATAAACGTATCGTGAATGCATTTGAATATTTGCCTGAAGAACCGGATAAAATTGGCTATGGTTACTTTGATCCTACATTGAAAGCCATTGCTGGTGCGAACACAAATGGTGCGTATACTTGGGAGTTGGGAATAGAAATTTTATCTGATGATTTACGCGCAAAAGGAGTCGCGACAAAATTGATTCAAGGAATCACTACTCGCATTCAAGAAATGGAGCCAACGATTTTACCGATTTATTCGACAGCATGGTCACATAATCGTTCATTAAATGTAGCAATCCGTGCGGGTTATCAGATGGGCTGGTCAGAAGTAGTGATTGTAAGAGATAACTGAAACTTTTTCTTCTCACTACAAGCTGTGGTATAATGAATCAATCAAATGTATCTAAGGGAGAATCGACTGTTGAAAGAATTTTTTAAAAATTGGGGCGTTTTTCTTATCGCTGTTGCCTTATTAGTTGTGTTACGTTTGTTTGTCGTTGTCACGGTATCGGTTAAAGGCCATTCGATGGATCCTACATTAGCGGATGGGCAAAAATTAGTGACTTTCCAATTATCATCTATTGACCGTTTTGACATCATTACGACACAAGAGCCAGATGAACTAGATAAAATTGCTGTCAAGCGTGTGATTGGCATACCTGGTGATAAAGTTGAAATGAAAGATGATGTCTTAAGTATCAATGGTGAAGTTGTCGATGAACCTTACTTAAAAGAATTTAAAGAAGCTTTTGCAAAAGATAAGTTACAAACAGAATATAAGTATAATCAAAGTTTCCAAGCAGTAGCTGACCGAGCACTGACCTTTACCAATGATTTTTCCTATGAAGTACCGGAAGGAAAATATTTTGTTTTAGGAGATAATCGCTTGATTTCAAAAGATAGCCGAATTTTCGGTTTTGTTGATGAATCGATGATTAAAGGGGAAGTCTTTGTTCGTTATTGGCCATTAAAGGATATTGAGTGGCTGAATTAAGTAGATACCTATTTCGCTGTGTCGTGCAGTGAGGTAGGTATTTTTTTGTGTAATAGAAAAGATGTGGCGATAGAAATATTTGATATAGACATTACAGTGTGTAAACCAAAAATATTTATAAAGAAATAGAACAATCTCCTTAAAACGCTACACGTTTATTGAAAGCAAGATAGGGTAAGGAATAAACACATGGATGATTGTTTTTTCGATAGTTTTTTTCTATCACTAGTAGTTTGACTTCCTTATTCTAGCTAGGTATGATGCCAATAACTATCAGAATGAAAAGTAAGATGGAAAAGGGGAAACAAACATGAAAAGAGGTTGGAAAAAAGCAATTACAAGTGTTTTAACAGTCAGTGCTGTTATCTTATTAGGAGCTTGTGGTGCAAAGAAAGAAGCGGCGAATGAAACAGAGAAATCACAGACTGTCAAGCTAGGCGTTGTTGGTGAAAGTAACGAAGCTTGGGAACATGTTCAAAAAGAATTAAAAGAAAAAGAAAATATCGATTTAGAAATTGTTAAATTTACTGATTATCGTGGACCAATTACTTCTTTAGAAGATGGTTCAATTGATTTGCATTCTTCTTTAACAGAAATTTTTATGGATGAAGTCAATAAAGAAGGTGGGTTTTCAAATACTACAATCGCTTATACCACGTTAAATCCATTGGGTATTTTTTCAAATAAAATAGAAACAATTGATGAATTACAAGATGGTGCCACAGTAGCGCTTCCCAATGATGTGTCAAATGAGAGCCGTGCGTTATTGTTATTGCAGACAGCTGGTTTGATTAAATTAGATAAAGAAGCGGGTTTGTTACCAACAGTCAATGATGTTACTGAGAATCCTAAAAGCCTAAAATTTGAAATGTTAGATGCGAACCAAACGATTCGTGCGTTAGATGATGTTGACATTGCTTGTGTGAATAATAATGTAGCCGTTGATGCTGGGTTTATTCCAACTGAAACAGCGATTTATCTCGAACCTGTCGCAGATTCTTCTAAACCATATTACAATGTTATTGCTGTTCGTGAAGAAGATAAAGATAAAGAAATCTACAAAACAATTGTGAAATACTACCAAACAGATGAGGTCAAAGATATTATCGCTGACGTAACAAAAGGGTCAAGTGTCCCAGTTTGGTAATAGGAGGAAAATAGATGATGAAAAATTGGAAAAAAACAATACTACGTGCCAGTGTAGTTGTATTAGGATTAACGCTAGCTGCTTGCTCTTCGGGTGGAAATACAGAGAAATCATCTAGTGCTTCGCAACCAGCCGACAATTCAACTTTTACCTATGCAATTAGTGGGGATCCAACATCAACGAATCCGATTAATACGAGTGATCGTTGGGGATTAACAGTTACGAATATGATTTATTCACCTTTAGTGATTGTTGAAGGTGATGGGACAACGAAAAATGCGTTAGCGGAATCTGTTGAGCCAGCAGAAGACGGGCTATCGGTTACTGTTCACTTGAAGAAAGATGTTAAGTGGTCAGATGGTGAAGACTTTACAGCAGATGATGTTGTCTTTACCTATGAACAAAAAGTGAAAAAAGAAAATGGCAATGCCGACCAACTATGGGTAGGTGATGAACCAATCGCCATTGAAAAAGTCGATGATTATACGGTGAAATTTGTATTCCCTCAAGCCAGTGCGGCCGCAATTAATAATATCGCAACTGAAACATTCATTATCCCAGAACACGTCTTTAAAGATGTACCAGACTTCTCAGTCAATGAATTACCAGAAAAAGCGGTGGGAACTGGACCTTATAAGCTAGTTGAATATAAACGTGGTGAATATTTAACGTTTGAAGCCAATGAAAATTATTATGGCGGTGAGCCATCTATTAAAAATGTGACGCTACGTATTATTGAAAATGCTGATACAACTAAAGTCGCTTTGCAAAAAGGCGAAGTTGATGCAGCTGTCGTTTTACCAGCGGATGTGAAAGATTTGGATGACTCAAAGATTACAACTTATCCATATAGTGAAAATCGTGTCGGTTATTTAGGCTTAAATACAAAATCAGAAGCGTTACAAGATGTTAAAGTGCGTCAAGCAGTCTTGTTTGCATTGAATAAAGATGAGTTAAATCAAGCAGGCTATTTGGATAAAGAATATTACGAGCAACCTTATTCATTCTTACCACCAAACAATCCATATGCAACAGATGATGTTGAAAAATATGACACAAACGTTGAAAAATCAAAAGAACTATTAAAAGAAGCAAATGTTAGTGATTTAACCTTAAACCTAGCTTTTTCATCATCAGACCCTGTACAAACAGTCCAAGCAACCTTGATTCAACAGCAATTACAAAAAGCTGGTATTACGGTGAATTTAGAAGGTGGTGATAGTGCCGCTATCTTTGCAGAGTTAGATAAAGATGGTTCAACGAAATATAACCTCTTCTTAGGCGGTTATATTATGGGAAATGACCCAGATTTATATGGGGCACTATTTGAAACAGGAGGTAGTGCAAACTATTTCCAAACAGAAAATAAAGTAACCGATGAGTTATTTGCGAAAGCTGCGACTGAGTTAAATCCAGAGAAACGTCAAGCACTGTATGTTGAATTACAACAAGCCATTGCAGAAGATGCTCGTATTTATCCAATCGTTGATAACAAGAAAATTTTAGCTGTCAACAATCGTATAGGAAATGTGGAAGAAGCGGGTTTAATTCCAATTTATACGTTTGAAGATTTATCGAAGTTAACAATTAAGTAAAGCATTAAGCTGTGGTAAGGCTTTTATCACAGCTTCTTGTTTTGCTGTAAAAAGAAAGGAAGAACTGCGCGTGTTACGATACATTATTAAACGGATCTTACAAGCAATTCCACTATTATTCGTTATCTCGTTTATTGTGTTTTCTTTAATTCATTTGGCACCCTACGATGTCATTGATTCATTAAAAACGCCGAATATGTCACCTGATCAAGTTGCTTTGTTGCGAGAAAAATATGGTTTAGATGAACCGTTTTTGGTTCAGTATTTGACTTGGTTGGGAAATATTTTTAAAGGAGATTTTGGGTATTCGCTTGTTTCTCAACGTAGTATTGCTGGGGAATTAGGGGTACGGATTCCAAACACGATGAAATTGATTATTCCCGCTTATTTGACAGCTCTTGTCTTGGCAATTGCGCTGGGCTTATTAGCAGCTGCAAATAAAGGCAAATGGTTAGATCGTTTGATTGATGGTATTGCTTCATTAGGAATCGCTATTCCGACTTTTTGGTTTGCGATGATTTTAATCTACTTCCTAGGATATCGCTTTAATTTACTTCCGATCATTGGCATGCATACCGTGGGAACAACGGGAGACTTTCAAGATTTTCTAGTGCATTTTATTATGCCTTATTTAACATTAACGGTTGCTTTTTTCCCAGAGTTAACTCGTTATATTCGTTCATCGGCTATGCAGCAGACATCGGAAGATTATGTGACTGTCCAACGTGCATTTCATGCGACAAAAGGGCAGATTTTTCGTCGTCATATCAGTCGGAATGTCTTGATTCCAGTGGTAACACAAATTGGTTTAGCTCTACCGATGTTGGTCACAGGTGCAATTATTTCGGAAACAATTTTTGGTTGGCCAGGCGTCGGACCATATTTAACAAGCGCGACGAGAAGTTTAGATTATCCCGTGATTATGGCAATCATGTTGCTTTCAGCGACGTTAGTGATTTTAGGTAATTTATTATCAGATATTTTATATTCAGTGGTTGATCCACGCATTCGTAAAGGAGGGAAATAAAATGGCTCGTTTGAAATATTTAGGCAAAGGAATCATTTCTTCCCCGACTTATTTGTTGTCAACAATCTTTATTTTGTTATTGATTATTTTGTCCTTAGTAGCACCATTGATTCCGATTGATCCGAATGCGACAGATGTGACACAAATGTCTCAACCACCGAGCCTGACTCATTTATTTGGAACAGACGAAGTCGGACGTGACTATTTTATCCGTGTTGTTTATGGTGGTCGCGTATCGTTGATTGTAGGTGTTCTTGCCATGATTACTGCGACAACGATTGGGACTAGTGTGGGTTTGATTGCTGGTTATTTTGGTGGTTGGATTGACAATATTTTAATGCGGATGGTGGATGTTCTTTCTTCCATTCCATGGCTAGTTTTAGTAATTGTATTAAGTATTTTTTTGAAACCCGGCTTAGGAACGATTATTATTGTGATTGGCTGTTTTTCATGGATGAGTATTGCTCGGTTAATCCGAGGGGAAACCTTGGCAGCGAAAGAGCGTGAATATGTGTTATATGGGCAATTTATCGGGGAATCACCTTGGAAAATCATAGGTAAACATATTTTTCCCTCGGTATTACCGACGTTAATAGTGGCTGCGTCTGCCAGTATTTCGGGCGCAATTATGACGGAATCAGCATTGAGTTTTCTTGGTCTAGGGATTCAACCTCCAATGGCTTCATGGGGCAGTCTCTTACAGAATGCTCAAAATAGTTTACAACGTGCACCATATATGGCAATTTTACCAGGGTTATTTGTTGCGTTAACAATTTATTCCTTTAACAATATTGGTGATATGATTAAAGCAGTTGTCCAAAGGGAGGTGTAAACAATGACGGAAGAAATTTTGACGATGACGAATTTACATGTCACTATTCAAGCGAAAAAACATCCAGCATTACCGATTATAAAAGGCATTGATTTGCACATTCCAAAAGGAAAAGTGGTTGGTATTGTTGGTGAATCTGGTAGTGGCAAAAGTATTGCCATGAAAAGTCTGATGGATATTTTACCAGATAATGCCCATGCAACATTTGATCAATTTTTGTTTGCAGGGCAAGCAGTGACCGATGCGCAAAAAATCCCGCTTGCGATGATTTTTCAAGATCCGATGACGTCATTGAATCCCTTGCGGACAATTGGTTATCATTTGGTGGAAGTTATTTTGCGGCACCAAAAAATATCGAAAAAACAAGCACAACAACGAGCGATTGAAGAATTAGAAAAAGTCGGCATTCCTTTACCTGAAAAAAGAATGAAACAATTTCCACACGAGTTATCTGGTGGTATGCGTCAACGCGTAATGATTGCTATGGCATTATTAGCACAACCACAATTATTGATTGCTGATGAACCGACAACGGCTTTAGATGTGACTATTCAAGCGCAAATTTTAGCTTTGATGAAAGAATTGCAAACGAGCGAATCTTTATCTGTCATTTTAGTGACCCATGATTTTGGCGTCGTAGCAGGCATGTGTGATTTCGTTAATGTGATGTACCAAGGACGCATTGTTGAAAAAGGTACCGTGGAGGAAATCTTCTATCAAGCCCAACATCCTTATACAAAACAATTATTGGCAGCTGCTCATCTAGGTGATCGTGATGCACCATTACGTACGGTCAACGCTGATAGCTATGCTGACGAGCAAGTTGTGAAAAAAGAATTATCCGCAACACATCACGTTTGGTTGAAGGAGGGAAATGAATGACGAAAGAATTAATTCGTGTCGAACATGCAACAAAGGTCTTTCAATCCAAAAATTGGCGTGGGGCAGTGTCAGAAGTTCGAGCCGTTGATGATGTGAGCCTAACGATTTACAAGGGCGAGACGCTTGGGTTAGTAGGTGAATCCGGGAGTGGTAAAACAACATTAGGCCGAAGTGTGCTAAACTTAGAAAGTCTAACTGAAGGAACTGTTTTCTTTGAAGGCAAAGACTTGAGTAAACTAACGACTGCTGAGAAGAAAGCCATGTATCAAAAAATGCAAATTATTTTTCAAGATCCTTATTCTGCTTTAAATCCACGAATGACTGCGTTAGAATTGGTTATGGAACCATTGATGGCAGAAGATAAAAAAACTGCCCGAAAAAAAGCCGAGGAAATTTTAGCAATTGTGGGGATTTCTGGTGAAGCATTGGCTAAATTACCACGTGATTTTAGTGGGGGACAACGTCAACGAATTGGTATTGCTCGAGCAGTCGTAAATCAACCGGAATTTATTTTATGTGATGAACCGACATCGGCTTTAGATGTTTCGATTCAAGCACAGATTATTCAGTTGTTGTTAAAATTGCAACGAGAATTTGCGTTATCCTACTTGTTTATTTCGCATGATTTATCGGTCATTCGTCATATTTCCGATCGGATTGCGGTAATGTACCAAGGTAAATTAGTCGAACTGGCTCCGACGCAACAATTATTTGATAATCCACAACATGCGTATACGAAAAAATTGTTGGCTGCAGCACCAATTGCTGATCCGAAATTGGCCCGTGCAGCCATGATGAAAAAAGAAATTCAACAGCAAATCGAATGGTCAGATACATTTGAATGGCTTGAAGTGGGACCAGACCATTTCGTAAGGAGGAACAAATGACAATTGAAACATTTACCCTGATCCAAGGGAAGGAAAAAATTGAGCTACCTCATGAAACTGGCAATTGGGTGTTAGCTAGAGAACAAGGTTATTCACCTGTACAGATGCTTGTTTGTGCAGTAGCAGCTTGTGGTGGCTATGTCTATCAATCAGTCCTAGATAATTCACATATTCCGTATCAGTTTGAAAAAATCGAAGCAGACTATACACGTGACACGACACGTCGTGCAGAACCAATTCAATCCATTCAACTACGTTTTTACGTCAAAGTTGATGCCGAAATTCAAGAAAAAGCCCAACGTTGTCTCAAATTAGTTTCACCGAACTGTCCCGTTATCCAAAGTTTGGATCCAACCATTCAAGTGGAAGAAACTGTTTCATTTATCTAAATAAAATACGTCATTAATTGTTCAAAAGGAAAAAAAGACAATTAATGACGTATTTTTGTGTAGATTTCGGTATAATGGACGGGAAAGGTGTCGTGTTAAATGAGTAAAGTCATGCAGTTATTGGAAGAAAAGTTTGGCTATCAGACATTTCGTAAAGGCCAAGCAGAAATCATTGATAAAATTTTACGTCAAGAAGATGTTTTGGGAATTATGCCCACAGGTGGCGGAAAATCGATTTGTTACCAACTGCCAGCATTGATGTTAGATGGCTTAACATTAGTTGTCTCACCCTTGATTTCTCTGATGAAAGATCAAGTAGATAGCTTGAATGAGATGGGAATTTCGGCAACGTATATCAATAGTACCCTCCATTTTTCAGAAATTCAGCAACGTTTAGGGCAAGCAGCAAGAGGTAATGTGAAAATGCTGTATATAGCTCCGGAACGTTTGGAAACAGCAGATTTTCTAGAATTATTGCAACATGTAGAAATTGATTTAATTGCAGTAGATGAAGCGCATTGTATTTCGCAATGGGGACATGATTTTCGACCAAGTTATTTAAAATTAGCGGAAACCATTCGCTCGTTTACACAACGTCCAACTGTTGTTGCGTTAACCGCAACTGCGACCCCTCAAGTTGCTGAAGACATTTGTCATTTATTATCTATTCCAGCTGAAAATCAGATAAAAACGGGATTTGCTAGAGAAAATTTAGCATTCCAAGTAGTTAAAGAGCAAAAAGATATCTATCTGCTCGAGTATTTGAAAATGAATCAAGGCCAATCCGGCATTATTTATGCAAGTACCAGAAAAGAAGTAGAACGAATTTACCATTTATTGAAACATAAACAAATTGCCGTAGGACTTTATCATGGTGGGTTGAATGAGCAAGAACGTTCACGCAACCAAGAAGATTTCTTATTTGATAGGGTACAAGTCATGGTCGCGACCAACGCTTTTGGGATGGGGATTAACAAAAGTAATGTTCGTTTTGTTATCCATGCGCAAATTCCTGGAAATTTGGAATCGTATTACCAAGAAGCGGGGCGTGCAGGTCGTGATGGCTTGCCTAGTGAAGCCGTCTTATTGTATGCGGCTCAAGATTTACAAGTCCAACAATTTTTTATTGAACAATCCGAATCAAGCATTGATTACCAACAAAACGAGTATTTAAAGTTACGAGAAATGAGTCAGTATGCGCATACTCAAATGTGTTTGCAATGCTATATTTTACGTTATTTTGGTGAACAAGGGAAAGAGTGTGGACGTTGTAGCAATTGCTTGGATGACCGTGAATCCGTAGATATTACGTTGGATACGCAAAAAATTCTTTCTTGTGTGAAACGGATGGGGGAACGCTTTGGAAAGTCTTTAGTTGGCAAGGTGTTAACAGGTTCGAAAGATCAGAAAATTACCCAATGGCGTTTTGATCAACTTTCGACCTATGGTTTGATGAAAGATTGGACGCAAAAAGATGTGGTTCAATTAATTGATTATTTAACGGCTGAACAATACTTAACGCCTTCAGAAGGACAATATCCAGTTTTAACAATTTCAGCAGCAGGAATTGATGTGTTGTTGGGTAAACAGAAGGTCTTCCGCAAACAAGCAACTGTCAAGCAACTTGTAATGGACAATGAGTTGTTTGAAGAATTACGAGCATTGCGTTTATCTTTAGCGCAAGAACAAAATCTACCACCATACGTTATCTTTTCAGATAAAACTCTGCAAGAATTAGCTGAAAAGCAACCACAAACGTCATTAGAATTTTTACAAATTAAAGGTGTTGGACAAAATAAACTAGATAAATATGGCAAACAATTTTTAGAATTATTACAACAAAAGTAAATAAAAAAACGAAAATTTTTGTAAATGAAAAAATTTTCGTTTTTTTTATTTGTAAAATGATGGTTTCCTCTAAAATGAAAGCGCATTTCTTGTAAAATGAAACAATTTTGTAACATAATTTTTACCTCAGTGCATTATTCTTATGTTAGTATTTATCTGTCGCAAAAATTGAACGAACGAAAATTCTTTTTATAAATATAATTAAAACAGGGTAAACAGGAGGAACACAACTTGAAGAAACAATTCTTAGCAACATTAATGGTTAGTTCACTATTATTAACAACAATCGTTACACCAGTCGTAGCTGATACAATCGATGATCAAATCGAACAAAAAAATCAAACAATCAATGCGTTAAAAGGGCAACAAGCAAGCACGCAATCACAAATTGATGCATTGACAACGGAAATTGCTACTGTCAGCGAGAAGGTTTCTGCATTAGAAGCGAAACAAGTTGAGTTAGGTAAAGAAGCTGAAAAATTACAAGCTAAAATTGCTGACTTAAAACTACGTATTGCACAACGCGAAGAAATGATTGAAAAACAAGCACGTGACGTACAGGTGAATGGCGATAGCATGAATGTACTGGATGCCGTGTTAGAAGCTGAATCATTGTCAGATGCTATTGGTCGTGTTCAAGCAGTATCAACAATCGTTAATGCAAATAATGAATTGGTTCAACAACAAAAACAAGATCAACAAGCAGTGGAAGAAAGTATTAAAGAAAACGAGAGTAAAGTACAAGAAGCTGCAGCAACACAACAACAATTAGAAGCAGAAAAAAATGCAATTGCTGAAAAACAAGCAAGTTTAAATGTCTTAAAAGCTGATTTAGCTGCACAAGAAGCAACAGCTGAAGGCGATAAAGCAAAATTACAAAAGAAAAAAGAAGAAGCTGAAGCAGAAAAAGCTCGTGTATTAGCTGAACAACAAAAAGCAGCCGAACAAGCAAAAGTTGAAGAAGCTCAAGCGGCTGCAGTAGTGGATGCACCACAAACACAAACTGCGCCACAAGCAACAAAAAAATCAGCAACTAATGAAACAACAACTAGTCAAACAACTGAAGTAACTTCAAATTCAAATGCTACAACTGTTGAAAAAGAAGCACCAGTCGTGAAAGAAACACCAGTTGTTGAAACAAACAATACAAATTCATCATCAAATACAAATTCAGGTTCAAGTTCTTCGTCTAACAACAACCAAAGCAACAACTCATTCGGAAATAGTGCATCTGGCGGTGGTGTAGATCACTCTAACTCTGGCAATATGTATGCTTGGGGTCAATGTACTTGGTTTGTTAAAAACCGTGCGCCTTGGGTTGGTACGTATTGGGGAAATGGTGGTCAATGGGGAGCATCAGCGGCTGCTGATGGTTATACAGTAAATGGCACACCAGCTGCTGGATCAGTTGTCGTATTTGCTCCAGGACAATCTGTAGGTGGAACATGGACTGCTGATGGTACGTACGGTCACGTAGCTTACGTAGAGTCATATGATGCTGGAAGCAATACAATTACAATTTCTCAAGGCGGTATGGGATTCTCTAGCCCTGGCGGACCTAACACTGCAACAATGAGTGCATCTGGTTACACTTATATTCATCGTTAATCAAATCGAATTTATAGAAGGTAGGAAGTCTTTCATTGAAGGGTTTTCCTACCTTTTTTGATGTGACAAAACTGTTCGCTTTTTGTTATCTTATTCTATGGGAAAGTGTATGTGAGATTGCTATAGTAAAGAAAAAAGAAAGTAGGAGATTGTCATTTTTAACCGTACACAATTGAAATTATTCATGATGGCTTTAATGGTTTTAGATCATATCAGCCCTTTTATTTCGACTGAAACAGCAGCAATTTTCCACATGCTTACACGTTGCGTGGGTGTATTTTTTGCATACATGAGTATTGAAGGGTTACGTTATACCAGAAATCAAGAAAAGTATTTGGGGCGCTTGTGGATAGCGGGAGTGCTAATGCAAGGAGCGAATTTATTGCTTAATCAGTTCATATTTGCTAAAGAATATGCTGTGCATAATAATATTTTCTTAACGTTGGCTGTGGGGACTACTGTGCTGTATTTTATCCAGTACATGATACAAGCGACGAGTTGGCAGAAGAGAACTTTATACACTGTGGCAATGATTGTCATGTTGTTAATAGGCGTTTTTACAGAAGGCGGTATGGTCTTGTTACCGTTTATGATAATTTGCTATCTTTGTCGAGAAAAATTTATCTTACGCAACATTCTACTTGTGGTATTCGCTCTAGGACTGTTCTTTACTAGCTATGTAGACTATGGCAATTGGCACACAACATGGGTCATGTTAGGAATGAATTCAGATTTCCTATTTATAACCATTCTACCTATACTAGGGTTATATAATGGCAAGCCAGGCAATAATCATCCATCTATGAAAAGCTTATTTTATGTATTCTATCCATTACATTTATATTTGATTGCATTACTTGCTACTTTAAGTTAGGGGAAACCCTAGCTTTTTTTGTACCTAGGGAAATTAATATACGAAGAAATGTTGTTATATAGCATCTATAACTAAATATTAATGAGCGATTACCTAGGTATAGTAAGGGGAATTACCGTGTGATTTTTGTTTCTAGTAAGAAAATCTATTGAATAACAACATAGAAACAAATTTAATACTGTAAAAAAGTGCCATTTTCAAGTATACTAACAAATGGAATAGACGGAGGAGCAAGAGATGGCACAATTATTTTTTAAATATGGCGCAATGAATAGTGGAAAATCGATTGAGATTTTAAAAGTAGCGCACAATTATGAAGAGCAGAACAAACCTGTAGTTTTGATGACAAGTGGGTTAGATACACGTTCAGGAGTCGGTCAAGTTTCGAGTCGTATTGGATTAGAAGAAAAAGCCATTCCTATTTTTACTGAAACAGATGTGTTTGCTGTGATTCAAGAATTAGCATTTAAACCGTCTTGTGTACTGGTAGATGAATCACAATTTTTAACAAAAAAACATGTGTTGGCCTTTACGCGAGTTGTCGATGAATTAGGGATTCCTGTCATGGCGTTCGGTTTAAAGAATGACTTTCGAAATGAGTTATTTGAAGGCTCGAAATATTTATTGTTGTATGCAGATAAAATTGAAGAGATGAAAACAATTTGTTGGTTTTGTCATAAAAAAGCGACGATGAATTTACATTATATTGATGGCAAGCCAGTCTATGAAGGCGCTCAAGTCCAAATTGGCGGGAATGAAGCATATTACCCTGTCTGTCGACACCATTATTTTCATCCTGAAATTTAACTATGAATGATAAATGAGAAATTTTACTACATTATCAGAGGAAAAGGAGAACCAAGTATGTACGATCAGTTACAAGCAATTGAAGACCGTTATGAAGAACTAGGAGAATTATTAAGTGATCCAGCTGTCGTTTCTGATACAAAACGTTTTATGGAACTATCAAAAGAAGAAGCGAATACGCGCGAAACGGTTGCTGTTTACCGCCGCTATAAAGAAGTCGTTGAAGGGATTGCCGATGCAGAAGAAATGTTAGGTGAAAACTTAGATGATGAAATGGCAGAATTAGCCAAAGAAGAATTATCTGACTTGAAAAAAGAAAAAGATACGTTAGAAGAAGAAATTAAAATCTTATTATTACCAAAAGACCCAAATGATGATAAAAATATCATCATGGAAATTCGTGGTGCTGCAGGTGGTGACGAGGCAGCCTTATTTGCGGGTGACTTGTTTAACATGTATCAACGCTATGCTGAAAGCCAAGGATGGAAGACGGATGTATTGGAAGCAAACGTTACGGGAATTGGTGGTTACAAAGAAGTTATTATGATGATTAGTGGTGACAATGTCTTCTCTAAACTAAAATATGAAAGTGGCGCTCACCGCGTGCAACGCGTACCTTCAACAGAATCTCAAGGACGCATTCATACATCAACAGCGACAGTTGTTGTGATGCCTGAAGCAGAAGAAGTAGAAATTGATATTGCAGACAAAGATATTCGGACAGATATTTATCATGCATCTGGTGCAGGTGGACAGCACGTCAATAAAACAGCCTCTGCAGTACGTTTGACGCATTTACCTACTGGCATTGTTGTTGCCATGCAAGATGAACGTTCACAATTAAAAAACCGCGAAAAAGCGATGAAAGTTTTACGTGCTCGTGTGTATGATCAAATTCAACAAGAAGCACAAAGCGAGTACGATGCAAACCGTAAATCAGCAGTCGGAACAGGGGATCGTTCTGAGCGTATTCGTACCTATAATTTCCCACAAAACCGTGTCACAGACCATCGAATTGGTTTGACGATTCAAAAATTGGATCAAATTTTGGCTGGGAAATTAGATGAAATTGTTGATGCATTAATTATGTATGAACAAACATCGAAGTTAGAAGAGCTACAAAATGGCTAGAACATATCAAGAAGTCCTCTCAAGGGCTTCTTCTTTTTTAGAAGAGCAGGGCAAAGAAGGTTATGCTATCCAGTATCTTTTTTTGGCACGAAAAAATTGGAGCAAAACCGACTGGCTCTTAAATATGCGTCAGCCTATTTCAAAAGAAGAGGAACAACAAATTGAGCGTGACGTTGCTTTACTCATGCAAAACCATCCTCCGCAGTATTTAATAGGAACGGAAGAATTTTATGGACGACGTTTCAAAGTGAATCAACATACATTGATTCCACGTCCAGAAACAGAGGAATTAGTGGAGTTGTGTTTAACGAATTGTTCGAATGAAGCATTGCGTGTGGTTGATGTTGGAACAGGCACAGGTGCGATTGCTATTACCTTGAAATTAGAACGTCCAAAGTGGCAAGTCTCGGCAGTAGATATTTCACCAGAAGCATTACTAGTCGCTAAAGAAAATAAAGAAGCCTTAAAAGCAGCCGTCGATTTTTACCTAGGTGATACCTTGGCACCGATTGAAGGACCGATAGATGTCTTGATTTCTAATCCCCCCTATATTAGTGAATCAGAGTGGGAATACATGGATGAAAGTGTTCGCTTGTTTGAGCCGAAATTAGCCTTGTTTGCAGAAAATAATGGATTAGCTATTTATGAAAAACTAGCTCAAGAAGCGCAAGGCAAATTAAGTCCACAAGGCAAGATTTTTCTAGAAATAGGTTTTCAACAAGGTGAGGCAGTAAAAGAGATTTTTCAACAGGCGTTTCCCACAAAAATAGTAGAAATCCATCAAGACTTATCTGGGAAGGATCGAATGGTTGTTGTGTATTAGTTATCCACAGATTTGTGGATAATAATTGTTGATAAGTAGTAATAAAGCGGATAATACGTGCTAGAAAAGCATTTAAAACAAAATTAATTTATTCACAGGGTTATCCCCATTTTATAGAGAGGTTATCCACAAAATGTGCATAACTTTTAAAAAGTGTTGATAACTCGCTGAAAAATAATAGGAAAGGTGTGGATAAGCTGTGGAAACAAAGAAAATAGACACAAATATCAATGAGGCAATAGAAATATTGAAATCAGATGGTCTCGTTGCCTTTCCGACAGAAACAGTTTATGGATTGGGCGCAAATGCTTTATCAGAGACAGCAGTGAAGCGTGTATTTGCCGTGAAAGGAAGACCAAGCGATAATCCTCTGATTGTTCATGTAGCAGATTTTGAACAGGTTAAACAGTATGTCACGAATTTTCATCCGTTGACAGAAAAATTAGTGGATATGTACTGGCCAGGTCCGTTGACCTTAATTTTGGAACCAAAAGCGGGAATTTTTCCGTCAGTTGTCTCAGCGGGATTAAAAACTATTTCATTTCGTATGCCAAATAATACAAAAACATTAGCGTTGTTACGAGAAGCCAATCTGCCTTTGGTAGGACCGAGTGCGAATACTTCTGGTAGACCAAGTCCAACAAGCGCAGAACATGTCTATCATGATTTAAATGGAAAAATTGAAGGAATCTTGGATGATGGTTCTACATCAATTGGTGTCGAGTCAACGGTATTAGATATTAGTGATCCAACAAAGCCTCCAATGATTTTACGACCAGGAGCTATTACCAAAGAACAATTAGAAACAGATTTAGGAATCAAGATTGCTTTAGACAGCTATTTGATCAAAGAAAATGATACGCCAAAATCACCAGGGATGAAGTATAAACATTATTCACCAGAGACTAATGTCCTTATGGTACGTGAAGAAGATTGGCACAGAGCAGTAACTTATGCAAAAGAACGTCAACTAAAAGTTGGAGTGATGGCAGGACCGAGCGTGGCAGAAAAAGTACGGGCGGATACTGCGGCTGTTTTTATGTATCAAGATGACAGTGTTGAGGCAGCAACAAGAGGCTTATTTGCAGGTTTACGTGCGTTGGATGAACCGTTGTTAGACTTAGATTTGATTTTAGTTGCTACTTTCCCAGAAGAAAAACTTGGCGTAGCTTATATGAATCGCTTGAAAAAAGCTGCTGCTCAGCAATATTTTGATTAATAGAAGCCGCACTTTCAAACATTTTGAAAGTGTAGCTTTTTTATTGTTCGTATTTAAAGCACATTTCAACTTTTTTTTAGAAAATAAATCGTAAAAAGAGGAATTTTAAAGATTTATCAAAGCTCTTATGATACAATGCAATCATCAGAGTAAAGGGGTGTTTGTGTAGAATGGATTACAAAACGTTGGATAAAGAATTATGGACAGCTATTGAGAATGAAGCAGAACGTCAACAAAATAACTTGGAATTGATTGCTTCTGAGAATATTGTTTCAGAAGGTGTCATGGCTGCACAAGGAAGTATTTTAACAAATAAATATGCTGAAGGTTATCCAGGTCGTCGTTATTATGGTGGCTGTGAATTTGTTGATGTGGTAGAAAGTCTAGCAATCAATCGTGCGAAAGAAATTTTTGGTGCAAAATTTGCTAACGTTCAACCACATTCTGGTTCACAAGCGAATACAGCGGCATATCTTGCATTAGTGGAAGCGGGCGATACTATTTTAGGAATGGACCTTTCAGCAGGTGGACATTTAACGCATGGCTCTCCAGTAAACTTTAGTGGAAAAACATATAACTTTGTTAGCTATGGCGTAGATCCTTCAACTGAAGTGATTGATTATGAAGTCGTACGTATTTTGGCACGCAAACATCAGCCAAAATTGATTGTCGCAGGTGCAAGTGCTTATTCACGTACGATTGATTTTGCGAAATTTAGAGAAATCGCTGATGAAGTTGGTGCTAAATTAATGGTCGATATGGCGCATATTGCTGGTCTAGTGGCAGCTGGACTGCATCCAAATCCAGTTCCATATGCGGATATTACAACTTCTACTACACACAAAACACTACGTGGACCACGTGGAGGTTTAGTACTAACAAACAATGAAGAACTAGCTAAAAAAATCAATAGCAACGTCTTTCCTGGTATTCAAGGGGGACCGTTGGAGCATGTGATTGCCGGAAAAGCTATTTCATTTAAAGAGGCGCTTGATCCAAGCTTCAAAGACTACGCACAACAAGTGATTAAGAATGCGCAAGCTATGGCGAAAGTATTTAATCAGGCACCAAAAGCACGATTGGTTTCTGGAGCAACGGATAATCACTTATTGTTAATTGATGTCACTGGTTTTGAAATGACAGGGAAAGATGCGGAGCAATTACTAGATACGGTTAATATTACGGTTAATAAAAACTCTATCCCATTTGAAAGTTTAAGCCCATTTAAAACAAGCGGCATTCGGATTGGAACACCTGCAATCACTAGTCGTGGATTCGATGAAGACGATGCGGCAACGATTGCTCGCTTAATCGTGAAGGTGTTAGAAAATAAAGACGATGCAGCTGTTTTGACGGAAGTAAAAACGGCCGTCAAAGAACTGACCGATGCTCACCCACTTTACAATAAATAGGTACAAATTCATATTTCTAAAGAGCTATACAGCGCATGTGCTGCATGGCTCTTTTTTTATACCTGCTATTTTTGTATAAAAACGTCAAAAAACGGATAACAGCTAGACGAAAAATGGCGTAGTATTCCATTGTATTTTTTTATAGGATAAGAGAAAAGGAGGCGAGGACGATGTTTGGTTTACCAAAAAGTATTCTCAGAAAGTTACAAATGTTGTATTTTTTAGACGAGCAGGAATCGTATACCCAAAGTCGTTTAATTGCCGAGCAGATTAACGTTCAGAATCAAACTGTGCTGAAATACTGTCGAGAATTGAATGAAAAGTGTGTACAACTCTTTCCTGAAAAAGAATTATGGATCGATACGACAACGCGTTACGGCATTCGTTTGCAGCGTGAAAATACTAATTTTGATCGATTAATTTCTGATTTATTAATCGAAACATTGACATATGCTTTATTTTCACAACTTATTTATCAGAGACAATTCTCTGTCACTGAATTTTGCGAAAGGCACCAAGTGAGTTTGTCAAAAGTACGGCGAATGGTGTCAAGAATCAATGATGATATTCATAAATACGATTTACACATCAGCGTGTCACATAATGTCAAAATTGTTGGGCAAGAAAAAAATATTCGTGGATTCTTTTTATTGTTCTTAGTCTATGTTGGCTTTTCGCAACAATTAATTTTTTCTTTGGATCATGCAGTGACCTATCGGCAAATTGCGAATCAGCTTGCTATGCGTTTAAAAATAGAACCAAATGAATATGCACTGAACTTATTAGCTAGTTGGTATTGTATTAACGAGTTAGCAATTAACAATAATTACCATTTAGAAGTAGAGGGTACTCGAAATGCCCCATCAGAATTAAAAAATTGGTCGGCTGCGGATTGGAAATTTTTTGTTGATATGTTGACGAATTTTGAATTAATAGAAATTTCTTCTTCCGAACAGATTGTTTCAGCAGATGGACTGCGATGGATCCAATTGTTTGAAGCTCATTTTCGATTATTGACGCCTGCTGAAAAAGACGAGATTCATCAACAATTTTATCGTACGAGTTGGGTGAAACAATTGCAATTTTACCATGCAGAAGTTTATGATATCTTCCAGCCATGGTCAGTAGCCATTGATTGGAAGCATTCTTTTCTAGGGCAACAATTCACGAAATTCTGGCAAGAATATGATCAAGGGTCCGAAGGGGATGAACTGTTAAAAACAAGAAGTTTGTTAAATTGCTATAATTTTATGAATACGGAACAATTACTACCAACCGTCAAGCTGTTTATGTACTCTCAATATCCAAAACGTAATCAATTAGTTATGCGTTCAAAGGTACAACGATGCTTTTCAGGGAAATATAATATTCAATTTTGTCGAGAAGCGATTGAAGCAGACCTGATTTTACTAACTGAAACAATTAATCAACAAAATATTCAAGGAAATCAACCAATTATTACCATCAACCGTTCTTTATCATACGGAGATCTTTCTAGTATTGAACAAGCGATAAACCAATTACTTGCCTAAAACTGCCCGCTAATTTTAGCTAGGGCTTTTTTTGTCTGACCTGTCTTGTAATGTTCTATGCTATACTTGAGAGAAGTTGTAAAGGAGGAATACTTGTTGAATATTGTTGTTTATTGTGGTGCTAGTTTAGGTGTGAATGCACAGTACAAACAAGCGGCTGTGACATTGGGAACTTGGATTGCTGAAAATAACCATACATTAGTTTATGGTGGAGGCAAAGTTGGTTTGATGGGTGTCATTGCAGATACTGTCTTACAAGCAGGTGGTAAAGTGATTGGAGTGATTCCGACTTTTTTACAAGAACGAGAAATTGCCCATGCAGATTTAACTGAGTTACATGTGGTTGAGACGATGTCTGAAAGAAAACAAAAAATGCTCGCGTTAGGTAATGCATGTATTGCTTTACCTGGGGGTCCGGGGACACTAGAAGAGATTATTGAAGCTGTCTCTTGGGCAAGAGTTGGACAAAATGACTGTCCATGTATTTTTTATAATGTTGCTGACTATTACGAACAATTACAACATTTCTTTGACTGGATGGTTCATGAGGAATTTTTATCTCTTGCAGATCGGCGCAATGTGCTTTTTGCGCATTCGGTTGAGGAAATGGCACAATTTATTGCTGAATACACACCACCAGAAGTGCGTCAGTACAAATAAATAAAAAAATCGCAAAATATGTATAAGATAAGTTGTCGTATAAATTTTTTTGAATTACAATAAAGAAAAAGCTGAAGGAGAGTGTACAATGGGAAAATTTCAAGTAATTGATCATCCGTTGATCCAACATAAAGTATCGATTATTCGTGACAAGAATTGTGGAACAAAAGTATTTCGTGAGGTTGTCGATGAAATTGCGATGTTAATGGCATACGAAATTTCTCGTGATATGCCGGTAGAAGATGTGGTTGTAGAAACCCCAATTACCAAAACAACACAAAAAATGTTGTCAGGAAAAAAAGTTGCTATTATTCCAATTCTACGTGCAGGTATTGGGATGGTTGACGGTATGTTAGAATTAATTCCAGCAGCAAAAGTTGGTCATGTCGGCCTATACCGTGATGAAGAAACATTAGAACCACACGAATATTTTGTAAAATTACCAGAAGACATTGATAGCCGTCAATTATTAGTAGTGGATCCAATGTTAGCCACCGGGGGTTCAGCTATCTTAGCAATTGATTCATTGAAAAAACGTGGTGCATCAAATATTAAATTTGTTTGCTTAGTTGCCGCTCCTGAAGGGGTCAAAGCATTACAAGATGCACATCCAGATGTTGACATTTACACTGCAGCATTAGATGATCATTTGAATGAACATGGCTATATCGTACCTGGTTTGGGCGATGCTGGTGACCGTTTATTTGGAACAAAATAATCAAAAGACTTAGAGACACGAGTAGTTGTGTTTCTAAGTCTTTTTTGTAAAAAAACTGTCAAGAGACAGTTTGAAATTATAATTTTTTCATTCGTTTATAGTTAATAATCACGACACCATTGCTTTGGTTAATCAATTGCTTATTGTCTGCTGTATGATCTAGTTCGACAACGGCGGAATTTTTTAGTTGCTTTGTAATAATACCTGTTTCTAAATGATCGTTTACCTTAAATGCAACGGGTGTATCGACAGTAAATGTCGTACCGAATTCTGATGGGACAATAGTTGTTTCAAATTTACCAAATGACATATTCAAAAAACCTCCCTTTCCTTCTACCAGTATATCACAATTTAAGAAAATAATCATTTTTATAGTTTTTACTTTACAAATAAAAAATTTTTTACTATAATTTTCGTGGTGAATTTTTGCCAGCTTAGCTCAGTAGGTAGAGCAACGCACTCGTAACGCGTAGGTCACAGGTTCGATTCCTGCAGCTGGCATCGTGAAACCTTAGCACATACAACAAAAGTTGTATGTGCTAAGGTTTTTGTTTTTGTCAAATGTTTAAGCAACTTTTTTCTAAGACATAAAAAGAGTATGAGGTTCATTTTTTACCAAAATTGGCTTAAAAATAAATTTTTTTCAGCCTCTTTCTAAATTTTTTTTGAATGTCTACTATGAATGCTTTCATTTCTAAGCGAATACCTCTATAATGAAAAGAGTATTTTTGATGGAAAGAGAGAGCCAATGAAAAATAAAAATGTCTTTAAAAATGATAATCGAATCGACTATGGGGTTATACTCCCTGTATTTTTATTATGTTTAATCGGATTATTGTCACTTTATGTTGCCTTATACCAAGCAAATGCGGCCGAACCGTTGAAAGGTGTATTGAAGCAAGGTGGTTGGTACATTGTTGGTGTGATAGCGGTAGCAATTATCATGCGTATTCAATCGAAATGGTTGTGGCGACTGACGCCATATATTTATGGTGCTGGCTTAATTGTGATGACGCTGTTATTAAAATTTTATGACCATGCGATTTTTGAATCGACAGGATCTAAAAACTGGTTTAGTATCGGTTCATTTACTGTTCAACCAGCCGAGTTAATGAAAATTGCGATGATTTTAATGTTGGCGCTTGTTGTGACTCAACACAATGCCAACAATCGTGAACGGACACTAAAAACTGATGGCTTATTAATTGCTAAAATGGCCGCTGTGACGATTCCCGTTTTAGTCCTGGTTTTACTACAAGAAGATTTTGGAACAATGCTCGTCTTTCTGGCTATTTTCGGTGGTATTTTCTTGATGTCGGGTATTTCATGGAAGATTGTTGTGCCAACAATTGGAGTGTTTATTTTACTAGGTGCTTTAGTTATCTTTGTGGCACTGACGGATACTGGCCGAGAATTATTATACCAAGTAGGTGTGAAGCCGCATCAGTTTGAACGGATTGACTTATGGCGTAATCCATTTGAAGACCCACAAAACCAGATTGCAAAGGCGATTATGGCAATTGGTTCAGGTGGAATGTTTGGGAAAGGCTTCAATGTAAGTGATGTGTACGTACCTGTTCGTGAGTCAGATATGATTTTCTCAGTTATCGGTGAAAATTTTGGCTTTGTTGGTAGCACTTTTGTTATTCTGCTGTATTTTATTTTAATTTATCGGATGATTCGAATTTGTTTTGATACAAATAATGAATTTTATGCGTATATTGCAACGGGAATTATTATGATGATTTTATTCCATGTATTTGAAAACATTGGAGCAAACATTGGCTTGCTACCATTAACAGGGATTCCATTACCGTTTATTAGTCAAGGTGGTTCGGCATTACTAAGTAACATGTTGGGGATTGGGTTGGTGTTATCTATGCGTTATCATGCAGAAACAGCCCCGAAAACGTTGAGAGGATGAAATAGAAATGGTTACATTATATTGGTACCCTAAATGCAGTACCTGTAAAGATGCAAAAAAATGGTTAGAATCACATGGTGAAACCGTTGAAACAATCGATATGATTCAACAAGTACCAGATGCAAAGCTACTAGAAAAATGGATAACAGAAAGTGGATTACCGCTTCGACGCTTTTTCAATACTAGTGGCATGAAATATCGTGAATTAGGCTTGAAAGATAAGATAGATGGGTATACACTGGAAGAAGCTTGCCAAGTATTAGCAACTGATGGTATGCTAATTAAACGTCCTATTCTAGTTAAAGACGGTCATTTTTTAACGAATGGTTTTAAAGAAGACGTGTACAAAGGAGTTCTATCATGAAGAAAAAATGCTTAAAGAAAACAGATAATCTATGGGTATTATTTAATGGTGAAGAATACGTCATTGGTTTGACGAAAGCTGCTCAAGATGACCTAGGGACAATCACATTTGCCTCGGTACCTAAGTTAGGTCAAGAATTTACTAAAGGAGATACCTTAATCGAACTAGAAGCAGAAAAAGCTGTGAACGAGTACGTAAGTCCGTTAACAGGAACGGTTTCCTCTGTGAATGAAAAATTAGAACAAAATGTCGATGTGTTAAATGATGAAGATGAAATGAATGCCTGGATTATCAGCTTAAAAGATGTTAATGTAGAGGAATTTGATGATTTAGTATAGAAGGATAAAAGAAGTAGGACAGGATTTGTTCTACTTCTTTTTTACTTAGTGAAAGTTGTAAATTACCTAGGTAAGAATTGAAGCTTTGCCAAATAATTAGTATAAAAAAAAGAAAAATCACCTAGAAATAGTATAATATCAGTAAAAGCAACTCGTAGTTGACGATTTGAATAGTATAATTGGTGGTGTGCAACTACTGAATGAGGGATACTAAGAATAGAAAAAGAACTTGTAAATAGTTCGCAAAGAAAGGTGATTGTTATGATTTTATCTGAAAAAATAATTCAACTTCGCAAAAAACAAGGATGGTCACAAGAAGAGTTAGCCATGCAAATGAATGTCTCTCGTCAAGCTGTTTCAAAGTGGGAACAAGCCCAGTCTATTCCCGATTTAGATAAAATTTTACTATTGTCACAATTATTTGATGTATCCACCGATTATTTATTGAAAGATGATTTAGAAATAGAAGAAGCTAGCACTAATGAAGAAAAAGCTTATATTGTTCGTCGTGTGAGCTTAGAGGAAGCCAATAAGTTTTTGAGTTTGAAGGAAAAAGCTCGTTTTTGGGTAGCTTTTGCTACATTTCTATGTATACTATCACCCATACCCCTAATCTGGTTGGGAGGAGCTGCAAGTAATGATGTCATTTCTATGACCACAAATACTGCTGGAGTTGTGGGTTTAATTTGGTTACTTGTTCAAGTGGCGGTAGCGGTAACTATCTTTTTAATGATTGATTCACAGTTAAATCAGTATGCCTATTTAGAAAAAGAAATTTTCGAACTAGAGTACGGTGTTGATAGTATGGTAAAGCAAAGAAAAGAACAATTTCGTCCTACTTATGTTCGGTATAATATCATTGGTGTAGTATTGTGTACTCTATCTTCAATTCCATTGTTTGCAAGTAATCTTTATAATAAACCAATTTATCAAGTGACAGGGTTGGTTGGTTTGATTTTTATGATTAGTATCGGCACTTTTTGTTTTATTTTGGTAGGGACAAAGTGGGCTGCTATGCAACAATTACTTGAAGAAGGTGATTATAGTCGTGAGAAGAAACAAAAATCGCACGTAGTCGAAATTATCGCTTGGGTTTATTGGCTTTTGACGACAGCTTTATATCTTTTTCTTAGCTTTACACGATATGATTGGGAAAGGTCGTGGATTATTTGGCCGATTGCAGGCATTCTCTTTGGTGCAATAATGGTTGTTGCCAATGGATTTTCTACACATAAAAAATAAGAGGAAAGCCACTAGGCTTTCCTCTTTTTCTTTATTCTTCTTCACCAATGACTTCTGGTTGTGCTTCTTCTCCAGGAGTTTCTTCTTCCTCTACGCGTGGTTCTGTGACAGAAGCGATTTGTTCTTCTGGATCAGTAACAATTGTATATTCTTTGGCTGCTGGAATATCAGCAACTGTAATTGAATCACCGATTTCTAATGCTGATACATCAACTTCAACCGTTTCAGGCAATTTGTCTGGTGTTGCTGAAACAGTAACGGTGTAAAGGTTTTGTGCTAAAACTCCGCCAGCTTTTACACCAGCAGCTTCACCGACTAAGGCTACTTCTGCTTCTACTTCAGTTTCTTCTTTCATATTAACTGATAAGAATTCAATATGAGTCACATGACCTGTGAATGTATCAGATGTATAACGTTGAATCAAAGTATTGACTTTTTTACCATCAATCGTCATTGTAATAACGGTATTTAGCCCTTCTTCACGTAAAACACGGGCAAAATCTGCAGCATCCACTGCGATTGGCGTACTTTCTACTTTATATCCGTTTAAGACGGCTGGGACTTTTCCTTCATGACGCAATTTGTTGCGAATAGAACGTGGGCGAACTTCTCTCTTACTTACTTCCAATGATACTGACATAACTCAATTCCTCCTAAATTTCCTGTTTTAACAGTAGTTTTTAAGCAAATGTTGTTTACTCATGCACATTTTTCAGTGGGGTACGTGATTGAGAACACGCAAAAGGGTAGCCATGCAAACACAGCTACCCAGAAAGGTTGATCAAATCTTTCTCCACCAGGTTGTAACGCTGTGTGTAGTGAGAATTTAATTTACTTTACTCTTCTACCCTACGCTGTTTTAATACAGAAGTCAAATATTTTGAATAAAGGGTGATTTTTTTGAAAAACTTACTTTGTATAATGTAGTGCATGGCGAAATTGTTCAAGATAAGCAATTGTTTCTTCTGTTTTTGAAGAAATGACTAAAGTAAATAACAAATCTACTAGCACTAATTGTGATACACGTCGTGTATAGATTCCTGCATTCTTGTAATCCAATTCTTCGGTAGGTGTTAAAAAAGCAACATCCGAAAAGGCGACTAAGGGCGTGTTGTCAAAGCTTGTGATAGAAATGATTGGCACATTATTTTTTTTTAATAACTCTGCTAAACGTAAAATATCAGGATTTTTTCCACTATGAGACACAATAAATGCGCAGGATTGTTGATCCAATTTCCCGGCTTTTAATAACTGCATATGATATTCCAGATTAAATTCAACATCTAAAGGGGAACGTAAAAATTTATGATAAGCATCTAGGGCGATAGGGGTAGAACCTCCTAACCCAAAAAAAACGATTTTTTTACTGTTGTTAAATAACTTAACTGCTTTATTTAAATCTTCTAAATTAATTAGTTTGGATGTGTTCTCTAGTGCACGGATATTTGAGTTAAATACTTTTTTTATAATTGTTTGTGTGTCATCATTCTCAGACGTATCTTCTTGCAAAAGATTTTTGTGATTGTTAGCAAGCATGACTGTCAATTCTTTAAATCCAGATAGTTTTATTTTTTTTGCAAATAAAAAAATAGTGGATTCTGCAACATTACAAGTGCTAGCTAATTCAGAAATAGTCATCTGTGAAGCTTTATCCGCATGGTCTAATAAGTAGTCAGCGATAAGTTTTTCTTTTTTGGTAAACGAGAGATAATTAAGTTGAATTAGGCTTTTTAAATCATTCATTGTGAGTCTCCTTTGAAAAAATTTCGAATTAATTATTTATTTTTCGAAAAAATTTGATATAATAAAATAAATTTGAAAGCGGTTAACAAAAAATGAAAAAATTTCATTTTTAGATATCAAGTATACCATAAAATGAAAAGGCTTTAATTGTTAATCGGAAAAAATAAACGAAAGATGGAGGCAGTGATATGGTTAAGGTTGGTTTAGTGAGAGTGGATAGTCGTTTATTACATGGGCAAGTGGTAACTAGATGGATTGGTCAAGTAGGAGCGAAAGAAGTCATTATCATCGATGATGCTTTGGCAAAAGATGAATTTATGATTGAAGTTTTTGAAATGGCAGCACCAGCAGGGGTTAAATTGATTGTTAAATCACAAAATGAAGCAAAAGAATTTTTGGAAAATAGAGATTTATCAAAATCAATTATCTTATTTAAAAACATCCCTTCCTTACTTGAGGGATTGGCAAATGAATTGCCATTTACCGATATTCAAATTGGGGGAATTGGTGGTGCTGCGGGACGCGTCGTAGTATTTAAAAATATTACCTTGACGAATGAGGAATATAGTCAATTACAAACTCTTGAAAATGAAGGAAAACATATATTTTTACAAACTGTGCCAGAAGAGAAAGAGGTTAGTTTAGCGAGTATTGCCAATAAATTTTAAGGAGGAAATGCAATGAGTGTGATTCAAGCGATTATTTTAGGAATATTGTTTTGTTTTTGTCGAATGGGTATTTTATATACTTGGCCAAAGAATATTCCTTTATTTGGTGCGATGTTAATTGGCATTGTTTTAGGTGATATTCCTCAAGCAATGATTATAGGTGCAGCTATTCAAGCCATTTATATGGGCGTGATTCAACCGGGTGGAAATATCCCGACTGATCAGGTTCTAGCAACTTTTATTGCAGTTCCGATTGCATTGCAATCTAATTTAGAACCAGCAGTAGCAGTTACTTTGGCAGTGCCTGTAGGGTTATTAGGTGTTTTATTGGACTATATTAGACGAACGGTCAATGCTGCGTGGGTTCACATGGCAGATACGTATGCTGAAAAAGCTAATACAGCCGGTATTATGCGCGCCCATTTTTTATATCCAACCTTGTCACTAATAGGGATTTATATCATCCCTGTAGCAATTGCCATTTATTTAGGACCGAATGCAGTCAATGCGTTTATGGAGGTTGTTCCTGATTGGATTATGACAGGGCTGCAAGTGGCTGGAGGAATTTTGCCAGCTTTAGGGTTTGCAATCACTATTTCTGTTATTGGAAAAGGAAATGTTATTCCTTATTTCTTATTCGGCTTTTTCTTATTCCAATATGCATCTGAAGTGAACACCATTGCATTTGCGTTGTTTGGAATGTTCCTAGCATTCTTGCATATTACCTTTACTAAAAAGAATTCAGAAGAAGTGGGGGCTGTATAGCGATGGAAGAAAATAAAAAATTATTGACCAAAAAAGATATTCGACGTTCGTGGATGTATTGGATTGGGACATGTGAGTTATCTAATTCTTTTGAACGGCTACAAACACTTGCTTTTGCGGCATGTTTAGCACCTATTTTGAAAAAATTGTATAAAGAAGATGCAGACTTGAAGGATGCCTTGAATCGACATATGACTTTCTTTAATACAGAAGGAATATGGGGAAGTTTGATACACGGGATTGTTATTGCTATGGAAGAGGAAAGAGCTAAAGGCGAAGATATTTCCGATGAAATGATTACTGGGTTAAAAACAGGTTTTATGGGTCCGCTAGCAGGAATAGGTGATACGGTTGACTGGGGAACAATTAGACCGATTGTCATTGGTTTATTCTTACCTCTGGCTTCTGCTGGAAGTTGGATTGCAGGTTTAGGACCATTTGTGGTTGTTAGTTTGATGACGACTTCAATTAGTTATTATTTATGGCATTTAGGATATCGAGTAGGGCGTAAAAGTATTTTGCAAGTGCTGAAAGATGGAAGAATCAATCAATTTATTACGGCATCGAGTGTGTTAGGAATGTTCATGATGGGAATTTTATCTTCACAATATGTAAAACTCTCATTAAAGCCGGAAATTGTTGTGAACGGAGAAACAACAGGTATTCAATCATATATTGATCAGATTTTACCGGGATTGTTGCCTGTGACAGCTGTCTTTATTATCTACTATTTAATCCGATATCGTAAAGTGAAATATACACATATTTTACTGGGAGTCTTATTGTTCTCATTGGTAGGAGCACTTGTAGGTCTATTTTAGTTTGGGGGAATTTTGAATGTTACAGGAAATAAAAAAAGAAATTGAAAAAAATGTAGAGGAACGAAAACCAGAGCTGATAGAACTAAGTGAATATATCCATAGTCACCCAGAATTAGGTTATGAGGAGTTTTTAGCCGTTGAAAAAATTACTACTTATCTAATCAATTCTAATATCGAAGTAGAAAATAATTATTGCGGTCTTGAAACATCGTTCAAAGCAACACATACTCAAGGAGATGGAGAGATACACTTTGCTATATTAGCGGAGTATGATGCCTTACCCAAATTAGGACATGCTTGTGGACACAATATCATTGCTTCATCAGCTGTAGGAGCATTTTTAGCGACAAAAACTGCAATGGAAATATTTGATATTTCAGGAAAAGTCTCGTTGATTGGTACACCCGCAGAAGAAGGCGGTGGTGGGAAAATTAAATTAATTGAAAGAGGGGCATTCGAAGATATTGATGCTGCGACAATGGTTCATCCGACTTCTGGAACAACGCGAATTGCGGGACGCTGTACAGCAACATATAAATTTACTATTGAATATCTTGGACATTCTGCGCATGCAGCTAGCCAACCATTTAAAGGGGTAAATGCGTTAGATGCAGCTAATCTATTTTTCAATGCTGTTGCGATGCTACGTCAACAAGTGACATCAGATACACGCTTATCAGGTATTTTAGTAGAAGGTGGTACGGCAACAGGCATGATTCCAGATTATTCAAAAATTGAGTACAGCATTCGCTGCATGGAAGAAGATGAATTACCTCATTTAGTTGAAAAAGTTAAAAACTGTATTCAAGCGGGCGCTCTTGCTACGGGGTGTAAAGTAAATATTGAAGAAGAGAAGGGTTACGGAGCACGAACTTTCAGCCGTGTGTTAGGAAATATTTGTAGAGAAGCGTTAGAAGAATTAGGCGAACCAGTTTTACCTGATTTTCCAGATGATTTCGGTTCAACCGATTTTGGTAATGTGAGTCAACTTATTCCGACTACCAATCCTTATTTTAGTTTGAATAAAACGCGGGTGTCTTTGCATACAGCAGAATACGAGAAACTTGCCAACTTACCAATTAGTCACAAAGCAATAGAGCGCTCTGCAAAAGCAATGAGTATGACTGTGGTTGAGACATTTTTGAATCCAACTATCATGGAACTTGCAAAAGAAGAGAAAAATGAGTTAGTAGATGTAAATATAAAACCAAGATAAAAATCAAAGCTGTGAGGAGAGAAAGATGGTATCAATTTTATTAGGAAGTCATGGTTATTTTGCTAAAGAAGCATTGGCGAGTGCTGAAATGATTGTAGGGAAACAAGAAAATGTCGGTGTATTCTCTCTTGAGGAACAGATGGATTTAGAAATGATCGTTGAAGAAGCTCGAAATCAGTTTGACATGCTTGAAAAATCGAATGGTGTTCTGATTCTTACGGATATTCTAGGTGGAACACCTTCGAATGTCGCGATGATTATTCAACGAAAAAATCCGAATACAAATGTATTAACAGGATTTAATTTACCAATAATTATCGAAGCATTACTAAATAGAGAACAAAATTTAGAACAATTAGTGACTTATTTAGTAGAGGCATTTCCAAGCACATTACAAAACATTACAAAATGAATCAAACGAGGTGCATGAGGTAATCAAGTATTATCTAATGCGCCTTGTTTGACATACAAAAATAGCTTAATTTATTTATCAATTAGACAAAACGCGCTATAATAACCAAGAAAGAAAGGGATGTTATGCGTTTAGATAAATTAATTGAAACAGAATGGAAGACGTCACGCAAACAGATGAAACGTCTTTTTTTAATGGGGAAAGTTCGAGTGGATGGGAAAATTGTTTATCAAGAGAATAAAAATGTGGATAGTTTGATTCATCAAATTGAAGTCAATGGGCAAAGATTGAAAACAACAGATACATACTATCTTTTGAATAAACCTCAAGGTGTAGTGACAGCCAATCGGGATAAATTAACAACCGTTTTTGATTTATTGGCACCAGAAGATCAGCGAGGAGATTTAGCAGCGGTTGGACGGCTGGATCGTGATACAGAAGGATTGCTATTGTTGACGAGTAACGGCCAATTAGGGTACGATTTATTACAGCCAAAAAAGAAAGTCGATAAGGTATACGAAGCTAAAATTAATGCCGAAGTGACCGTTAATGATGTGCAAGCTTTTGCGCAAGGTATTATCTTTCATGGTGGGGAGCAGTGTCAGCCGGCAAAATTGGAGATTTTAACGTCAACGCCAACAGAAAGCACTGTTCGTTTAACACTTCGTGAAGGAAAGTTCCACCAAGTGAAGAAAATGTTTTTAGTAACGGGGAAAAAAGTTATTTTTTTAAAACGAGTAGCAATGGGCCCTTTACAACTTGGTTCATTGTCAACAGGAAGTTATCGTGCATTGACACAAGCAGAGCTACTGTCCTTAAAACCATACTTTAGATAAGGAGATCAAAATGAAATATAATACATTATTATTTGATGTAGATGATACATTACTGGATTTTAAAGATGCTGAAAACCAAGCACTACGCCATTTATTTCAAGAAGTTGCAATTGAGTTAACACCTGAAATTGAACATACGTATAAAGTCTTGAATCAAAGACGTTGGAAAGAATACGAAAAAGGCAATATGACCTCAGAAGAAGTGGTGAATGGGCGTTTTGGTGAGCTATTTGCACACTTTGGGAAAGAAGTCGATAGTCCAGCGATGGAACGACGTTACCGTTCTTATTTGAATCAAGGACATAAACGTTTAGGAAATAGTTTGGAAATTGTTCAAGACTTAGCCCAAAAAGCAGACTTGTATGTGGTAACAAACGGTGTAGCCCAAACGCAATTCCAACGATTGACAGAATCAAATTTATTGCCGTATTTCAAAGATATTTTTGTTTCCGAGACAGCAGGACATCAAAAACCTAAGACAGAATTTTTTGATTACGCATTTGCACGCATTCCTAAATTTACTAAACAAGAGACCGTTATTATTGGTGATTCTTTAACTTCGGATATTCAAGGTGGTATCAATGCAGGGATTGATACGATTTGGTTGCATCCAGAAAAAAATATGCAACCGACAATTCAACCAACCTTCCAAATTCAAACGTTAGAAGAAATTTATGAGATTTTAGCAAATTAATCACTAAATTATGATAGTAATTTTTGCTATTTCGGCTATAATTGAAACAAATACCAAAGGAGATAAAGTGATGACGACACACAGACCGATTATTATAGGGGTTACTGGGGGATCAGGCAGTGGAAAAACCAGCGTAAGCCGTGCTATTTTTAATCATTTCCCCGACCATTCTATTATGATGTTAGAACATGACTCTTACTATAAAAATCAAAGCCATTTAGCATTTGAAGAACGGTTGAAAACCAATTACGACCACCCGTTAGCTTTTGATACAGATTTGATGATTGACCATTTACAGCAATTACTCAATTATGAAGCGATTGAAAAACCCGTCTATGATTATGTTCGCCATACTAGAAGTGAAGAAACAGTTCATCAAGAACCACGAGAAGTGATTATTCTTGAGGGCATTTTAATCTTAGAAGATGAGCGTCTACGTGATTTAATGGATATTAAAATTTATGTGGATACGGATGATGATATTCGTATCATTCGCCGAATCAAACGAGATATTGAAGAACGCGGGCGTACGTTAGACTCAGTTATTGAGCAATATTTAACGGTTGTCAAACCGATGTATCATCAATTTATTGAACCTACTAAGCGTTATGCAGACGTGATTGTACCTGAAGGCGGGGAAAATCATGTAGCGATTGATTTGATTAATACCAAAGTGGAAAAAATTCTTTCTATGTAAACAAATAACCGTGCAGGTAATTTATCAAAATTACCTGCACGGTTATTTAGTGTAATTAACACCAAATTTTCCCGACTTTTGGATGTGAATAGGTATTACTTTCGATTAGATGCTCCAAATCTTTTTCAGACAAGTTACATATATCAAATACCTCTAAATTATCAGAATTAAAATCGCCTTCCCAAATACGCCAAATTTCGTACGGAACAGAGTAATTATTTAAATAACTAATCAAGTCAGAATAAAAGCTAGTGGGGTTAGTAATCCTTATTTCATAATAATATTTCTTGTGTGTGTATTTTGAAATTGTTTGAGAATCAGTATCTTGTATAATTTCAAATGTGAATTCATTTTTTCCTCTAAATAAAAACTTTTTCATAGGGATTGATATCAGCTAAATCAAACCATCAATTTTGAAAATATTTTTCCAAATCTGTATAGCTATAACCTAAATCAATCATTTCATTCAGTGAAAATAGGGAATGATTGATTTGTTCTGTAAATTTATGATTGGATGCCAGGTATAAAGCGATAGACATGCACAACTTCCTTTCTAAATTTAGGGTGAAATCATGATTTTTTGTTTTTATATTATGTATCTATTCATCTTTTTCTTAAATGAGTTTTTCTTTTTCATAAAATAGTAGGTGATGTATACGTCACCATCGCACCTTCTTTCGTTTTTAATTCCCTAGGTAACTATAAATTCTAGAGGCATACTGAAATTATAATATAAACGGGTATTTACCGCGCTATCTAAATGCGAATCAATTTTTTATAGTTCTCTATTACATGAGAAATATTAGAACGATTGACATCAATCGTTCTAATGTGGTTTTATTATACAGTTATTTGACATAAAAAAACATTTTTATCCTAAAGAGTGTGATTTTGGATGTGAATGTCATCTATTTTTAATGAATGTAAGTGAGAGTCTTTCGGGTGAAAGAAAAAACTAGCCAAGACCATCCTTTTATGATACAGTATGTTTTATGCGATGAGCCGAGACGGCTAGCGGATGCTAGTCAACTCAAACAGAGGCACATAGAGGAAACTCGCCTACCGGATTGTAGGGTGTCGGATGATTTTTTTGTGGAGAAAAACTCATCTACTAGCAATAGTACTGTCGAAGCCAACAGAGAAATCTGTTGGCTTTTTTTTTGCTATCAATTTTCAATGTTCATTTCTATTCGTACATTTCACTTTCGTTAGTGAAAAACGTGTTATTGAAAGCGATTTTCATCAATATATAATGAAAACATAAGAACAAGCAAGTTCTTACAATAACGGACATATGAACTTTAAGGAGGCATAGTGAAATGGGGAATACAATTGGCGTTTTAATTATGACGCACGGAGATTTTGGAAAGGCTGCCATTGAAAGTGCAGAATTAATTGTTGGTAAGCAAGATAATTATGATACGATGAGCGTTTTTGTTGTCGATCAAGTCGATGATTTAAAACAAGAAATGTTAGATAAAGCAGATAAATTAGATACATCAAAAGGACTTTTGGTTCTGACAGATATTGTTGGAGGAACACCAATTAATCTAGCAAGCTACTTGTTAGAAAGAGAAAATACCATTGTGGCGTCTGGTGTCAATTTACCGGTATTATTGGAAGTTTTGATGAGTCGTACGGGGACAATTGAAGAGTTAGCAGAAGTTGTACAAGCGGCTTACAATCAAGGATTAACAATTAGAACAAATGAAGATTTGGAAGGAGACGAAGAAGATGAGTATAGTCTTTAGTAGAATTGATGACCGTTTAATTCATGGTCAAGTAGTAACAACATGGGTGAATATGCATCATGTAGAACAAATTATCGTATTAAATGATAAAGTCGCAGGAGATAAAACACAAAAAAGTATCCTGACGATGGCTGCACCGCAAGGAATTAATGTACGCGCTTTTCCAGTAGAAAAATTTGGTGAAATTATTAAGAGAAATCCAATTACCAGAAGAACGATGTTATTGTTCACGACAAGTGAAGATGTTTTGCGTGCAGTAGAAGCAGGTGTGCCAGTTGAGGCCTTAAATGTCGGTGGCATGCGTTTTCAAGAAGGACGTGAACGTTTAACCAAAGCGGTTGCTGTAACACCTGCAGAAAGAGCTGCCTTTGAAAGTTTACTGGCTAAAGGAGTCGATGTGACGATTCAAATGGTGCCAAATGATGAGAAAACGAATCTGAAGGAGGTTCTTTCATGATTTCAGCCTTATTAATTGCAGCGTGGGCGGGAATTTGTGCGATTGATGATATTGGTACACAAATGATTCGCCGACCATTGTTGATTGCCCCTGTTATTGGATTAATTCTAGGAGATTTGGAAACGTCATTATATATTGGTGCAACACTTGAGGTTATGTGGATGGGGGTCGGAAATGTCGGGGCTTATTCAGCACCAGATATTATTTCGGGCACGGCAATTGGTACAGCTTTAGGAATTGCATCAGGAGGAACGGCAACAGCAGTAGCACTAGCTGTCCCAACTTCCTTGTTGGCACAACAACTATTAGTCTTATATCGTTCAAGTATTGTTTATTTGAACCCGATTGCGGATAAAATTGCAGATACGGGTGATTTTTCAAAAATTTTCCGTATTAATTATGTACCGATGTGTATTGCTTTCTTAATCCGTGCTGTCCCAACTTTTTTAGCGATTTATTTTGGTTCTAGTACAATTGATGTCGTGGTAGAAGCACTTCCAGAAGGTATTATGGATGGATTAACTGTCGCTGGTAAAATTATTCCAGCCGTAGGTATTGGCTTATTGATGTTAATGATGATGAAAAAAGGCGAATTATGGACGTTCTTGATTGCGGGCTTCACACTTGCGGTTTATTTAGACCTATCTGTATTGCCAATCACCTTAATCGCTCTACCAATTGCCTTGATTTATGATATTGCAACACAAGAGAAAGTCGTTGTTCAGAGTTCTGCTGGAAATGTCGAGGATGATGAAGATTATGAGGGGGACTTTGATTTATGAGTGAACAAATAAATAAAGTAACGAAAAGTGATTTAAATAAAGTCTTTTGGCGGATGCAGCTATTAAATGTTACAAATAACTTTCAATCCATGCAAGCGATTGGATTCTTATCAAGCTTTGCGCCCGTATTGGAGCGTTTATACAGTGATAAACCAAAAGAGTTAAAAGTCAAAGCGATGAAACGTCATTTGGAATTCTTCAATAGTCACGTGAATGCGGATGCACTGATCTTGGGGATTACAGCAGCGATTGAAGAAACGACGGAAGAAGATCAAAAAGAAACCGTAACTGGTATTAAAACAGGGTTGATGGGTCCTTTAGCAGGGATTGGCGATAGTATTTTAAAATTTACTTGGTTACCAATTTGTGGAAGTATTGGTGCAGCATTAGCTTTAAACGGTAGTGTCTTAGGCCCCATTTTGATGTTCTTGTTGTATAATTCAGTCAACGTAGCGATTAAATATTATGGGATTCACTTAGGTTATGTTAAAGGAATGGAAATGATTGAAGGCGCTGGCGGCAATATTTTGCAACGTTTATCAAACATGGCAAACGTCGTTGGTTTAATGGTTATTGGTGCCTTAATAGCTTCTGTGGTGCAGGTCAATGTCGTCGCTGAAATTTCAGCAGGTGACAATGTGATTGCCTTCCAAGAAATGTTTGACAAAGTGATGCCTGGATTATTCAGTATTTTAACTACTTTTGTCGTTTACAAAATTTTGAAGAAAACCAATGGAAAACATGCTCCTGTTTTAATTGTTTCGATTATGGCTCTTTCAATTATTCTAACAATGTTAGGTATATTAGGTTAAGCGTATGACAAATAGATATGAAGTCAGTCAACCAGAGAAAAATTGTTTTCTTTTCCAGAAACCAACTTTACAACAGGAGCAAGAAGTTGAAGTGTTCTTAATGAAGACAATGAACGACACAGAACCCATATCAGTAATTAAAACAAACGAAGCCAGTTTTACACTCACCATTGATGTCGATTATCGTCCCTATTTTTTGATAAAAACAGAAGAAGAGAGCTACGTCATCGGTGAACGGACACTGCCGGTAGAAGGCATGAATAATTTCCGCGATATGGGTGGGTACCCAACAGTTGATGGTAAACATGTAAAATGGGGGAAACTTTATCGCTCGGATCATATTCATAATGCCACAGCAAAGGGATTAGAATATTTGCAAAAATTAGGGATTCATACGATTATTGATTATCGTAGTGATGTTGAAATTGAAAAATATCCGAATCCAACCATCAATGACCAAGTCGTAACGTATCATGTAGATCCTGCTGCGCATGCGGCTGAACTTGCTGCTCAGTTCCAAGCATCTAAAGAAAACGAAGATGCGAACTTAATCAATGAAATTATCGAGCAACAAAAAAACGGTACACTTGTGAATCAAGCAGATGTTGTGTTAGAACAATATCGTACCTTTGCAAATAAAAAAGAATCGAAAGAAGCTTTTGCAAAAATGCTACGTGAAGTTGCTAAACCCGAGGCAGCTGCCATTGTGCAACATTGCCGTGGCGGTAAAGACCGTACTGGCTATGGGGCGATGTTAGTCTTAGGTGTTCTTGGAGTACCGAAAGAAGAGTTACTAGCAGATTACTTGTTGACCGCAAAAAATCGTGAAGAAAGAAACGCTGTAAAAATGGCAGGTTATCGCAAATTGACCGATGATCCAAGTGTACTTGACCATTTGTATTCATTTATTGATACAAAATCAGAGTTTATTGAAGCGTCGATTGATGCGATTATCGATAACTATAATTCGATTGAGAATTATGTCAAACAAGAATTAGGTATCTCACAAGAAATAATTGATACGATGAAAGAACTTTATTTAGAAGAATAAAAAAAGAGGTGAAGAGATATGGCTTTAGGGATATCCAAGAAATTAGAATTCTTAGATAGTCAACCTAGATTAAAAGCGCTATTTCTTCTTCTTTTTCGTGCAGATGACTTTTTAACTAGTGAAAAGCTTGGTGAACGATTGAATGTGACGTCACGGACCGTTAAATCAGATATGAAGCAGCTAAAAGAAAGTGTTGCAACAAATAAAGAAATCCAAATTGTTTCAAAACGTTCATTAGGATACAAATTAATGATTGAAAACCAAGAAGATGAAGCAGCTATCAGAGAGTTTTTTCAAATGTATTCCTCATTATCTCTGGATAGTGAATTCGATCATCGTGTTCGCTATATTTTGCGACGCTTCTTGTCTGCAGATCAACCAGTGAAAGTCGAAGAAATTCAGCAAGAATTAATTATTAATTATTCAATTAGTAGAGAATTACAGAAAGTAAAAGAGATGTTAGCAAAATACGGTCTCTCTTTAAATGTTCGTCCTCATCATGGAATGGTTATTGAAGGTCCGGTATTCAAAAAAATCATGCTGACGATTCGAATGTACCGCTACTTTGATAAAAATACGAGCAATGATTTTGGCATTCCAGAATACAATGCATTTTTTTATTGTGACCGAGCAGAAAAAGAAAAAATACACAACACCTTTTTTAAAACGATTACCAACTCGCGCATTGTGTTCTCAGATATTAATGCAGAGCGTTTCATTATCTACTTATTGTATTTTCGAAATCAGGTTCTTAATGGGGAGGAAGAGCTCTTAGATTTACCTAAAATTAACTTTGATTATAAGCCAACGGATGAATACGAGCTTGTCGTTGAGTTAGTACAAAAATTACGCAACAAATTTACAGGTTTCGATTTTTCGATAGAAGTCATTCAATTTTTAACCTACATTGCGATTTTCAGTACGGATTTGTATCGTTTCGTGGATTGCAGCAAAGAAAATTATAATCACTTAATTCAACTAGCTGAAGAAACGCGCAACTTTTTATTAAGAGAGATATCCGAATATTTACAAATTGATGCGTTTGATGATTATACTTGCTTGAAAGACTTATTGAAAATTATGATACCGATTAGTTTGAAAATCATGTTAAATGTTTCTGACAGTGTCGATTTACGCTACAAAGATTTTCATGATACTGGTGACCAACCGTTGCTACGAATGTATATGAAGAAAATAAAAAAGACGTTCGCAATGACGTATCAGTACGAATTTTCCAAACGTGAAATTCATTTAATTTTCTTGACGTTTTGTGGGATGTTGAATCGAATCGTCTTAGAACATCGTAAACTGCGTTTAGCGATTATTGCTATTGATGGACGTCTTTCAACCCAGCAATTAAAGTTTAATCTGCAGCATAATTTTTCAGAATATATTGAACGGATTGAAACCAAAGTATTGTATGAATTAAACTCTGGAGACACGCAGGAATACGATTATTATTTATGTTCGACGTACGGTAAAAACTTAAATATTACGCACCAACCGATTTACTATGTAAAAGATGAGTTGTCAGAATTTGAATACATTGACTCCTTGCGTACTATTTTTTTCAGTGCCTTTGCTTATGAAAGTAAATTACCTCCGATTGATTTTCAAAAAGTATCCGGTAAGAAGAATGGTTTAATCAAAAAGACCGATGACGTATTAGTAGTGGATAAAGAGATTCAACTAAAAATCTATCTTAAATTAACAGCAACTAAGCAAGAATTTACGATTTTTGAAGAGACACCAACTGTTTTTACTTTACAAATTGGTGTATCTATCAAAGAAGACCGTCAAAAATTAAAAATGCTATTGAATGTGTTGAATCGCATCATTGCGGAACCTCAGGTACTTGTAAATGCAGTACAACAGGAACAAATCAGTTATGAGAGCTTTTTGAGATAGCGATGTGACCAGTGAATTTCACTGGTCTTTTTTGGTACCTTTGTTGTTTTCTTCAAAAGTAGGAACGAAGTGTAGTACAATAACTATAGTCAGTTTAAGGAGGGAAAACGATGTCAATTAGATACGGAATTATTAGTACAGCGCAAATTGTGCCACGCTTTGTTGCAGGAGTAAATGAAAGTGAAGACGGCGTTGTTACCGCCATTGCATCAAGAAACTTAGAAAAAGCCCAACAAGTCGCACAAGAATTAGCTATTCCAACGGCATATGGCAGTTACCAAGAATTGTATGAAGATGACAATGTCGATATTGTGTATGTAGCAACTTATAATAAAGGGCATTATGAAGCCGCAAAAAATGCCTTACTAGCCGGCAAACATGTCCTCGTAGAAAAACCTTTTACCTTGTCGTGGGATGAAGCAGATGAATTGTTCGAACTAGCAAAACAACAAAATTGTTTTCTAATGGAAGCTCAAAAAGCTGTTTTTCTACCCATTACACAATACGTAAAAAAATTAATTCAAGAAAAACAACTGGGGGATGTTCGCTACTTACGTTCATTTACAGCTTATCCTAATGTTGATCATATTTCGTGGTTTGATTCACTGGATGCCGGGGGAGGCGCACTCCATGGTTCAGGAAGTTATGGCCTGCAATATATGCTGTATGTCACAGGGACAGAAATCGAAGAAGCTGCAGGAACCGCATTAATCGAACCCGGAAAAACAGACTCACAATGTGACGTAAGTGTCTTGCTAACAAACAATATTCAAGGCAATGTGTTTGTGACAACCAACTTTGGTAGTGATAGTCAATTAACGATTTTTGGAAATCAAGGACAGGTTGTGATTCCAAAATTTTGGAAAACCCAAGAAGCAACGGTCACGATTAATGGCGAGAGTGAGCACATTCATCTTCCTCATCAAAGCGAATTTGTCTTTGAAGTCAACCATGTGAATGAATGTTTAGCAAAAGGCTTAACCGAAAGTCCAATCATGACGAAAGATTTAACGCTACAAACCATTGAACTAGTCGAAAAAATGTATGAGCAATGGGTTGAATAAGGGAGTGGCAGGATGCTTTTTTTAAACTATACGCCGGAATTAAGTCAAATTGATTTGGAAATTTATAAGTATATAGCGACTCATATTGATCAAGTGATATATATGAGAATCCGTGAATTAGCAGAAAAAACGCATACCAGTACAGCGAGCATTCTCCGCTTTTGCAAGAAATTTGAGTGCGAAGGATTCTCTGAATTTAAAATCAAATTGCAGATGTACAATGAAACCATTAATCAATCGCAAAAAGTACGTGCGGTAGATGAAAGTGCGTTTATTAATTTTATTCACCGAACAAGTGAGGAACGCTTTCAAGATACTTTGCATGAAGCAGCGAAAATTTTGGCAGAGAAAGAGATGGTCCTATTTATTGGAGCAGGCTCATCAAATATTATTGCTTCTTATGGGGCGATGTATTTTTCTTCTATCTTCCAGATGGCTTTTCATATTGAAGACCCATCGAACCACCCGATTGAATTCTTTCGTTCAGCGATTGCTGAAAAAGCGTGTATTATTGCCTTGTCAGTTGGTGGGGAATCTAGTGACATCATAAATTATCTGAATCATTTTATTGCACATAAAAGTGCAATTATTTCGATTACGAATAGTGCAAATTCAACAATTGCCAAATTATCAGACATCAATTTAGCTTACTATATCTCCACAGAACGCAAAGGCACAACCGATATTACTTCGCAAGTTCCTGCGTTATATACGATTGAATACCTAGCTAAAGAAGTTCAAAAACTAAAAAATACGCCTTCGTTGTGATTAAACAATGAAGGCGTATTTGTATTTTTTAATGAAATGCTGGTAAATAAGTGTTGTGTGCAACTAGTAGTTCGTCCATGACTAATTTAGCAAGATGTCCACTAGGAATTAAGGGATTCATGGTGAAAGCTTGGAGGAGAGTCCCATAATTGCCAGTAACTGCCGCTTCAATGGTTAACTCTTCCATTGCTTTCATGACTTGTAATAATCCTCGTTGTTTGGCTGAAAAATGTCCAAAATTGAGTGGGACAGGGCCTTGACGGGTGATGAGACTAGTTACCTCAACCGCGCAATCGTCAGGTAAATCAGCAATAGTTCCATTATTTTTAGTACTGACCGTCATTAATTGTCCGGTATCATTATAAATACCGTGAATAATTTCGCAAGCAGCATCGCTATAACGTGCACCACCACGTTCTGCTAATTGTTGAGGTTTGTAATCTAATTCAGGGTCTTTATAGAGTGTAAAAAGTTCACTCTCAATTTTTTTGACTTTTTCGGCACGTGTGCCATTTTCTCGAAAAGCAGCTAGTTCTTCTTCTAGCATGGCATCCGTCAAGTAATAGTAGCGATGGTACGGGCAAGGAATCATACCCAAGTTTCGGACTTGATCAATTAATAAATTATTATTAGCAATATTTGCAACAATACTTTTGGCTTCACTGGTGCCATACATTTGTTCAATTAATTCAGCTGTCCGGTCATTACCAGTAGAGTCTTTGACAGTATGCCAGTGTAAATGATTGATTCCTGCAAATTGGAAAAATAAATTCTCGGGCTTTTCTTGTAGCAGATCAGCTTCTTCAAAAATCGCATTAACCGGTATGTTACACAAACCAACAACTTTTGACCACTTACCATAACGTAAGACTGCTTCAGTGACCATCCCAGCAGGGTTTGTAAAATTAATTAACCAAGCATTCGGACAAAGTTCTTTCATTTCTTCTACAATCTCTAAAATAACCGGAATCGTACGCAATGCTTTAAAAATACCACCAGCACCATTCGTTTCTTGGCCAATCATGCCATGACTGAGAGGGATTCGTTCATCTAAAATGCGAGCGTCTAACAACCCTACACGCAATTGTGTTGTCACAAAATCAGCATTTTCCAAAGCTTTACGACGATCTAAAGTTAAATGTACCGTACAATCAATACCTGAAGTTTTGACCATCCGTTGCGCCATGGCACCGACAATCTCAAGTTTTTCTTTGCCGGCTTCAATGTCAACCAACCAAATTTCTTTGACTGGTAAATGTTGATGTCGCTTAATGAAGCCCTCAATTAATTCAGGTGTGTAACTTGAGCCGCCACCAATTGTAACGATTTTAATTCCTTTGTCCATGAAAATACCTCCAATCATTTATTATTTTCAGTATATCGAAAATCAACTCGTGATTGGCGATTCGTCGTAAATCAGACACAGGTCAGAGAAATCGTCACTTGTGACAGAGATGATACACTGTGTTATTGAATTTCTTGTGACAATCGTAAGCGCTTAGCAATTTTTTCGATGAGAAATAATGCTGGTAGTTGTGAGGTCAATTCAATTGTTTTATCCTGATTACCACTGGTTTTATAAATAGTCTCGCGTTCAATAAAATAAGGAATGGTTATATGGGACAATTTACTAATTGGAGAGTTTTCAGTATTGGTAATGGCAATAATTGTGCAATCTTTTTGATTCAAACGTTGCAGGTAACGAATCATTTCCTCCGTTTCACCAGAAATAGACAGGACAATGACACAAGTTTTCGCAGCAATATCCTCAGGAAACCATTCAATAGGGTAATTAGAAGGATCAGAAATTTTTAGAGCAGTTTTAGATAAATTAGAAAAATACAGAGAGCCATATTCCGCAATTGTTTCTGAAGAACCGGAACCAAGAAACAAAACTAGCGATTTTTGCTGTAATAAATGAACTGCTTGCTCAATTTTATTTTTTAAAAACTCTTGATTAACCCTTTGTAAAAAGTCAATATAAGAAGTTTCATCCGCATCAGCAATTTTGGATTTTTTTAAGGAATCAGTATACATGCGTAGTTTAATTTTAAATTCCGAAAATGAAGCGCATTCAAATTTCTTGCAAAAACGAGTGATACTAGTTGGGCTGGTGTGGGTAAGCATAGCTAATTCTTTGATTTTCATCGTAGCGGTACGCTCTAAATGATGGGCAATAAAATGATAGATGTCCATTTCTAGTGGCGTTAACTCAGGAATATAATCTAAAAATAGCATAATAAGAACCTCCGTAACGAGTTGTGACATTGTAGTAACAAGAAACATTTCTTGTTACTAGGAACTAAAATGAATTATATCATTATATTGATTTGAAATCATGCTATACTCACATTGAGTTTTGAAAGCGGATACTAAAATTGGAGGGATTCTATGAAGTACACATTTGCGCGTGATTTTTTCTGGGGAGCAGCATCCAGTGCTACCCAATCAGAAGGACGTGTACCTGGCGATTGTAAGGGAGAAAATATTTGGGACTATGCATCAAAAGAATACAATCATCGTTTTTTTGATGGTGTAACGACAGAAACAACAGCAAAATTTTATGAAGACTATCAACAAGATATTCAAAAAATGGCTGATATTTCATTTAACTCGTTTCGAACATCTATTTCATGGTCGCGACTGATTCCAGATGGTGTAGGAGAAGTGAATGCAGAAGCTGTGACATTTTACAATAATATGTTAGATGAATTGAACGCAAAAGGGATTCAGCCATTCATTAACTTGTATCATTTTGATATGCCGATGAAATTACAAGAGATTGGTGGCTTTGAGAATCGAGAAGTCATCCAAGCATATAAAAAATATGCGGAAACTTGTTTTGAGCTATTTGGTGACAAAGTAGCCTATTGGTTTACTTTTAACGAACCGATGATTCCAGCGGAAGCCGGTTATTTACACGATCGCCATTATCCATATGTGGTTGATTTTAAACGAGCGGCTCAAGTATTACATCACATTGTGCTATGCCATTGTGAAGCTATCGAATCATTTAGAGCAGGGAATTACCTAGGTAAAATCGGGATTATTATGGATGTAATTCCTGTGTATCCAAGAAGTGAGCATCCTGCAGATTTATATGCAGCAAAAATGGCAGACTTGTTTTATACAAAAAGTTTAAATGATGTCATTTTGAAAGGACAATACCCACAAGAGATTATTGATGTATTAAAAAAATATAATCAATTACCTGAAGTGACCGAAGCGGATAAGCTTCTACTAGCAAAAACAAAAATTGATTTGTTAGGCATTAATTATTATCGTCCACGTCGGGTAAAGGCAAGGGAAAGTGTGCCTAATCCTGAAGGTGTATTTTCTCCAGAATGGTTTTATGACAATTATGAAATGCCCGGACGACGGATGAATACGTCACGAGGGATCGAAATTTATCCCAAAGGCTTGTATGATATTGCTAAAAAAATTCAAAATGAATATGGAAATATTGATTGGTTTGTCTCGGAAAATGGTATCGGAATTCAAGGAGAAGAAGCGTTTATTGAGAACGGTATGGTACAAGATGATTACCGAATTGAATTTTTACAGGAGCATCTTGCTTGGTTACATCAAGCAATTGCAGAAGGTAGTAACTGCTTAGGTTATCACATGTGGACATTTGTAGATTGTTGGTCTTGGATTAACGCATTTAAAAACCGCTATGGATTTTATCGAATGGATTTAGAAACAGGCGAGAAAACAGTGAAAAAATCTGGTTTATGGTTTAAACAACTAGTTGAAAATCAAGGGTTTGAAATAGAATAAGGAGATGAAAAAAATGAGCTTTTTAGATACAGTTGCTATGAAATTATTGCCGATTGCCAATGCTATTGGGAATCAACGTCATTTACAATCGATTCGTAATGGATTAATTTCTATTTTACCTTTAACAATTGTTGGTTCTTTCTTCACGATTGTTTTAAATTTACCGATACCTGGTTATTCTGAGTGGGTTGCGCCGTATTTAGCTGCTTTAGATGTTCCGTTCCGTTTTACCGTGGGACTAATGTCCTTATATGCTTCGTTTACGATAGGGGCTAATTTAGGTGGAAGCTATAAGTTAGATAAAATTACAAGTGGCTTTTTAGCAATGTTAGCGACTGTGTTAATGGTGGTGCCAATTAATTTGGCAGAAGGCGTGAATCAATCGGGTGAAGCAGTTGCTGCCGGACGCTATTTACCGATTGCTTCTCTAGGATCTCAAGGATTGTTTGGTGCAATTATTGCGGCTTTGGTTGCTGTAGAACTCTATCATTTTACCAAGGCAAAAAATTTAGAAATTAAAATGCCTGATGGGGTACCACCAGTTGTCGGGGAGTCTTTTGGGGCGTTGCTACCAACATTATTAGTAATTTTACTTTTTTGGATTCCACGCCATTTCTTTGGATTTGATTTGAATGGTCTACTGACAATTGCTATTTCACCACTAAAAGGATTTTTAACGGGGAATAATTTATTAGGTGGAGTAATCACTCAATTTGTTATTTGTGTCTTTTGGGTGTTAGGGATTCATGGACATGCGGTGTTAGGTCCGATTATTCGTCCATTTTGGGATCAGGCAATTTTAGAAAATGCTGAGTTATTTCAAGGTGGAATGAGTGCCTTTGACTTACCAAATGTCTTTACCGAACAATTTTACCAATGGTATGCCCAAATGGGTGGGACTGGAGCAACTTTAGCATTAGTGGTACTCTTTATGTTTTCAAAATCAAAATATCTGAAACAGTTAGGTCGTTTATCTATCTTACCAGGTATTTTTAATATTAATGAACCAATTATTTTTGGGACACCGATTGTGATGAATCCACTCTTAGCCATTCCGTTTATTTTAGTGCCGATTGCGAATACTATTCTAGTGTATATTGTGACTGCTTTGAATTGGGTTCCTAAAATGATGGTGAAACCACCATTCTCAATTCCAGCACCATTGGGAGCATTGATTACCTCTAATTGGAATTGGGTTGCTTTTGTGATGGTCTTTGTCTGCTTCTTTGTATCACTAGCTATCTATTATCCGTTCTTCAAAGCATTTGAGAAAATACAAGTAACCCAAGAAGAACAAGCACAAGTCGAAGAGGCATAGGAGGAATTGGGATGTTTATCATTATTTTAAGTTTTTTATTGATTTTTGGTACGCATTATTTCTTAAGAAATAATCAAACACTTCATCAATTTGCCTTTTGGAAATTACTATTGATTAGTTGCATTGGTCTAGTTATTATATTTATCGTTAGCGTGGAATTAAATACATTTTATCCGATTATGATTGCTTTACTCGTTACCTGTACAATGCTACAGAAGCGATTTTTACAACTCTTTCAGCGAGGGCGGTAAGAAAGGCTTTGCAAACCTTTTCTCTGAATGGTATTCTTGAAATATAAAGAATAATGAAGGTGGCGCGATGAAAAGAAATAAGGTGTTGTACTTAGAAGTAGCGGATAAAATTAAGAAGGATATTTTTAGTGGAAAATATCCTGTCGGAACAATGCTTCCAACTGAGAATGAATTAGAAGAATTATTTGGTGTGAGCAAAATTACCGTTCGTAAAGCAATTGAACTGCTAGCAGCAGATGAATATGTTCAAAAGAAGAGCGGACGTGGTACGACTGTTTTAAGCAATCGGCCTTACAATAAATTATCTCGGGCAGTGAGTTTTACCCAAATTCTGAAAAATTCCAATTTTGACGTTGATAAGGTTATGTTGAACGTCAAAGAAGTTGAGTTAAAACCGTCAGATTCTGCGTATCCGTATATTGGCAGACGAGCGGTGTGTCTAGAACGTTTGTATTTATTAGACAATGAGCCCTATATTTATTTTGTCCATTATTTGCCAGAAGATTTAGCAGACATTTCAAAAGAGCAATTCAAAGGAACTTCATTGTATCGTTTGATGAATCAAAAAGAATATGATTTAGCTTCTTTTGAAGATGCTTTTGAAGCCATTTTGCTTTCTAACGAACAACAAGAAAAATTACAAACATCAGAACAATTGGGTATTCGACGTACACGAAAATCAGTCGACAGCAACGGGAAAGTTGTTGAATATTCAGAAGCTATTTATAACACATCCAAACATCCGTATTATATTGAATATGAAGCGTAATAATTTTCAACAGTAGTTTAAGGCTATTGTTGAAAATTATTTTATTGAAAAACGTTTACAATAAGTGCAAGCTATGTTATTCTCTAAGTGCAAACATTATAATGATATAATATGGAGGTTATGAAATGAACGGGTTTGTTAATTTTATTGAACAAAAATTGATGCCGGTTGCCAACAAGGTTGGTATGCAGCGACACATGGTTGCGATTAGAAAAGGGATTATTGCCACATTGCCACTAACTATTGTGGGATCATTCTTTACGATTTTGCTGAACTTTCCAATTCCATCAATTGCTGCGATGATTGAACCGTATCGTGAAGTCTTAGATATTCCTTTTCGTTACACGGTTGGTTTGTTAGCGCTATACTCAACGTTTGGGATTGCATCATCACTAGCGAAGCATTATAAATTAGACTCATTGACTGCAGGAATTCTTGCAACAATGGCATTTATGATTACCGCTGCACCACCATTACGTGTTTTTGAAGATGTTGAAGGCGTTATCACGGCTGGTCGTTTTATTAATGTCGCGCATTTAGGTTCAGGTTCGTTATTTGGGGCGATTGTTACTGCTATTGTTTCTGTTGAAATTTATCATTTATTTATTGCTAAAAATATTACGATTAAGATGCCTGATGGTGTCCCACCTGAAGTAAGTAATTCATTTATGGCTCTGATTCCTGGTGGCGCAATTTTGATTTTCTTCTGGGTTGTTCGTCATTTAATTGGATTCGATATTAATGCATTCTTGAGTAATATTTTAATGCCATTTAAAGATGTACTTGCAGGAAACAGTTTATTCGGTGGTTTACTGACAGTCTTCTTAATTTGTTTCTTCTGGGTGCTGGGAATTCATGGACCCGCAATCATGGGACCAGTTATCCGTCCATTCTGGGAAATTTCAATTGCTGAAAATATTGATGCCTTTGCAGCTTCTGGGAATGCACATGAACTACCAAATATTTTTACGGAGCAATTCTTACAATGGTTTATTTGGATCGGTGGTGCTGGTACTACGTTATCATTAGTTGTATTGTTCTTATTCTCGAAATCAAAATATTTAAAACAATTAGGTCGTTTGTCATTCTTACCAGGTATTTTTAATATCAATGAGCCAATGATCTTTGGCGCGCCGATTGTCATGAACCCCGTTTTAGGGATTCCATTCATCGTTGCACCTTTAGTAACAACAACTCTCTCTTATTTCTTAACAACGTCTGGTATTGTACCATTGATGGCAGTTCGATTAGGTTTCACAATTCCATCACCAATTGCTGCATGGATGAGTACAAATTGGAGCATTGCCGCAGGAGTATTAGTTATTGTCAACTTCTTAATTGCTTTGGCGATTTACTACCCATTCTTTAAAGTCTTTGAAAAACAACAATTAGAACGTGAACTTGCGGAAGAAAATAATTAAAATAGGAGACAAGAGGATAGCCAATAACTATCCTCTTTGGTGAACAAATGACAATTATTTACGCATTAGTGCTCTTTCTTGGAAGTCAAATCTATCTTATAAAAGGGAACATTCCAGAAAAGTATAAAAATATTAAATTACGTTATTTTTTGCTGATGGCCGTTGGGATTATTTTATTAGCAGCCGTCATTGGGCAAGCAATTGGCTTAGGTAGTTTCTTCGTTGTAACAGCGACAGTACTATGTAGTTCAATTATTATGTATCGTTTTCAACAAAAATATGACGAAATGGAGCGAGGAAAAATATGAAACGACAATTAGGGGTTTCGGTCTATCCAGATCACAGTGATATTGAGCAAGATAAAGCATATTTGACATTAGCGCATAAATACGGATTTAGTCGAATTTTTATGAGTATGCTAGAAGTAACAGAGGGCAAAGAAGCGGTCTCTCAAAAATTTAAAGAGCTAATTTTCTTTGCGAAAGATTTAGGATTTGAAACAATTTTAGATGTTGCTCCAAATATTTTCGAAGAACTAGGTATTTCCTATGATGATTTAACATTTTTCCACGAATTAGGCGCTGATGGTATTCGCTTAGATTTAGGATTTGATGGAAATAAAGAAGCGATGCTCACGTATAATCCTTTTGGTGTAGCGATTGAATTAAATATGAGTAATGATGTCGCATATTTGGATAATATTTTGACATACCAAGCGAATACACCTTATTTATATGGCTGTCATAATTTCTATCCACAAGAAGGAACTGCTTTACCTTATGATTTCTTTGAATCATGTAGTAAACGATTTAAAGAAAAAGGGATTCGTACAGCAGCTTTCATTACTTCTCAAGCTGGAAATATTGGTCCTTGGGATATCAATGATGGCTTGCCGACATTAGAAATGCATCGTCATTTGCCAGTTGAAGTAGCAGCCAAGCATCTATTTGCGACGAATTTAATTGATGATGTGATTATTGGAAATGCTTATGCTTCTGAACAAGAACTAGAGGCATTGAGTAAGGTCAATCGTTACCAAACAGCATTTTCAATTGAATTTGTAGCTGAGGCAAATCCAGTCGAAAAAGCGATTGTCTTAAATGCGCAACATTATCGTCGTGGTGATATCACGCATCAAGTGATTCGTTCAACAGAAGTACGCAAAGTGTACAAAAACGAAGCAAATCCAGCCCATGACAATACGCAAGAATTTCAAGTAGGGGATATTGTCATTGGTAATGATAGCTTTGGAAAATATAAAAATGAGTTACAAGTTGTTTTAGAACCGCATAGTGATCCACGAAAAAATAAAGTGGGGCATATTGTAGAAGCGGAGCATATTTTACTTCCATTTATTCACCCATGGTCAAAATTTAAATTTGTAGAACAGTAGGAAAGTAGGAAAAGTAGGATGTTGGATTTAATAATTAAAAATGCCCGAACAATTGACAAACAAGTCTTTGAAATTGGCATAAAAGATGGGAAAATCACACAACTTGCGCCTATCGTAACTGAAGAGACACAAGAAGTACTTACGTTAGCTGATGATATGTATATCTCCGCTGGTTGGATTGATGACCATGTGCATTGCTTTGAAAAAATGAATTTGTACTACGACTATCCGGATCAAATCGGGGTCGAAAAAGGTGTTACCACCGTGATTGATGCGGGGACCACTGGGGCAGAGAATATTCATGACTTTTATGAACTAACCCAACAAGCTAAAACCAATGTCTATGCACTGGTCAATATTTCCAAATGGGGGATTGTCGAACAAGACGAATTGGCCGATTTATCAAAAGTCAAAGCTGACTTAGTCAAACAAGCATTAGTGGATTTACCAGATTTTATCGTTGGCATCAAAGCCCGCATGAGTAAAACGGTGATTGGCGACAATGGCATTACTCCTTTGGAATTAGCCAAACAAATCCAAGCAGAAAATGATCACTTACCATTGATGGTCCATGTTGGCTCGGCACCGCCAGAACTTGCTGAAATTTTGGCTGTGATGGAAGCGGGCGATGTCTTGACGCATTGCTTTAACGGCAAACCGAATGGGATTCTAGGTGCCGATAATCACATCAAAGACATTGCGTGGGACGCGTATCGTCGCGGCGTCATCTTTGATATTGGACATGGCACGGATAGCTTTAATTTCCATGTAGCTGAAGTGGCCCATCAAGCTGGGATGGATGCGACTTCAATTAGTACCGACATCTATATTCGCAATCGCACCAATGGTCCGGTCTATGACTTGGCAACCACGATGGAAAAACTCCGTGTGGTTGGCTATACTTGGTCCGACATTTTAGAGAAAGTGACCGCTGTCCCTGCCAAAAATTTCCATTTAGCCAATAAAGGCCAACTAGCGGTCGGCTTTGATGCGGATTTGACGATTTTTGAATTGGTCACTGGCGAGAAAGAATTGGTCGATTCCAATGGCTTTACTCGGACAGCCACCGAACAAATTCGTCCGTTAAAAACGGTGATTGGAGGAACCATCTATGACAATGAATTATGAGACTTTTGGTTTAAAAGAAGTCATTAATGCCTCGGGGCGGATGACGATTTTGGGTGTCTCCAAAGTGTCGGAACGGGTCTTAGAAGCACAACGCTTTGGTGGCGAACACTTTTTTGAAATGGCCGATTTAGCTGTAAAAACAGGGGCGTATTTGGCTAACTTATTGCACGTCGAAGACGCGCAAATCGTCTCTTCGGCTTCCGCGGGGATTGCCCAATCGGTGGCAGCGGTCATTGGACAAGGCAGTCTGCATCATGTCTATCATCCGTATGATCCAACGATCACCAAACGTGAGATTCTTTTACCCAAAGGACACAATGTCGATTACGGGACCCCTGTCGAAGTGATGGTGGCGCAAGGCGGCGGGCAAGTGGTTGAAGCCGGCTATGCCAATATGTGTACCGCAGAACACCTCGAAATGATGGTGACGGCCCAAACTGCCGCAATTTTGTATATCAAAAGTCACCACACGGTTCAAAAAAGTATGTTAACGGTCGCAGAAGCGGCACAAGTTGCCCAAAAAGTGGGGGTACCCTTGATTGTCGATGCGGCTGCCGAAGAAGATTTGTTCAAATATATCACCGACGGTGCCGACCTCGTGATTTATTCCGGAGCCAAAGCGATTGAAGGACCCAGTGCCGGTTTGGTCATTGGCAAGAAGAACTATGTTGAATGGGTGCGCCTACAAAGCAAAGGCATCGGTCGCGCCATGAAAATAGGCAAAGACAATATCTTAGGCTTTACCCAAGCCGTGGCAGATTATTTGGCACAGGGCTCAGAAGATGGCGAGGCGATGAAGGCTCGTTTAGCACCGTTCATCGATCAAGTCAATGCCATTGACGGACTGACTGCGACTGTTGTACAAGATGGTGCGGGGCGTGAAATTTATCGCGCCAGTGTTACCGTCTCTGGAAAGAAAACCGCTAAAGAAGTCATTGCGGCATT
>NZ_MAEL01000030.1 GCF_009933335.1 Candidatus Enterococcus willemsii | reverse complement strand
TATATTTTGTTATTAAATATTTGTCTTGAAAATTTCACAAGCAAATGCTCTGCTTAATTTTATTTTATGTGATATAACGAATAACGGTAATAAACCAAATGAATGAGTAAGGAGGATATACATGATTACAGAAAAGGTGGAAACCTTAGATGGCTGGTATTGCTTGCATCTGATTTTTCAAATGGATTGGTCAGCTTGGCAAAAAGAAACGACGGAAGCCAAACAAATTATGGCAAATGAATTGTTTGAATTGCTAAAAGGATGGCAAAAAATTGAGCATGCGCAAAAAGGAAGTCATTATATGTGCAATATTACCGGGCACAAAGGTGATTTTGGCTTTATGCTTTTACGACCAGAGCTAAAGGATTTAAATGCTGCTGAAAATGCTTGGCACCAGTTAGCTATTTATCAATATCTCAGACCGGTTCATAGTTATGTTTCCGTGATTGAGCTTGGCACATACAGTGGCATGCCAAAAACTGATATTGCTTGGGAAAGAACGAATAAAAAGCTTTATCCAAAGCTACCAAAAGACGCGTATATTTGTTTTTATCCGATGAATAAAGTTCGCTCTGATAATGTGAACTGGTATACATTGCCTTATGAAAAAAGACGTGAGTTGATGAAAGAGCATGGATTAATCGGACGTAAATATGCGGGAAAGATTCATCAATTTATTACTGGATCCATTGGATTTGATGACCATGAATGGGGCGTCACTTTATTTGCAGAAGATCCATTAGAATTCAAAAAAATCATATATGAAATGCGCTTTTCAGAAGCTAGCAGTGTGTATTCTGATTTTCCATATTTTATCGTTGGAACTTCACTAAACACTTTGCCGCAGTTACAAACATATTTAGGATTGTTTTAGGAGGAGTTATGTAATGGAATTACATGTCACAAAATCAGAACGATGGATTACTCCATTGTTAGTCATTAGCTTATTTATCACACAATTAGATTCAGGGATTATAAGTACAAACTTATCTTCAATGGCTAGAGAATTAATGTTAGCACCTGCTGAAAAGAGCTGGATTGTTTCTATCTATACATTAGGATTATTATTTGCGACACCTATTATGGGGAGTTTAATTGATCGATTTGGCTATCGAATGGTCTTTTTGACGGAGTTAGTACTTTACTTCTTGGGTGTATTAGGAATTGCATTCAGTCAAACATTTCAAATGCTTTTAGTATTCCGCGCATTACAAGCATTTGGTAGTAGCTCGTTATTAACTTTGACTCTTTCAATGGTTTTTGCAAATACAGAAAAGAAAATTGGAGGAAAAGTAGGAAATATCGGCTCATTGGTGGCTTTATCAACAATCGTAGCACCTCTTGTCAGTGTACTTAGTTTAATCAAAACACATAATTGGCGTAGTATCTATTTTGTGATGGCTGTTTTGATTGCGATTATTTTCTTACTTGCATTCTTCATTGTGCCTAAAGTAACAAATTCAGAAGTAAAATCGTTTGATATTAAAGGGAATAGTTTATTTGTACTTTCTTTGTTAACATTTAATTTATTATTAACAAGAGGATTTTCACGTGGACACACTGTAGAATTAATGGTTTATGCTATTATTTTGATTCTTTCTAGTATCTTGCTTGTGAAAATTGAAACATCAAGAGAGAACGAAGAATTAACCGTATTATTTTCACGAAGATTATGGCAAATTCCAACTTATCGGGCAAGTTTGTTCGGTGGTATTACCACCGGTTTGGTGATGTCTCTATTTGCTTTTTTACCTTCTTTTATGGAAATGACTTTCCATTTTGATGCGAGAAAAGCAGGTTCATTAATGACTATCATGGCTATTGGAACGTTTATTGGCTCTAAAGTTGCAGGAATTTGGACGGATAAAAAAGGTGCCAATCATGCGACAAAAGGAACGATGATGCTTGTTTTCATCAGTTTAATTACGATGTATTTTTCCGTCGTATCCTTTAAAACTTTCTTGTTTGCGCTACTATTTTTTGGATTGTCAATTGGTGCGTTGATGACCGTGCCGTTACAAGTGCTAGTGGTAGAAGCTTCGCCGAAAGATCGCAATGCTTCGTTGAGTCTATTGTCTGTTGTCAAAAAATTAGGCATGACTATTGGAATCACTATCATCGGTGTGTTAGCCCACGCGACAAATAGTCTTGGTTTTTCACAAATGTTAATCGGACTAATGATTGTTACATTAATTTTTATTTTTTATATGAGAAAGAAGGCATAATTTATCATGCAAAAGCAAGCCGTTTTATTAATGAGTTATGGTACACCTAACAATACAGAAGAAATTTGGGATTATTATACACATATTCGTCATGGCAAAGAACCATCTAAGGAACTTTATGAAGAGTTAGCGGGTCGATATGAAGCAATCGGAGGGGCTTCGCCATTAGCACAAATCACAGAAGCTCAACGTTTAGCTGTAGAAGAGAAATTGAATGAGAATAGTGATGTTGAATATCGGGTATTTACAGGTTTGCGTCACATTCGTCCATTTATTGAAGATGCCGTAAAAGAGATTGCTATGCAAGGCTTTAAGACAATTCATGGCATGGTTTTAGCACCTCATGATTCTAGCTTTATTAAACAATACCATATGCGTGTTGAGAACGAAGTAGAAGCTTACCCTGAAATTGCATATCATGCGCATTGTCATTTTTGGCAACAAGAAGGGTTTCAAGTGTTTTGGTCTAATCAAATTCAACATGCATTGGATCCAAAGAAAAAACAAAAATTTTTATTTACTGCGCATAGCTTGCCTGAGCGATTACTGCTAAATGGTGATCCCTATGTAGATGAAATAACAAATGCTGCTAAAGCGATTGCCCAACGCGTAAAAGGCCCCTTAGACTTTGGTCATGCTTGGCAAAGTGCTGGGCGAACAGCAGATAAGTGGATTGGGCCACGCGTTGAAGATGTCACAGAAGAGTTGCTAAAAGAGGGCTACGAAGAAATTATTTATTTACCCTTTGGCTTTGTTGCAGATAACTTAGAGACGCTTTATGATAACGATATTGAATGTAAGGAATTGGTAGAAGAATTAGGCGGAAGTTACCGTCGTTTAGATATGCCAAATACGCACCCGTTATTTATTGAAGGATTAGCAAAAGAGATTATCCATTCTTAATAAAATGAATTGTCTTAAAAAATAAACGAAGTAGTTTGCTAAATTTAGTGACTTACTTCGTTTATTTTTATTACGAGAATCGATTCTAAGCAATATTTGGTGGATAAAAAACCGACTAGAATGTTACTAGTCGGTGAAAGTTTTAGATTTCTTCAGGTCGAGCAGCCCAAATCTCAATTTCAATTTTGATTTCAGGTAAACCTAAGGCGCTAAGATAACCAATTGTCATGGAAGGGTAATTTTCGTTTTGGAAAAAATCATCCCATGTTTGATAAAAGAAATCCCAGTCAATGTCTTGTACCGCCCAAATATTTACTTTAATGATATTTGCGGAATCAAGCGCTTCTGACTGTAAAGCGTGTTTAATATTCGTAAATGTATTCGTGACTTGCTCGTTAAATGCACTAGGGATATTTCCAGTACTATCTGTACCAATTTGACCAGAGAAAACAAAGAATTCCGAATTTTTCGGGATTTTGGTTACATGACTATAATTGCCAACTGGTTTTGGCATAGTAGTAGGGTTGCTTCTTTTAATTTTATTCATTTTTATTCTCCTCAAAATATATTTTTCTAGTTTTAGGCACACTTCGCCCCTGAAACATTATTCTAGAAAAAAACGGCTGTTGAGTATCCATAGCCAATTGCTAAAAATTGAAGCATTTTCTTTTTCATGCGATACTCCTCCTTTTTGGGATTAACTTTAGTGTAGCATAAAGTTATCAGAAGTAACAAATTTACCAACTTTCAATAATGAATCAGTATAGATAACTTGTAGAAAATGACTTCTTCAAGTATTGTAGATATTATAAGAAAAATTACTATTTTAGATGGCGAGGAGAATGACAGTGAGATTTATTTCATGGAATATTGATTCATTAAATGCAGGCTTAACAAGCGATTCTGCAAGAGCAGTGTTATCAAGAGAGGTAATGGATTCTATCATTGCTCTTGATCCAGATGTTATTGCGTTGCAAGAAACAAAGTTATCTGCTAATGGACCAACAAAAAAACACATTGAAATTTTAAATGAAAAATTTCCGAACTATAGTATAGTATGGAATAGCTCAAAAGAGCCGGCTAGAAAAAGTTATGCAGGAACGATGTTTTTATACAAAAATCATTTAACACCAACGGTTTCTTTTCCAGAAATTGGAGCACCAAGTACGATGGATGCAGAAGGACGTATCATTACACTTGAATTTGATCAGTTTTATGTCACACAAGTATACACACCAAATTCTGGTAATAATTTGGTTCGTCTACCAGAGCGTCAAATTTGGGATGAAAAATACGCAGAATATCTAGCTTCATTAGATCAAGAAAAAATAGTTTTAGCAACAGGCGATTTCAATGTGGCGCATCAAGAAATTGATTTAGCACATCCAAGTAGAAACCATCTTTCCGCTGGTTTTACAGATGAAGAACGTCAAGGATTTACAAATTTATTGGCAAAAGGCTTTACCGATACTTTCCGTCATTTACATGGAGATGCCATAGGAGAGTATACTTGGTGGAATCAACGTGTGAAGACTAGTAAAATAAACAATTCCGGTTGGAGAATTGATTATTGGTTAGTAAGTAATCGAGCGGCAGATAAAGTGCAATTATCCGAAATGGTTGATTCGGGTGTCAGACAAGATCATACACCGATTTTGCTTGATATTGATTTAGATTAGTAAATTTTTAAGTTGGTTAAATTTAACGAAAAAAGGTGAATAAATGATAAATAAAGCGCGAGCAATTAATCAGTTTTTGGAATTAGTCCAAATTGACAGTGTGAGTTATAACGAACGAGGTGTAGCAGATTATTTACTGAAGTATTTTAGTGAGCTTGGTTATGAAGTTGTTGAAGATAAAAAATCAAACGAAAAAGTTCCTTCATCAAATGCGGGCAATGTGATTGTAAAAGTACCGGGAAAAGGAGCTTTGGTACAAGCTGATACGATCATTCTTGAAGCACATATGGATACGGTTGAACCCGGTGTAGGTGTGAAGCCTTCTATTACCGAAGACGGTAAGTATGTAGTTTCCGATGGGACCACGATTCTTGGTGCGGATGATAAAGCAGGAATTGCACAAATTATAGAAGTTGAAGCGGTTCTACGTGAAAATAAGTTAGATCATCCACCTTTAGAGTTTTTGTTCACGATTTGCGAAGAAGTCGGTATTTATGGTGCTTTTGCAGTTGATACAGACTTGTTAGAGGGGAAAATTGCCTTTGTTTTAGATGGTGGAGGAGGTCCTGGAACAGCAGTTATTGGTGGACCGGATTATTATGATATTACTGGACGTATCATCGGAAAAGCTTCTCATGCCGGTGCAGCACCGGATTTAGGAATCTCATCAATTCAAGTAATGTCCGAAGCAATTGCTAATATGAAACTGTTAAAAATTGACGAAGACACTACTACAAATATTGGAAAAGTCGTTTGTGATTATCCAACAAATGTCGTACCAGAAATCACTACTTTTGCAATGGAAGTCAGAAGTTTGAATCCAGAAAGCGGCAAAAAACAGCTCGAACATGTTATTGGAGAACTAAAAAAAGCAACCACTAAGTTTGGTGCAACATTGGAATATGATGTTACTCAAAGCCTACATGCCTACCATCACCAAGAAGATAATCCAGTCATTCAGAAATATAGAAAGATGTGTGCACGACACAATCTAGAATATAAAGGAAAGGTCATGCGTGGGGGAACCGATGTTAGTGGTCTAACGTTTAACGGAATTGATGCCATTGCCTTATCAGCAGGTGGTGAAAATGGCCATGAGTTACAAGAACGTTTGATTATTGATGAGTTTTTAGAAGATATTCAACAAGTCCTTTGGTTGGTGACGGAGTAAATCGAATTGAATATATATAAATCTTGTAAAAGTGAGAGACAAAAAAATTTATATGCTTTTACAAGGTTTTTTTTATAACTTTCAGTCTTTGGTCTGAAGGTTTTCTTGTAATCATGAGGTAATATGAAATGGAAGAGGTTTCATAAAGGAGGGAGAATGTCAATGAAGCAGATTGATTCTGGCTATTTGGTTTGGGAAGAAGATGCTGAAAATTACGTGATGACCGATGATACATTGGAAGTTGTTCATCCTTTGACATATTTAAAATTGTCTGATTTAAGGAAAGAGCAACAAGTATCGCTACTACAGGCAGTATGGTGTAAAAGAAAAGGGTTTATTAACCGAAGTATTGGAGAAAGTCCAGAGACAGATAAACAAATTGCGAAAGAGTTGAATATTTGGTAGAAGGAAGTTAATTATGAACCGTTGTTTTAGGTGAAATATGATAGATTGTTAATGGATAGTGTTTATGTTTGGGATTATATACTGTAAACAGCATACTACATAAAGGAGTGATAGCATGATTCGTATAGTAATTTTCGATTGAGCACAACCATCGATTTTGGTTGTATAGGTTAGGTCCTGTAGATGCATTTCGCCAAGCGTTTAAAAAAGAAGGAATTGATGTTACAATCGAAGAAATTTGCTTGCCGATGAGTATAAAAAAGTAATCATATTTGAGCAATGTTAAACATGCCACGAATTGCGAAGCAGTGGGAAATTATTCATGGATATATTGCTATCAATCGTATTTATCAGACATTTGATTCAGAGATTTTTCAAATATTAGAGAAGTATTCAAATTCAGATATTGAAGAAGGAAAAATGCAGGTGTTTTCTCAATCTCAATTGGTTTAATTGAAGATGGTTCATTAGCAGGTCACTCTTTTAAAGAATATCAAGTACTCACAGAAATAGAAAAGTAAAAATTGAATACCTATGTACGTAAAAAATATTATTTAGTAGGAGCAGATGCTGTACTTGATAGATTGGAAGATTTACCTCAATTTGTTGATAGGTTTGGTTAATGAGAAGCGAGGAGAAAGAATAGAAACAAAGATTATTGCCTATATCTTATAAAGACTTGAAATTCTTGTTAAAGTAATGTGTTTTCAAAATATTAAGTTGACAGGGAGGGGGCTTTTTTGATATGAATAATTGAATTAATTATCATAAATCGCATAACAGTGTGTTATATACGGTTGAAAAATGATATTATATTAGCTATATTACACATTAGAAATAATAACAATTCCATAAAAGGAGGTACAATGAATGGCGACTATTAGAGAAGTAGCAAAAGAAGCCGGGGTTTCAATAGGCACAGTTTCAAGGTATTTAAATGGCCACCAATTGAAGAAAAACAATATGGAAAATATTCAACGCGCCATTGAAAAATTTGGCTATGAAGAAAATATTATTGCGAAAGGACTAAAAAATAATCGTAGCATGTCTGTAGGAGTTTTGGTAAATTCTTTAACAGATGTTTTTGCAACGTCAATTGTTTCTAGCTTAGAAAATTACTTAGAAAAAAATAATTACAGTCTTTTGCTATGTGATTATCAAAACGATTATCAACGCTTAGAGCGTAAATTGGAGTTTTTAAAATCTCGTTCTGTTGATGGAGTAGTTATTTTTCATTTGGAAAAAAATCTACCTATTCTAGAAAAGTTACGGTCAGCAGGTATTGCGATTATAGCAGTCGATTCTCCAATAAAGGGATTTAAAACGGACACAGTATTGGTGGATAATTATCAGTCATCCTATAATGTAGTGGATAAATTCTTCGATGAAGGTCATGAAAAGATAGGGATAATTGCAGGTGATACGACAAGATATATTGGATTAGAGCGTTTAAATGGTTATATTGATAGTATGAAAGAAAAAAATATTTTTTCAGAAGAATTAATTGTTATGGGAGACTATACAAAAGAAGCCGGTTATTTAGGTGCAATGAAGCTTCTAGAAAAAACAGGTATTACTGCTTTGTATTCAACCAATTATTATATGACTTTAGGAGCAGTTCAAGCGTTGTTAGAAAAAGAAAAAAAAATACCAGAAGATATTTCGGTGATTGGATTTGATCACTTTGAATTAAGTGATATTATTCAGCCGAAATTGACAGTTGTGGAACAGCCTATTCAAGAAATTGGTGAGATGGTAGGTCAATTGATTATGGACAATCTTAAAGGAAAAAAAAGAAAGCATTTTACAACGATTGAGTTAGAAACAACTCTGTTATGGAGAGCTTCTGTAAAAAAAAATGAAAAAACGCTTGCAAATGATTAAGTTTCATTCTATAATTTGGATGTGAAATTAAAACGGTTCAAAAATTAGGAGGACATTATGAAGATTTTATTAGCATGTGGTGGTGGAATGAGTTCATCTATTTTAGCTGAGAACTTAGTCGCCGAAGCAAAAAAACAAGGAAATGAAGATTTTATGATGGAAGCAACAGGAACAGAAGAAGTAGCTTTGAAAATGCAACAAGATACTTGGGATGCATTGTTATTAGCTCCACAAGTCAGTTTTAGAAAGCAACACCTACAAAAGGAAGCGGATGCGCATGGTATTCCTTTGATTCCTATTGAAGGAATTTTATATACACCAATGGGAATTCCGGATTTGTACAAATTGATTCAAAAAGAAGTAAAGAAATAAAAGAATTTCTTCTTTTATTTCTTTATAAAATTAAACCGGTTCAAAAAAATAGGAGGTTAATTATGAATAAAGCTCAAAAATTTAATTTTAATCAAGTTGTTCAAATTATGGGGAATATTGCCAATAATAGATATTTGACAGCTGTAAGGAATGGAATGAGTGTTATTATTCCAGTAACTATTATAGGGTCAGTATTCATTATCATGCTAAATTTACCTATTGATGCTTGGAAAGATTTTATAGCACCTTACGCAGATAAATTGAAAATTCCAATGAATTATACAATGGATTTTATGTCAGTTTATGTTTGTATTGGCGTCTCTGCTAGTTTATCGGATGATTATAAATTGGATAAAGTTTCTACAAGTGTCTTAGCAGTTCTTGCGTTTCTAATTGCTGCAATTACCCCAGGCACAATAAGTCCAGAAGCAGCAGACAAAGCAGGCATAGGATTTAATGGTACAGTTCTTCCTATGGGAAATTTTGGAGCAGGAGGATTATTTACAGCAATTATTGTTTCGATTTTTACTGTTGAAGTAGTCCGTTTTTGTGTCAAGAAGAATATGGTTATTAAAATGCCGCATGGTGTTCCTACATCAGTAATCAATTCATTTGCAGCATTAATTCCAGGAGCATTCGTAATTGTTACAACATGGATTATTAAAGTAGGACTAAATTTTGATATTAATAGTGCCTTACAGTGGGTGTTCTCTCCGATTCGCTATTTTGCTGGAGATAATATACTTTCTGTTATTATCCCAATTTTATTAATTACCGTAGTTTGGATTTTTGGTATTCACGGGATGATTATCGCTACACCTATTTTGTATCCATTTTGGTACGAAAATTTGAATGCTAATATCAATGCTGCAGCAGCGAATGAAGCAATTCCACATTTTATGACAGAGCAATTTTTTCAATGGTTTATCTGGATTGGTGGCGCAGGAGCTACGTTATCGTTAGCATTTTTAATGGCATTTTTTGGTAAGTCTGAATTTAGTAAAAAGATGGGACGTTTTACACTAATTCCTGGAATATTTAATATCAATGAACCGTTAATCTTTGGTGTTCCTATTGTTATGAATCCTTTTTTTGCAATTCCTTTTATTGTCGCACCAATTTTAATGGGAATTACTTCTTATTTAGCAATGGGGGTATTTCATATCGTGAATCCACCGATTGCAATTGCACCTTGGACTTTGCCAGCACCATTAGGAGCGATGATGGCTACTGGTTTGGATTGGCGAGCAGCAGTTTTGGCGATTGTCAATATTCTCATTGCTGGTTTGGTATATTATCCATTCTTTAAAGCATTTGATAAGAATATGATTGAGAAAGAAATCCAAGCAAGTGCTGAAAATTAGTAACATGAGAAAAATTTTAACTAGAAAGTAGGATGAAAATGTTAGGGATTTCGATATATCCATACAAAGAACAGCAACAGGAGACATTAGATTATATTAAGTTGGCAGCTAAATACGGTTTTAAGCGTGTATTCACGAATTTATTAATGATTGATGAGGGAAAAGAACAAGAAGTAATTACTAGTCTAAAAATAGCAATTGAGTATGCCAGAAAATTTGATATGGAGGTCATACTAGATTTAAACCCAGCGGTATTTGATCAACTCAAAATAAGCTATCAAGATTTAACCTTTTTTAAAGAAATGGGAGCAACAGGTATCCGCCTGGATTCAACATTTGATGGACTAATTGAATCGTTGATTACATTTGATACTTCAGGTCTAGACTTAGAAGTAAATATTAGTAATGACACATACTATCTAGAGAATATCTTTGCTTATCAACCAAATAAAAAAAGAATTATAGGTTGTCACAATTTTTACCCGCAACGTTTCACTGGACTAGATTATGAATATTTTATGAAATGTTCAAAGAAATATAAACAACTTGGTATCCGTACAGCTGCTTTTGTAAATTCTCAAGCTGCAGATCACGGACCACATATTTACACAGATGGATTGTGTACATTAGAAATGCATCGAGACTTACCGATTGAAGTACAAGCAAAACATTTGATAGCGATGAATTTAATAGATGATATTATCATTGCAAATGCGTATGCTAGCGAGGAAGAATTGAAAGCGTTAAGTAATCTGAGTACTGAACAAGTGGAATTTGATGTTATTTTCGCACCAAATACTACTGAGTTAGAGAAAGAAATTTTATTAGCAAACCAACACTTTAATCGTGGAGATATCAATAGTTACAGTATTCGTTCAACTTTTGTCAAACTGAAATATGGAAAATATGATATTCCGGAAAACAATACAAAAGAATTAGTGAATTTCGGTGATATTACATTAGGAAATAACTCATTTGGTCAGTATAAAGGTGAAGTTAATATTGTGAAGAAATCAATGCCTAATACGAAACAAGAAAAAAATGTAATTGCAAAAATAGCTTCCAATAATCAATTCTTGATTCAATATATTGAACCATGGACAAAGTTTAAGTTTAGGGAGGTTGAAGAATGAGTAAATTGTCATATCGACAAGTACATTTGGATTTTCATACTCCCGTGTTACCCTTTAAATTAGGAAAAAATTTTAACAAAGAAACATTTCAGAAAACATTAAAAGATGCACACGTAAATTCAGTAACACTTACTGGACGATGCCACCATGGTCATATTTATTATCAAACAAAACTTCCAGCAAGACATCCACAGATGGAAGGCGATTTCCTTATGGAACAAGTAGATGCCTGTCATGAAATAGGAATTAACGCACCTATTTATTTGACAGTGGGATGGGATGCATTTTCAGCAGATAAGCATCCGGATTGGTTAGAAAGAAAACCAGATGGTAGTATGTATGGGTTTCAAGATTATGGACAATTGTCTCCTGGATGGAAAACGCTATGTTTTAATACACCTTATTTAAATTACCTAAAAACTCAGATTATTGATACTATGGAACATTTTGGGAGCAAACTTGATGGTCTGTTCTTTGATATTGTTTGGCAAGATGAATGTTGTTGCAATTATTGTATTGAGAAAATGGTATCCAGGAATTTAGATCCAGAAAATACAGATGAGCGCCAACTATTTGCAAAAATGACAGAAAAATATTTGAAGGATGAGATTTATAAAACTGTTCATACTTTGAATCCAGAATGTCCGATATTCTTTAATGAAGGCAACATTTTACCAAGTATTCAGTCCAATTTAGAGGAATACAGTCATTTAGAAATTGAATCATTACCTAGTGGAGAGTGGGGGTACCAACATTTTCCAACTGTTGTAAGATACGCAAAAAATTTAGGGAAAGAATATGTAGGAATGACTGGTAAATTTCATAAGGTATGGGCAGATTTTGGTAGTTATAAGAACAGTGCAGCCTTAGAATATGAGACTTTTTTAGCATTGGCTCATGGAGCTAAATGTTCAATAGGGGATCAGATGTACCCTGATGGAACTTTACAACCTGCCACATATAATTTGATTGGTTCTGTTTATAAAGAAGTTGAAAAATTAGAACAATATAATGAGAATACACGAGCACTGACTGAAATTGCAATTGTTCATCCAGGCGTCATTATGGATAGTGATACTAAAGTAGATTTCTCATTAGCAGGAGCAGTCAATATGTTGAAAGAAGCACACTGTCAATTTGATATTGTTGATTTACAAATGGATTGGAATAAGTACTCAATTGTTGTTCTTCCTGATAAAATTATAATGAATGATGAAATTAAACTAAAAATAGCCTCTTATTTGGAAAACACAAATGGTAAGATTCTCGCAACTTATCAGAGTGGCTTAGATGAGAAAAAACAATTTTTACCAGCTTGGGAAGTTACGTATTTTGGAGAGAATGTATATAATCCAACTTACGGTCAATATTGTTCTTTTTTAGAAAAGCAACTTCCTAAGGGTGAAATTGTTTTGCATGGTCAAGGATTATTAGTTAAATCAGCACAGTCGCATGTCTTGGGAGCTGAGTATTGTCCAATGTATCAACGAAACTATCAACACTACTATTCTCATTTTCAAGCGCCTGTATCAGAAGCGTCTGGATATGTAGTTTCTTCACAATCTGAAAGAGTGATATATTTTTCCCATCCGTTATTTGAAATGTATAAAGTTCATGGTGTTCAACAATATAAGCAAATGATTTTAGCAGCATTAAAAGAGATGCTAGGTCACATGTTTATAGAGACAAATGTACCTACTACGGGTGAAATAATATTGAATCATAAATGTGATAAGCAAGAATTAGTATTGAATATTTTACATTATATCCCTCAAAGAAAAGCAATAGAATTAGATACAATTGAAGATGTAATTCCTCTTAAAGATATATATGTTAAACTCAATATTGACAAAATTGAGAACAAATTGGGATATCAAATAGGTGACATTAAACAAGTTAATGATGTTAGAAATAATTACAAGCTGAAGTTTAAACAACAAGAGCGTAGTCTAGAGTTTCAAGTGCCAAAAGTCAATGGTTATCAAATAATCACAATTAATTATGAAAGAACGGTGTAAAATGGAAGGTTTAGAATTAATCTCATTTAATATAATCAGTAATGTAGGTAGCGCCAAATCTAAAGTGATGGAAAGTATGCAAAAATCTCGAAATGGGGAATTTGAAGAAGCACAACAATTAATCATGGAAGCAAATGATTTTCTAATGATAGGAGAAAAAGAACATTTTCAAGTCATCACACAAGAAGCTAAGGAAAAAAACGTTGATATTACTATTTTGTTTATGCATGCAGAAGATCAATTAATGTCCACGGTTACTTTAAGAGATATTGCAAATGAAGTTCTAGAAAATTATAAGATGATGTACGAACTCAAACAATTAATTAAGGAAAAAATGTAATATGGTATATATGGGCTTATTAGCAGGTATTTTAACAGGAATATCATTTATTCCTCAGTCGATTAAAACAATTAAGACAAGGGACACAACTAGTATTTCACTATTTACTTATATTTTGTTTACTTGTGGAGTGTCTTTATGGATAGTTTATGGTTTTTTTGCTAAAGATATAGCAGTCTTTGTCACTAATCTGGTGACTATTTTACCTTGCTCGCTTATTTTAATTATAAAGATACGAGAAAGTATTAAGTAATGATAAGTCTGTTCAATGGATTAGTTATAAGA
>NZ_MAEL01000029.1 GCF_009933335.1 Candidatus Enterococcus willemsii | reverse complement strand
TCTTGGTTTTAATAGAACCAAGATTTGAAAAAAATTCGAAGTAAAAGAACAAAAAATAAGTTAGCAGTGCTTCATTTTAACATTATTTTTAGTTGAAATGATACTGAGAGCATGTTTAACAAGTCGCCTTTAATAGAATTTTTTATGGGGGAGGGAGAATTGATGGTGTTTGGTTTTTCTAAAGAAGTCTGCATAAAGAAAAAAATGCTTTCTGTTTTTGACAACGTTTCCGGAGAATTTGATATTGAGGATTTGACGCAAGTGATGGGGATTCGTACAAGTCAGACAGTCCGGAAATATCTTAATGAAATAGAAGAATTAATTGCGACATATTATTCACCAAAAGAATTGAATTTAGAAGTAGGTAAACGAGGGGATATTCGTCTCCATCGTAATGGCGCGAATTTAGACAAATTACTTGAAGTCTTATACACAGAGGACTTGGTGTACAAAATTTATCAAAAGCTGATTTTAACACGTGTTTTTTCAACAGAAGAATTTTGTGAACAACAGCAAATTAGTATTTCTACGTTAAGACGAACCATAACAAGAATGAATCACTCATTGCTGAATTATGATGTCTCAATCAAAGTGGGCAAAAAAGTGAGCATTGTTGGCGATGAAGCGCAAATTCGCTTCTTATTTTTTGAAATGCTTTATTTTGTTCATCACAGTTCATCAACTATCAAATGGTTTGACATGAAAAATTATCATCAATTGAGCCAGCAAGTTTGTCAGGCATTTTATATTACACCTGAATTAGAACAACGAAATATACTTAGTATGTGGTTGTTCATTAATCAGCAGTCAGAAGATTTAGATAAAGGGTTGGCAAAGGATTATTTTGAAGAAAACTACGAAAATTATTTGCCGAATGAATTATTTTCATCTAATATTTGGAAGTATATATTGCTCGTCATGTATGCTTTGGATTTCTTTAACTTCGAACCTGAATTGACATTTGAACGAATGCATCAGCATCAATTTTCTGAGATAACCAATCAGTGGATGTTATTATTTGAAAAGTATATTCATACTCTTTCTAGTGAGGAGAAAGCCTCTCTCATCCTGACGATGTATAAGTATGAGTTATTTCATAGAATTTTACCGAATTATAGGGAAGCAACGTTTAATTTTAATCCAATAAATGAAGAAACAATTAAAGATGATTATCCTTATTTTTATTTGACTCTAAATAGGATGTGGAATGAATTAGCGTCATATTCGTCATTATCAATTCCTAAAATAGTGAAAGATTTACTCTTTTCTTGCACGTTTCAATTGGCCTCACCTGAAGATTTATTTCCTGTCGTACGATGTTATTTGTATTCTAGCTTACCTCAAAGAAATCAACAACAATTGGAAAAAATGATTCAATACCAACTATTAAGTACAGCAAAAATTATCTTTGTTACGGAAGAAAGTCATGCAGACATTCTATTTACAACTAATGCTAGCAGAGAAGGGAATTTAATCAGTGTGCCTATAGTTGAAAAAGATTACATCTATATAAAAAATATCATTTATGCTTGGATACAAAAAAATGAAGACTAAAAGTTAGAAAAACGTTCAATTGAGCGTTTTTTTTTGCTAAAAATATCTCATTATTTATGAGTAATCGTTTTATCCGTTATGAATGGATTCTTTAGAAAGTCGAGTTTATTATCTTTTAACTCAAAGTAGGTTAAAAAAAAACGAGAGATAAAAAAGATATAAGTTAAAATAATGATGAGAAATAATAGATTAAAGGCATTCACAAAGCCATAAAGGAGGGGATGTGCGTTGTTAAATTACAACTATATGTAATCGTTTTCTGTCGTCAGAAGGTTTGGTTATAAATTTATTAGGAGGAATTAAAATGAAAAAAATAGTGTTAAGTATGCTGTTAT
>NZ_MAEL01000028.1 GCF_009933335.1 Candidatus Enterococcus willemsii | reverse complement strand
CACTTAAATAATTTGATAAAAGCATCTTCATTGTCATTTAATATTATACTAAAGTATTCTAATGGTTTTTACAAATAACATTTCATTAACAATAAGTACGGTTGCGTGTCATATTTGACATTCCAGTGACTGTTTTTTAACGAGGCACTCTTATAGCAAAATAATGTTCGAAAATCCATTCCTATTAAGTGAATAATATCACATTATATCCTATTAGTCAAAAAATTAGTGAATTAGTTCTATCATTAGCAGAGGGAGAGATGCTTGATAGTAACACAATTACATAAAAGAGTCCGTGAAAAAATGATTTTTTCACGGACTCTTTTATTTCGTTCTATTCTACACATTCACTTAGTAGTTAATAGCTTTCGATAAATTGAACTTACGGTTTCGTCAGAATAATCATCGCCAAATTTTTGTAAATTATGCGGTGAACGAAAATGTGTGTCAACAATTTGCTCAAGTTTCGTTGTTTGTTTCAGACTTGGTAGTTGATAAAGTTCTTGCACATAGCGTAATAGGTGAGGATATTTCTCTAGCCGACAACAAAGTAAATTGAATTGTTTCTCGTAAATCGGACAACGAATAAGGCTAGGAAACAAGCGTAAATCCGCATCTGTCAATTGTTCTCCTAACAAAAAATGAGAATCAGACAAATGTTGGTTCAATAATTGGAAGGTTTGTGCTAATTTTGTTTCTTCTTGTTTTTTTATTACTCGATTTTCTTCATGACCTGCACGGTAAATTTGAACATTGATTGTTTTGAAAATAAATCCACTCATTCGATCGATTGTTGGACGTTTGTGTACAGGATAACTATCGAAACCACTGGCTTGTAACCAATAGGTTGCAAATAGCGTACTTAAATTATATTGGTCATTTGTTATGATAGATTTATGTTGTTTATCATATAAACATGGTTGAATCGCATCTTTTCTTTCAGAAAAAAGCGAGGTTAAGTCGTGATGACCCTCAAAAGGTTGGCTAAATTCCCAATTATCTAGCCGACGTGGTGCTAGTTCAATCGTATCAATCCACTCTGTCAATCCTAATAACTGAACGGTCGTTGCTACACGTTGTGCACGAGGACAAGCAGGTAACCAAATGAGTGTATAACGATTTTTTTCTAATGGCAGATTGTCAAACGGTATAGAATAATATGCATCATGTGCTTTCACATGTTTGACTCGGCCATATTCTTCTTTATTTGTTTCGAGCTCCTTTAGTAATTCAGACATCTTCTTCCTCCAATTTTAACGAATGAATAAAACGCTGAATCCGTGGATTATCACTTTCGAAAAAGTTTTTGGTTGTACCATCAAATAAAATGCCACCATCTTCTAAAAATAAAATACGATCGGCTACTAAACGAGCAAAATCAATATTGTGCGTTACTAAAATCATCGATAAATCCGCATGTGCTAAACGTCGCAAGACACGTAACACTTCAATTTCTAGTTCAGGATCAAGTGCGGATGTTGGTTCATCAAATAATAAATAAGCTGGTTCCATTGCTAGAGCCCTGGCAATCGCCACTCGTTGCTGTTGACCACCAGATAATCGCGAAGGGTAACTATCATATTTATCAGCTAACCCGACCATATCCAATAATTCTTGTGCTTGTTGTCTCGCTAGTTCCTTCTCTTTTTTTAAGACAGTGATGGGGCCTTCCATGACATTTTCGATAGCCGTCAGATGGGAAAATAAATTAAAATTTTGAAAGACCATTGCTGTATTTTTGCGTACTTCTTGTTTGGTTTTTTTATGGATCGTTTGGGTAAAATCTAAGGATAAGTGATTTAGTTCAAGGATGCCTTGTTCTGGCAACTCAAGCAAATTTATACAACGCAGTAAGGTTGATTTTCCGGAACCAGAAGGACCTAAGATGACGGTCGTTTCCCCTTGAGTGAAATCCACTGAAATATCTTTTAAAACAGGTTGGTTATCGAATAGTTTGCTTATATTTTGTAAGATTAATTTCATTAGCTTCTCCTTATACGTACATAGAAAAATGTTTTTCTACTTTATGTTGCAACCAAGTTAAGATTGTTGTAAATAATAAGTAGATGACGGCAACTTCTAAATAAATCAACATCGTTTCATAATAACGACTCACATATCGATTTGCAGTCAACATTAAATCCATAATTGTGACTGTCGAAGCAAGCGATGTTTGTTTGACTAAAGAAATAAAATTCCCCATTAAGGCTGGAATAGCGACACGGACAGCTTGGGGTAACACAATGCGTAAAAACACTTGCGAGCTACTCATGCCTAAAGATTCAGCGGCTTCAATTTGTCCTTTCGGAACGGAGGTAATTGCGCCTCGAATGGATTCTGATGCATAAGCTGCGAAGTTTACCGCAAAAGCAAAAATTCCTGCGGGCCATGGATCAAATAAGATTCCGATACTCGGTAAGCCAAAATAAATAATATACAACTGAACAAGTAAAGGTGTTCCTCGAATAATCCACACGTAAAAAGCAGCGAATTTTTGTAAAATAGAATTGGATGATAACCGTGCACAAGCCACTAAAACAGCCAACACAATCCCAACTAGAAAAGAAAAGAATGCCAGTGGAATTGTTACTCGGATACCTGCTTCTAAGATCTTAATAAATGACTCTTGAAAAATCAGCAATAATCGTTCCACGTGATAGCTCCTTTAACCTAATTGTTCCCAAGCAGTATCCGAAACATCCTTCATTACCACTAACCAATGCTTCTTCGCATCCGTTGAATTTAAGATACTTGGGTCATCTTCGGTTTTTTCGTTACGTTGTACGATAGTCCCGCTTAAAGGTGCACTAAGCGCCACAATTGTTTTTGATGCTTCTACTTCTGCCAACACATCTCCTGCTTGAATGCTGCCTACTTCTGCAATATCCGCAAAATTCACATCTCCTAAATCATCTTGTAATTCTGGGGTAAGACCAATGGTGTATCCTTCTTCATTTTTTTCAATCCATAATTGATTGTATTCTTTTTTCATTTTTTCTTCCTCCTAAATTTCCGGGTGACGTTGTGCAAATAACTTCAAAATATGTTCAGTTTTTTCAACAGCTGCTCCAATATACGTATGTGGATCAAGTAGCTGGGCTAATTCATCGCTCGTATAGTACTGTTGTATACGTTCGTTCTGACTGACCGCTTCATTAAATGTTACCTGATCTATTCTTGCTTGATTGGCAATTTCATACATTAGTTGATGTGCGCTTTGCTTTCCTATATGTGGTGCTAACGCCATCATGAGCCGCTCAGACATCTTCATTCCGCCGTCTAAATACAAATTCTTTTCAATTTGATCAAGTTGAAACGTTCCTTGATGCAATAAAGTATAACTGTAATTAAGCTGTGCAGATAGATACATACACATCTCAGGTAAGGCAACCCAGATATTCCGCCAAGCAATGGTATCTTTTTCGTGCATCACACGTTGCGCTTGATAAAGCAAACTCATTTGATTCTGCACCAAATTGCCTAAATTAACCACTGCCTCACATAAATACGGATTCCGTTTAGTAGGTAAAACAGTCGATGCTTGGCGACCTTCGAAATACGGCTCCGCATATTCTTGAATTTCACCACGACTTAAGTCAAATAAATCTTGACCTAATTTTTGTAACATACCACTAACCATCGTCATAATATGACCATATTCGACAAAACGATCACGTTGGGTGTGCCAATAAACTTCAGGTACCGATAAATTCAATCGTTGTAACACCTCTGCTTCAATTACCGCACCTTGTTGACCTAATGCGGCTTGAGTTCCGACTACACCACCGATGACACCTGTAAAAATAAACGACTCTACTTCTTGCAAGCGTGTCAAATAGCGATCCAATTCATTTAATATAACAACTGCACGAAAACCAATTGTTGTTGAAGGTGAGTGTCCGCCATGCCCTCTTCCGACCGCTACTGTATGCTTATGCTCAGTCGCAATTCGAACTAACTCACGACCAATTTTTCGTAATGATTCGACAACAATCTGATGCGCATCACGCAATTGCAACATCATAGCGGTATCTAAAATATCTTGAGAGGCCATCCCATAATGTATAAACTCGCCTTCTTTACCAAGTAAACCTTTCATATATTGCACAAAACCTGCTAAAAAATGCCCGGCTTTAGCTGCTGAAACATATAATTTACGCATATGAATGCTTTCATAACGACAAATTTCCTGAATCTTTTGAGCAGCTTCAGTTGGAATCATTCCTTGCTCGGCCTGCACTTGCGCCACGGTACGCTCAACCAAACAAATTTTACGCAAACGTTCTTCATCATTCCAAACAGCACGCATACGAGCTGTTGAAAATTCATTTTGCATTGTTTGTAGCCCTAATGCTCCTGACCCCATATTCTTTTCCTCCTTAACTTAGAATGACACTTGCTATTTCATCCACGCTGACTGGACCAAAATAATTCGCCAAATCAAATGACTCTAAAGCAGCAACAATTGCCTCTTTTGATAGTGTTGTACCAATTAGGGCTTGTTCGATTTCTGTTACATTTCCCGATGCAAAAAAATCGCCGTAAATCATACAATTTTCAATCACACCTTTATTTACCGCTAACTGAAATTCCATTGTACCAAATGGAAAACGATGATCTCGTTGATAATTCATTTTCCCTGAATGACCAAAATTCCATTCCCAGTTACCAAATTTCTCTTTCACAATTTCATCAATTCTTGCCCATTGCTCGTTAGAAAACGAATAGGATGGAATGTCTGATATGTTTTGAACTTGAAACACTTCTTGAATAAGTAATTGACGAAAATCTTCGATACTAATGTCCCGAAATTCAGCTGCTAAATGCGGACGCAATGCTGTGACCCGACTTTTGACTGACTTGACTCCTTTGGCTACCAACTTTTTCTTATTAGGTGTAAGTACCTTTTCTAAGGTATCATAGTCCACATCTAATAACAAAGTGCCCCCAACAATCACTTTTCGATCGGTGACTAGCATTGATGTACCAGAAAATTTCTTTTCACCAATTAATAAATCATTTCGACCACCAAATGTCGCTTTAGTTACTCCTAACTTTTTCAAAGCTTGAATAATTGGTTGCGTAAAACGAGAAAAATCTTGATAGGAGCCATTATCGGCAGGACCGTTGAAACCGTAGATAAGAGTACCTTCATCATGATAAACTGCCCCACCGCCGGATGAACGACGAACCAACTGAATATCTTTTGCATCCAAATAGTTACTGTCTACTTCTGCAAAAGCATTCTGATTTTTACCAATGATGACTGCTGGTTGATTGATGTAAAAACGCATAATCGGTTCATCCACTGGTGATTCATTGATTAGATAACTAGAAATGGCATAGTTGTAACGCGCATCACGTACTTCTTTGCCCTCTCGCATTTGATTGAGTAAATACACAGGCTCTCCTCCTAGATAGTCAAATAAGCGAGAAAAATTTCTCGCTCACTTGTTATTCTTCTGAAAAATCTTGAATTGATTTATCGAAACCTAGATATTTTTCGTAGATTTCTTTCATGGTACCATCTTCTGTATTCGCGATAATTGAGGCATTCAATGCTTCGCGCAAGGCATCAGAACCTTTTGGTAAAACAATTGATGCTGGTACATCTTGAACTGTTTCTTCTAGCACACGTACAGGTAATTTTTCCGGCTGTTTATTCAAGTAATCTTGTTGACCCACATCACTACCTAAATAAAAATCGGCACGACCTTGCATAATCAACTTCACAGCTTCATCAACTGTTTCAATTGGGACAATTGTTCCACCTAAGTCTTCCGCTGCTTGACCTGTAGATGTTGAGACGCTTTGAGCGGCACGCTTCCCATTTAGGTCTTCTAATGTGTGAATATCACTATCTTCCGCCACAATAATTCCCCATACTTTATCAAAGTAAGGTACGGTAAAATCGTATTTCTCTTCACGTTCAGGTGTTTTACTCAAGCTGTGCATAGCAACGTCAATTCGATCAGTATCCAAACTTTCTAAAATGGCACTAAATGGCATTTCAACAAATTCTGCTTCAATATCGCCATCTAAATCTTTCACGAGTTCTTTGGCAATCTCCACTTCATATCCAACTAATTCTTCTGTCTTTTCATCATGGTAATTGCTTGGTGGATAACCACCAGTGATTCCAAATCGTAGAACTTTAGCTTTTTGTACATCTGAAAGACTTGTATCTTTTTCTTCAACTTTCACATCACTGCTACTACTGCTATCTGTTTGTCCGCTTTGACAAGCAGATAAAGCGAATAAAGAAACCAATCCAACCATTGCTAAGCAACTTTTTACACTTTTTTTCATTTCTTCCTCCTAAGTAATACAGATTAAAAATCTGTTTTATTTATTTTATTGAATATAATACAGCAGGAATCTAAATTGTCAATAATATGAAGGAATTTACTTTGTTTCAACATTATCCAACTGTTTGAAACACAAAAAAAACTGTATTATTTTTCATTCTGTTTTCTATACAGATATATCGACCTTTAAAAAGTCTTTTAAAAGATTAGTTTTAAAAAAGTGCTGAGAATTCCTTCCCAACACTTTTTTTCTTTATTTTGTAATTAATGTTTCTAGACTTGCTAATGCTTGTGCCATTTGCGCAATTTTGCGT
>NZ_MAEL01000027.1 GCF_009933335.1 Candidatus Enterococcus willemsii | reverse complement strand
TTTTTGCCAAGCTGACCAATCCATTTGAAAAATCAGATGCAAGCAATACCAGCCATCTAAGGTTTCCTCCTTTTCTGTAATCATGTATATCCTCCTTACTCATTCATTTGGTTTATTACCGTTATTCTTTATATCACATAAAATAAAATTAAGCAGAGCATTTGCTTGTGAAATTTTCAAGACAAATATTTAATAGCAAAATATATAAAAGTTATCCTATCCATCAATTTTTAAATACAAATAAATATACTGATTTCATTTAAATAACGAAAAACAAACAATATAATTGATATTAATTAAGTAAATAAAACACATTAAAATAACTTAAATAAAAAATATTTATATTTAGGATCATTAAATAGAAAACGTTTTTTAAGCTTTTTAAATTAGAAAAAACACTTAAAAAAAGAAGATATAAAGATAACAAATCAAACAAGAAAATTTTCCATTTGTTTCAAGTACATTGTAATTTAATTTTTCCTGTTTTACACTAAACAATCCTAAAAATTTCTATCCAAATATTATTCCTAACATGTCTATTTGTTTTAAAAAGACTTTAAAAATTCTCTCGTATCAAGAACGGTCGCAAATTCATCATGTATGGTGGCAAGAGAAATCCGATGAACTGTTTCAGCCTCTATGAATAAGCCATTCTCATCATATAGACCAAAGGCTGCTGTTGCATCTGATAATAAATACGTACGATAGCCCAAATTCCCACTCATTCTGGCCGTCGTAGAAACGCAATGTGGTGTCGTCAATCCCATAATAGTGAGTTGACAAATGTTCTCAGCTTTTAAACACTGCTCTAAATCCGTTCCGATAAAGGCACTATTTACTGTTTTTTGAATCACTTTTTCTGTAGGAAGCGGAGCCATTTCTTTTTTAAATTGAACGCTTGCGCTATGCTTATAAAATACAGAATCTGGATTCTGAGAAATATGCTGAATATGAATGATACACCAATTTTTAGACCGACACTGTTCCAAGACAAGTTTCATCTTTTCTTCTGCTTGTGGATTATTTCGTCTTCCCCACTTTTCATTGTTGAATGCTTCTTGTACATCGATAATTAACAACGCGTTATTATTCATCCTATCTTTCCTCTTTCTAAATTTGTGCTGAAGTACTTCTATTTTATTCAAACATTTTCCAAAACGTAAGAAGATAAAAAAGTAAAAAAGCACCTTATTCTTTTAATAATTAGAAAATTAGCGTATTATTCCTATTAAAAAAAGGATGTGCTTACTTTGGACAAAATTAACAAACAAATCATTCATATCTTACAAAAAAATGCCCGAATATCTATGAAAGAATTAGCAGAAAAAGTTCATATGGCAGCGCCGTCAGTCATTGAAAGAGTAAGAAAATTAGAAGAATCAGGTTTCATTGAAGGCTATTCGACAACAGTTTCTCTAAAAAAGATGAATCGAGAAATTACAGCTATGGTCCTATTCAAATCAAAAGATTGTCATGGTCTATACAAATTTTGTAAAGAACATCCTGACGTCTTGGAATGTTATCGAGTTGCAGGTGAAGTGAGTTATATTGCAAAAATTGCCACACACTCTGTCGAAGATCTGGAAAAATTTATCGATGCTTCTATGGCATTTGGCACACCTTCTACCAATTTAATTTTATCTTCTAGTAAGAAAGAAACCATTGAATACCATGAAGTGAATGAATGAATAAATATATGTATCCTTTACATTAAAAAAAGCTAACAAGTGTGCTGAGCCCCAAAAGTTAGACCAAAGTCTAACTTTTGGGGCTTACATTATAACTATTAGCTTTTTTCTATTATGATTATAAGATATCTACTCCCCGACCAAACCATTTTTCCTTCTATAATCAATAATGCTTAGACACATGCTCGTTGTGTTACCCACATATTGTTTCACTCTTCTATCTTAAAAATCCCATTCATCTTTTGACAAATCATTTTTTGACTAGTGGTTTCAGTAATCGATTGAAAAATATCCTTACAAAAAAATCAATACAGCTCATCCAAGTTTACAGCACTCAAGAAAACGCTAAATATTTATTATCTAGAATTGATGTCTATCAAGTATTTACCCTAGCTTTTTGTCTATCATGAACATATAAGGAGGGGAAAAAATATGCAACAAACTTTGTTGAAACATAAAAACCACTTGATGTGGATTAATGGTAGCTTTATTTTAATCAGTTTCTTTAATCACTTTCTACTGCATAATCAATTGTTATTTGCTACTTTCTTGATTATTGCTTCTGTTCTTGGTGTGTTACCAATCGCCATACAAGCATATCAAGCTCTTAAATTACGGATTATCAGTATAGATTTACTGGTCACAATAGCTGTTATCGGTGCATTTATAATTAAAAATTATGAAGAAGCAGCAATTGTTACGTTTCTATTTTTATTTGGCTCTTTTTTAGAACAACGTACATTAAATAAGACACGTACAGCTATTAAAGAGTTAGTACAAATGGCTCCTGAAACAGCATGGAAGCAAAATAATAATCATGTTTTTGAAGAAGTTGGTATTGATTCTGTTGAAAAGAATGATGTATTGCTAGTCAAAACTGGTGGGAAAATTCCTGTAGATGGAGAAATCATCTTTGGCCAAGGAACTGTTAATGAAGCCAGTATTACAGGCGAATCGACACCTGTTCACAAAACACTTCATTCTGATGTATTTGCAGGTACGCTATTAGATAATGGCACTATCCAAATTCAAGCAAAACAAGTAGGAGAAGATACTGTTTTTGGCAAAATTATTGAATTAGTCGAAGAAGCTCAAGAGTCTAAATCGGCTGCTGAGCGATTTATTGATCAATTTTCAAAATATTATACTCCTGCTGTATTACTTTTAGCTGGTATTGTTTGGTTCGTTAGTCAAAATATTGAATTAACTATTACTGTTCTAGTCTTAGGATGTCCCGGTGCACTCGTCATTGGTGTGCCCGTTTCGAATGTTGCTGGTATTGGAAAAGGGGCGAAAAATGGTATTTTGTTAAAAGGAAGTGAAACAATTCATCACTTTAGTAAAATATCAACCATGGTTTTCGACAAAACTGGCACACTAACCTTGGGTATGCCTAAAGTAATCGAACAAGAATATTTTCATTCATCAGGAAGACAAGAGCTTAGTTACTTAGCTAGTATTGAACAAGAATCTGACCATCCCCTAGCAACAGCGATTCTGGAAATGATTGGAGAAACAACTATTTATCCGGTATCAGAGACACACGTTACTACTGGTGGCATTATCGCTAAAGTTGATGGTCATCATCTCGTAGTTGGAAATTTACATTTAATGGAAAAGGAACAAATTTTGCTGACACCCACCCAACAATCCACTGTAAAAATGATGGAATTACGCGGAAACTCTTTAGTTTTAGTAGCTGTTGATCATGTTTTAAAAATAATTCTCGGAATTCGTGATCAAATTCGTCCAGAAGTTAAAACTAATTTAGACAAGTTACAGCAAGCAGGTGTTAAAAATCTTGTGATGCTTTCCGGAGACAATCAAGGAACCGTCGATTTTATTGCAAAAGAACTTGGTCTCACACAAGCTTACGGCAATATGTTACCAGAAGATAAATCAAATTTTATTAAACAACTACAAAAAGAGGGTCAAACAGTTGCTTTTGTAGGCGATGGAATCAACGATAGCCCTTCACTCGCGGTTGCAAATATCGGAATTGCTATGGGAAGTGGAACAGATGTCGCTATCGAAACCTCTGATATCGTCTTAATTTATTCGGACTTTGCTCATCTATCTTATGCATTGACGCTAGCTAAAGCAACTGTTCGAAACATGAAGCAAAATATTACGATTGCTGTGGGTGTAGTATTGTTTTTACTATTTAGTCTCTTCTTAAGCACATGGATGAATATGTCAATTGGTATGTTTGTTCATGAAGCAAGTATTTTAGTTGTTATTTTAAATGGACTTCGCCTGTTACACTCAAACAAAAAAATTGCAAAAACTTGAGAATCATCAAGTTTTTATCCAAGAAAAATCTGTATGGTTAAATATAGAAAGAAAAATATATAAAGGAGAAATAATCATGAAAAAAATGATTCTACAATTAGAAACGCTCACTTGTCCCTCTTGCATGCAAAAAATTGAACGAGCACTGAAACAAACACCTGGTGTTGATTCAGCAAGTATCAAAGTATTATTCAATGCCAGTAAAGTAAAAGGAAAGTTCAATTCTGAAGAAACTTCACTGCAACAACTTCAACAAACAATTGAAACATTAGGTTATGATGTTTTGAGCGCGAAAGTACTTGATTAAGAAAGAAGGAATACAATTGACACCACTACAAAAAGATTTTAAAGATAGTTTTACCAAAAACTTACCTGATTTAGAGCTATTTACAGCTGCCATTACTCGTGCACACGGCAAACGCCATACTGAAGTCTTTGACGTGCGTGAGTTATTTCTATCATTAAAAGAAAAGATTAAAAAAAGCCCACATGATACAATAGCTTTAGAAGAAGATTTTAAACAATTAAGAACCATCACAAACCATTATGAAGTCCCATCTGATGGCTGTGAAACCTTCGCAGCAACTTATCAATTATTGTCTCAATTAGATGATATGTATCAACAAACCCTTTCTTCATAATGTAAACAAGGAGGACAATCATATGACCCTTTCAACCTGTTCACACACTTCAGCTTTGGCTTCAAATTGTATTTCGCTGGTCCCTATTTTTAATCATCTAACAGCAGAACAGATGGCCGAGGTTGCGCAAGTTACTTTCCATAAAAGGTATAGAAAAGGAGAATATCTCTATTCTCCTGAGGAAACATCAGATTCTCTTTACATTGTTAATCAAGGTTTGGTTCGAATTTATCAACTCACAGAGTCCGGCAAAGAACAATTATTCCGCTTCTTAAAACCTGGAGATTTTACTGGTGAGATGACACTCTTCCAAACAACTGTACATGAATCGTTTGCCCAAGCTATGAAAGATACTTCAATTTGTATTTTAAATAGACAATCCTTATTAGACTTATTAACAAAATATCCTGCTATTTCTTTCAAAATTATGGAGGAATTTGCCCAACGATTAAAACAAACTGAAAAACAAACAACATTAGTTTCTACTGAAAAAGTTGAAACAAGGCTTGCACTTTTTTTAGTCGAATTAGTCGAGCATGAAAATCAAGAAGTCGAATTACCAATGTCAAAAAAAGATTTAGCTTCCTACCTAGGAACAACACCAGAAACACTAAGCCGCACACTTCGACTATTTGAAAACCAAGGCTTGATTAAGAAACTCAGCAATAAACGAATTTTAATTCAAGATTTTGAGAATCTATTGTTCCTTTAAAAAGTATCAGGGAAACCAACTATAATTGGTTTCCCTGATACTTTTACACCTATGCTTTTGTCTGTACATCTCGTTTCTGATAACCTCTTACGCCGATAACAATTAAAATCATGGTCAATACGACTAACATTATAAGTCCTAAAATGGAAATATCTTCCATTGGAATTGTGTAATGAACTGGCGCAAACGGTGAAAATTGCATGATTGACCAATCAATTAAATTTCCTTCCCAAGCAACCTCTAACGCACTGAACAGGCCCCAAACAAACCAACACAATAACGTTAATTTTGGGAAATAACCATATAAAAAACTAAAGATGCCAATGATTAACCAAACTGCTGGAATCTTACTGATGCTCATTAGGCAAATTTGTAGAAAAGCCCCATCCCATTGCCCGACAACCAAACAATAAATACCAGCACCTACTACTCCCATTAAAATTAATAAACCAGCTGATTCTATTAATGCTAACCAGATTAGACTAAACATATACTTATTTTTACTAGTTTTCTTGTCTAAAATCATTTCGTTTCGACCAGCTATCTCTTCTTTTTTCAAGCTAGTCATTATCAGTAAGGCATATAAGCTGATGAACAGGGACATAATATAGATACCAATACTAATAAATAACAAATTGACTGGAATTTTATCTAGCCAATTTTGCCCAGCTAATTCTTTGAATAATGAATTAATCTCTCCCGAAATAGTAGGAGAAACTGCCGAAAAAGCAGTGATATAAAGAATAATCACCATACACCATCCATAAAACAGACCTCGATGCAAGCGCCATGCTAATGCAGTTGGCGTTCTTAAAGATGATTTAGCATTCGCTGATCCAATTTGCTCTGTAAAAAACGCTCGTCCAATATCTCTTTTTGAAGATAAATAATAAGCAAGCCCATTTAGAAAAACAGATAGCAGAGCGATTAAGAGCAAACCTAAGATATTTGTATTTGAGAAGGGTTCCGTAATTCGAGTCCACGAAATCGGTGATAACCATTTAATGAATAAATTGCTACCTCCAAAATTATTCAAAATATTTAGTAACAAACTGCCCCCTAAAAATAACAAACTAATATTTCTGGCGCCTAAACTAGTATTCTTTAATTGACAAGCAATTAGCCCCATCCCTGTGTAAAATATACCTGCAAAAAGCAAGGTTAGATAAAACACGGCCGCTTCATATAATGAACTCCCCAGTACAACCATCCCAACACTTACAAGCAAACTAGAAAATACAATAGAGATAATAGCTACAAAAAATGCTGCCGTTATATTTGCGTATTTTCCGACAACTAATGAATGAATAAATTCAGTACGTCCAGTCTCCTCATCCATTCGCGTATGTTTGATTACAGTAAAAATTGCTCCCATTCCCATTATCAAAGTAATAAAAGAAATGGAACGCCATAAAGTTGCACCAACTAAATCTGTGGACAAAATCGGTCCATGGACTGCCCCAATCAACGCATCTTGATTGAATTCTGCAATAACTGTTACCAATTCCCTCCCTTGTGTCAATGAAACAAAAGTAAACGCATGACCAATTAAGATTAGAATAGGTAGAAAAATCCAAAGGAGCATGAACCAACGATCTCTTTTTAAAAATAAAAAGATGAATGCCTTCACTCCAGCAAAATATTGTCTCATTCTCATTACTCCTCCTTCTGCAAATCGTAATGGCGCATAAACAGTTCTTCTAAACTAGGCGGTTCAGCTGTTAATGATTGAAGTGTAATGGTCGATAATTCTTGAATAACAGTATTAAGAGCTGTTGTTTCTACTGAAAAACGATATTGCTGAGCGGTAGAAACAAAATCATAAACGCCAGCGAGCTCACTGATAGCAGTCAAATCATCATCAGTTTTAACAGTTAATGTTGTGCGTGTGAGATGACGTAACTCTTCTAACGTACCACTTTCCACAATTTCTCCTTGTCTAATAATACTGACATAATCACATAGGGCTTCTACTTCCGAAAGAATATGGCTAGATAAAAAAATTGTTTTTCCAGCTTGTTTGAGTTCCAATACACATTCTTGAAAAATCGTCTCCATCAAAGGATCCAATCCTGATGTTGGTTCATCGAAAAGATATAGCTCTACATCACAAGCTAATGCCGCTATCAACGCTACTTTTTGACGATTACCTTTTGAATAAGTTGCTGCTTTTTTCTTTGGATCTAGTTGAAATTTTGCTATCAATTCTGCTTTTCTCTGCTCATTTTGTTTTCCGTGCAACCGTCCTAAAAAATCAATAATTTCTCCACCGGTTAGATCTGGCCACAAACTCACATCCCCTGGAACATAAACTAAATTTGAATGAATAGCGACTGAATCAGTCCATGGATCCTGATTTAATACAGAGACGTCACCCGAAGTTTTCTTTAATAATCCCAATAAAATGCGAATAGTCGTTGACTTTCCGGCACCATTTGGACCAATAAAACCATGTACCTGCCCTTTTTTTACAATCAAATTGATATTCCTTAACGCGTCAAAATTTCCAAACTTTTTTGTCATGCTTTTGCTTTCGACTATATTCATTTCATCTTCCTCCTTTTGTTTTAGAGTTAAACATCCTTCGTACTCTAAAATATCAAAACGAGTCATTTAAGTCAATTATTTTAGAGTAATATAATTTACCAACTCTAAAACTTTCGTTATAATGAAAACAGAATGAAGGAGGACAGACAATGAACGGATATGAAAAAAGAACACAATTAAAAATGTCGAAAATCATTGATGCTGCCAAACAATTATTTGTCACACAAGGACTCGAAAAAACGACCATTACTGAAATAGCAAATAAAGCAAATGTTGCTCCTGCTACCGTATATAACTATTTTGAAACAAAAGAAGGGCTGATTCTGGCAGTTGCCAAAACCGTCATTGATACCTCGTTGACAGAAAAAAAGAAGCTCTGGAACAGCGAACTTCCTTTCGATCAATTGTTAGAACAGGCTATTGTCAATCAAGATTTATTTTTAACGCCAGAAAATTTGGTACTCTTGGAAATCTTCCTAAATGAAAGTGGAGATACCAATAAATTCATTCAACATGTATTTGAAGTTGAGTACCCTCGCTTATTGGAAATATTTATTCAAAAAGGACAGGCCGAAGGTTTCATCAAACACGATATTTCACCAAAAACGTTAATGCTTTACTTAAAAATGTATCAAACTATCCTCAAAGATCCCGATTTAGTCAAAACTGAAAATAAACAAACTTTAAAAGAATTGTATGATTTATTGTTATATGGTTTAGTGGGAAAGTAAGTTACGATGATTAATTGAATTACGTATCTAGCAATTTTTATATATGCAAAAAGAGACACGAAAAGATTTTTTTCGTGTCTCTTTCTTTCTAAGTTTTTAATTACTGATTAGATTTACTATCTTAAGAATGAATTTCTCTATAAATCAATTTAGTTTCAGGAATGTCCTTACCAATACAGATATTTTCTTTAAGCATAGCTTCAATATCAGCAACATCTTCTTGATTAGCAAAAATGGTGACTAATGATTCCCCTTTTTTAACTGAATCGCCTACTTTTTTACGCAAAATGAAGCCGACTGCTAAATCAATACTATCTTCCTTTGTTTCCCGACCAGCACCAAGTTTCATAGCAGCTACTCCAATAGTATCAGCTACCATCTCAGTAACAAATCCATCCTCATCAGCCAACACATCAAATTTATACTTTGCTTGTGGTAACAATTCAGGCTTTTCAACCCATTCGGGATTTCCTCCTTGATTTTGAATAAACTGTTTAAATTTGCCAAGTGCTGAACCATCTTCAATAACTGCTTTCAACCTCTCTCTTGCTTCCTCTAAAGAATCTGTTTTCTCAGCAAGAACCACCATCTGGCTTCCTAAAGTTAATACTAATTCTGTTAAATCTTCTGGACCATTGCCTTGTAATGTTTCAATAGCTTCCTGTACTTCTAAAGAATTACCAATCGCGTTACCTAATGGTTGTGACATATCAGAAATAATTGCCATTGTATTTCTACCAACTAATTGTCCAATTCGCACCATTGCCGAAGCTAGCTCAGCGGCTTCTTCTTCAGTTTTCATAAAAGCACCGGCACCCGTTTTGACATCTAGCACAATAGCATCTGCTCCAGCCGCAATTTTCTTACTCATAATTGAACTCGCAATCAATGGAATCGAGCTAACTGTTGCCGTAACATCTCGCAAAGCATATAATTTCTTATCTGCCGGTGTGAGATTGCCAGATTGTCCAATCACTGAAATTTTATCTCGATTAACCATTTCAGTGAATTCTTGATCAGTCAATTCTACATGAAAACCAGTGAATGCTTCTAATTTATCGATTGTCCCACCTGTATGTCCTAACCCACGACCTGACATTTTGGCAAAAGGAATATCTAGTGCCGCTATTAATGGTGCTAAAACCAATGTGGTTGTATCGCCTACTCCACCAGTTGAATGTTTATCAACTTTAGTTCCTTCAATGTTTGATAAGTCAATGACATCACCAGAATCAACCATCGCTAATGTTAAATTTGCCCGTTCTTCATCTGTCATATCTTGAAAGTAAATCGCCATTAGAAAAGCACTTGCTTGATAATCCGGAATCGTACCATTTGTATAGCCGTTGACAAAAAATTGAATCTCTTCCTTACTCAACTCTCTGCCTTCTCGTTTCTTTTCAATAATATCGACCATTCTCATAGTCACTATCTCTCCTTTATTTTCTCTAGTAATCCTCAGTCGTAGTTTCAATACTCGCATCAATAATTGCAACACTTGAACTTGCACCAATTCTTGAAGCACCCGCTTGAATCATCGCTTGGGCATCTTCTGCGGTTCGCACACCTCCAGAAGCTTTGACACCAATATCAGGTCCCACAGTATTTCTCATTAATTCAATATCTTTTACAGTAGCACCACCTGTTGAAAAACCTGTCGATGTCTTAACAAAATCAGCTCCTGCTTGGACGGCTAGTTTTGAAGCTCGAATGATTTCTTCTTCTGTCAATAAACAGGTTTCTAAAATCACCTTGACCAAAGCTCTCCCTTTCGCTACTTCAACGACCTTTTGAATATCTTGTAAAACGAATGCTTCATCTCCGGATTTTAATGCGCCGATATTAATAACCATATCGATTTCTGAAGCGCCATTTTGAATCGCATCTTCTGTTTCAAATGCTTTTACAGCTGTGGTATTGGCTCCTAACGGAAAACCAATCACTGTGCATACTGCAACTGATGTCTCAGCCAATTCTTTGCTTGCTAAAGCTACCCAGTAAGGATTGACACATACCGAAGCAAACTCATATTGTTTGGCTTCTTTTATAATATCCAATACTGCTTCTTTCGTTGCTTCGGGTTTTAATAATGTATGATCAATTTTTTTATTTATATTCATAACTTTCTCCTTTTTTCGGAAATTAAATTCAAATAAGATGAAATTTCGTTCAACCTTGATTTTTATAAAAGAGTAGAAAACAATTTCTACTCACTTTTTCCTTTGTAATTTAATAACTCTATCGCTGTAAATTTATCAATCAAAAGTACATTCGCATATCCGCCAACTAAGGCACCATGAATTGCTTTCACTTTTCGATCGCCACCAGCGATTAAAATAGATTTTTCTTTCTTTTTCAGTTCTTCTAATTCAATACCAATTGTTCTACTGTCAATTTCCTTGTCACTAATTTGTCCATTTTCATCAAAAAAGCGAGAACAAATATCACCGACTGCATTCGCCTTTAAGGTTTTCTCCTCTACTTCTGTAAAGTAACCTAAACGAAAATGAAGCGATTCATTTTGAACAGTTCCAACAGTGAATACAGCAATATTTGCCTGTCTGGCTAGATTCATCACTTTACGAATGTGTCGATCTTCCACAACCAAATCTTTGGCAATCTTGCTATCTAAAATCACTGGTAAAGGAAATGTTTTAGCTTTAGTATTAAATTTTTCAGCAAACAACGCCAACGTTTCAAAGGCATAGTTATTCACATCAAAATAAGCAATACCACCTTTTAGTTGAACAACTTCTACCCCTGTTATATCAAGATGATTCATTTTAGCAGCTGTTTTATGCATTGTGGTTCCCCAACTAATACCAATAATGTCACCACTTTTGATAACTTCTTCTAAATATTCTGCTGCAGAAGAAGTTAAATATTCGGAGATTGAATTGTAATCAGAATCTGGTGAAAAAGCGACATGAACATCTGTCAACTGGTATTTTTCTTTTAATTTTTGCTCAATCTCAAATAAATCAGAAAAAGGATCAAAAATTGTAATTTGAACGTAGCCTCTTTCTTTGGCATAGTTCAACAGTCTTGAAATCGTTGGACGTGAAACATTCAATTTTTTGGCAATTTCTTGCTGACTAAGTGAAGACTGATAGTAAAGCCTTGCAACTTCGATACTAAGTTGTTGTTTTTCTTTATCCATACACACGGTCCGTTCTTTATTATTTTTTTTATTATATCAAGAACGAACTTGGAAAACAAACACTCTCGTTACTCTACTAAATACATAGCTTTTAATTCAGCTAGTTTTTCTGAATCAAAGTTTAGATACTCTGCGGCGTATTTTTCAGCCGTACCAAATTTTTTCTCAATGAGATGAAAAGCATGGTCAAGATAATCTTCTTTTACATACAAAGCTGTTGCTAGAGATTCTAGCTGTGCTTCATCAAATCCTTGCTCTCTAAATTGTTGAAGCAAAGCATCGTTCGCTTGTTTTCTTTCAGAGTTTGTAATCAAAAAGTCTTCATAAATAGCTTCCTTCTCTACATCTAAGAGCAATAATAACAACGCAGAAGCATAACCTGTCCGATCTTTCCCTGCAAAGCAGTGAAAAATGGTTGCCCCATCCTTATTTTCTAAAATATAATCTAAAAACTCTTTAAAACCTTCTTGTGCTCCAGGATTGAGAATTAAATCTTCATAAACCCCTAACATATGTTGATCAACGGCTTCAATTGATTTTAATTTGGCAAAGTCAGCTAAACTTGAACTCTTAGCATTCATTTTCCCTAACAAATCTAAATTAACATACTCAACATTTTCAAGTGGTGTATCAGGTGATTCATCAATTTCAAACGAACGTCTAAAATCAATAATTCTTGTCAAATTAAATGTATCTACAAGTGTTGTTTGTGTTTCTTGGTCTAAGTCTACTAATTGTCCTGAACGTAATAATTTTCGAGGCTTTACTTGCTTACCTTCTCTGTTTTTAATACCACCTAAATCTCTAAAATTTGTAATTTGTACCTTCATCTATTTATTCCACCTTTACGCTTTGACTTTTTTTCTTCTTTTTTCTTCTGCTAAGGCAATAATTCCCAACAGAACTGCAATGATAACAATTGAGATATAGAAGATAATGAACGTATCATTCCATCCATGCAACACATGACCAAAGAAATTCACTCCATCTGCTGCTGGATCTGAAATTCTAGCTAATAAAATTTTAGCCATTGAATCACCAAACAGATAGGCAAATGCTCCTAATAAGCCGCCGGATATTACTGTTGCTTTTTTAGGTACGAATCCTAACATTGATAGATTAATTAGTAGTTGGGGACCAAAAATCATCATTCCTAAAATAAACAATGCACCATTAATGACTATTTCTGTCGTTCCTACCTGATAAGCAATAATCCCAATTGGCAAAAGAATCGTGCTAATTGTTGCAACTAAAGCAGGTCTACCTTTTAGTAAATCAGAAACATATCCCCAACCAAGACAACCGACAAGCGCACCCATTTCAAAATAAAAAATAGTCTGAGCTGCTGCTTCTTGACTAAAATGCAAATGCTCAGTCACGTATAAGGGCGCCCAATTATCAATACCAATTCGAACGATATAGACAAATACGTTTGCAACACAAAGGACCCAGATATACGGATTTGTTAATAGGTATTTCTTGAATGTTTCCCATTTTGTTAAGTTTTCTGCATCCACATTTGCCTCTTCAACAGGTTCACCAAAGATTTCTTCACTGGAGTTCCATCCTAAATCTTCTGGTCTATTTTTACCAATAAAGAACGTAACGATTGCCACAACTGCAGCTACTAAAGCCGGAATAATAAACATACCTGCAACATGCCCTTTAAAAAAGGTTTGTGCACACCAGACTGCAAAAATCCCTGCAAAACTACCACCAATATTATGAGAGGCATTCCAGAGTCCAATGTATCTTCCTCGATTTGTTCGAGTGGTCCACTGAGTAATTACAGACGCACAACTAGGTCCACCAACACATTGGAAAAGTCCATTTAGTGACCATAACACCACAATCCAGCCTATTGCAACATTATTCATAGTAAAGAGAATCCCCATGCATAACACTGTAAGTGATGATAATAACAACAAGATAGATAAAATTTTCTTCGTGTTCTTGCCATCAACAACATAACCGACAATAAATTTACCAAAGCCATAAACAATTGAAAAGACAAAACCGATATAGCCCAAATCTGTTGTCGTAAGCCCTAATTGGCTTTTTAACAGCGGTTGTGCGGCTTTGAAATTATTTCGAATCATGTACATCGTAATATAAATCACCACAACAACTAAAAACGGTTTCATAAATTCTTTAAACCATTGTTTTCTTTGTTCCGACAGAGACAATTGAGTTTTTTTATCACTAATTACATTTACGTTTTTCAATTTACCTCACCTCAAAAAAATAATTATAATGGTTAGCGCTTCCAATATAGAAGTATCATACACGATTAAAGAACAAATGTAAACACATATATGAAATTATGTTCAAAACAAAAAAATAAAACCACGTAAGATAAATTAAAAAACTTTATCTTACATGGTCTGCTTAAATCTGACTAGTAAAAAGTAACATTCGTGCTTTCTTTCAACCTTTTACCTTGCCTAATGCAACTTTTCAATTTTATTAAGTTCGGTTTCTTCTAAATAAAACTCAAACATGTCATCTATTTCAAGATAGTTATCTTCCAATAAGATTTCTTTTTCGGACACATCAAGAATTTGATTTAATTGAGCGTGCAAGGCTTCTTCATTATCAAAGGTTGCCCATAGCGTCGCACAACCACTGTCAAAAACTGAGAGTACATAAATTGTCATGATAAGAACCTCCTTTTGCAATCTTTTTAGTAAGAGTTAGCGTGCACCACCGCCTCCTCCTCCGCCAGCGCCGCCTCCACCACCAATGGACGTGGAACCACCAGCACCACCAGAAGAACCATAGCCACCACTAGCCAAACCTTGTGACCAGCTGCCATAAAAAAGAGAATATCCATAAAAATTATGATAAAAATAAGGAGCTTCGTTCTCAAAGCGATGCCATACTTCTGGATAAAATTTTTGTAAATCTGTCGCGAGTTCGGTACCTTTTCCATATAACGAAGCCCAGATTAGTAATTTTTCCCAAGAAAGTGTCTGTTCATAAGTTGCTGCTTCCTTTAAGTCAATCGCTTGCAAATAGTTCTCAAATTGAACTAAATGATCCATTAATTCTTCACCTGATTCTGTCAAGATTTGGACAGATGCTTTGAATCCTAAAATAGAAATTTCCTTTACAATAATATAGCCTTTTCTTTGCAAAGTTTCTAAGGAGAACTCATTTAGTTTTTTATCTAAATCAGAAATTTCTTCTACATTTTTTTTCGTCCACGATTGAATATCAGAGCTAGTTACAACACCTGTTTTATCAGCTGTTTCCAATAAGATTTTCCAAATCGCCAGCTCATAGGGCAATTCTCCCTGACTTGCTACGACTTGTTCTGCATATTCTTTAAAAGAGACTTCTGATAGTTTCACCCATTTATCATGATTGAGAACGGTAAGCGTCGTTTGTTCTTTTGCTTTAAACTTACCTTTTACCGTTTCAGTTTCAACTGAAATTCTGCCTTCATTTGCCCATTGTAAAAGATACGCAAAAAAGTATTCCTTAAATGAACCTTTGTATATCTGCTGTAGAAGAAAAGCAACCTCTGCCATATCTCCGTCTTCATACGGACGTTTCTCATAAACTATGCCTTTATTTCGTTTCTTTAGTTTTGAAGCTGAAGGCATTTGTCCTGCCTTTTTATATAAACGATTCACGTGAGAAATCAAAGCAATAACTGCAGCTCCGAGTAAACCAATCACACCTAAAATCCAACCTATCACTTTATTATTCATGCCTTGATTGTCATTATAAGAAGAACCTTCTTGCGCCATTTCACGCTGCTCACTCAACGTCATGTCTTCTGAAGCGGACGTCGAAAAAGGTGCATTAGAAAATTGCAACAACACCGTTGCGTAATTTTCCGTGCTTAATGCTTCGGTTGATTCCCAAACAATGTGACCATTTTCCAGTTCGATGACTCCTTCTAGTCCAAATCCCCAGAAAGAGACTTCATCTTGCGTAAAAGGTTCTGGTCCTTCAATTTCCATCGTTAGTTTTTCTGGAGGAATATCACCAAAGGTATTAAAATTCCAAAGTAATCCTTGACCGTCCTCTAATTCCCGTACTAAATTAGTTAACGTGTAAGATAATTCATAATGGTTCGAACCATAGTCACCAATCCCCCAGACTAGTTCATAGTTTGCCCCATCTTCTATCGTTCCATAACGCCCGGTTTTTTCTTCACGTGTGGCATCTGTGTTCCAGTCATCATTTAACGTAAAATTTTCTACTTTAAAATCGATCAATTCAGAATCTTGTAAATTCTCCATAGAGATGAATAGTTCCGTTCCTTCGTGCATTTCCATATCTCGCGTTTCTGTTACAACACCTGAACCATCTTCCAGTAATTTTACATGGATACTTAAATTCGACATCGAATTACTATCCGCTTGTACCTCTTGTTTCAAAATAAAACCACTCAGGAAAAATAGGACAGAAAGAAATCCTACCCACTTTATTTTTTTCATTTTCCACACTCCTCACATCACCACAACAAACAATTGAATTGTTTATTGGTACTTTATATAATGGTACCATTTAAACATAATATTGCATAAGCAAATTATCATTTAGTTATGTAAGTTACATATTTTTGTAATATTTGGATGGTGTGTCGCTAGTAAACAAAGGTCCAGTAGTAAGATAATATCCCTCTACTATTTATTGAACATGATTTAATATATTTATCAGATAATCTACCACTTTTTCTTGCGTTGGAATTGTTTTGACTAATGCATATTGGGTGTGTTCTTCTGGGTCAAGAAGAATTTCTCTTTTCTCTAAGATTTCTCCCTTATACACAAGACGCGTAAAAATTATATCTTTTTTGACGTCATAATTGCTATCTTCATATACAATACCAGTAATATGAATTTTTTGATTTGTTTCTTCTAAAACTTCCCGTTTAGCTGCTTCTTGAGGTAACTCACCATTTTCAACAGTTCCACCTGGAATGTCCCAATAATCAGGGAAAACATTGGGTTGATTTCTTTTAATTTTTGTTCTTTTTATGATTAAAAATTTATTATTTAGTTTTATCAATGCATGGGCAATTAATTTATTTTCTGTCACAGCTATCATAACTCCTTCTCGTTTCTATATTCATTTTATTACAATTAACTGTTAAATAGTCTCTACCGTTCACCTAATTTTCAGGGAAAGCTGGAACATAAAAATACTGACTTCCAAAAGTTAGATTTTTCATCTAACTTTTGGAAGTCATCTTATCTAAGCATTCAAGCATTTATTTTTGAATTTCTTCAGCTAAAGATTCGGCAACTAATTTACCTGAAGTAAGTGCCCATCCATTATTTGCGCCAGATGGAGAATCGTCGCCCATCACACCACCAACAATCTCACCAGCAGCATACAAACCAGGTATAACCTCACCTTTTTTGTTTAATACTTGTAAGCGTTCGTTAGCAACCAAGCCACCCATTGTCGTTGCAAATCGTGGTTTTTGTTCGACTAAATAATAAGGACCTTCACCAATTTTTTTCGACATAAATTCAACTGGTCTTTGGAAGTCTTTATCTTCTCCAGCTTCTACGTACTCATTATACGTATCAATTGTTTGTTTCAAAACTGAGCCATCTATTTTCGCTACTTTTGCTAGTTCATCAATAGTCTCTCCATGGAAAAAATAAGGGGGTTCTAATCCATTATTTTCTAACCATTTATCAATATCACCTTCACTGATTCCAGCTTCTTCTACTGCCGGTTTAAATAGATCAAAAGCGGCTTGATCCATTAGTAGATATAGCATCTGTTCAGGTTGTGCCAATTCAACTTCCAAAATTTGCCGATTGCTTGCTCGTTCATTAACTACGCGTTGACCATCTGAATTTATCAAAATAGCATTTTCTTTAAAAACAACAATATTACCAGCAATTGTTGATTTTGCTTTACCTTCTGAGCTTTCAATCCCATTAGGATAAGTTTTGCCATATTCCATTAATCGTGTTGCAGCATCGATATCTTCTGTGTCGGTCAAGATAATTCCGTCACCTGTAGAGGATTCTGGTCCATAATATAAAACAGATTTCAAATTATCTGACAACAATTCTTTGTTGTTTCCATAACCACCAGATGCTATAATAACTGCTTTTGCCTGTACTTTATAAGTTGTCCCGTCTTCTGATTGTGCAATTAAACCATTAACAGCTCCATTTTCATCAACTGTTAATTCATTGACTTGTGTATCTAAATGCACATCAATCTCGGTTTCTTCAATTTTTTCACGGACTGTTTTTGCAAACTGAGGACCACCACCAGTATAAGCTAATTCACGATCATGACTATATTCTGCTAATTTATGCAAATCTGCATCATATTGGACTCCAACATATCCATGTAACCAATCTGTTGTTTGACCAACATTTTCTGCATAGAGAGTTAATAGTTCGGGGACATTTTTTTCAGCGCCATTTTTCATAAAATCTTTGACCATACTATCCACGCTATCATCAGTAACACCAGCTTCTTCTTGCAATTCTGAGCCCATCACTACTTGGTTTCCACCACTAATTGAAATAGCGCCACCTAAATAACTCATCTTCTCAAAAAGAATTGTATCAAATCCTAACTCATCTGCACGCAAAGCAGATGACATACCGGAAGCTCCTCCACCAATGATAACTACATCAGTTGTTAACTCAATTACTTCATCAGATAATTCTTTTTCTACCGCAACAGCTTTTAATGCCTCGACATCCCCACCAGCTTGATTCACAGCATCTTCAATGGCCGCTAGAATTGCTTCATTGGTTAATGATGCCCCACTCACCGTATCAACTGCTAATGATTGATATTCAATGACTGAAGCAGGAATTTCTTTTAACGCTTTATCACTAACACCTTCTGTTTCATGCTGTTCGACAACTTCAATTTTTTCAATTTGTTCTGGACTGAAGGTCACTTCAACCACAATGGGTCCATTCTTTCCTTCACTTTCTCCTGTAAATGTACCTTCTGTATAGGCTCCCTTCGTTTCTACTGCTTTTTCTTGATTACTACACGCTCAGATTGATAAAAAAATCACAATAGATAATACTGATAAACCTATGAAATTAAATATTTTTTTCATATTACTCCTCCTTTTGTTAATTTAATCACATATATTATATAGTTAAATCACCTCAGAAACAAGACATTCTTTAGAATTTTCTTACAATTCTATAGTAAAAAACATTTTGATTTAGTTGTAAGAATGAGTTCTAATGAACTTGCCAATAAGCTTTATCTACAAAAGAGTCGCTCTAACTTTCGAAAACCGATTGAGAATTTTAATTTCTTTTTAGAATTTGTCCCACTGAATGAAGTCAAGCAAGTGGTACATTTATTATCAAGCCAACATCCATTATATATTCATGGCCGTGGTATCAGCTAAATACTTAAACAGTATTACATAGATTGAACCCCCTTTTTCTGTTTAACTTTCCAATGGCTCCCTCCAATGAAGACCATTTGTTAATATCTATTTGGTATCTTAATATTATCTAGCAAATGTTGATGATTTCCACGATGATTAATCCAAATCGCTAACATATTCCTTGTGGATAAATTAAAACAACAATCTTAGATAACCAAGATTGTTGTTTTTGTATTGTTTCTATTTATTTTCACTGTATAGATTATCACCTAACATTTCAAGAGTGTCAAAAATACGCACACCATAATCCATAAAATCATCATAAGTCGTTGTAAAGATACGATTTTCTTTCACTGCATTAACATCTTTCAACAGCGGCTCCTTTTTAATATTTTCTATTGCATCTGCATCTAAATCAGCATTACGATCGGCTGTGACATACAAAATAATATCTGGATTTGTATTAATAATAGTTTCTAATGATGGATCAGCAACACTTCCTTCAACTGCAGGTTTTACATTTAATTGTTTTAACAAATCACTCTGAAGTCCACCAGAGATATTGAACACAGCAAATGAAGATTTTGATGAATCATAAGCAACTATCGGCAATAATGTCAGTGTTTCATCCCCGTCTTGCGCTTTTACTTTCTCAACCACTGTTTGATATCGTGTTTCTAACTCTTTGGCATACTCTTCTGCACGTTCATTCACATTAAAAATTTTTCCTAATGTTAGAACATCATCAATTACATTCGTTAATGGCGGATTAGTAGTCATACTACTTGCTGTTTGAATATACGTTTGAATCCCCAAATCATTTAACGTTGCTACAGAACCAATCGACTCATCATTAAACGCCATTTCACGTCCGACAACAATATCAGGTGTATAGCCTGCAATTGTTTCTTTTGAGATAGTCATTTTATCCCCGATAACCTCTAAATCTTTCACATCATCTGCAAATTCACCAGTAACTTCATTATCTGGTTGAGTAATTCCGACAATTTTATCTTTTAAACCTAGTTCTAGTAAAATTTCAATCGAAGACAAGTTGTTTGTCACAATACGTTCTGGTACTTTTTCAAATTTTTGTGTATATGTTTTTCCTTCTGGATCAGTCACTTCAATTTCTAATGGATAGACAGTTTCATTTACTCCTTTCGGTACTTCAGTTGTGGATACAGTTGTTTCAGAATTTTCTGGTTCCTTTTGACCGCAAGCTGTTAATAAAAATAATGTAGCAAATGTAGCTGTTGTCATACGTAATACCCGTTTATTCATTATATTCTCTCCTTCATTTGTGATGTGTAATAACTTATCAATATATTGTGTGTGTTTGTATCTTCATAAACTTCACAATCGACTTCATAAATGTCTTTAATAATTTCTTTAGTTATCACCTCCTTAGGCTTCCCGTGATATTTGATTTCTCCTTCCTTAATAAAATAAATGTAATCACAAAATTGAGCAGCTAATGAAATATCATGTAATGCCGCTAGCGCATTCACTCCAAGTTTCTTAATCATCCGAAGAATTTCTAATTGATATTTGATATCTAAATGATTACTAGGTTCATCTAAAATCATCAATGTAGGGTTTTGGACAATTGCTCGTGCCAGTGAGACACGCTGTTTTTCGCCCCCAGATAGTTTTGAAATCGTTCGATTCTTTAATTCCTGTAAACCAGTTTTTTCCAAAGCATCATCAACTAATTGATAATCTAAAGTACTCTCTTTTTCTAATGCTCGTAAATGAGGGGTTCGTCCCATCAAGACAATTTCTTTAACAGTAAAATCAAAGCTATTATTTTGAAATTGAGAAACCACAGACATACGTTGAGCGATTTCTTTAGTAGGTAGTTGTTTCATTTTTAAATCATCTAAATAAATAGTGCCACTATTAGGCTCTAGAACGCGATATATTGACTTTAATAAGGTCGATTTGCCACTTCCATTTGGGCCAAGCAAAGCAGTAAAAGAATGATTCGCTACTTGTAAATCAATGTCTTTGATAATTTTTTTAGCCCCTAAAAAAATGTCTAAATTTTCAACTGTTAAATCCATTCAATTCTCCCTCATTCTTTGAATTGGTAATTTTTACGAATAATAATAAAAGCAAAAAAAGGTGCTCCAACGATTGCGGTAAAAATTCCAATTGGTAATTCATTATTTTCAATCAATGTTCTAGCTAAAATATCCACAGTTACTAAGAAAGTACTGCCGATTAAGATTGCTACTGGAATCAATTTACGATGATCTGGTCCTACCAATGCTCTGGAAATATGAGGAATGACTAAGCCAACAAAACCAATAATTCCGCAAGTTGCAACTAGAATCCCCGTCAAGAGTGCCACAAAAATCGTATATACTTTTCGATAAAAATTTAAACGTATTCCCAAAGTTATAGCAACTTCTTCTCCTTGTAGCATCGCATTTAATGTGCGATATTGTGTTGAAAAATAAGCAGTCACTAGGCAAACTGCAACTGCTGGTAATAATAAATTGTCCCATTTCGCTGAAGATAATGATCCCATTGTCCAGTAAGTTACTCGAGCAATTGTATTATCAGTTCCTGAAAAAACGACAATAAAGTTTGCAATTGCAGTAAATAAAGCATTGACAATCGTTCCCGATAAAATCAGTTTAGTCGTAGTTATCCTACTTCTAAATGAAGAAAGAAATAATACACAAATCGCTGCACTTAATGCCCCAATAAATGCAGTAAATGCTAAACCAAAGCCACTTATCATTCCAAATATTCCACTACTACCCATTACTCGTACTCAATACGTCAATTGCAGACCAAGGTAAAAATCCAAAAACAGGAACACCTAATTCAATTGCTCGATGAATAGATTTTAGATGTTGTTCCCAATAATCAATTCTGTAATCATCATGAACCGTCCCATCTTCATTTAATGTATCATAGGCGCCTAATCCATTTTCTGTAATAATCATGGGAATCTCATAGCGTTCATAAATGTCTCGTAATAAATATTCAAACCCTATCGGATCAATGGTCCAATCCCAATCATTGGTTTCTGCATTAGGATTTTTAATATACTGATAAAAATCGGGCATGATTTCATAAGCACCCATAGAGTTTTTCTTCCCAGCTAGATTACTTTTGGCTTCTTGATAAATATTGTTTTCTCCTTCAGGATATTTCACACATTTACTTGCATAGTAATTAACCCCTAAAAAGTCTGAATAGCCTTTTTTAATAGCAGCCATGTCGCCTTCTTCAATTTTTGGAGCCCAGCCTTTTTCTTTTAAATAAGACATCGCTCCAACTGGATACTTCCCTTTAAAATAAATATCCAAGAAGTAATGATTTTTCAAATCTTCTGCATTTAACATGGCTAACATATTTTTGGGTGTTGAATCCACTCCATATACTGGCGAGTAGCCAATAGCAGCTCCTACGATTCCATCTTCTACTACTTCATGAACATAGCTACAAGCAAATGCATGTGCTAGATTAAGGTGATGATTTAGTTGAAATTTAACTTGAGGATCATCCAGATACTTCTCAGGTATATAATTTTTCTTATACCAAAATTCAACAATAATCGATTGTTCATTGATTGTTAGCCATTTTTTTACTTTGTCTTTGTAACGATCAATGATAAATTTAGCATAATATTTGAAGTCTTCTACACTTTGTCGATTAATCCAGCCGTCATATTTTTCAACTAATGCCATGGGCATATCATAATGATAGAGCGTTGGAACTGGCTCTATTCCATTTGCAAGAAGTTCATCAATAAAATTGTCATAAAATTCAATTCCTTTTTGGTTTACTTCACCCACGCCATCAGGAAATACTCGAGACCAAGCAATCGAGAAACGATGCGCTGTAAATCCGGCTTCTTTCATCAATTGAATATCCTCTTTATAACGATGATACACATCACTCGCTACATCTGCATTAGCAAAACCCGTATCTGCATTTAGTACATCCATTTGTGACAATTTTTTTCCATCTATTTCTGCAGCACCTTCTACTTGATAAGCACTGGTTGAAGCACCCCATAAAAAATTTTCTGGCATTTTTTTCAAAATAATTCCTCCTTCTATTGAATATCCATCTATTTATTTGACTGTGTAGTCATTAAATAATCCACTGTTTCAATAAGTAGATTTTTTTAATTTATCGTACAAAAGCTTCATTGATTCAATCATATTTTTTTCAGACATAATGGTCATCAATGTGTCTTGTGCGTGAATAAACAGCAAATTAATCTCTAATTCAACACCGCTCGCCTGTTGCTGAATCGTACTTGTTTGACATTGATGCGCTGTTCGAATTTTTTCTTTTGCTTCTTTCATTCTTTCAAAGTATTCTGCTTCATTATCTTCAACCAAGGCTTCGAGTGCTTTTTTCATTTCTTCACGAGCATTTCCTGCATTTAGGATTATTTTCATAGCTGTCGTGTCAATATTTACTTTCATTTTCCATCACCACTTTCATTTTTTAAGCTACATTATTTTCGCTTAATTGTTTGTCATATGCCTTAAAGAATGGGTACCAAATCAACCCATAAACAAGTAGAAGAACTCCCCATAAGATGACCGCTCTCCAATCCTCTGTAGTTAAAAATGAACTAATAGGCATCGGTAATTTAACGCCTGTTAATAATTTTGCTGGAACATTTACCCATCCGCTCTTCATAAACAGCCATACAATTAAAGGACCTACTATTCCATTAATCCACATTGGTGGCATTAAATACGGATTAAAAGCTACGGGTGTCCCAAAAATGACGGGTTCGTTGATATTAAATAATGAAGGGATTAAATAAATTTTACCCATGACACGCAGCTTCTTACTTTTCGCTTTCATCATTAGAAGAACCAACGGCAAGGTTGCGCCCATTCCTCCTAACCAAACAAAACCAACAAAAACGGTCTCTTGCGTGACAATATTCACTGCGGGTAATCCTGCAGCAACATTATCAATGTTTTGTGCAATTCCTTCTAACATAATTGGCGTATAGACAGGAGACAATAACCAGCTACTAATACCTAAAGAGTAAAAAACAGCAGGTACAAAGCAAATCAATAGAAAACCTGGTAACGTTTGACCAAAGCTATTAATTGGACTAAATAATTTGGTAACAAGCTCGAAAACATCTAAATTTAACGTATACGTTAAGATCATAGCTATCAACAAAGCGATAAAAGTTGGAATGATTTGATTAATCCATCCTGTTAAAAATTCAGGGAGCGTCGTATTGTTTGCGAAAGGATCCCATTTTGCATATAAATGAGTGATGATAATACCTAATAATCCTGAAACAAAGGCGATTAAGATTCCTTTGGGACCTAAGCGACTAAATTCTATTGTTATAACACCATCAACAATATCGGGTTTAATCATCATTAGAAAAGTAACTAAACCAATGATTCCAGTACATAACTTATATTTTGCATGACGGAATTTATCCATCCCTTGGTAACCTACAAGAAAAGATAAAATAAGTGAATATAATCCGAAACTAAAATCATAAATTGGTTGAATATCAGGTAATATTGTCACGTATAAACGAATAATATTATAAATTGAAATCAAAGAACCTAAAAATATGACAGGCAAAACCAACATAATGCCACTAGAAATCGTTTGAATCCACCTATTTTCAGCAAACTTGTTTAACTTAGGTGCAAATTTCTCCTCTAAAATTTGAATAAAAGCATTCATTTTTCTACTCCTTTTCTAAAATACTTTGGACTTGCTCCAGCATTTTTTCTCCATCTAATTCTCCATAAATATCTTCTGGAATTACCACCATAGGTACTTTGTATTGTTCAGCTTTATCTTTCACTTCATCAATTAAATACGTCATATGAGGTCCAAGTAATACAATATCGGTATCTCCAATATAGGATTCAATATCACTTTCAGAAGCCGCCTTTATCTCATAGTTTAATTTTTTCTTCTTTGCTGCCTTTCTCATCGTTTGTGCCAAAAAGCCACTTGACATTCCTGCTCCACAACATAAAAAAATTTTTTTCATCCTTCTTCGTCTCCTTTTTTATTTTTGATATTCATACTATCTCATGTCGTTAAAAGAAATTCGTTTACTCTTTTTCCGTTTTTGGGAAAAAGTTTAATAGAAATGTTTTTATACCTACTTTAAAATAATGGATGAATAGCCTATTGCTCTCTATTTTAATATTCACGCCTATTTTGCCATTATCAAAAATAACACTCAGAAAAAAAGTTTTACGGTAACGTTTTAAAGAGGAGGAAGAAAAATGCTTTTTTTAGGAATTATCGGAACAAATCGAATTTCCCATCAATTTGTCCAAGGAGCACTAGAAAGTGGAAAGTATACTTTATCAGCTGTATTTTCACGTAAGCAAGAAACCGCAGAAAATTTTGCTAATAATTATACAGGAGAAATAGATTGTGAAACTGATTTGAATGCTTTTTTGGCTCTTCCTAATTTAGATGTAATTTATATTGCCTCTCCTAACAGTTTACATTTTTTCCAAGCAAAATCAGCCATCTGTGCAGATAAACATGTTATTGTCGAGAAACCAGCTTTTTCTAATCCAAAAGAAATAGCAAAAATAGTTTCTTTAACTAAAGAGAAAAAAGTATTTTTCTTTGAAGCTGCTAGACACATCCATGAAGAAAATTTTAAAATCATTAAAAGCTTTTTGGCTAAATAAAAACATATTATTGGCGCAAGTTTTACTTGTATGAACTATTCTTCTCGTTACGAACAGGTATTAGCTGGAGAAGAACCGAATATCTTTTCTCCTCATTTTTCTGGCGGATCATTATCAGATTTAGGAATTTATCCAATTTATGCTGCTTTAGCTTGGTTTGGAAAGCCTAAAATAGTGCACCATTTCGCACATAAAATCATCACAGGTGTCGATGGGTTGGGTACAATCATCTTGCAATATGAAAATTTTGAGGTAACCATTCAACATGGCAAAATCGCGAATTCTTCCTTAGCATCCGAGATTTATTTAGTGGACGGAACGCTTCATTTATATAAAATAAATGATATTCAAACCGTCAAGTTTACAAAACATAACAAAGAAAGTATAGATTTAGATATACCGTCTAAAAGTCATCGAATGATTGACGAAGCTATAACGTTTGCTGAGATCATTAATGATTCGACAAACTCTAACACCCTAGCACGTTACCAAGAATTAGTGACTCTTGCCAAAGAAGTAAATACTATTTTATTTGATTTAAGACAACAAGCGGATATCCGATTCGATTCTGACAAATAGTCAAAAGAATTTTATGACTCCGTTTCAATTAAATATGAATAGGTATATATTATAAGATTCAATAAGGATACAGTCAGATTACTTTGGGAGGACTTTTTATGAGTAACAAAAAAAAGCAATTACTACAAGTTTTACACGATTCAGATGTACCGTTAACAGTAAAAACCTTATCTTCTTTCATAAATACTTCCGAAAAAACCATTCGAAATTATATTAAGGAGATAAACTCAACTAGTGACACCCCTGTTATAGATAAGATAGGAACAAAATACTTTTTGAAGAATTCTTCGCAGTTAGAAGAGCTTTTAGAGAGTGAATTGGATTCAAATGTTTATAGGGAAAAAACAATTCTCAACAAATTATTGACGAATCATACCAAAAAATTTTCGACATTTGATTTGGCTGATGAGCTATTTATTAGTTTTTCTACCTTAAGAAATATAATTGCTCAATTAAATGAACAAATCGAGACTTACGATTTACGAATTATCTCTAGAAATAATTTCTTATATTTAAATGGCTCAATTGAGAAACAACGTCAACTTTTAGCTGATATTATTCATGAAGAAGCGAGTAATTCACTTTATTCTCATGAGCAATTAATAAATTATTTCGAGCCTGATTTTGTCCAAAAGGTTACATTTATTCTAGACGATTACCTGACAATAAAAAGTTATGAATTAAACGGACTAGCTAAATTTAATGTATTGGTTCATTTTCTCA
>NZ_MAEL01000026.1 GCF_009933335.1 Candidatus Enterococcus willemsii | reverse complement strand
ATTCAGATAAAGTTCTTATATTTTTATCTAAGTAACTAAATGTTTTTATATTTTTTTCTTCATAATCAATGACTATTACGCTTCTAACTCCTGTATCCTTAGAAATATCATCTATATTGTTTTCAAGCACATAAAAATTGATTATTCCATCAGAAAATTTACTTTCATCACCAATATTAAATATTTCGTAAAAAGTTAAATCTTCAATCGCATTTTCTTGTGATTCTGTTTTTGAAGTATTTGTACTCACATTTTCGTTATTACTTGTACAACCTACCAACATCATTAAAACTAAAAGAAATAAAATTGAATAATTTGGATTTTTCATAAATTACTCTCCTTTGATATATTTTTTTAATTAACTACATAGTTGCAAGTAAGGTGTGGGCTAATAATTACCTTTAATCATTATTACTAATTTTGGTAAAAAGCTACCCCTATATAAACTCCCTTCAATCTATATTTCACTATTACTAACACTGTTAGACTATGTCTAAAACGAACGAATTAGATAATAGTGAATATAATAGAAAAAGAATCTCAAAAAACAACCAAAAAGGTTGAGTTCATAAGATTCTTAGTGAGTCAGTTTTTTATTGTTTAACGTCTGTCAAAAACGTTCGTTTCTTAACATCATTATACGATACTTACTAAAAGTTTATCAACCTTTGTTACTATTTAATTTATGTGTTCTAACTATTCTATAAATACTACTTTCACTAATATTAAGCTCAAGTGCTATCTCGCTCACTGTGTAAGTCTGTTTTCGATGCATTTCAAGCACTTTAGCTTTTGTTAAATTATTTAATCTCGGTCTACCACCTTTGTTATCCGACATCGCTAGAGCTTGTTTCGTGCGTTCTGAAATTAAACTCGCTTCCATCTCTGCAACTGCGGATAAGATTGTAAAAATAAGTTTCCCAGTCGCTGTTGATGTGTCAATCCCCTCCGTAATGATATTAAGATGAATCTTTTTCTCTTCTAATTGACTAATCAGATTGACCAATTGTTTAGTGCTCCTTCCTAACCTGTCAAGTTTGTAGACTATTAGCGTATCTCCTTCTTCTAGGATGTCTAGAGCTCTGTTTAATTGCTCTCTATCAACTTTACGACCACTGACTTGCTCAATGAACCAGTGAGTTGGATTATAGGCTTTAAGGGCTTCTTTTTGGACTTCTATACCTAGTGTTTGCTTGCCTGTTGACGTTCTGATGTATGCTACTTTCTTCATTGCTGACTCCTTCTACTTGTTTAATAGTTTCATCCACGAATGTTAGTAATAGTACTAACAATATTACATCACTACTTAGACTAAAGTTTATTTTCTTCAATTAGTCTTGTTAATGGGGTGATACCTTTAACATCTGTTAATATCTCTTCATTCGTTAAACTATTAAGATATGTTTGAGTTGTTTTAATGTTGGAATGTCCTAGCAATCTACTAATTGTATAGAGATTTACACCACTCTTTAATAGTTTTTGAGCATAATAATGTCTTAATGAATGACAAGATTTTCTCTGAACTTCATCACGAACACCAACATGATAACTTGCTTCATTAACAATTTTTTCCAGTAAAACATTGTTTTTAAGCTGTTGTCCACTTTTAGTCACAAATAGATAATCATCGATTTCTCTATATCTTCTGAGATTATTGAAATAGCCTTTCTTTGTTCGATTATACTTTTTTAGTGAATAGGACAAGTAAGGACTAATAGGAACTATCCTTTCTTTTCTTCCCTTGCCAAAAAATTTAATATAAGTATCAAACATGTTCTCATTTTTAAGTTCTCTAACTTCTTGAGCACGTAAACCACAATCAGCAAATATCTCAATAATTACTTTGTTGCGTTGAGAGATGAAATCTTTATTCTTTCCATAATAACTAATCATACTAGATACTTCGCTGTCATTAAACGTATTAAGCAAAGCCCTTTCTGTTTTTAGATAAGAAATATCTTCAACAATATTCTTCTCAATATACTCCTCCCTTACCATATACTTGAAGAATAATTTAAGAGTTTTAATCAACTGATTAATGTAAGTAGCCTTTTTTGTTTCCTGTAAGTCTAAAACATACTTTTTAATATGAATTTTCTTAACTTTTACAATATTTGATTCATCAAACTCTGATTCCATATAATTAACAAAAATTGAAATCTGATAATCATACGTTTTAATTGTACGCTTTGATAAATTTCTAATACGAC
>NZ_MAEL01000025.1 GCF_009933335.1 Candidatus Enterococcus willemsii | reverse complement strand
TAGATAGAGATAAGAAAGATAATTCATATAATCATTATAGTAAAATCTATGAATCGAAACAATATGAAGATTATAACGGAATAAGATATATATCCTTGTACAATAATAAAGGCCTTTTGGTTGGGTATATTAATGAAGGGGCTACTCAAATAGCCAATGGACAAAATGGTGTGTATCAAACTTATAATCAATACGTGACAATAAAATCAAAAACACATGATATATATGAAAACTTCAATTGGAAGAAAAAAGATCACACTTCCAAACATTACGGTGAGGTATACATGGCTCGAGGATACAGTATGAATTACAATGGATTGAAATACTATACTTTGTATGATAATAAAGGGAATTGGCTAGGATACGTAGACGAAACAGCCATTCAAGCGGCTAATGGACAAAATGGTGTGTATCAAACATACAATCAATACGTGACAATAAAATCAAAAACACATGATATATATGAAAACTTCAATTGGAAGAAAAAAGATCACACTTCAAATCATTATGGCGAAGTATATATGGCTCGAGGATACAGTATGAATTACAATGGATTGAAATACTATACTTTGTATAATAGTAAAGGAAACTGGTTAGGATATGTAGAGTCAGCAGTTGTAGAGTGAAATAGTAAAAAACTTTTATACACTTTAGGCAGAGAGTGTATAAAAGTTTTTTTTCAAAATATAACGATTTAGTAACAATTATTTTCTTTTCTGCTATTTTAAGTTAAAATGTAGCATAGTGTAAGAAGGGAATTTGTTATGAAAAAAATTATTAACTGTTTTAAAAGTGTCTATCTTTTTCTTGTGAAGCTGAGAGGCAAGTATGTTAAGAAACGGCATGAAAAAGTAATATTTCTATTAAGTTTTCCTACTACAAGTAAATATATGTTAGAAGCATTGATGAATAAATCTTCCAAAGAATTTATCATTTGTTATACAAAAAATAGTAAATCACTGGCGCTAGAGTATAAACAAAAAGGATATCAAGTCCATGATATTTATACTATGTCGTCTTTGTTAGGAACTGTCGTCCCTTTAGTGAAAGGGGCTAAGTTTATACTTTGCGATAATTATTATGCTTTTTTAGGAGGAATTAATTTTTTCGACGATACGAAGATTGTACAATTATGGCATGCAGCGGGGGCAATAAAATCTTTTGGATTAGAAGCTAAATACGCTCAACAAGCATCTGATTTAGATCGAAAACGTTATAAGGAAACATATAATAAGTATACTCACTATATGGTAAGCTCAAACGAAATGAAAAATGTGTTTGAAAGAAGTTATGAAACACTAATTGAATTTTTGCCTTTTGGATATATTCCTTCCGATAAGTATTTTGATCAAGATTGGATTGAAAAAGTCAAAAAGGAATTTGTTCAAAAATTTGGTCAGAAAAAAACACTATTATATGTACCGACATACAGAGAAAAAAATAATGAAAATCCCATTGATTTTTCCAGTATAACGAAGCAGATAGGTCATAACTGGCAGATTTTAGTCAAAGCGCACCCTCATGACTCAAAGTTTCAGAACAAAATTCAGAAGAATTCAGAAATTATTACAGATTTTAAAGGAATGACGTTACAAGAAATATTACCATCTGTTGACTGTTTAATTACCGATTATTCCTCTGTTCCTTTTGAATACTCATTAGCGAACCCAAATGGTAAGATGATATTTTTTTGTTATGATTTAGAGATGTATCGTAATACAGTGGGAATTCAACCTGGTTTTTTAGAATGGATTCCTGGTCCGTTGGTAATCAATACTCACCAACTCATTGAAGCGATAGAGGATGAGGGCTTTAAATTTACTGAATTTAATCAATTATGGAATCAATTTAATGAAGGTAATGCTACTGAAAAACTAATGGAGTGGGTGGAAAATTACAATGACTGAAGAATTAATTAACGGGATTCCTGTGGATCATTTAAGTTACGAACAGATTGTAAGTGATTTGTCTGAATATTTAAAAAAACAGCAACAAATGACTGTTACTAGCATTAATCCGCAAATTGTAATCGAAGCTCAAAAATATCCCGAAGTAGAAGAGTATATTAAGGAAAGCACGCATCGAATTCCTGATGGTATAGGAATTGTATTGGTTTCACAGTTAACGGGAGGGAAAATAAAAGACCGAATAGCAGGTTTTGATTTAATGAAACAATTTTTAGATTATGCTAATCATCATAAGAAGAGTGCTTTTTTTTATGGTGCAAAACCAGAAGTATTAAAGGATATGTTAAATAACTTAGCAATAGAATACCCTGACCTTGTCATTTCTGGAGCGATAGATGGTTTTACAAAGCTGTCTGAAGATGAAGTTGTTAAGAAAATTAATCAAGTAAAACCAGATTTTTTATTTGTTGCTATGGGATTTCCAAAACAAGAACAGTGGCTCTTTAGAAATAAAGGTGTATTAGAAGCATCTATTCTTCAAGATGTTGGTGGCAGTTTTGATGTATTAAGTGGACATGTGAAAAGAGCACCTCAATTATATATAAAGCTTCACCTAGAGTGGTTATACCGTTCCCTAAGCAATCCTAAGAGGATAGGTAGGATATTGCAATTACCATTGTTTGTAATAAGGAGTTTATGGTGGAAGTTCAGAGAGGAGAGAAGTAACTAAATGTTACGTCAATATTGAAAATTGGTATTATAGGCTATGACTTATTCGGCACTGGGGGGACAAAACGTAGCAATGTTAACTTAATAAATGAATTTTTAAAGGATAGACATTCCATTGTTTATTTTAATTTACTTCCCTTTACAAAGAAGAAGAGTCAATTAATGAAGAATGATTTTAACTCAAATGATTCGGTACATTTTGAACAATTAAATAATTTTAAATCAGCAGAAAAGTGTGATTTATATATTATTACTAGAGAAAGCTTGTTTGTGTTTTCTAAGGCTATTAAATCACTGTATCCAAAAATAACTGTTGTTGGAGAGATACATACACCATTACAGTTGTTAGATCCTGAACTGGATTTTGCTATTGAGTATATAGATTATTTTCGAGTTGCTACAGACGGAATATTAGAAAAATTATCAAAAAAAATTCCGGAAAGTCAATTATTCCAGTATCCAGTTAGTATTAATCATCTTTCTCTAGAGAAAAAAGAAATAGTTCCTTTGGGACAAAAAATTAATTTTTTAATCTATTCTAGGTTTGATGAATATCAAAAAGATATCGCGTATGCTATACGTTTGATGGACCATTTTGTAAATATAAAAAAACAAACTCAATATTTTTTATACTTAAATGGAACTGGAGGCTATGAAAAAGCTTATCATCAATTAATTAGTTTTTATAAATTAGAAAAGTTTGTTTTTATAAATAATGAAATACCAGAAGAGACAATTTATTTATCAACAGCTAGATGTGAAACATTGGGTTATTCAATTTTAGAAGCTTTTACTGAAGGGAATCCTATCATTTTATATAAAGGGGATGATCACTCATTAGCAGATATTTATGGAGAATTTGAAAGTATTTGTTGGTTGGAAAAAGACATTGCAACAGATGCGCAAGCGATTGAACGATTTTTATCAAAAGATGTAATCGAAAGGAAAAAAGCTTATGAGAAAGATCTGATACTAGTAGAATCCAGTTTGAAAAAAGGAAATTATGCTGCAAAGTATATACAAAAAATACCTACTAGAAATAAAATTAGCAATCCTGTGAAAGAAGTTTCTTTCGATTATATAGAAAAATTAATTAATCAACAGAATAACATTCAAGATAATAGTTTTGTATTAAAAGCATATTTGAAATTAAAAGAATTACCAATTATTGGAACTATAGTTAAGTCTGAAAAAATAAAAAAAACAATTAAATCCATCTTATCTTCTAAGACAGAAAATCTAGCTGACGATGATGACATTTTGGAGGGAGAATTGCGAGAAGATTTTATTTTTGTAGAGTCTTTTCATGGGAAATCATTTGCAGGAGATCCAAAACATTTAGCTTTATATTTACAAAAAAAATATCCATCGCGGTATTTTTATGTGAGTTCAGTTAATGAATTAGTTGATATTGAAATTCTACAATTTGGCATGATTCCTGTTCGTATTGGTGGGGCTAGGTATATTGAAAAATTTAGAAAATCTAAGCTTGTTATTATGAATGGAAATAGTTTAGATAAAGCTAAAAAAGTAAAGGGACAAGTATTTGTGGAAACATGGCATGGTTTTCCTTTGAAAAAAATGGTAGCAGATTTGGAAAATATAGATGCGAGAGATGAAGAGACTAAGGCATTCCTTCCTAGAATGAGAAAATGGGATTATCTTTTGACTTCTTCTCAAAAAAATTTAGAACTTTTTGAGAGTGCTTTTTGCTTGTCTGAAAATACTAACTTGCATAAACTGATACTCGGTGCACCTAGAAATAATTATTTAATAGCGAATCGCTTTAATGAAGTAATCCGAAATGAAATCATTAAGAAATATTTTAATCACGAAGATAAATCGCTCAAATATATTCTGTACTGTCCGACTTGGAGAAAGGATAGCAGAAAAAAAGTATCTACTCTGGATTTATCCCAAGTAATTAAAGAACTACCTAACGATTATCGTATAATTGTTAAACTTCATCCCTTAGAGTCGCATTTAATGAAGTTTTATAATGATATAGACAAGCACATTATTTGTTTTCCAAACGAACTATCGGATATTCAAGAGTTGTTTTTAATTTCGGACATATTAATTACCGACTATTCTTCAGCGATGTTTGACTATGCACATATGAATAAAAAGATTATTGTCTTACAAGAAGATGTGTATGAATATCAAAAAAAAGTCGGTTGGTATTTTGATTTATACAAAGAAACTGGACTTTTAGGTAAAAATTATTCTGAAGATGAGTTGATACAGGAAATTCTTACAGAAAATAATTATAAATATAATGAAAAAATTGTTACAAAATTTCTAGATAAAGATAGTCTCCATACAAATCATGATATAATAGACTATCTGACAAAAAAGAATTGAAAGAGGAGAAAAAATTTGAAACTATCAGTAGTGGTGCCTTCGTATAATGTTAGCAACTATCTCGAAGAGTGTGTTGAATCAATTATTCAACAAGAAATTGATTCTATGGAGGTATTATTAGTTAATGATGGCTCAACAGATAATACTTTGGAAATTGCCTATCGTTTAGAACGTAAATATGAGCAAGTTCGAGTAATTGATCAACCTAATGGTGGGCTGGGAAATGCTCGAAATACAGGGATGAAATACGCAGTAGGGGAATACTTGACTTTTGTTGATTCGGATGATGTAATCACTAGAAATGCTTATAAAAAAATGTTACAAACAATTGAAGAAAGTGGTTCGGATTTTGTTATAGGAAATGTTGTTCGTTTTAATTCAACGAGAACGTATCCTTCGGTTCTTCATCGACGGGTTTTTAAAGAGAATTTGATTGGTGTAAATATTAATTCTCGACCAGAATTAATATACGATACTACGGCTTGGAATAAGATTTTTAAAATGGATTTTTGGAAAAAATACGATTTTAAATTTCCGGAAAAGATGTTATATGAAGATATTCCTGTCACCTTACCCGCTCATTCAGTAGCTAGTAAAGTTGACGTGTTGACGGATGTAGTTTATAAATGGCGAGCCCGTGACGCAGGTGATAGTTCTATTACACAACAAAAAGAAAAAATAGAAAACTTTGTTGATAGAGTAAAAGGTATTGATATGGTAAGAGACTTTTTTTATGACCATCATGTCTCTGAAGAATTAAAAGATGCCTTTGATTATAAAAATCTGTCAATGGATTTTCCATTGTATTTGACTTACATGTTGGAAGTAGATTCGGATTATCAAAATGCTGTAGAAAATTATATAAAAAAATATGTAGGAACAGTTAGTACAGATGTATTTATGGAGTTATCTGTATTGAGTAGAGTAAAATATCGTTTAATTCAGATGGGAAGATTCAATGATTTTCTAGAATTATTAAAATTAGAAAAACAAAGAAAAACAATTATGAAACCTCGAAAAATAGGTAAACAATTAACGTTTGATTACCCGTTTATTGATGTTCTATCCGAAGCTGAACGAATTGCAGATAGTGACTTTGTACCAATGACTTGGATTGAAAAAGTGAACTGGGAAAACGATGAATTAAAAGTATCAGGAGTGGCATATTTAAATAAATTAGACTCAAGTTTAAAAAACAGAACAAAATATGATGTATATCTAGTAGATGCTGAGACAGGGGTACGAATAACGGCATCGAAAAATTCAAAAATGAAATTCCGACCTGAAATTACACTAAAAAAAGGTGTAGATATTGGATCCAAATTACCTTTTAAAAGATTATTTAATTATAATTATTCTGGGTTTGAGGTTACTATTTCAGGAGAGATTTTTGAAAAACTAAACATGGAACATAATTATTTTATCGAACTAGAATTAAGTAATTCAAATATTACGAAAGCATTTAAATTAAAAGCACCTCAAAAAGGTTTTAAAACGAAGCCGCGTCAACATAAGCTAAATACGTCGTTAATATCTACTGATTACAATGGTGCTTGGGAGATCTATATACGTAAACTAGCAACTAACAATAGCATTGAAAAAGTCCAGTTAGTTGATGATGAGATTATTTTAACTGGAAAAACAACATCTCGAGCGACAAATTTACTATTGATAAGTATGAGAAGCGAATTTGCACGAGAAATACCAATTAAAAAAAATCAAGAAGGTTTGTTCGAAGCTAGAATATCAAAACAACTATATGAAGAAATTTTAACAGCAGATGATAGAGAAAAATTCGATGAGTTGATAAGTGTTAAATTTGAAGATACTGAATTGCTCACTTATAACAATGACAATCCATTATTATTACTAGGATTGGGAAAAACAGGGCAGTTGACCGTAATGGCAGCTCAAGATGCTATCTTTAGAATGCGACTTGGGGAAACCCTGCCAGTTGTAACTGAACTATCTAAAACAAAAGAGTTTCTAGAATTTATATTTGCTGTTCCAAATACATTTTTTGATACAGCTATTTCATCAAAGATTGTTATGCGGGGATCGGAAGAGAGAGTGGATCTTTCATATAATATTATTAAAAAAAATTCTTATGAAAGTCTCCTTAAAGTGCAAGTACCAAATTCACCGAATTTACATGAGAGAGTATATGCATTTTATTTATCAAAAGAAATTGAAGAAGCTATTTACACAAAATATGTTGAGTTAGATGAAATGATAGATAATGATATGGATGTTATGAAGGAATCTAATGAAGATACACAAGTAAGAATAGTAGATAATCAACTGACGCACGAATATTTAGCACCTATCTGTTTGTTTAATATCGGAATTGATAAAGTTTTACAAAAAAATAACGGAATTAAACGAGAGTTATATCATCCTTTTGGCAAAAATCATTTGCAATACAGAATAAGTTCATATTGGGAGAAAATAGATGACGGTCCTAGAAGGCAAGAAGTAGTTAGACGTGTGTTCTATCCACTATGGAGAAAATTACCTATTAAAAAGAATTATTGTGTTTTGGAATCTTTTTGGGGACGAGAATTTAGTGATAATCCCAAAGCGATTTATGAATATTTGAGAAAGGAACGACCGGATTTACATTATATTATTCCAATTCAAGACACACTGGTGAAGATTGATTTTGACCCTGAAAATACTGAGGTTGTTAAATTAAATTCATGGCGTTATATTTATGCATTAGCTAGAAGTAAATATTTTTTCAATAATGTAAACTTCCCAAATTATTATGTAAAAAGACAAGAAGCTATTGAAGTGCAAACAATGCACGGAACACCATTAAAACGCTTGGGATTAGATAATCCTGGAGAAATTCCATTGCACCAAATAGATAATTTTATAAAGAAATGTCAGCGATGGGATTATTTAACAGTACCCAGCGATTACGTAGGTGAGATTGCAAAATCAGCTTATCAATTTTCTAATACTTTATTGAATATAGGTTATCCTAGAAACGATAGTTTATTTGTATACAACACAGACATAAAGGAAGAGCTTCTAGAAAAATATCAATTACCAAGAGATAAGAAAATTATACTGTACGCTCCTACATGGAGAGTTAAAGGGAAATTTTCTATGCCTATAGATTTACATTTAATGAAAGAAAAATTAGGAGACGAATATATAATAATTATTAAGCTTCATCATTTTATGATTAAGAATTTCAGTCTTGACGACTTGGATGAATTTGCTTTTGTCTTTGGGAGAAATAGCGAAATTAGTGATTTCTACAAATTAGCAGATATGTTAATAACAGATTATTCATCTGTTATGTTTGATTATGCTATTTTACAGAAACCAATGTTGTTCTTTACTTATGACTATGATGATTATAAAAATAGTTTGAGAGGACTCTATTTTGACTTTAAAGACGAGGCTCCAGGTCCGTTAATTGACAACACAGAAGATTTACTTCATGAAATAGAAAATATTTCTCTTTATTTTGATAAATATTCTGAAAGAATAGAAAAATTTAATAAGAAATATATTCAATATGATAGAGGGAATGCATCAGAAGAGTTAATGAAGCGAATTATTGAATAAATATAAGATTATGTTTTGATTATGTATAGTATCAAAACATAATCTTTGAAAGGAATAAATAGATTTGAATTCTAAAAAAGTATCACTATATTCAAGTGTAGTAA
>NZ_MAEL01000024.1 GCF_009933335.1 Candidatus Enterococcus willemsii | reverse complement strand
AAATAAAAAGAGAAGTAGTGTGATGACATTTTGGAAAATGCATAATTCCACATCTTTTATCTATATATATTTGACATTTCAGTCAAAATTAAATTAAATTCATATGTATATTATAACATATCGCTTGTTTAACTTGGGGCAAATATATGCAGAAATCCAGAAAATTATACATAAAATAAAAGCAAATTATCTTTTTTTAAGAAAATAATTTACTTTTTGTGTCATATGTTTAGTGTTTGAAGGTGAAAAATGAACAATTTAACGGTAAATGATAACCAATTAAATTGCCCATTTTAAAAATATATTAGATTGATTTCTTAGAGGCCTCTACTTTTCTAAAATAAAACACATAACGAATCATAATTGCGACTACTGCTACTAATAGTAAAATCATCGAAATTTCTGAACCCGTTGTGGTTGCTGCAACAGTATCTGGATTATTCGCTTGAGCAATACCGATAATTGTTGCCACTACAGCTGTAGAAACAGCGCCTGAAAATTGTTGCAATGTGTTAAACAACGTATTTCCATCACCATAATCTGCTGATTGAATGTGATTCATCCCTGTCGTCATCATATTACTATAAGATAAGCCAATACCAATCATATATGTCACATGCCCGATTACCAAGGTTAGTAACAACGGTTTTTGTAAGATTAGTGTGAGAGCTGCCCAACCAATAATCGCTAATGTTAAGCCAATTAAAATTGGTTTTTTACTACCCACTCGATCAAGCAAATTCCCTGAAAAAGGTGCTAGAATTGCACCAATTGCTGCACCTGGCAACATAATTAAGCCTGCAACAAACGCATTTTCTCCTAAAACAATTTGTACAAAGTTGGGCAAGACAAACGAGACGCCTAATAATAGGGCTTGGCAGACTAAAAATCCGATTAAAAATAGTCGAAATGATTGTTGTTTTAATACCGTTAATCGAACTAACGGTTCTTTTGCATGCGTGGATTGGTAATAAAAAATACATAAGCCAACAATCCCGACTGCTAACCAGAATAATGATTGCCATTCATGAATTTGATTTAAAAACATTAAAAAGCCAGTAAATAGTAACATTACCCCTGCTAAACCTACAATATCTAACCGACTATCACTTGTTACTTTAATTTCAGGAATAGCAAATAAGCCGATAATTAATGAGACACTCAAGACTGGGATTAATAATAAGAAGATATAATGCCAAGACAGATTAGATGTTAAAAGACCGCCATATGTCGGACCAATTGCTGGTGCAATTGATGTTGTCATCGTACCAATTCCCATCATCGTCCCTCGCTTATCGATTGTAGTAAACGTCAAAATGATATGAAACATCAATGGCAATGCAATCCCAGTACTGATACCTTGTAATAGACGCCCTGCTAACAGCATGGGGAAATTCAATGCAAAGAAATCAATCACTAGGCCAACAATGAAAAACAAATTCGCAACAATAAATAAGGAACGAATTGAGAATTTTTTTAATAAGTAATTAGAAAACGGTACTAAGATAGAAATGACTAATAAATAAATCGTTGTTACCCATTGGACTTGACCAGTTGTGACACCAAATTCTTGAATAAGCGTAGGAAATGTAACATTCATCGCTGTTTCAATCAAGACCCCCGCAAAAGACATAATGCCAGTCGCAATAATTGCTGGAATCAGTTTAATACTTTTTTTATCCATATTTTCTCACCTCTTTAAAATTAAATCGCAAAAAAAGAGAGATAGTTTCTAAATAAATAGAAACCGCCTCTCTTTCGACACGCACTGATTGCGTGTTATCTGTACGATTTGTTGCTTTTATAATAGAGGAAATAAAAATAAACGTCAAGTTTGAAGATTCGTTGCTTTTTTTATCACTGATTTTTCGCTTTGTGATTTAATAAAAAGCTTAACAAAAGATAGAGTGGAAATGCACCGGTTATAACAAATAGCAGTCGAACTAAGTTAATATCTATACCTAAAAAATCAGCAACTGGATCCGAAACACCTAGAAAAATATAGTTCTTTTTCATGTTATTCACTCCTAAGTTCATTAAATTTAACCGCCTTTATTTAAATTAACGATACCATGAAATCCCTTCTCTAGTCAAAATCAATCCAACCGCTGATTCACACTCTTGCTTCCTGCATAAGCAAATTTATTGTCACTTAAAACAAATGAAAAAATTTCTCTATCCACAAAGCCGACAATCTCGTTACTCTCATATAATTCAAGTAAAAATTGTGCCATTTCTTCACTCGTATGATAGGTACCAAATGCTTGTTCATAATTATATTCTTCTCCATTATTTGCGACTTTTCCAAATTCAGTTTGTGTCGCAGCAGGTGCTAATACTTTCGCTTGCAGCGGAGAATTAGTTTGACGCAACTCAAGTGCTAAGCCTTCAGTAAATGAACTAACATAGAATTTCGTTGCACAATAACTTACTGCTGCCGGAACCATCGTATAGCCACCTGCAGAAGAAATATTAATTAATTGTGTCCCTTCTACATTATGATACTTTTGAACATATAGAATGGATAAAAGAGTGACTGCTTCAACATTTAACTGCATCATTGCTATGGTTCGAGCGAGCGTCTGTTCTTTAATCAAACCATAATGACCAAAGCCAGCATTATTAATCCAAGTCTCAATGAAATAGTCATCCAGTTGCCCAAATAATCCTTCGATTTGTTGCGTATTCGTTAAATCAAACGGAATCACAACAATTTCTAATGATGGAAATTGCATCTGCATGTCCACTTTTAATTGATGTAACTTATCTTCCCGCCGTGCGATTAAAATAAGATGTTTCCCTCTGGCAGCAAAGGCTTTCGCTGTATCGTAACCGATACCTGAACTAGCGCCAGTAATCACGGTATATTTTTTCATGTTTTCATCCTCCTATTCGACTAAAAATAGGATACCGGCTGGAGTAAACTCCATGTCAAGCATTATTTTTTAACATTTCTTGATAAGTTTCAATTTTTTGACTCAAAAAGTTCAGATGGTTCTCAATGACTGCTTTTTGTTCATGCAAGGATTGTTGCTGTTGGTACAACAACTCTATCCGTTCAACAATTGTATCGTCACCTTCTTCTCTTAACTTAGCATAAGTTTTCATTTCTTTGATTGGCATGCCGATTTGTTTCAATCGTAGAATAAACCGAACCCACTGAACATCTTTTTCAGTGAATACACGTTGATTTCTCGTATTTCTTTCCGGTTTAATTAGGGCTTCTTTTTCGTAATAACGTAATGTATCAATAGATAAGCCCGTTAATCTAGCAAATTCACCGATAGTATAGTTCATATCATTCAATCCTTTCCTTTCCCTTTATTTATTAAACGACGAATCGTTAGAAATCACAACTTTGAAATACGTTTAATTATCTGAATATTCTTGCATATATAACTATCTTATGTCATAGTAAGACTTATCTTCGAAAGCAGGTGGAAAAAATGAAATGGGATGCAGCAACTTATGATACACACCATGAATTTGTCTCAAAATATGGTGAAAACTTACTCGACCTGCTACCCCAAAATTCGAGACAAAACATTCTTGATTTAGGTTGTGGTACAGGTACTTTAACCAAACAATTAGCGCAATATGGCACGGTCTTAGGGGGCGATGGTTCTAGTCAAATGATTCAACAAGCCAAGAAGAATCATCCAGAAATTGACTTCCAAGTGATGGACGCTTTAGCTTTACCTTTCGATAACGACTGGAATATTATTTTTTCCAATGCTGTCTTTCATTGGATTTCGGATCATGAAACATTGCTTGCACAGATTTATCAGTCTCTGACACCTAAAGGGATACTCATTTGTGAATTTGGAGCAGCAGGCAATATTCAAATAATTGAAGAAAGTTTCCAACAAGCGATACAAGAAGCTGGTTATGACTATTGTTCAAAATTTACCTTTCCTAAAACAGAGATTTTCAAGCAACAATTGGTTGCGCAAGGATTCTCGATTGAAATGATTGATGATTATGATCGCCCAACTCCTTTATCCGATGGTAAAGCAGGATTAGCAATTTGGGGACGACAGTTTTTTGAAGCGGAACTTGCCGAACTTTTGGAACATGAGCAAGCAATAATCATCCAACGATTTACCGAACTTGCAAAAGCTTGTTGGCAACAAGATCACTGGGTAGCTGACTATCGTCGATTACGTGTAGTGGCTCATAAATAAAACGAAGTTTGTTGAGAGATAAGTCTCCAACAAACTTTTTCTTATTTTAGTAAACTGAACTTTTTGGTTAACTCTCTTACGATAGCATCTTCTCCAAAAACTGCCACTCCGATGGGTTCCAATTCACTTGATGAACTTGTTGCTATCTTTTCTTTGTATTGCTCATAAGCATTATTGAGTTTTTGACCAGTACGGGAAAAAAGCACAAAAGAGACCTCTTCATTCGTATGTAAACGATCAACAAAATTTAACAATGCCAAACTACCACTCTTCAAGACAACCGTACTGTATTTAATCGTTGCATGCGGTGCCTGTGACAAATCATTTAATTTTTCTTCAAAGAAAATATCTGGCTGTTTGCTGGCTAAATCACCCATCAAAATTGCTGATACATTGCCAACTTCCCCAGCATTCAAATTTTTATCTAACACAATCGCAATCCTTTTCATCTACACCATCCTTTTTTCATTATTTAACTAAACACGAAAAGTACTAAGCAATCACTAGCTTAGTACTTTTCGCATAAAAAACACACTTACAAACTGCTAATCGCCTCTCCAATTAGCGTCTCACCTGTCAAAACTTCAAATTCTTGATGAATCGTGTTTTCATTTTCTAAGACTGCCAAAATTGTTTGTGCTACGTCTTGGCGTGAGATTCGATTAATATCATTTCCCATACCAACTTTAATGTGACTTGTTGGTTCTTCGTCCGTCAAAATTCCCGGATGGACAATCGTCCAATCGAGCGATGTTTGATTTTTCAACCATTCATCTGCATAATGCTTACAAATGGTATAAATTTTTAATCCTGCATCTTTGGTAACTTCCTTGGTAATCTCTTCTCGGCCTGTTCTAAACGTACTTACCATCACAAAGCGTTTCACTTCGGCTTTTTCAGCAGCTGTCATCACTTTAATTGCTCCATCCAAATCAATCATCACCGTTTGATCAAGACCACGTCCACCAGCTCCTGCACTAAAGACCACTGCGTCTACATTTTCCATTGCTTCTGCCAATGTTTTAATCGAATCATAAACAATATCCAAGACGATACTATCAATTTCTCGCACATCGAAGAATCCTTTTTGTGATTTGTCTCGAATCACAGCTTTTTCTTCGATAGTGGGGTGATTTTGAATCGCATCGGCAAAATGCTTGGCTACTTTTCCATGTGCACCTATTACTAAAACTTTCATTTCATTGGCCTCTTTTCTCATTAGCATTGACTGCACTACACTCATATCCTACATTTAGTCTAACAAAGAAGAGTAGGTTTGAACAATACTTCTGAAAAGAAAAAAGGTTGCATAAGAGATTTCTTACGCAACCTTTTTTATACTACAATACTGCAATCCGTTCTCGCTCAGCTTTTGTTAATTCAAAATCAAATAAATCTTTATTTTGTGCTTGACGTTCTTTATTGTGTGATTTTGGAATAACAATGATTCCTTGCTCTACTTGATAACGCAAAATCACTTGTGCCCATGTTTTATTGTATGAAGCACCAATCTCATCTAAGACTGCTTTGGCTTCATCAGAAACACGGGTTAGCGGTCCCCAAGCTTCCGGAATAACATTTAATTTAAAGGATTTTTCAATAATATCGGCATTCCAATTACCTGGATGTGACTCAATTTGATTGACCGCTGGTTGAATACGAGCGTGATCTGTCAAATAGGTTAATTCTTTTTCTTCGAAATTCGACACGCCAATCGCTTTTAGTACGCCTTTATCAACATAGTCTTCTAGGACTTTCCAAACTTGTAAAATCCCTTCCAAATCATTCCAAGGATGATGAATCAAATACAAATCGATATAATCTGTATCTAGTGCTTTTAAGCTAGCTTCGACACCGTTTTGAACGTCTTGCTCACCTTGGTAATACGCTTCTGTGCCAGGGATTTTTGAGGTAATAAAAAATTCAGAACGATCAAGGCCACTTTCTTTGATTGCACGCCCTACAACGGCTTCGTTTCGATAGGCAATCGCTGTATCGAAATGACGATAACCTAGTGAAATAGCCTCTAGCAATTCAGTTGTATCACCATTAATTTCGCCCATATAATCATGATTCACTTTTCCAAAAGTGTTTGTGCCACTCCCAACGATTGGAATGTTGATACCAGTGTTCAATTCTACATATTCCATAAACTAACCTCCTGATATTTTCTACAACTCTTATTATACTGTAACAATTCCCAAACAATTCGTACAGTATTTGAATCATCCTTTAAAGAGCAGAAGCATTCGTTATTCTTACTTACCAACTTGCTTTCTTGACACCCGGAATAAGACCTTGATGTGCAAGTTCTCTAAAATGAATCCGTGACATACCAAATTTTCTCATGTAAGCTCTTGGTCTCCCATCAATCAAATCACGATTTTTCAAACGATTCGGATGGGCATCTTTTGGTAGTTTTGCTAAAGCTTCATAATCGCCTGCTGCTTTTAATTCCATGCGTAATTCCGCATATTGATTGATTAATTCACGTTGCTTTTGTGCTTTTGCAATTTTTGATTTTTTTGCCATAATATGTGCCTCCCGTTTTAAATTGTAATGATTACGATTTAATCAAAGTCAAATTTATCAATATTTTACCTAATTGTCAATTTTTTTATTCTAGTTATTGAAATCAAAACGAGCAACATTCTAAAAATAAGAATGTTGCTCGTTTTTCTATTCATAAAAGCATTATTGCAATTGTTCCAACATGTTTTGGTAACCAAGCTCTCTAGCATAGTCTTCTGCGGTTCGACCAGAATTATCTCTTAAAGTTTTATCCGCATCATATTTCAATAGTTCAGCGACAATCTCTTGATAGATTTGTGAACCATCCCGTAGAGCGACCGCTTCAATAAGCGCTGTATAGCCATAATTATTTTGATGATTAATATCGACTGCCCCGTCTTGCAATAATAATTTAACATTCTCAAGGTGCCCCTTTTCAGCAGCCGGAATTAAGGCATTGCCACCAAAACGATTGTAAATGTCTTGATTCGGTCGACTAAATTCTATCATTAAAGCTAGAATTTCAGTTTTTCCTTGTGCCGCAGCATATAAATACGCACTATCTTGAATATGATCTTGCAAATTAATATCGGCGCCTGCTAGAATCAAAACTTTCGCAATCTCCACTTGATTGTTGTGTGTTGCTATCAGCAATGGTGTCTCCCCTTGATTATTTTGCTCATTAAGATTGTAATCTGTCTCAATGATTGCCTTCACTTGTTCAAGGTCGTTTTTTTCGACTGCTTGAATTAAACTTCCTGATTGATAGACCATCTTAGGTTCCTCACTTTCTGATGTTTCAACCGTACTTTCAACAGTTGTCGATTCAGTTTCACTTGTCGTTGTAAAAATTGCTTCACTTGACGATTGACTAGATTGACTGGCTGTCATGTCTGACTGTTGTGAACAGGCAGATAAAAAGAGGACGCTCATCAGTAGTAACAAATGATTTTTCATTCCATCACCCTTTCCTTCTATGGTACCTGTTTTTTTACTCAATAGCAATTCTTCTAAAAGGTAAACTCAGGTGTAAATTCTCCAGCATAAGGTTCATGTTCGACAAAAATTTCAATTTCGTTACCGTCCGCATCTTGGCCCATTCGTTTATACGTGAAGCGTTCGTCATTAAATTCTGTTAATTCTAACACTGCACCGTATTTATTTTCCCCAATTGATGCATGCGCACGAATTTTATTGTTAAACAGCACATCGTAATAACCAAAATCACCACGGGTTTCACCGGTTTCTAAATCAAAAAATTCATATTTATTCGTTGTACCATTAAATTTCGCTAAGCTAATAAATTGTTGATTGGCTTCTGTCACATCGTTACCATCTTTATCGACTACTTTTGTTCCATTCCACAATGTTTCACCTAATAATTCATCACCATCAACATCTGTGTCAATCGTACCTGTTTCTGCATCCATCGTAGCACGACCGTCTGTAAATTCAAGTTCTGATGCACCATAAGGAATGTGTTCTACAAACACTTCTACTTCGTTACCATCCGCATCTTTTCCCATACGTTTATACGTAAAGATGTCTTCTGTTATTTCTGTAATATCAACGACAGCTTGATAACCTTTTGTTTCAGAAATCAAAATTCGTTTTTGGTCATCATTTGTCACAAAAAATGTCCCTGCATCTTCTTTTGTTTCACCAGATTTTTGGTCAAAGAACTCATAAAATCCAGTCTCTTTGTCAAATTTCGCTAGACTAATGAACTCTTGATTTTCAGCCGTTAAATCATTGCCTTCTGCATCATATACACGTGTCCCTTGCCAATTTGTACCTGTTAAAATGTCTAGTGCTGACGTTTCTTGTTCTACTTGGCTTGTTTCAGTTGTCTGTGCAACTGATGATTCTTCTGTACCCTTTTCTGTTGCACATCCTGCAATAAATGCGCCTAAAGCCATGGTTGTCATTAATACAAATAATTTATTTTTTTTCATTGTATTCGCTCCTCTCTTGATGTGTCCATATTAACAAGTAGTTCTAAACCCCTACTTGCCAAATTATGAACAAAAAATGAACGACTATGAATAGTTATTAAATCCTCTTCCATTCTTTTCACAGACAGTGTATGGTAAGAACAAGTAAATCATTTGGAAAGTTGGATAACTTATGACAATCAAAAAACGATTTTTAATTTCTTATCTAAGTGCAATTTTAATTACATTAGGTTCTATTTTTTTAATTTTTGCTATTATTTCCTATACAACTTTAGGTGAGGTTCCGTCTTTTCCTAGAATTTATCGTATTTTGACCACACAACGACCACTAACAGAGGCTGAAAGTGAAAGCTACACTGCGATGAATAGCTACCTAGAAGAATCTTCGGAACAGTTGGAACTACCATTAAATCAAGAATTACTGAAAACAATCAAAGAGATTGAACAAAATAATTTAAATGTCGTTCTTCGTAAGGACGAAGCATTTACTTATTATTCCAACTTACTCGTTGAAAAATCACTTCAGGCACATGCACCAGCCTTTGATTTGCATAATTTTGAGCCCACAGGAACAATCGATAATAATGGACACTTTTTTCATTATGTAAAAAAAGACTTTCGATATGCAGATGGAGCCAAAGGTAGTTTTGTTATTCTGAAACGAGAAAGTAATTTAATTGAATTCTTCCTCCAATGGGGCATCTGGGTGATTCTCTTTATTATAGGAATTGCAATTTTTGCGTTTTGGTTTATCAACCGTCGACTTTCCAAAACGACAATTCAACCTTTATTGGCCCTTGAAAAAAGCACACGGAAGTTAACCAGCAGTGACACTATTTCTCCTTTTATCACGGATGATACAGAGGAACACGTTTCAAAAGAAGTCCAGCAGTTACAAGAAAGTTTTGCGAAAATGTGGGCGGATTTACAACAATCGCAAGCAGAACAGGAAAAATATGAAACCAATCGTCGAGAACTGATTTCCAATATTTCTCATGATTTAAAAACACCGATGACTTCAATTACGGGATACGTGGAAGGTTTAATCGATGGTGTAGCAAATACCGAAGAAAAAAGGCAACGCTATTTAAAAACAATTCACGAGAAAAGTATCACCCTCAATGAATTAATTGATGAATTGTTTTTATATTCCAAACTCGATTTGAACGCAGTGGCCTTTCATTTTAAAAAAATTGATTTTATCGCCTATATGAAACACTTATTAGAGGAATATCTATGGACTGATGACATCAAAGTCACAACAGACTTTCCAAATCAAGCGATATATGCTGCAATCGATCCGATACAATTTAATCGTGTCATCACTAATTTAATCCAAAATAGTATGAAATTCAGGAATCCTCAACAGACACCAGAATTTCATGTTGGGGTGACTTGTCAGTCATCTCAAATTATGCTTACATTTACTGATAATGGCATAGGTATTTCTGAAGAAGATTTAGCAAATATTTTTGAACGTTTTTATCGTACAGACAAAGCACGAACATCAACAATTAAAGGTAGTGGCTTAGGGTTAAGTATTGTAAAACAGATTGTCGAACATCATTCAGGAAATATTCAAGTCGCCAGTCAACTTGGAAAAGGCACAACGATTACGATTACACTACCTTTATTAGAGGAGAAAATACAATGAAAAAGATTTTAATTATTGAAGACGATGTGAGTATTGCAAATTTACAAAAAGATTATTTAGAAATCAATGAAATGGAAGTCACGATAGAAACCGATGGTCAAAAAGGCTTACAGTCAGCCTTAGACCATCCTTACGACTTAATTATTGTTGACTTAATGCTTCCTAGCATGGATGGTTTTGAAATATGTAAACAAATTCGTCTCAAAAAACAGCTACCGATTATGATTGTGTCTGCGAAGAAAGAGGATTTCGACAAAGTTCGCGGGCTTGGATTAGGTGCCAACGACTACTTGGTAAAACCATTTAGTCCCAACGAACTCGTTGCACGTGTCAAAGCACATATCGCTCGCTATCAATCCATTCAACCACCGAATGCAACGATTCTGGAAATTCAAGACATTCGAATTGATCAAGCAGCTCATAAAGTCTTTGTTTTAGAACAAGAAGTTATTTTTACGAATAAAGAATTTAGCTTGCTCTTGTTTTTAGCACAACATCCTAATCGTGTCTGGAATAAAGAAGAACTTTTTGAAAAAATCTGGGGCTTTGATGCATTGGATACGGAAGTCTCAACAGTTGTCGTCCATATCAAACGCATCCGAGAAAAATTAAAGCAAGCCAACCTCCCTACCTCACCCATCGAAACTATTTGGGGAAGTGGCTATCGTTTTAATAATTAAAAATAAAAAGGTTAGAGCAAACACATACTCTAACCTTTATTTATTAAAAATTTTAGGACCCTTACGCATATTCTTACGATCGTTTTTGGGCGCTTCCATCTGTTTGCTTCTACCGCCACCTTGTTTCTTTTTAATAATTTCTAACATTTTTTCTTTCTGGTTCATTTTTTTACACCGCCTTTACTCCCACTAATTGCTCTATATTTAGGTACCTAATTATTTATACTTAGCTATCAAGTCAAATTAGACCTTTATCATAATAACCTTCTAATACAAATTTTTCAATCATTGTGACCTTATTACTCTTTTTTAGACAAGTTAAAAGCACTTCAATCAGCTTAAAGCGATTGAAGTGCTTTGATTAATATTGATTAACAACATTGTCTGTATGCAATGTATAATCACTAGGCAAGCCTAAACTAGTCAATAATTGATTTCTAATTTGCTGATAAGATTCATCTTTAATAAAAATAACTGATTCATCTCCAATGTACTCATCATACCACTCAAAGGTGTTTGTTTTAATCTCAAACCCTTCAAGCATGTTCCCCGCCAAGCTAGTCAAATTATCAAAAGTTAGATTCGTACGCACATTGCCTCGGACACTATCTAAAATTTCTTGATATTTAGCAATTGAATTAATTGAGAGGGTTTCTTTAATCGTTGCTTTAATTACTTCTTGCTGACGATTGCCACGTTGGATATCATCGTCTACTTTTCGAATACGACTAAAAATTAGCGCTTGCTCACCATTTAAATGTTGCTTTCCTTTAGGAATGAGCACCTTTCCAGAATTATCAGTTGTATACTTTTCATTAATATCATACGGAACATCGACCTCAATGCCCCCGACTGCATCAATAATTTGTTTAAAACTAATAAAGTTTACCGTCGCAAAGTAATCCACTGGTAAATCCAAATAATTTTTTACTGTTTCAATAGTAGAATCTTCTTCATTTAGTGTATACGCACTATTTATCTTACTTTGAAATTGAATATTTCCATTTTCATCATAGATATTTGTATAGATGTCTCTTGGAATAGCAACCATTTGAATTTCCTTTGCCTCTCCATCGTACACTAAGTAAATTAAACTATCCGTACGAGTAGAACCAAGATTTCGTTCAGAATCATTATCCAGTCCCATTAACAAAATGCTGATTTTTGTTTCTGCGCCATCTTTTTTTAAAGTTTCTATCTTGTTTTTCGAGGTAGATTTTGAAAATTTATACATATCATCAATTGAATTCTTTGTTGCTGAAAAAGTTTGATATGCAAAAATGAGAACGCCCAGTAATGCGAAGAAGAGTACTCCGAGAACGGTCTTCTTTATCCAACCAGATTTTTTCCGATGTTTGTGTCGCTCACTTCTTGTCGCCATATTTTCCCGCCTTACTTATAATAATAAGTTATTTTACACTATAAAAGAGCAACATCAAATAACTAATTAAAATTCTTAAGATATCTTCAACTATCTCTTCCAAATAAAAAGGTCAAAAACACATTTATGTGTGCTTTTGACCTTTTTTCAATTTTAATCAACGAGTGATTCACCATTTGTTGCAATGACTTCTTTATACCAGTTAAAAGATTTCTTTTTATAACGGTTTAAGGTTCCTGATCCATCGTTGTTACGATCTACATAGATAAAGCCATAACGTTTAGACATTTCAGCGGTTGAGGCACTTACAAGATCGATACAGCCCCATGACGTATACCCCATCACTTCGACACCATCTTCAATGGCATTCCCAACTTCTACTAAGTGATCATTCATATAGTCAATACGGTATTGGTCATCCACTGTTAATTCGCCGTCAACTTCAATTAATTGATCGACAGCACCCAACCCATTTTCAACGATGAACAATGGAATTTGATAACGATCATAGAAATCATTTAAAGCCAAATACAAGCCCTTCGGATCAATTTGCCAGCCCCATTCGCTTGCTTTTAAGTGTGGATTTTTCAATCCGCCTAAAATATTTCCTTTACCTGTATCATATTTAGAATGATCTGCCGCTTGCGTCACACTCATGTAATAGCTGAATGATAAGAAATCGACTGTATTTTCAGCCAATAATTCTTTGTCGCCTTCTGCAAATTCAATTTCAATGCCATTTTCTTTAAAGAAACGGTTCGCATAATTTGGATATTTTCCACGAACATGAACATCAGAGAATAAATAGTTGCTTCGTTCTGCTTGCATTGCTGCCACTACATCTTCTGGATCTGGTGTCATTGGATACGTAGGCATTGCGATTACCATACACCCAATCTTGAAATCTGGATTAATTTCATGTGCAATTTTTGTCGCAGAAGCACTTGCCACTAATTCATGGTGAACTGCTTGATAGAGATTTTGTTTACTTAATTCTTCTGGTGGCGTACCAATACCGCCACTCATAAATGGCGCATGGAGCACCGAGTTAATTTCATTAAATGTTAACCAATATTTTACTTTGTCTTTATAGCGATTAAACACAACAGTTACGTAACGCTCGTAAAATTCAATGAGTTTACGATTTGTCCAACCATCATACTCTCTAGTTAAATGTAAAGGTGTTTCATAATGAGATAATGTAACTAGTGGCTCGATGCCATGTTTTAAACATTCATCAAATACTTTGTCATAAAATGCTAAACCAGCTTCATTCGGCTCTAGTTCATCACCTTTTGGAAAAATACGCGCCCATGCAATTGACGTACGATAAACTTTAAAGCCCATTTCTGCAAACAGAGCAATATCTTCTTTGTAACGATGATAAAAATCAATACCAACTAATTTTAAATTATCTTCTGTCGGCTCATCAGTAATTGGACCGAAACCACCGTGTGGTGTCACATCTTGTACTGTTAGTCCTTTACCATCTTCATTGTAAGCACCTTCATATTGGTTTGCTGCAGTTGCACCGCCCCATAAGAAATTATCTGGGAATTTTTTTACCATTTGTTTGACACTCCTTTTTTTAATACTTTTTTCTACTAGGTCTAGACCTAATAAAAAAAAGAAATCGCAACCATTAATAAATAAAACAATTGTCATTTATAAAGTGACCTAAATAGAAACATTCCGGGTAAGCACTATTCCATAATATATTACCCGAATGTCTTTATCATAGCAAAAATTTACAGTAAAATAAATAGTTTTTCTGATAGATTGTTTTTTTATATTACTCCATCGTCTCAAGTGCATAAAATTGTTGATCTAAATAGACCAAATCTTTGACTGTTAATTGCGGACTGATAATGAGGGTTTCTTTTTTATCCATTGCTTCTACTAATAAGTTTTCTGTCGAAATAACACAGTCAGATTGGGCAAGTGGTGTGTAAGTAATTTGATACTTGTTTTTAAAAAAATTTTTTATGTGTCGTTTCATTCCTTCTACAATATCTTTACTGAAGCTTGAACAAAAGTAAATATTTAAGGGTTTTAACATCTCGCTTGTTGGTGCTACTTGTAAAAATAATAATAAAATTCGTCGATGATAAAACACCGTGTCCATATTTGGGAAATCGGCAATAAGGGATGCCCATAATTTTTGAAAATGCGTGTCTAGCGACGGATAGGCACGCATAATCTCTTTTAATGACACCGGTGAAAAAATTGCCAATAGATTGATATTAAGCGGAATCAACTCATTCAAAATAGCCATCTGATGAAATTTTTGAAAAATCAGACGTTTTTCAAAAATAGTTAATTCTTCAAAAGAATGAATAAATTTGCTTGCTACATCGAAGAAATGATTTTGATGAATCGTATCAAAGTCTTCGAAAGCTTCTGCTTGCACTAAATCTAATCCATATAAAATTAATAAGAAATAATGCCATTCATTGTCATCAAATTCCAACAAAAAACTTGGTTTTGGCATAGATTTAGGCACTTGGTTGCTTAACGATAGTTCATCTAACAATTGTCCCGTTTTTCTGCTAACATCTTGAATATATAGCCAAAGGCCCATCACTTCGATTGTTCCTTTTACTGGTGGAATGTACAAGGAGTAGCAAATTTTCTCAGCTAAGCTTAAATATTGTTTCTCAGAAATCCAATGAATAGTTGTTATTTGACGATGAACATAAAATAAAAACATAAAGAATAAACAACGAATTTGTGATTCGTTGCCCTTAATATACACTCTACTCCCCACACTAATTCGCATTTCATAGCTTGCTAAAAAAGTATTTATCTGAGTTATAGCACGTTTTAGCTTGGACACGCTTATCTTATGTTCGACACAAAATTGATAGGCAGAAAACGTTCTTTTTTCTATTAATAATTGAAAAATAGCGTACACAAACGAGTCTGTATATAATTTTTCTAAAATCTGCATCAACGTCACGTCTCTTCGTAACAACTTCACACCATAACGAGTATCATTTTCTAAAGAAATTTTATTATTGGGATACAGCTCTCGGATTTCTATTGATAACTGATTAATCTTTTTTCGTATGGTTTGTGCACTCACATTACCAACATTTGCTGCAATCATTTCAGCTGTCACAGCTTCTGACTGTCGATCTAAATAAAGTAATATATCATGCTTTAACTGAACATCTTTGGGAAATCCAAACATATTGGTTGTTCTCCTTGTCTATTTTCTTGGCTTTCTAACAAAAATATATTCTTTTCCATCGTCTTCATACAGACAAATCTAAACTGCCCATCTTAGGTCAAAGAAGAGAGTAAAAATTTCAATAACTCTCTTCTTTGGCTGGAATGAAAATTCGGGAGCAATACCTCAGTTTCCACTTCCTATTCAGTTATTTAATAAAATATCAGAAATCAGGGCTTGTACATCAATTATTTCTTATATATAAAATACACCTTATAAATATACAAATTAGAGACTAAACAATATAAGCATAGCGTCATATCAATCTATTTGTCAATAGTCTCAACATGCTATGGTATATTTAATAACAATTCGCTAGTTACTTCAAATTACTAGCATTCGACCATTTCACAAACTTTTTTTAGAAGTGATGAGATACATTCATTTTTCCAAAATAATTTTTATTAATCTGTGAAATAATATTCAATATATAAAAAACATTTTTTATTTTAACGCTTATTTTCATATTAAATATTCTCTCTATGATAGAAAAAATGCATCCAACAAATTGATTTTTTTGCTATTAACAATCATGCTGTTTATATCTCTCTGATTGAACACGTAATAAAATTTTTGTTAGATTTCCCCAATCAACTGGTCTTGGTGGATCTAACCAAACAACTATCTCAGCATTATTATCTTTATATAGATTATTCATATTTGTAATCACAACATCTGTACATTCAGGGTGTTCATTCTCTATTACTTCAACATTCAAATTGATATAGAAACCTAAATTTTTTTTAATAAATTGATTGTAAGCAGTACCATAAGAAAAATCGATGATAACCTTCAATGGCTCTGAAATAAATTGGATGGGTATGCAATTTATCAGCAACATTAAATAACTGAAAAAAAGAAAAGTCTTACTTTGAGACAACTGTTCATACTCCGTAGTTAACTTATTAATATATTCTAATAAGTAAAAATAATATTCTGGATAAGTCAATCTATTCATCGGATAATAAAGCAAATTGAAATGTATTTTATTCAATTCTTGAGAAACACGTAGGGTTACTTGGGTCTCCAATGGTTTAAAATG
>NZ_MAEL01000023.1 GCF_009933335.1 Candidatus Enterococcus willemsii | reverse complement strand
ATCGAAAATAAGTAGAAGTTTTTTCTTATTTTACTAAAAAATCGCCGTTGCACTCTTTATGAGTGCATGGATTGAAATCGATACATCATCATCAACGTGTGTGGCAATTAATGTTGCACTCTTTATGAGTGCATGGATTGAAATTTGTAAGTGGCGATGGAGACGTTACAGATGAAGAAGGTTGCACTCTTTATGAGTGCATGGATTGAAATAATCGGGGATTTTAGTTCCCACACCATCTTTAGGTTGCACTCTTTATGAGTGCATGAATTACAAGCGTATAAAAAGCGACTATAGGAAGCATCCATTTGGATTTTGTCTATAGTCGCTTTTTTGATTATTCGTCGTATCTTTTTCTTTTAGTAGAGCTAGGGATTTTAAGTGCGTCACGATATTTCGCAACGGTTCTTCGGGAAACTTCAATACCTTCGTCATTTAATAATGTCACCAGTTTTTGATCCGATAACGGCTTCTTCTTATCTTCACTATCTACTAATTGTTTCAATCGATTTTTCACGTCATTGGTTGAACGGTCTACGCCTTCTTCAGAACTTAATTTTTGGCTAAAAAAACTTTTTAATTCAAATACACCAAAATCAGTTTCTAGATATTTCCCATTCACTGCACGACTCACCGTTGATTCATGAATGTCTAATACTTCTGAAATATCTTTTAAAATAAGTGGTTTAATAGGGTGTTCTTTTTGTAAAAAGAAGTCTTGCTGACGTTTAACGATTTCTTTACCGACATTATAGATTGTGTCTCCTCGTTGTTCGACAGTTTTTTTCAACCATTCAAAATCTTGTTTCTTTTCTTTCAGATATTTTAATACTTCTGGATCACCACTTTTTTCCATTTGTTCAAAATAATTTTGTTGAAATTTAATTTCGGGTGCCCCACTACGATTAGAAAATACGGTCACTTGATTATCAGTTACTTTAACAGTTAAATCAGGGATAATATACAAACCATCAGTGGAACCGAATGCTGATCCAGGCGTGGGTGTTAATGTTTGAATATAATCAAATACTTTCTGAACGTCTGGTAAAGCAATGGCAAATTTCTTAGCAATAGTCTCCCATTTTCGTTCAACTAATTCTGTAAAACATTCTTCTAAAATAATATATGCCATTGGAGGTGCATAGTTATCACGCTCGGTTTGCAGCATTAAGCATTCCTGCAAATTTCGTGCACCAACTCCTGCTGGGTCTAACTGTTGAATTAAGGTTAAAGCATCTAATAATTGAATCGGTGTCCCACCAGTTTGAGTGACAGCTTCTTCTAAATCAATTGTGAGAAAGCCGTTCAAGTCAATATATTCAACCAAGTACAGTACCAATGATCGTAAATAAGTATCTCGATAATTCAAATGGATTTGATCAATTAAATATTCAAATAATGATATCTGATTATCAGGAATCTGATTGAGGTAATTGATTTCTGTCCCTGTTGAGCTTCGCGGTTTGGAATAACTTGAAGTATAGTTTGGTGGAATAATATCTAATAATGGGTTTTCTAGTGAAGCGTTATCAATAAAATCTACGAGTTCTTCAGTGGTAAATTGTAAGACTTGGATGGATTGTTGTAATTTTTGAGTCATTGCTAGTTTTTGTGTTTGTTTTTGTTGTTGAGAAAACTGCTGTTGAAATTTCATATATATTTCTCCTTGTTTTTTTTCTAAAAGTCCGCTAAACTATGTAAAGTATTCAGCATCCTTAGTGTAGTGGATATCACGTGAGATTCCGGTTCTCAAGACAGGGGTTCGATTCCCTTAGGATGCGTACTTTCAGTTGATTACAGTATACTTCAATTATTAGAAAAGCGCAAAATGGTATCGGATTGCGTATTGAGTGTAATCAATTAACAATTCCAAAAGAAAAGTAAGTTAAAAAACAGGGAGCGAGCTAATTAAATTAGTTCGCTCCCTTTTGTTGTGGTAAATAAACGAGAACACATGACTGTGCAATCAATATACTCTTTATGAGTGCATGGATTGAAATGATGGATATATTTCTTTCTTCGCCCGAATAACTCGGTTGCACTTATACAAGAGTATAAGCGAATTGAAAAAATCACGGTGCATTATTCGAAATTTCAATCCATATGCTCCCTACAAGAGCATAACCGTTTGAGAGTAGCTTCTGTATCACCGTTTACAAATTTCAATCCATATGCTCCCTACAAGAGCATAACATAAGGAAATTAGTCGTATCAATGACAATTTACTTATTTCAATCCATATGCTCCCTACAAGAGCATAACTTTGATATAATATATTTGTCGTTATTAATATCTCGATTTCAATCCATATGCTCCCTACAAGAGCATAACGATTGTTCTGATTGCATTATTTACTAGCCTCCAACTATTTCAATCCATATGCTCCCTACAAGAGCATAACAGAGGAAAAAGCACGTTTTGAGCGCCAGGTCGAGATTTCAATCCATATGCTCCCTACAAGAGCATAACCGTTGCTGGCGCGTTGCTCGTCTAATATTTTAGCATTTCAATCCATATGCTCCCTACAAGAGCATAACCGCATATTAGCTTGCATTTCTTTGGCTAAGTATCATTTCAATCCATATGCTCCCTACAAGAGCATAACTGGCACGAACTTTCACGTTGATTTGCTCTACATTTTATTTCAATCCATATGCTCCCTACAAGAGCATAACGTGGTTCGGCTGGTCGTCGTACAAATGGCATTATATTTCAATCCATATGCTCCCTACAAGAGCATAACCTGGAGCGCGAGAAAGTGAAATCGCAGCATTAGAAATTTCAATCCATATGCTCCCTACAAGAGCATAACTGCGATTTTCAAGTAAATAAAGGAAAACTTCTACTTATTTTCGATATGCATCGCTCAACCATATCTTTTAATTATAAATCGAATATAATCGCAACTACTTACTCATCACTTTTTCATTTAAACGTTTATTTTTGGTGCGAGTCTTCTAGGGATTTTCTGGGAGCATCACATTCGCACTAGACACTTAAGTAAGAAAATCGAATCAATGACATAGACTATTTTCTATCCATAGTATAAAGGAATACACAATTTTTATAAACATGTTAACGCTATATTTTTAAATATTGAAGCATCTTTCGTACAACAGCATGAAAAAACCACTAGCAAGCTAATGGTTTTCCTCTTTATTCTCCCTCAAGCAGATCTCTTTTGCGATAACCATAAAAGCCAATTATCATCAATAGACAACCGATAAGAGAAATACTAATAAATACTGTAAAATCAAACGATTCCGTTGGCATAGTTGGTACCCAATTCAAAATAGCTGTCTTACTAAACCATTCTGGCAAATCTAAAATGCCACCAAAATAACTCAACATGAACGTATAGAACAAATAAACATAAACAACTTTATTCCATTTTGGTAACCAACCTAAAAACACCGCAGCTAAGCCAACAAAAAATAAGATAACCGGTAAGAAATTAAATCCCGCAGCAATGAAATCGATGAATGTCAATTGTGACTCACCATCAACAGAAGCTAACGCTGATGCACCTAGGTCTCCAGTAGTTAAAAGAATACCTACTATACCAGATACAATTGCTAAACCAATTGTCGTCCAAAATAATTGTCCTCGTGTCACTTTCGTTGCAAAAATTTGGCTAAAACGTAATTTGGTTTCTTCTGCAAATAATTTATTTACCAATAGGACAGGTAAAATAATCACTAGAAGAATCAAGACAGACATAATGGTTGCAGTGAATGATTCTTCAATAGAAACACCCGATTGACGAAACATTTGTTCAATCAATTCGTTACTCGAAAGAAACGTATTCATATCACCGTAAATTGAACCGTAAACAGCGCCCATAATTACATAGCCAACCAGCCAACTAATTATCGTACCACGACTGATTTGGACAAGTAGTCCACGAACAGATAATAAAGATGATTTGGCTTCTGCTCTTCCCAAACGCTCTGGAAGATAACCTGCCCCCATATCTCTAAAATTCTCTAATAATAGACCAACTAAAAATAACACGATAACAAATCCAAAAGCCACAAGGATGAACCACCAGTTATTTTCTGTAAATGGATAGGTCAGATACATCCATGACATCGGATTATAACGGCTGAAATCTAAATTAGAAACATCGGTCCCTGCTCTTAAAATATATAACAAGCCGATTACACTCAACATACCGCCATTTGCACCTGCTGAAGTCGGCATAAGTTGAGCAAAAACTAAGGCAATTACCGCACCGATTACCCCAGCCATCCCAATCGATATGCTAAATAATAAACTTCCTTCCCAATCAATGCCTTCAATATTAAAACTCATCATCATACTACTTGTGACAATCACTAACAATAAATTAATAGTAATCGTTTCTTTTACTACCGCTAGTGAATTCGCTAAGCGTCCCACACGGAATGATCGAACCAATTCAACTATACCTAAATCTTCTTCTTTTCTGGTATGACCAATCACATGAAGACCGGATAAAATCATGGCAAAGACACCGCAAAACAACAACATCTCATGTGCGTACATTGCCCCAACTGTATAATCACTCGCTTCTTTCACTGGTGTAGGGCCAACCATTGAAATCATTGCTGGATTCTTTAAGGTCTCAAACATTCCAATCAAACCTTGTCCTTTAGCAATTTCTTCAAAAGCTGGAATAAACCCTCCACAAAATATACTTAAACCGATGACCCAAAGAATGATTTTCTTCCAATCACGTTTTAAATATTGTCTAAATAAAATCGTCCAACCAGCAAATTGTTCTGACATGTAGTTTCCCTCCTCTTTCTAGACGCTCTCATAATGACGCATAAACAAATCTTCCAACGTAGGAGGTACTGACTCAAAACTAACTACGCCCAAAGCCGTCGCTTGCACAAGCAGATTGTTAATCTCTTGGTTATCGACTGAGAAAGTTGCTTGGTGTTCTGATAATTCCACAAAATCATGAACACCTGGCAATGTTTTTAATGGTTGAATAGGCTGTTGGGTAGTTGCTGTGATTGTTGCGCGAGTTAAATGTCGCAACTCACTTAGGGTTCCCGTTTCGACAATTTTACCTTTACGAATAATAACCACTCGATCGGCTAATCGTTCGACTTCACTCAAAATGTGCGAAGAAAGCAAAACAGCTTTACCAGCTGCTTTTAACTTTTCGACTTCTTCTTGAAAAATAGCTTCCATCAGAGGATCCAAACCTGACGTCGGTTCATCGAAAATATATAATTCCGATTCGACAGCTAAAGCAGCAATCAAGCCCACTTTTTGACGATTCCCTTTTGAATAACTTTTTGATTTTTTCTTAGGATCTAGTTCAAAACGACGAATTAATTCATCCCGTTTTTGCTTGTCACCGTGACCGTGCAATTTCATAAATAAATCAATGATTTCGCCACCTGTCAGACTCCCCCATAAAGCCACGTCGCCTGGGACGTAAGAGATTTTTTTATGAATGTCTAAACTTTCTTTCCAGACATCTTTGCCAAATATTTGTACATCGCCGGCATTTCGATTAATAATCCCTAATAAGGTTCGAATCGTGGTCGATTTCCCCGCACCATTCGGACCGATAAATCCCACGACTTCACCTGCATTGACTGAAAAAGTAACATCAGATAAAGCCAGTGTTTTGCCAAATTTTTTCTGTAATCCTTGAATCTTCACAACTTCTGTCATCACACAAAACTCCTTTAATTATTATTTGTAACGTGCTTTCCAGTTTAGAGTAACGTGCTCTCTACTTATTGCTTGAATGATTCGAGACCCCTTTACTTTTCTTAATTCAACTAAAGTTCATTTACAAATTGATTATATTCTCCTACAAAAAGAGCGTCAATCACTTTCAAATCAAGTTATGAACTATTTCTATTTGATATTCTTTATTTTGGAAGTTATTATATAGAAAAGAAAAATTATGAACTTTTTCAAAAAAATATTTTATAAAAAAGGATAGATTCACTTGAACGGATTTGAAAAACGAACTTACGATAAAAAACAACAAATTTTACGTTCTGCTTTTGACTTGATGAATACCGAACACGGTGTGAAAAATATGAAACTTGATATTCTAGCTAAAGAAGCAAACGTTGGCAAAACAACATTATTTAAATATTTTGGTAGTAAAGAAGGGATTATTCACGAAGTATTTAAACAATATATCAACCAATTAATTATGGAGGCTGAACAAATTATTCAACAACAACTTTCATTCGAAGAAACCTTGCTTGCATTAAGTAAAAACAAAATCTCTTTTATCGAAAAAATTCATCATCAATTCTATTTAGATTTAATGGCATATATGACTACTAAAAAAGGCAGCGGTATTTCACTTTTAATGCAAAAATATATCCTGGAATCAAAGAATATGATGCTTGATCTCTTTTACCGTGGAAGAAAAGAAGGAAAAGTGGATCTCAAATATTCCGATGAATTTTTACTCGTTTATTTTCAAGCGATTGTTGAAGGTATTTCTAACCCGAGTGTCTATGACCGAGTTGCCCCTTACACTGAACAATGGACTGAAATGCTTCTTAAAGGTCTAGCACCTGCTAAATAAATACATTCACTCTCACCATACGCAAAAAGAAACGCCAGCTTCGTGAAAACGAACGGCGTTTCTTTTTTCCTCTTAGTCTTGATCAATATTTTTCAGAAATTTCGCTGGTACACCACCAACAATGGTATTCTTTTCCACATCTTTGGTCACGACAGCACCTGCAGCAACCACTGCATTATCGCCGATTGTGACACCAGCTAAGACGGTTGCATTCGAACCGATCCAAACATTTTTCCCAATCGTAATTGGGGCTGGGTAAAGCGAACCTCGATCATGAGGTGCTAACCCATGATTCAAAGAAGCTAAGACCACGTTGTGACCAATCAAACTATTCTCACCGATTGTAATGCCACCTTGATCTTGAAAATGACAGCCTGCATTAATAAATACACCTTCACCAAGAGTTAAATTCTTCCCACAATCCGTATAAAATGGGGGAAAAACACTGAAAGACTCTGCAATATTTTTTCCTGTTAATTCCGCAAAAAGCACACGTAATTCTTCTGGTGTTCGATAAGTATTATTGATTTTATCCGTCACTTTCCTTGCTTCATCACTTAATTGCACCATTTTTTTATGGTAGTCGGAACCACCTTTGACAGGATTTCCTGTATTTAAAAAAGCAATAAATTCTTCTGTTGTAATCATATTTATTTCCTCCTAATGAATTTTGCTATTATTTCGTGTTCGCGCATTATTTACAAACCTATTCAAATTCATTCTAAGATGCTAAAATCAAAATATCAAATACCTATATTAAATAAAGCATTATAACTAGAAAGCATAGGAGATAATTATGGAAATCAGATTATTACGCTATTTTATTGCGTTGGCAAATAGCCAAACAATTTCAGAGGCAGCCAAAAATCTACATATCTCACAACCCACTCTTTCCAGACAATTAAGTGAATTAGAAGAAGAATTAGGTACACAGCTATTTATTCGTGGTCATCGACAAGTCACTTTAACTAGTGATGGTTTTTTCTTCCTTGCCAAAGCCAAAGAAATTGTCCAGTTAACCGATAAAACAGTTGCTAATTTTCAACATTCAGAAGAAGTTTTAGGAGATATTCATATTGGAGGTGGGGAGTCCGATGCCATGAAAATAATTGCTCACTCCGTGAAACAATTAGCTGACAAACATCCACAGATTCAATTTCATTTATTTAGTGGCAACTCCGAAGCAATTTTCGAAAAACTCGATGATGGTGTCTTAGATTTTGGTATCGTAGTTGATCCTGTCGATAAAAAAAATTATGACTATATTCAGCTACCCATTCAGGATACGTGGGGTGTGCTTATGCCAACAGATAGTCCGTTAGCCTCTAAGAAAAAAATACAAGCCAATGATTTACGTGAAGTTCCCCTCATCATGTCACAGCAGGCTATTCGTTATGGGGAATTTTCAGCATGGTTTGAACAAGATATCCATGAGTTAGATATTCGATGTACGTATAATTTACTTTACAATGCAGCAAAGATGGTAGAAGCTCATGTAGGGTATGCGATTTGCTTAGATAAATTAATAGATACTTACCACAGTCATTCCCTTTGCTTTCGACCACTTTCTCCTCAATTAACGGCTAACTTATACCTTATTTGGAAAAAACAACAAGTCTTTCCTAAAGCAGCAACTTTATTTTTAAGACAATTAAAAACAGATATTGCGAAAGATAATTAAACAAAAAAAGTACGAGCAAACAAAAGCTGTTTACTCGTACTTTTTTGAAATAATTACAATTCTTCTTCCTCATCATCGTAATCATCATCATCATCGATGATTGTTAAGTCTTCCTCAATACTTCCTGGAAGTTCTTCCTCATCGTCATCCGAACTAGTTGCACCAATTTCTTGTAAATCAGAATTGTATGCCGCGATTTCTTCATCTTCATCATCATCATCAAATAAGTCATCGTCATCTTCGTCGTCTGTTAGATCCGTATCTTCTGGATCATCATCGTTATAATCAATTGCATCTTCATCATCATTAATAAAGGCATTAACTTTTTTACGTTTGCGACGTCGTGGTGCATCTTCATCATCTTCATCGATGCCATGATTTACTTCTTCATCAATTGAGTCAATCGCATACCATGAACGCAAGCCCCAGCGATTATCTCCTAAAGAAATAAAACTACCATCTATATTTAAGTCTGTATAAAACTGTGCCAATGAATCACGAATTTCGCTATCAGATTTTCCTAGATATGTTTGAATCTCATTTACTAAATCTGAAAAATCCATCACATCGCCCTTTTGTGACAAAATCGCATGGGCAACTTCAAGCATTGATAATTCGGTTTTGTTCACACCTTCAAATACATTAATTTCCAATCAGGACACTTCCTTTCACAGTCTACTCCTAATCATACAAAAATGTCAGCAAAAAAGCAATTTATTCCGACAAAAAAACAAAAAAATCAGGCTGTAAATTCCAATAGTAGCTTATAACTACCAATTTTTTCTCCCGCAGTAAATAAGTCATACTTTACAGATACATTTCCAGAAGTTGGTTGATCTTTCAAACTAAAATGAAGATCCTTCGTATATGTACTGAAAAACATTACTCCATACGGTGTTTGATAACTAGTGTCTGCTTTTTCACGATAAACAAATTTTAAACGTAAACGCATGTCCCCTGATCGAATCAGTTGAATTGAACCATCTGGCGATAATTTTAGCGTGACAGGTATCAACGCCCCATCTTCTTGTGTTTCTTTATAACGTATATATAAGGTGTCACCCATTTTAACGACTTGTCCTTGCAAATCAAATAAAAATTCTTGTGTTTCATTGTTTTGTTTGACTTCCGTCTTCAAGTGAATGGCAACTGGTAATCCTTTTGTTAAATCCACGTCGTGTTCCCCCTTTACTTCTATTATTGTTCACATTTTCAGGTTATTTGTCAATTAAACACAACGATTCAAACATTTTCAATTATTTTCATGACATTTTCGTATATAATAGAAGAAGATAAACTAAAAAAGGAATTATTTTATGAAAACATTATTATTTGACCAACCCATCTTTACCCAACAATCCGCTTATGTACCTTTTGCCCTAACAGATGTTTTTACAGAACATGTTAGTGAAAAACAACAAACAATCGTACACTTTTGGCAATTTGAGCAAACCTTTATTTTAGGAATGAAAGATACACGGGTTCCTTATTTTACCCAAGGTATCCAATCAATTATCAACGACCAGTATGTACCAGTTATTCGTAATTCGGGTGGCTTAGGCGTTATTTCGGATGAAGGAATTTTGAATTTCTCTTTGATTTTTCCAAAAGACGCACAGACAACCACCGATTCAGCTTACGAAAAAATGTTTGCTCTAACGCAACAAGCATTTCCTGAATTGACGATTGAAGCTTATGAAATCACGGCTTCTTATTGTCCAGGTACTTACGATTTAAGTGTGAATGGAAAAAAAATTGCCGGTATCGCCCAACGTCGACTAAAAAGTGGCGTTGCTGTAATGATGTATTTGAGTGTCAATGGCAACCAACATGTGCGCGGAGAAGTCGTCCAACATTTCTATCAGGAAAGTTTGGGTGAAAAATTTGGCACGGATGGCTACCCACCTGTCGATCCAACTTGCATGGTGACTGTTGAAGAATTGCTTGGTAAACCTTTATCAATTGCAGAAACGAAAACACGTTTTGTGCAAGCTCTTGCTTTAGAACAAGAAACGATTTCACCTTTTGAATGGCTCTCAGATTATCAGTATACAGATTTATTTGAAAAAAAATTAGCAAGCATGCATCAACGCAACAGCAAAATTAAGGAGGGATAACATGACAGTTTCTTATAAATTTCAACAATTGCCTATGGAAAAAGTCTTTCGTGATCCTGTGCATAATTATATTCATGTGCAACATCGTGTGATTCTTGATTTGATTAATTCAAAAGAAGTGCAACGGTTGCGAAGAATTAAACAACTAGGAACTGCTTCTTTTACCTTCCATGGTGCTGAACATAGTCGTTTTGCCCATTCGTTAGGTGTATACGAAATTACTCGTCGAATTTGTGATATTTTCCAACGGAATTATTCAAAAGAAAAAATTGGAGCAGGCGGTTGGGATGATTCCGAACGTTTAATCGCCTTATGTGCGGCTTTATTACATGACATTGGACATGGTCCTTATTCGCATACGTTTGAACATATTTTCCATACCGACCATGAAGCGATTACGGTAGAAATTTTGACTTCTCCTGATACAGAAGTTTATCAAATTTTAAATCGTGTCGAAGAAGGTTTTCCTGAGAAAGTAGCGAGTGTCATTACCAAGACTTACCACAACCCCCAAGTTATCCAAATGATTTCTAGTCAAATAGATGCCGATCGTATGGATTATTTACTGCGTGACGCTTATTACACCGGTACTGAGTATGGTACCTTTGACTTAACACGTATTCTTCGAGTGATTCGTCCTTATGAAGGGGGCATTTCTTTTGCGATGAACGGCATGCACGCTGTTGAAGATTACATTGTTAGTCGTTATCAAATGTATGTACAGGTGTATTTTCACCCAAGTTCACGTGGTATGGAAGTTGTTTTGGAGCATTTATTAAATCGGGCCCATGAACTCTATCACACAGAGCAACAATCATTTTTAGCTACTGCACCACTTCTGTTACCTTTTTTAAAAGAAGATTTTTCATTGGACGATTATTTGCGCTTAGATGATGGTGTATTAAATACCTATTTCAATCATTGGCTGGATACAACTGATCCTATTTTGAGTGATTTAGCGAAACGCTTCTTGAATCGTAAACCGTTGAAATCATGTCGTTTTGAACCTAAAACACAAGAAAACTTACTCATAACGATGAAAGAAATTGTTGAAACAGTAGGCTTTAATCCAGTCTACTATACGGCTATTAATTCTAGTTTTGATTTACCTTATGATTTTTACCGTCCAAAATCTGGCAAACATCGGACACAAATTGAATTACAGCAAAAAGATGGCACGTTACTTGAATTATCCAAAGTCAGTCCACTAGTTGCGGCACTGGCTGGACAAATTCAAGGTGACAACCGTTTCTACTTTCCAAAAGAAATGGTTGACCAAACGTTACAAGACAACTATGATTTATTTGGAGAAACTTATCAACTATTCGCTAGTCATATTCGGAATGGCGAATTAGTGGAATAATATTTAGGAGGACAACATGTCAATTAAACTGATTGCCATCGATATTGATGGCACGTTATTAAACAGCCAGCACCAATTAACACCTGAAGTACACACTGCATTAAAACAAGCCGAAGCCCAAGGTGTAAAAATTGTTTTATGCACCGGCAGACCCATTACAGGCGTTCAACCGTTATTAGCGGAGTTGGATCTATTCAAAGAAGGCGATTTTGCCATCACATATAATGGATCACTAGTACAACATACCGACAATAATGAAATCGTGTCAAAATTTGGATTAACGCACGATGACTATTTAGAAATTGAATTACTTGCAAGAAAACTTGGTGTTCACTTGCATACAGAAACTGAAGATACGATGTATACATCCAATCGAGACATTAGCCCTTACACCATCCATGAAGCATATTTAGTAAATATGCCGCTAAAATATCGGACACCAGAAGAGATGACCGATGATTTATCGATCATTAAAATGATGATGATTGATGAACCTACCTTTTTGGATGAAATTATTCCTTTAATTCCAGAAAGCTTTTTAGAAAAATATACCGTTGTTAAAAGTGCGCCTTATTTCTTAGAAATTCTGAACAAAAACGTACACAAAGGTGCTGCTGTTGAACGTTTAGCAGACTATTTAGGCATTGATCAATCTGAGGTTATGGCTTTAGGGGATAATGAAAATGATTTAACCATGATTCAATATGCAGGCTTAGGTGTTGCTATGGCCAATGCCACTGAAAATGTCTTAAATGCAGCTGATGTCATTACAACGTCTAATGATGAACACGGCGTAGCAGAAGCAATTAAAAAATATGTCTTAAATTAACAAAAAGGAATTCTAGGTATCAAATCTAGAATTCCTTTTTGATTTATTCTCTTTGTTTTAACCATTCTTGAATTGCCCAGCGATGACTGCCTCGTTTTAATAACAACAGTGCATCTTCTGGAGTTACCCAAGCCAGCTCATTAGTCGTCTCCGTTGGTTCAGCCACCTTCTTCCAAGCATCTACCACATAAAAATACCCTGGATGCTCAAAATACGTATCCCGATGACTGGAATAGAAATACTCTAAACCTTCCCCCAAATATTGCCCTATTTCCACTTCAAAACCAACTTCTTCTAACATTTCTCTTTCGATTGCTTGCTGATGTGTTTCATTTGCTTCAATTTCACCACCAGGAAGGAAATATGCTCCATTTGGCGCTTGAACAATAATGACTTTTTCATCTTGATGAATCACGACATAAGCACCATACCGTGCTTTGTAGGTTTTACCGTCTTCTTTTTTTCCAAAAATTGGCTTTTCCATAAATTCCTCCTGTAGTACTCTTTTCTTTTGATTGTAACTGATAGTCTAATTGCAAACAAGCTTCAATCGTATTTAGTCTATTTAACATTGAAATAAACATACACAAATAAATACAAGAAAATAAATTTGACTGGTTTATCGATAGGTTCATATGGCCTATTTTTTCTTATTACAATGATTATTTTTATAGTCATTGAACTTTTATAAATGAAGACAATCAAGTAGTAGAACAAACAATGTTTATCCTACTACTTGATATTTTTTATACTACATCATTATGACAAAATTAATCAAAATAGTGATTAAATGTATTGTAATCTTTCATATCCATAGAGGTTGTTTGATAGAAAAACTTCACCCCATTTTTATACATTTCACAAATTTTCTGTATGTCATCTTCTGAAAAATACACTGGAATTTGCTTTAACATTAATCGACTAGCTGGATAAGGAAATTGTACTTCTTTCATTGGCAAGCCTTGTTTGAAAGCCTCATACAACACCGATAAATTCTTAAACAAAATAATCACATTTTGTTTATCCCATGTCTTGTCGTCATTTATAAATTTCGACAATTCTTCAACAGAAAGAATTACTATTTTAATAGAAGATGATATAGATAATTGTAAAACTTCCTCAATAAAAGGATCCTTTTCATATTGTGGGTCAACAATAGCAATAAATCTTGCATTAATAAAACTAGCCCAATTTAGTACAATAGTTGCATGTAAAAGCCTGTTGTCCACTCTGATTAATTTCACTCTGGCACTCATAATTGTACACCTACTTGTTTTTGCCTTTTCTCTTCTCTATAAAAATTTGCAATTAAGTAAAATAGCACTTTATCTTGGAAGTTTTTTCTGATTTCAATGCCAAATACATCTTCATATTTTTTTAATTTATAGATAAGTGTATTTTTGTGTAAAAATAGATTTTCGGCAGTCTGTGTGACATTATAATTATTCATATATAAAGACTCTGCTATATTGATCATTTCATCAACATCAATTTCTTTTTTCTTCAAATAATAATGATAAAAAGAATCGAACACCATATTAGTTGTCAATTGCATCGTCAAGTATTTCAAAGAAAAATCATTAAAGTAAATTGGAACGTTCTTCTCAGCTTTAATATTTTGTTTTACCCACTGACAATTTTTATAACTGACTCTATACAATTGAATTTTTTCTTGAATAGATCCTACATAGTAATAACAGTTATTCAATCCCCAATCAATCAAATCAATAATAAAATTATTCATCATTTGCTTCAACTGGTCTGTAGACATTTCAGAATCTAGGTTTTTAAATATTAGTAATTGCTTACTATCAATTAATGATTGGATTGTTCCCTTGTGCTCAATTCGATACTTTAATTTAGTTAGTTCATGTTGCTTAAATTCAACAGGACTACTAATAAGAATGGCTATTCTTGGTATATCTAATCTCATTTTTAATTCTTTCATTAATTCAATAATCATATTAGAATCAAAATCTCTTTCTTTAATTAATTCCTTAACTAATTGATCATCTATTGAAACATTTGTACGAACAAATTCTTCCGCTAATTCGTATGCAATTCTGGTTTTCAATGACTGAGCCAATAAATTTCCGACAATTTCTGACTCATTCTCATCTGAATGTACTAATAAATAACCAAACTTTTCTTCTCGTACTGTTATTTCGTAAAACTGACTTGTCAATTGCCAGTCAATTTTTGCGTTCTCTAAAGACGTATCACTACTAAATAATACTCTTCCCTCTCTATTAACTAAACTAATTTTATATCCTTTATAATTCTTCACAACTGCAATAAATTCATTAAATATCTGCCTAAGTATCATAATTCGCCACCTAATCTTCTTATAAAATCGGCTTTACCTTTCATAGAAAATTTTCCATAAATTATTCTGCGGCTTTTCGATAGCTCCAAGCTAATTTTTAAAAATAATACTCTAACATTGTCTTGATGTCTTTATCTATTAATGCATTCGTTTCACCAATTGGCTTTCTTGCTGGTCCTACTGGCGCGATATTTGCAAGCTCTATAGATCGTTTTAAAATAGATGGTACTGTTCCTAATTTCAAAACTTTACGTAGAATTTCTATATCATTTTGATAGGTCTGAGCCACTTCCTCTTTGCCTAATTTCAAAGCATCATCTAGACTAACGAGCGTATCCGTAATTAAATTACTTGTTCCTGCAATAGCTCCTGCTGCTCCTAATTTATAACCTTCAGATATCTTTGAATCTGATCCTACTAAGACATTTACTGAACTATCTGCTACTACATCCAAATAGGATGCAAGATTTTTCAAATCCCCGCTGCTATCTTTAATGCCTTTAATTTTGTCAATTTGTATTAATTTTTGTAATACTTCTTTTGAAATATTTATCCCCGTATTTTTAGGAATATTATAGGCTATAATTGGTAAGTTCACATTTGCAGCTATCTCATTATAATAATCAACCAATTCATCATCTGAAGGTGAAATAAAGTATGGTGTAATAATTGATAATGCATCTGCCCCCATATTCTCTACTTCTTTTGAAAGATTAATTGTCTCACGTGTTGAACATGTTCCTGTTCCAATGTATACAGGAACACGTTTATTCACTTTTTCAATAACAAATTTCGAAAAGAGAATTTTTTCTTCATAACTCATTACATGGAATTCACCATTACTCCCTAGTGGAAAAATCCCATTTACACCATGTTTAATTAAATGTTCAATGAGTAGCTCTGTGGCTTCATAATTAATACTTTGCTCCGCATCTCTTTTAAATGGTGTAACAATTGGCGTAATAATTCCTTCAAACATGTGCTAATCCTCTCTTTCTAACTGATCGTTTGTACAAATAATATTCGTTGCGCCATTTTCTAATGCATTAGTAACTAACTCATCATACACAACCGTGCCAGTTGAATTTTGCATGTATAACTCAATAAACATTGGAAGATTCACGCCTGTTATAACTTTATATTTGTATTTTTTTGTTAGAACTGTTAATACATTAGAAGGTGTACCACCAAATAAGTCAACTAATGCAATTACTTTTCCGTTTAGACGTTTTAAAATTTTCTCTACTTCTGCCATAAAATCTTCAAAGGATTTTTCTGGTAATAATGATACATTGTATACATCTGTTGTACTTCCAATAATCATTTCAGCAGATTTTACTAATTCTTCTCCAAATCTCCCATGGGTTGCAATAATGATACTAGTTTTTTCCATGTTAATGCTTCCTTTCTTCTAGCCCTAATGTATTCAAAATAATTTTTGTTGCAGTTTGACAGGTGTGTCGTTCAGCTTCAGCAGTGCGTGCTGCAATATGAGAAGTTAAGATAAAATTATCTTGTTGTAGAAGAACATGATTTTTTTCAGGTGGTTCAGTACTAAAAACATCAAAACAAGCGGAACGAATTTCTTTTGATTTTAAAGCTTCTAGTAATGCGTCTTCATCAACAATCCCACCACGCGCTGTGTTTATTAAACAAGCACTTGATTTCATTAGCTGAAACTCTTTCTTAGAAATTATATTTTTAGTGTTTACAGTTAAAGGTAAGTGTAAAGAAATATAATCCCCCTCGATTAATATCTCTTCAAAAGGAACTTGTTTCGCATCAAACGCCTGTAGTTTTTCTTTTGAAATAGGAACTACATCGAAAATAATCACCTTCATTCCTAACCCTTTCGCATAATATGCTACTTGCTGTCCAATCGCACCAAATCCTACAATTCCAATTGTTTTGTTAAATAGTTCAAATCCGGTAGGTTTTTCCCAACCTCCATTTTTAACCATCTCAACTGTTGCAACAATATTTTTTGCTTGAGCAAACATCAGTGCAATGACATGTTCAGCTACTGCATTGGTATTTGTACCTAATGTTCGCTCGACAGCAATATTATTTTTTTCAGCATAGTCGATATCGATATTATCAACTCCTACACCAAATTTACAGATTAATTTCAAGTTTTTGCATTGCTCTAAAAATGCTCGATTCATCTTATCTACACCAACAATAACTGCATCTGCATCTTTACACTTTTCTAAAAAAACATCTACACTATATGCTGCACCAGTATCATTGAAATCTACATCCAATCCCTTATCCTTTAATTTTTGAATTTCTTGTTGTCCATAATTAGCAAAACCACGTGGTGTAATAACGATTTTCAAACCATTTCCTCCTATTTTCTATAGAATTCCAAATAGTGTCAAAGCAATAGCAAATGCCATCGTCACTAAGATAATTTGTAAATATTTCGGTCCTTTTTTAATAATATAAAAATACATAGCCATTACCAAAGCAAACGGTAATAAATTAGGTAACATGTCATTCAAAATATCTTGGACTTTTACAACTTCTGTATCACTAACAAACTCTAATACCGTTGAAAATTTGACATATGCAGCAGACAAACAACCAATCATAAATAGTCCTACAATACTAGCAATATCAATGACCTTCTTAATTGCTCCTGAATTCAAAATATTCAATACAGAACTTCTACCAAATGAATAGCCTTTATTAAATAAAAACCATGACCAACCAAATGACCAAGCCAAGTAAATAATACCGGGTAAAAAGGCTGCTAAAACAGAACCGTTCAATGCCATAGGAACAAAAATTGCTAAAGGAATTGTTGCAACAATTCCTTGATCTACACTGTCTCCAATACCAGCTAGGGGACCCATTAAACCAATTTTTAGAGATTCAATAATTTCAGGAGTAATCTCCTCATTTCCATTTGATCGCTGTTCTTCTAGTGAAATGACAATGCCATGAATAATACTGCCCCAATCGCAATTTGTATTAAACATCTGTACATGTCTTCTCATAGCTGCTTGTAATTCTTCTGGATCATCTTTATAAATTTTTCTCAAAATTTTATTTAGTGAGTAGCTGAAAGCCAGAGCCTGCATTCTATCAAAACTAACTGGTACTTCCACCGCTAGACACCATTTCCACCAAGCTTTTAATAAATCTAATTTTGTAATTTTCTTTTCTACTGCTACTTCACTCATGCAAAATCCTCCTCATCTGTTTGTCTAAATAATGACGTAATCATTGCAATACAAATTGCAAAAACTGCTCCTGTTAGCATTGAAAAGCCGAGGACAGAATAGGCAAAGAATCCTAATACAAAGAATGGTAGATATTGCTTTTTCCCCATAACAACCAATGTTAAAGCAAAACCTAGCGCAGGTAACATTCCTCCAGCATTTGATAATCCATTCATTAACCATTCCGGGATTACTTCAATAAATGCTTTTACTACATTCGCACCAAATAAAGTTGCAATAAATACAGGCGTAAAATAAAGTACACCATTCGTTAGCCAAGGAATGACAAAAGAGTAAAATGATAATTGATCATATTTTCCATTTTCTACTAATTTATCTGCACGAGTATTATAAAATGAATTAATTGTTCGACGAACATTGTTTATCAAAACACCCAAAACACCAAAAGGTACTGCCAAAGCGACCGCTGTTTGAGGGTCTAAATTACTCTGTAGTGCTGCTGGGATAGCAATACATGCTGCCAAAGCTTGATCACTAGGAATATTTCCTCCAGCTTCAATTCCTCCCATGTAAAGGAGTTGAATAGTTGCTCCGTATAATAAACCAGCTTGTACATCACCAAAAATCCATCCAATAATTACGCCTAATACAACGGGCTTACGAAAAGCGTATGAAAAATAATACTGTGCTCGTCCCATTGAAATCCAATAAGTAATTCCTACTAATATTGAAGGTATTAACATGTTTTCACTCTCCTAGTTATTTTAAAGTTTTGCGACTGCATTTTTTAATGTTTCTTTTGGATAATCTGGTGTTGTTTGAAAATAAATTTCAATAGCATGATTGGCTTCTAAATCTAAAAGAATATCTGCATCTGTTTGATCTAAAGTAATCGCATTATTGACGGCTTTACGTCCTGGACCTCCTCCTAAACCACCAATTTGGACCTCTTTTAAATTCAATCCATTTTTCACTGCTTCTCTCAATTGTTGAACATTTTTAAAAAGTAGTAAAATTCGATTCTTTTCGAATTCTTGCTTTTCTTGAGCTTTGATTGCCTCTTCAACTGACAGAATTCGAATGCGGACGCCTTTAGGTGCTGCCATCTTAAAAACTTCCTGCATAAATGTATCCTGACTTAATTGTGTATCAATAGTAATAATTTCATTAATGTTACATTGCTTTAACCATCTAGTGATTACTTGTCCGTGTATCAATCTAAAATCTACCCTTGTTAAACCAATTGTCATATTAATCCCTCACATTTCTTATTTTTGATAAACCTATACTATCGCAAACGCTTTCTTTTTTGTACAGTACTCAGAACCAATTTAATTCTTATTTTTTAGTCTTTTGACACATGTTTCTTAATATAACTACAATTCATGATAAAAAAATTCGGTATTAAATCCGGTTTATATGAATTTAATACCGAGTTTTACGATAATTCTTTTACATTCACCAACAACAAGCCGTTATTCTTCCTGTGATTCTTTTAATTGTGCTCCTAAAGAACCACCTGGATGATATAACGCAAAATCAGTAGCTGTGAAGTGACGGTGTTCAGATATACCTACTGCAATGGCATCTCCAATCGATAACATAATGATTGCACTTGTTGTTGGTGCTAAATTTAAAGAATCTGCCTCTTTCTCATAGGTATAAATTAATTGATAATCACACCCAAAAGCTAATGAACTATCTTTTTTACTTGTAAAAGCAATTAAAGTACTCCCAATTTTTTTAATGGATGGAATTGTTGCCAATACCTCACTAGTTTCCCCGCTATTTGATAATAGAATAACGACATCATCAGATCCAATCATCCCCAAATCACCGTGCACTGCTTCTGTACTATGGACAAAAATAGCAGGGATACCAAGACTAGAGTACGTAGCAGCTAACTTTTTACCAATATGCCCTGATTTTCCAACACCTGAAAAAACAATTTTCCCACGACATTGATCAATCACTTCTAATATTTCAATCATATCTGACTGTAAATTTTCCTGTACAACAGCTAATGCTTCTTGCTCATTCACTATCGTCTGTTTAACAATTTTGAGTAAATTATCCATTTTATTTCTCCTCGCTATACATTATGTTTTCTCAACCACTGAAATACATTCTTTTCATCAATTTCGTTATCTAAATACTGAAAGAAATCATCATTTTCTAACAGTGATACTAAATCTGAAATAGCTCCTAGATGCTGCTTCTGATCCTTAGCTGCCAATGTAAAAATATACTTAATTGTCTTGTCTGACGCAATCTCAATCGGAGAACTTAGGACAGTCATTCCTATTCCTGTTTCTAACACGCCTTCGGATGGATGTGCATGTGGTAAGGCAACATCCTTCATAATAATCATATATGGTCCTTCTTCATAAACATTCTGAATAATTTTTTCGATATATCCTCGTGTAATTATTCCTGCATCTAATAAAGGTGTCCCTGCAATATACAGGGCTTCTTCCCAGCTTCGGACAGTTACATTCATTTGAATATATTGAGGTTTCATAAAATCAGTTAACCGTAACTCCTTATTCATAGAGATTGTTTTTACAGGTGGCTCTAAAGAAAAATCCCCTCCCTCATTGTTTAACAATATTTGTTCAATCGCTGTTTCTAACAGCTGTGGCTCATACACCGTTCCGTATTGGTAGATTACTGAAAGAAGTTGTTTCTTTAATTCAACCGGATTATTAGGAAGAACTGATTGAACCAAACTATTATTAACCTCGTTCCTTAGTTTGTACCGCTCCTCAATACTCATAATAGGGGTTACAACATAAATTGGTTTTTTAAACTTATATAGCTTAATATTTCGAAATGTTGTAAAAATCAAATCAAACTTAAGACTATCATTTTCTAGTCGTTCATTTTCAACAGGACCAATAAGAATCATTTCAGGAAAAATATTCTTTAGTTCATTATAAATAATCGCCGAACTACCAATTCCATTAGGACAAACGATTACTCCTACTTTACGTTGAACTTTGTACTCGTCAAAATTTTCAATTAAAGATGCAAAATGAACTGTTAAAAATGAAATCTCTTCTTCTGGAATCATGTAACCAAATAGTTCACTAATAGGTTTCATTGTCTCTTCAACAATTCTGTATAAGTGTGAGTACTCTGTTTGAATTTTTTTATTTAACATATTGACTATCGGTAGCTTAAAAAATAAACGATAATAGGTCGGTCGAAGATGTGAAAAAAGTTGCTCAATTACTTGTTCATGATTTTTAAAACGAATACCTGATAAACTTTCAAATCGTTGTACAATTCGTTGTACCAATTCATTGATAATAGAAAAATCAACATTTTTTTGATGATAATTTCCTATAGACATCCCTAAAATCCAACCACTAAGATACAAATAGGAGTGTTCATTGACTATGCCAAATTTTTGTAATAACGTTTCAGCAAATTTATATTCTTTCATTAAAAAGAACGTTTGAAAATTATATTGATTATAGAATTCATCCCAATTTTGAGAAAACCTTGGGATTAAAAACGCTAGCATGTAAACTAGCTCTTGAAAGCGATTCTCTACTAACTGAATATCAAAATATTGCATGCATTCACGTAAAAAAGATTCAATTTGATTTTTATCTGTCAACTTTTCATAATGAATAAAATAATCATAAAGAAATATATTTTGCGAGTTAGTAAAGTCTTGAATAATCATTTTGATTAGTTGATAGCGAATATCTCCTTCGTTTCCCACCAAATAATACCCTTTTTTTCGAGTATATTGGATTTTGATTCCACCATTAATTTCATTTTCCACCTGTTTTAAGTCATTCATGAAAGTGGTCTTACTAATTTTTAAAGCGTCTAAAAAATGATTCACTGATAAATATTCTTCTTTGTGATAAATCATCATCAAATAAATATATTTTCTTCTTTCCATTGGATTCAGTTCATAATGTTTATAAACTTCATCACTCAATAGTACTTCTAAAAAAAATTCTTTTGTCACTTTCTCAAGTGTTAAAATATTACCATCAAAATAAATGGGGATCTGTTTAGAAGAAGTTAATTGTTGATTTATTTTTTCGACATTATACTCAATCTGAGTTTTTGACATTCCCAAAGAATGAGCTAAACTATTAATCTCCACTTTCGGTGTTTCAATTAGCTTTTCTGTAATTTGCTTCGATTTTTGATCAAACAAATTGCCACATCCTTATTTCTACGAATTTACGCTTTTTTCTTTATTTCTTTTAATTTTTGTTGAAAAGCGCAGGCATTTTTTGCAATTTCTTCTGCTGTTCCTTTAGTCAATAATGAGCCCACGCCAACACAATCTACTCCTGCATTTAACCACTCAGAAATATTGTCAGGTGTAGCTCCACCCGACGACAACATAGGTACCCATGGTAAAGGTGTTTTGATTGTTTTAATCATATCAGGTCCAATTAAAGATGAACCTGGAAAAATTTTTATCATATCTGCTCCAGAAGATAATGCCTCAACTACTTCGCTAACACTGAAACAGCCTGGCATGTATGGGATTTGATATCGATTACAGATTTTAGCTACATCCTCACTAAAGTTAGGAGCAATAATAAATTCAGCACCTTTCAAAATTGCTTGGCGAGCCGTTTCACCATCTAAGACTGTCCCTGCTCCTACAAGTAATTTTTGAGCGTAACGTGTTTTTAATTCCTGTATAATTTCACCTGCATTCGTATTAGTGTAACTGATTTCTACACAAGAAATTTGACCAGCTAAACACCCTTGAACGATTTCTTCCGCACGTTCAATTGTATCGACTCTAACAATAGCCATAATTTGTTCCTCTGAAATTCGTTTTAAAATATTAAGCTTTTGCATTTTTTTCCTCTCCAAACTTTTCAATTTTTTTATATTTTTCTAAAATAATTCGTAATTCATCATCATATTTTGATGAAATAGGTAAAACTGGTAATCTCGGACTTCCCACATTAATTCCAGTAAAATTTAGTGCTTTTTTTAGCATAGCAGGAACGGAACCTATTTTATTGATTGCTCGATAATCATTAATGCTGTCTTGATACTGTTGAGCTAACTCGAATTTATTTTCTTTAAACGATTGATAAATAGCGATATCTGTACGTGGTAATAAATTAGAAGTAGCTGCAACCGCTCCAGAAGCACCTCTTTTCAAAGCCTCTAAAATTAGTGAGTCTGAACCAATTAGAACAGAAAATTCATGTTTTTCAGCAATTTTTAAATAGGTCGAAAGATTTTCTAAATTACCACTACTATCTTTAATTCCAATTACTTTAATAAACTTTGCAAGTTTATTTACAACATTTTCAGATAAATTGATATGTGTATTTTGCGGAATATTATATAGAATAATTGGACAATTCGTATGTTTTAAAATTTGTTCATAATGACGATAAATCTCTTCATCAGTTAATGAAATTAGATACGGTGTAATAATTGAAACTGCATCTACCTTAACCTTTTCCAATTCATTTACTAAATCAATTGTACCTTGTGTGGAAATCCCTCCTGCACCTGCATAGACAGGAATTCTGCCCCTTACTTCTTCAACAACAAGCTTAGCAAATTTAACCTTCTCTTCATCATTCAAAGAAAAAAATTCACCATTCGTACCTAGAATAAACAAACCATTCACTCCGCTATCGATTAAATGGTTAATCAATTTTTTTGTACTTGCTTCACAAATACTTCCTTCTTTATCAAAGGGGGTCACCATTGCGGTAATAATACCTTCTAACGTCATTCTCGCTCCTCCTTGTATATCAAAGTGGCAAAATTAAAGTTCTTGCCACAATATAATTACTCTTGTTCATTTAAAATTGGAAAATAGTTAAAATCTTATCAAGTAGAATTCCCATAACATTGTAATCAATATTTGGGAAGGTAGATCCTTCGATTCCCAATGTTCCGTAAACTGGATATAACACCATAGGTAGAAAAGCCAGTAATAATCCCACTACAAACGAGCCAGCAACTGCGCCACGCCAACCACCTGTTGAATTACCAAACACACCAGCTGTCCCTCCTGAAAAGAAACAAATATGTGCTGCTGGAATAATGACAACAGGCGCTTTAAACATGACCATTATAAATACTCCAACCAATCCTGCTGCATAAGCTGATAAGAATCCTACAATAACTGCTGTTGGTGCATAGGGAAAAACGGTAGGCACATCTAATGCAGGGCGAGAGTTAGGAATGAATCGTTCAGAGATAGAGACAAAAGCGGCTGTAATTTCAGCTAAGAACATCCGAACACCAGTCATTAAAATAGACATTCCTGCTGCAAACGTAAATGCTTGAACAAATGGAAAAACTAACCAGTGTTGCGTACCTGCTAATTCTTGAGTCACATCGCGTCCAGCTTTTAAAGCAGAGACATAGAATAGGACCAACATAACTACCGCAACACCCATTAAAAAGTCTCTAAAGAAGGATAACCATTTTGGAAAGTTAATATGTTCCGTTGTTTTCTCTTTGTGCTTACTAAAAAATATTTTTCCAATATATCCCGATAAAGCATAACCAACCATGTTGAAGTGACCGATTGCAGTAGCATCACTCCCAGTAATTTGGCGCATAAATGGTTGGCATAATTGAGGTAACGCCGCCGAGAAGAATCCCAACAAGGTACCTCCAATTAAAATAGCAGGAACATCAGCGACATGATGCGCTTTTAAAATCAAAGATAGTACACAAGCAAAAAATAAACTGTGACCTGTAGTAAAAAAGATATTTTTGAAAGGTGTTATTCGTGCAATCACTAAATTCATTAAGAAACCTAAAATCAAAGTACAGCTGGTAACAAAAGCAAACTCTGTTTGGGCAAGAGCTGTAGCTGCCTCAGGTGAAGCCACAACACCATCTATATTAAATCCCGTTTGAAATAATTTATTGAAATTTTGCAAAGCTCCTGTCATGATTGAGCCACCCACACCAAATACTAAAAATCCAATAATGGTTTTAAAAGTACCGGTCATTGTTTCCGTTGCACTTTTCTTTTGAGCAAGTAAACCAATCATAGCAACTAGTCCTAGCAAAACTGCTGGTGTACTTAAAAAACTAATAATAAAATCCATATTATCTTTCTCCTCCTTGATTTATTTCGCTAACTCGCTAAGTGCAAGCGTTAATTTTTCTTTAATTTCATTTTTATCAACTATATTTCGAATACCAATCACTTTTTGAGGAATCTTTTTTTGTTCTAATTCTTCAGCTACATCTGGTAATGTAATTAAAAATTCTCCTGAAAATCCTGAGACTCCATCTAAAGAAGAATGTTCAATTTCAATCGGGAAATTATTTTCTTTAACAACTTCATTCACTTTAATCTTTAACATCAAACTTGAACCCACTCCTGCGCGACATGCTACTAATGCTTTATACATAATTTTCTACCCCTTTGTTTTAATATATTGAATAAAATTTTCTGGACTATCTACACTCTCTAAAAACTTGATGAATTCTTCATCACCTAACAATTCTGCCAATTTTGATAAAATTTCAAGATGCGATTTGTTATCTGGCGCACTTAAAGGAAAAAAGAATTTCACTGGATCATTTGCTGTATTTCCTGAAATAATTGGTACATCTAATTTCATGAACCCTAAAGCTAATTTCTTTGCTCCATCTTCACTTGGTGCATGTGGTAAAGCAATGTGTTTGGTAATAACGATGTACGGACCAGTTTCGTTATAAATGTTAATTACCTTTTCTACATAATTTTCCGTAATAGCATTATCCTCTAACAAAGGTTGCATCGATTTTTTGATCGCTTCTTCAAATGTATGAACCTCCTTTCCGATTTGAACATATTTTTCTTGTAAAAAATCACTTAACAAATTATCTCACCTCTATTTCTTTGTTTGACACATTCACTATATTTGTTATCGTTTTCATTTTCAATTCTATTTGGGTTCAACTAGTTTTTCTGTTTACAGAAAAACTACACTCTATTTCTATGTATTTTGTTTAATTAATGATTCCCTCCTTCATCTAATCGATACATTCTATATCTTCGACTAAATTAAGTACAAGTTTTCTAAATCAATACAAGAAAACTTGTACTCAATTGTTCTTAAACTAATGAAATTAGGAGCTAATTTTTTACTTATATATCACCTACAATTAATACTGATTACATAGTCACACTTTTCCGCAAAAAGATATATAGTTTTAAAAAACAAAAAAAATAACCCAATTTTGGTTCTTTGGGTAGTAACTAGCCTAACAATAAAGAAAATACTTATTTACATAAATAATTCCCTAATTTCTCATGCACTTTTCTTATCAACTAAAATAGGATATGTTATGATAAAACTACTGACATAGAAAGGAAGATGACCCTTATGAAAATGGCACACACTTGTGTACGTGTAAAAGATTTAGATGCTTCATTAGCATTCTATACAGAAGCTTTTGGCTTTGAAGAAAGCCGTCGTCGTGATTTCCCCGACGCAAAATTTACTCTTGTTTATTTAACATTACCTGGAGATGACTATGAGTTAGAATTAACTTACAATTATGATCATCCAGGCTATGATTTAGGTGATGGTTACGGTCATATCGCAATCGCATCTGCGGATGTTGAAGGATTGCATGCCAAACATAAAGAAGCTGGTTTCAACGTAACGGACTTAAAAGGTCTACCTGGAGTTCCTCCTTCTTATTACTTCATCATCGATCCAGATGGATACAAAATCGAAGTTATTCGCGAACGCTAAACACCGAAACTCCTGATCCTATTTTTAGGAAGGGAGTTTTCTTTTTATAGGAGGAATTTTTATTGAAACCACGTATTGGTATTGCAGCAAATGAACGTACCGTTGTTGACGGAGAAACATTTTGGCTTTCTTATACTGCCAAGAATTTTGTGGAAGGGATTCAACAGGCTGGCGGTCTACCACTCTTATTGCCGATTGGTGATCCTGAGGATGCGAAAGATTACATCAATCAAGTCGATAAATTGTTTTTAGGCGGTGGGCATGATGTATCGCCACAATTTTATCATCAAGCACCTTCTTCATACTTAGAAGCAACCAATGAAGCTCGTGATCGTTTTGAGCTAGCATTAATTAAAGAAGCTGTTGCTCAAGGTAAACCGATTTTTGGTGTTTGTCGAGGTATGCAGCTACTAAATGTGGCTTTTGATGGGACTTTATATCAAGATTTATCTGCCTATCCTAATGAAACATTACCTCATGTTCAACACGAATCGATGGCAAAAGTGAGTCATGAAGTAACGATTGAAAAAAATAGTCACCTTGGAAACTTTCTTCCTGAACATTACCAAGTCAACTCTTTTCATCATCAAACAATTGACCGCGTTGCGACACCATTCAAAGTCATTGCACGCGCAACTGATGGTGTGATAGAAGCGATCGAATCGCAAGGACTTGCTTCAACAATCCTTGCTGTTCAGTGGCACCCAGAACTTACTCGCGCAGTAATTGCTCGCGAGCAACAAATTTTTGATTATTTTGTCCAATCGTTGTAAAAAAAGAGCCAACTTCGTTAAATTTAGCTTCCCGTTAAATTTTTTATTGCTTTGTTCCTCATTATCACGTACTCTTAATGAAAAGGCTTACTTTAATGAGGTGAAACAATGAAAAGACTTGCTATTTTAACAAGTGGTGGCGATGCACCAGGAATGAATACTGTTATTCGCGCAATTTTTAATAAAGCATCGCGTGAAGCAGTGGAAATTGTAGGGATTCAGTATGGTTTTTTAGGAATACTATGTAAAAATTTTGTTTCGTTGGAGGCAGAAAAAGTAAATGATGCTATTGCAGCAGGCGGGACAATACTATATTCTTCTCGTTTTCCAGAATTTATTGAAGAGAATGTCCAGTTAGAAGCGATTCAAATTCTACGTGAAGAAAACATTGACGGATTAATTGTGATTGGCGGCAAAGGTTCCCAAGAAGGTGCTGCAGCTTTGACCCGTTTAGATTTTCCAACAATCGGTGTGCCTGCTACTATTGATAACGATATTCCAGCAACTGAAACTACTGTTGGCTTCGATACCGCCGTTAATACAATCGTGACTGCTCTTGATAAAACCAGAGACACGGCTAACTCACATGTTCGGACATTCGTTATTGAAATTAAAGGGCGTCGTTCAGGTGATTTAGCACTGTGGGCAGGCGTCGCTGGTGGTGCAGATTTTATTGTCATTCCTGAACAAACAGCGAATATGACACAAATTGCCGATAAAATCAAACATAGTATTGAACGAAAGAAAAAACATTGCTTAATTGTACTCGCTGAAAAAGTAATGAGTGCTTCTGAATTAACCACTCGTTTGAAAGAAGAAGGTATCTTACACATTCGGCAAATCGCGCTTGGACATGTTCCTCGCGGTGGTACTCCCTCACCTTTCGATCGTGTCTGGGCAAGTAAATTTGGTTCAGCAGCTGTCCAATTCTTTTTAAACGAACAATTTGGTTGTTGTCTGTGTGTCCAACAAAACCAATTAGTTGCAGTCCCCTTTGAAGAAGCATTAGCCAAGCAAAATAATCGAATTGATTTGTCGTTAACTTTATTGAATGCTTCTATCTCTTACTAATAAAAAAACGCAAACTCCGTTAGTGGAATTTGCGTTTTTTTTATTATTCGGGATTCTCTAATGCTTGAATAACGTCGCCACTGCGCTCAATCGCAGTACCATTCTCTCTTGAATTTTCGACCATAGTGACTCCCATAAATTCTTTATTTTCTTTATCGAAATAGAGTAAAAAGCTGTTCTCAAGACCAGTTGTATCTTGTTTTTCTTTAATCTCAGCCGTTCCGGTTTTCGCAGCTAACACAAAGTTCGGATTATATAAACTATGCACATAACCATCCTCGTCAGAAACACTATGAACTAAATCATCTAAGATCGTATCAACTGCATTTTTTGAGACGACATCGTCTTTCACTTTCTTTTCATCCGTTGACAATAAACGTGGATAAACCAATTGTCCGTCATTCATAAATACACTATACATAGTTGCTTGTTGGATTGGAGAGATTAATAATTCCCCTTGACCATAACCCGTATCTGCTAACAAAATGTCGGAAGCAAATGAATCTTCATTTGAAATAGAAGCCGGCTCCATATGCAGTGGTAAATCGAATTCTTCACCAAAAATAAACTTATCTAAGCCAGCTCTAAATTTATCTTCCCCAAGATCCAATGTTTTTTGAGCGAAATAAATATTGTCCGAATACACCAAGGCTTTTTCCAAATTGATTGGTGAGGCTTCTTTGACACGTGTGACTTCGTAAGATCCCCAACTTTCATCTTTTTGCCATTTCAATCCAGAAATATCGAGCGCTTCTTCAGGAGAAATCACTTTATCATCTAGTCCAATCGCTGCAGTGATAACTTTAAATGTTGAACCTGGCGCATAGCGATTCGTAAAACGAGCTAAAAACGGTAAATTTTCATCGTTTGCATATGCGTCGTACTCTTTTTGACTCATGCCTAGCATCATTTGATTTGGATCATACGAGGGTGAGCTTGCCGTTGCTAATAATTCACCTGTTTGAGGTTGCATAATGACTGTTGAACCTGGTTTTCCAGCTAAATTATCATAAGCTGTTTGTTGGACTGTCGCATCAATTGCTAATTTTATCGGTTCTGGATTCTTTTTCTCTCGAGCAATTAATACTTCTTTTTCATTGCCTTTTTCATCGGTAATGGTAATTGAACCACCCGATTCCCCACGTAACTGCTTATCTAGCGCTGCTTCTAAACCAGATTTACCAATAATATCTGTTTCACTCAACGTCGGATTTTTCTCAATATCTTCTTGCGTCACTTGGCTGACATAACCAATTAAATGAGCTGTTGCTTCTTTTAATGGGTAGTAACGTCTACTTTCTTTTCCTAATACCGCTCCTTCTGGAATTGTATCAAGAGGCGTTTTTTCTGCATCACCATATAAAGTTTTAATAGGGACAAAAACATCACCTGTCGCCCACTCTGGTGCCAAAGCTTCTTCCAAACGTTCTACAGAAACTGAAAATTCTTCACTAATTTCTTCTAAATTTTTGCTTCGTTGCTCCCCTTTACCTAATTTACTTGGGTTTAAACCCAATTGTTGAAATTCACGTTGTGTTGCAAGTGGTTTACCATTGCGATCAACAATCTCACCGCGTGTAGCTGGATCTTCTTGAACCGAAACTTTGTCCTTTCCAGTCATCTTTGGGAAAATTAATGACGGTGACCAATCGATTTTGGAATCTTCATCAACTTGAATCGTTGTGTCATAAGCTAGATCTTCTAGCCTTCCAAAAGTCGTCTCTAATGAAAGATGATAGGACAACTTGAACCCTTTATCTGCTTTGGTTACTTCAACATCTGAAGCTTTTACATCTGTTGCACCGATTGCTGAAAAAATAGCTTGATATTTTTGTAAAATCTCTTGATTTGTATAGCCATTTTTCTTAATTGAATTATCCGTTAATAAAGACGTTAGCTGCTCGTACTCCCCTTTTTCTAAGTGTGCAAGATAGTCATTGGCAACTGTCTCTGCTTTGCGTTGATTCGCTCCTTGAAAATACCACCAGAAGCCTCCACCTGCAACTAGGAGAACGACGACTGTCACAATAAGGATGGTCAATCTTGATTTTTTGTTCATTTTTTCCCCTCCACTTCTTATAAATTATCACATAGTGAAATTTTAAAAGCAAAAAAGTTAAGAAATATTTAAAAATTACTTCTTAATTATCCTTTCGTAAGATAAATATCATTCTTTTGCTTTTTCTTCACTGTATATAATGCTTTATCAGCTAATTGATAATAATCGACAATCGTTTTATCACCAGAAGGAGTAAAATGGCAGATTCCTTGAGAAATTGTCATTGGTAACTGGTGATCTTCGGATTCAATCATTGAAAGCTGAATCACATTTTGCCGTAACCTTTCAGCAATGGCTAGTATTTCTTGCGTTGTTTTATTGCGATAAAGAATCACAAATTCATCGCCACCTTGGCGCGCACAAAAAACATCTTCATCATTCATTTCATCCAATAATCCTGCCAGCATTAATAAATAGCGGTCACCATGTTGGTGCCCTAACGTATCATTAAAACATTTGAAATTATCAATATCTAAGACTTCAATAGCCATCGATGTTTGGTGTTTGATAGCATTCAGATAAAGCAACACCATTTGTTCTTCTGCCCATTCTCTGTTTGGTAAACTAGTTAAAAAATCTTGACGCGATTTTTCCAGTAATAATAAATTTTCACTCTGAATTTGTTGATGCTCATTTCGAATAGCCTCTAATTCTTCACGCAAATGAATATCTTTTCGTAAAGATTCTTCTACTTCTTTTTCTAATTGTTTACTTAATTTATAATGTGCAGCATAGGCAGCCACTAATTTTGGCTGCCAATTCTTTTCTTCATAACAGAAAATTTTATAATCCAAAAACTGTAATTTGAATTTTGTTAAATTGGATTGCTTTAAGATTCTGTCTAGACTAGATAAAATTTGCAATAAGGCATCTACATTGCCACTTTCTTGTAAGAAACGACATAAAAATAGAATATCGTCATATGAAATCCACGAAAAGTCACCTGGTTCCAGAAAAATTAATAATTGTTGTAACTTTTGGCCACTCTTTTTAGTTTCACCAATTAGATGAAAATAACGTATTTCAAAAATATACAGTGCAATTTGAATATCTCGATGAATAATATCAAAAGTTATTTTTCGATACCAATAATAGGCTTCTTCTATCTCTCCTAAATCAAGGAGAGTAAAAGCCATATTTGAATACAAAATAGTTAAATCCATTTGTTTGACAAATGTTGTGGGATTAAGATCAATATCAGCTAAAGAAAGTTGTAAATAGTCAAGTGCTTTTTGATAATCGGCCAATTCACGATACACATTGCCAATGTTCCCATTAATAATACCAATAATTTCTCTGTGGTTATCTTTCTTGGCATATCGGAGAGCTGTTATAAAATAATCCATTGCTTGTGAATTATTCGTGCTGAATACAGCTGTGGCGCCTAACACATTGTAGGTTCTTGCTAACAACTCCGAATCAGAAGCACGCAGTTGGTATTTTAAACCGATGACAAGTGCTTCTTGAAATTTCTGAAATTTATTCTCAAAATGATAACTTAAAGCTAAGTAATGATACGCAAATCCTAATAAATTTTCGTCTTCCAGTAGTTCTCCTATATGAACTAATTCCTTACATAATGCCTTTGTTTTTTTTATATTGGAAGCATGATATTCTTCAATTTGCTGTTTTTTCTCTAAAATTTCTTCTGAATACTGATGCGTAATCTTCATATTACTACCTCTATTAAAAAAATTATCTTTTTATTTTGTACCAATTTAATATACCATAAAAAAACAAATAAAAAATGTTCAGATTCCCTCTCATTCCTTCAATAAAAAAGAACGAATAAAAAGACTCTAAGAAATTCTCAGAGCCTTTCTAGTTAAACCACATTGAAAAAATCAACAATCAATTGATAAACGAACTCATTTTCTACTTCATTTAATACTTCATGTTTCATTCGAGGCAAGTCTAACATATCCACATTGCGGTAACCAATAGCTCGCAATGTGTTTTCTGTATCTAATAACCCTTTTTCGCCACCTGTAATATCACAATCTTCTGCACCTGTGATACTTAAAATGGGTAATTCGGGATTCTGACAATTGAAATGTGCGAGTTGCTTTAGTTCACGGTCTGCTTCCCAAATGGTTGCAACGCCACGATTATCATATCCTGGAATCATTCGTGTATCATTATATACCTTTGCTAATTGGTCCGCATCACTTGTTAGCCAAGACTTGTCTTCTTCACCAAAATTAGATAATTTCTTTAAAATCCAAGAAAAACTTCGTTCACCAGCAAAAGTATTCGCTACTTTTGCAATGAGACAACCTAAAGGTGCTTGTTTTTCATATTGAACGGTTCCTGTTAACAAGAGTTTCTCGATTTCCTTATCATGCTTTTGCAAATAATTTCTAGCAAGTAAGGAACCAAAAGAGTGTCCATATAAGTAAACAGGCTTCCCAGCAAAACGTGTTTTAATAAAACGAGTAATCTCATATTGATCTTGAATCATACGCGCTAATTCTGCCATATGACCTAATGGAAACTCACTATCGGTTGAATCACCATGTCCACGATTGTCACTAATCACCACAGCAAAACCATTTTTTGCTAAAAATTCAGCAAAATGCAAATAGCGTTGGCGATGTTCTAATATACCATGAATAATTTGTACCACAGCTTTGACTGGACGATAGGCCGGACGAACAAAGGTTAGTGCTAGTGGTAAACCATCGGACGCAACTAAAAAGACATCTTCGTTGATTGTTGCCTCTAATGGTTGATGTTCAGTGGATGGTAAGGCTTCTTTAAATTCAATTACTTCTGGACGATTACGAAATAAACTGTACAAACCAAGACCTGCACCAATCGCACCACCCAGCAAAAGATATTTTTTCACAATTGTTTCCCCCTTCAGTCTCTCTATTTCATTGTACCAAAAAAAGAGCAAACGAACAAAAAACAGACTAGTTCGACTAATCTGTTTTCGTAAAAAAATTATTTTTGATTTTTCATTAAACGCATCGATTGTTTCAAGGTTGCTATAATGCCGTTGTCATTATAAACCAACACATTAGATTTATACATTTTCGCACAGCCTAATGTCAACACAATGCTTGTCACAACTAAGATAGCCACTGAAACTAACGCATTTCCGATGCTAGCTGTTTCATTTGCCAAGCGAATCGGCATAATATAAGACGATAGGAAAGGAATATATGAGGTTACTCGAACAACTAAGTTATTAGGACTCATATTACCTAAAAATAGTCCTAAGAAATAACCGCCCATAGATAAATACGTCACGGGTAGAATCACTTTTGCTGTGTCTTCTGCTTTATTCACCAATGAACCACACAAAGCAGCTAAGACTGAATAAATGAATATCCCTAGCATAGTAAAGATGATGGTGAAAATCAAGAAATTACTTAATATACTTTGCAAGGAGATACTACCTAAAAAGTTTTTGACAATATCCATATCCTTAATCCATTGATAACTAATGATAAAAGCCACTACATACACAATTAATTGTGTCGCTGCTACTAATAGCACACCGAATAATTTTCCATAAAAATGAGTTTGGGCACGTGTACTAGATAAAATGACTTCCATAATACGTGTCCCTTTTTCCGAAGCAATTTCTTGCGAGATAATACCGGCATACGTCATGATGAAGAAGAAGAGAACGATGGTCCCCGCAAAACCAATCACATACTGCACACTACTATTATCCTCACCAATTGACATCTTACCATCATCATCAAAGCTGACTTTTTGTTTAGTGAAGGTTACTGGTTGACTTAAACTCGCTACTTCCTCGGGCGTTAATCCTAATGCTTGGGCACGTGTCGTCCCTTGAATACCTGTTAATAGTTGTTGCAAGGTCATCTCTGTTGCAGTTCCCAAAGAAGATTCACTGAAAAGTTCGCCTTTAATTCCTGTCTCATCTGCAGATAAAACGAAGAAAGCATCGATTTCCTCTGCATGTAAGGCTTTTTCAGCATCTTCTTCAGATCCTAATACTTCAAATTGATAGTCACTTCCTGGTGTTTGGGCAATAGCCTCTGCCAATTCTTTTTGTTTGGAGATGATCCCAATCTTGTTAACTTCATTCGATTGATTGGCAAAATGACCAGCTGCATAAGAAACACCTGCTACAATAAAAGGCAATAATAGCATAATAAAAAACGACACCGATTTGACATTCTTCTTGTAGACATCCAGTGCAATAATCCAAAATTTACTCATGAATATCACCTGCTTTCAATTTGAAAATCTCTTCTAAAGTTGGTGGTTGTTGATTAAACATTGGAATATAACCATCTTTCGTTGCTAATTCAAACAGTTCACGACCAACTTCTGGACGACTTAAGGTAATTTCTAATGAAGAATCCTCACGAACAATGACTTGTTGTACACCATCCATTTGCGCCACCGTTTCTTTCGATAGTTGTGATTCTAGGAAAACCTTTGTTCGACCGAAAGATTCACGAATTTCATGAACTTTTCCGTTCAAGACCATTTCACCATTGCGTAACATAATTAGATGGTCACAAATTTTTTCCACATTATCCATATTATGACTAGAAAAAATCACACAAGAACCTTTTGATTTTAATTCAATAATACCATCTTTTAATAATTCGGCATTAACTGGATCTAACCCGCTAAATGGTTCATCTAAAATGACTAATTTGGGTTCATGAATCAATGTCGCAATGAGCTGAACTTTTTGTTGATTCCCTTTTGATAAAGACTTAATTTTATCGGTTTTCTTCCCTTTGACTTGGAATTTTTCCATCCATTCATCGATTTTCGGTTCAATTTCTTTTTTTGATTTACCACGTAAACTGGCAAAATAAATCAGCTGATCTTGAATTGATACTTTTGGATATAACCCTCTTTCCTCAGGTAAGTAACCAATTGTATTATATTCTTTGGTACCTAATCGTTTTCCATTCCATAATACTTCGCCTTTATCAGCTTTTAAAAAGTCCAAAATTAAACGAAAGGTTGTCGTTTTTCCCGCACCATTTTGACCAATTAGCCCCATAATCTGACCATCATTGATTGTAAATGATAAATTATCGACGGCTTTATAGTCACCAAATGTTTTTACTAAATTTTTTGCTTCTAACATTGTTTTCCCTCCTTTATTTTTCCCTTATCTATCTTTAGTAAATCGAATCTGTGTGAATTTCATATGAATTTCTAACACAGCGATTTAGGTAAAATAGCCAAAAATAAATCCAATCACACCACCAATAAATGCACCCACACAAATATGAAGCAGTGAATCTCGCCAAATACGTTGTTTTTTGGCAAATGCTTCCGGATTATTGTAATAGTCTGGTCGATGTTTATAACGCAAATGCATCAGCTTGGCTGTTATTCTATATAGCAACGGATACAAGGTTGTAGCGACCGCTAATGACGTGACGATTGATATGAGATGACGTAACCCATTTTGTTGGTATAGCCAGATAATTAGTATCCATAATAATACACCTATTCCTGACACACTAAATGACCGTTTAAAGTACCACTGTTCTTCTGCTTGTAACCGTTCATGGTAACTTACTTTATCTGAAAATATTTTAGGTGTACTTTTATTTGCCATAAAATAGAAATACTTTTTTTTATAATTGGTCACATATTGCCAACCACTTACACGATACATCTCTAAATATTCATCAATTTCTGCTTGTGATTTGTCCCCTGTATAAAAATCAATGGCAAATTGTTTTTCTTGTGGAGAAGATTTTTGAAAGGACAAGATACCAAAGTTATTCATCTTGATAAATTGCCAGCCTTTACGCGCTTGTTCTTCTAAACGTACACATTCTTTTTCCGCATAGAAATGAATTCCTAGACTAAACAAATACTTCTTCATATATTCTCCGCCCCACTTCCCTCTGTAAATTTAGCCAACATTTTTTCTCCTGCTTGATAAAATACTTTTCGACGTTGGACTTCTTTTTTTAGAACGTCAATTCCTTGAGGTGTAATGTGATAAATTTTTTTACGGTCGAGGGTTTCTTCTAACTGAATCCATTCACTCTTTACTAACTTTTTTAAAATGGTGTACATACTTGCTGGTCCAATTTCAAAATTTCCATCTGTTAATACCGTAATTTCTTTCATAATTGCATACCCATGTTGTGGTTTGAGTAACGCTAATAAAATTAAATAGGTGGAATCTGTCAACGTTTCATCCAATCTGTTCACCTCACTATATCACTTCATGATATATCTATTAATGATATAGTAGCAAATTAAAATTTTTTTGTCAAAAAAAGGCATGATAATCGCTCGGATCATCATGCCTTTTCGTCTATTTATCTAATTTTGCTAAAAAAGTGGAGATTCGTTCAAGACCTGCCAACATTTTTTCTTTTGGTTCTCTCGCATAGCCCATCCGGAAGCAATTTTCTAAGTCAAACACGGCTCCCGGCATTAATAAAACGCTCTGTTCTTCAATTAATTTTCGACAAAACTCTTCTGAAGACAAAGAACTTTCATAATAAGGTAAAGCAACCGTGCCACCTTTAAACGGCGTATAAGATAATTTAGGTTCGTTGTCGAGCCATTTTTTGAATAAAACAGCACGTTCTTCTGTAATGGTCATATTTCTTTTATGAACGGCCTCTTTATTTTTCAATGCTAAGGCAGCAATGTATTCATCAATTCCACCACTACTTATCATTGTATAATCACGTTGTAAGTGCAAATCTTTCATGAATTTTTGATTGGGTGAAGCAATCCATCCTAAGCGTAAACCAGCCATCGCAAATGCTTTTGACATGCTTCCCAAACTAATCCCTTTTTCATATAAGTCCGCAACAGAGGCTGAAAAACCAACATGATGTGTCAGACCCCGATATGCTTCATCGCAAATCAGGTAGGCATGATGCTTACGAGCAATTGCAACCATTTCTTTTAAGGTTGCATCGCTTACGACATCACCAGTTGGATTATTTGGGTTGTTAAAGACTATCGCTTTGGTTTTATCCGTCATTAACGCTGCTAGTTTATCTAGATTCACTTGGTAACCACTTGGCGTTGCTTCCAAAAAGAGATAATCAATGGTGGCGCCAATGGATTCTGGTACGGAATAAATTTGTTGGTAAGCTGGTACGATCGCTACCACATGGTCACCAGGCTCAATTAAGGTTAACATCGTCAAATGGGATGCCCCTACTCCACCATGCGTAGAAATCACATCTTCAGCTGTTAAGTTTTGATATAAACTAGCAATTCCTGCTAAATAATTAGGATTGCCTTCAATCACACCATAACTTAGTTTCATAGAAAAAATGTCGTTTTTGACCTTTTCTTCGTCTTCTCCTGTGACAGCGAGTAATTCTTGTAGAGAAAATGGTGTAATCGAGGTACTTGTTAAGTTATAATCCACTTTTGTTTCATATAAATTTAACCATCGTTCAACACCAAAGGGTTTGATATACATTGTTTCACGTCCTTTTTATTATAATACTTTACTTAAGAAATCGATGGTTCGTGGATGTTGTGGATTGGTGAATAATTCGTTTGGAAGTCCTTCTTCCACAATTTTTCCTTCATCCATAAAGAGAACCCGGTCGCCAACTTCTTTGGCAAAGCCCATTTCATGTGTGACGATCACCATAGTCATGCCTTCTTTTGCCAAATTTTTCATGACGGTTAATACTTCGCCAACCATTTCTGGATCAAGAGCAGAAGTCGGTTCATCAAATAGCATCACTTCTGGATCCATAGCAAGCGCCCGCGCAATTGCAATCCGTTGTTTTTGTCCTCCTGATAAAGAACTCGGATAAGCATCGACTTTATCAGAAAGTCCTACTTGTTTCAATAAGCGCAAGCCATCTTCTTTGGCTTGTTGACTGTTCTTTAGTCCTACTTTGACTGGTGCTAGGCAAATGTTTTCTAAGACTGTTTTATGCGGAAAAAGATTAAATGATTGAAACACCATTCCCATCTTTTCACGAATTTTAAAAATATCGACTTTGGGATCAGTTAAACGAATCCCTTCAAAAAAGACATCACCCGTAGTCGGTGTTTCCAACAAATTAAGACAACGTAAAAAGGTACTTTTTCCTGAACCGGATGGACCAATCACTACCACAACTTCTCCTTGTTGAATGGTTGTTGTAATATCTTTTAGCACTTCATTTTTTCCGAACGATTTTCCTAAATTTACAACATTTAATAGTTCTGTCATTGCTTTTCCTCCTATTTAGATGAACGAGCCAATCTCTTTTCAAAACGAGAGACAAGCCATGAAACACTCCATGTAATCATAAAATAAATGACCGCTGCAATTAATAAGGATTCCATTGTACGGTAAGTGGCTGCTTTGACTGTATCGGCAACAAACATTAATTCTGATACTGCAATAACGGACAACAAGGATGTTTCTTTAATCATTGAGACAAATTCATTTCCTAATGCAGGCAAAATATTTCGAATCGCTTGAGGTAAAATGATTTCTTTCATCGTTGTACGACGATTCAAACCTAATGAGTACCCAGCTTCCATTTGCCCACTATCCACTGCATTAATTCCTGAACGAATAATCTCTGCAACATAGGCACTCGAATTAATCGCTAAGGCAATACATCCTGGAATCAAACGCGCAATATTAATGTCCCAAATGTGAATCGCTGGAATATTTAAGACGGACGATAAACCAAAATAAAAGATAAAGACTTGTAATAACGCAGGTGTCCCACGTAAAATTTGAATATAAAAATAGGCAATACTACTTAAAATTTTGCTTGAAGAAATACGCAACAGTGCAATGAGAATTCCTAGGAGCGTCCCAAAAATCACACAGATAATCGCCACACCAATTGTTGTCACTGCCCCTTTAATGAAAAGCGGCCCATATATTTGTAATGTATTTCGAGAATCGACATCTCCGACTCTGGCTTCCTCAATATTTTTTTCCAAAAGTTCTTCAATTAACCCTTCTTCTTGCATCTCAGCAATAATACGATTCACTTCCGTAATCAGTGCTTGACTATCTTTTGGAAAGGCAATCGATTGGGCGGTTTTTTCTTCTGGCACTTCAATATCGATATCTGCAATTTCTAAATTAGGATAAATATCAAGGTAATTTCGAGCAGAAAGGTAACCAACGACTCCTGCATCAACTGTCCCACTATTAATTTCTGCAATGACTTCTGGCAATTTTCCTAACGCAACGGCACGAGCATGACCAATATAATCATTTAAAATGGTTTCTTGTGTTGACCCTTTTTGCGCCGCCACTTCCTTATCCGTTAAATCTTCCAGTGTCTGGAAAGATGCTGCTTTATCTTTGGTCGTTAAAATAACGAATGGTAAGTTATGGTAACTATCAGAAAAGCTGATTACTTCTTTACGTTCTGGTGTTGGGTTAAACCCTGCCAGTGCCATATCAAATTCACCTGATTGCACACTTGGTACTAAACCATCAAATTTCATATTGGTTATCTCAAGCTCAACGCCAAGTTCGTCCGCAATTTTTTGTGCAATATCAATATCAAAACCAACAATTTCTTCTTTCCCATTATTCATACGAATATATTCTTTGGGTGGATTGTCTGCTGATGTTCCAACAACTAATGTCCCGCGATCCAATACTTTTTGCAATGAATCATCTGTTTCAGCAAATACTGTTGGACTAAACAACATCGGTATCATAACCAATAATATACCGAAAAAACCAATTAATTTTCCTTTCATGAGTAACCCTCCTATTAACGAACAACATTATAATTATTCATTCAATTATTTACAGTATACGGATTCATAGGTAATAATTCAATAAAATCTCTGATTTTTATGAATAAACCGAAAAAACATTCATAGTTTAGAATTTTCAGATTTTTCAGTATTCAAAAAAGTTGAAGAGAAATATTTCTCCTCAACTGATGAATTTATTTTTTCTCTGTTTCATGTAAGCTGTGATACACATTTTCTGCTACTTTTTTTGGAAGACCATGTGCTTGTAGTTCTTCAATTGTGGCTTCTTGAATTTTTTTCAATGATTTAAATTCTTTCAGTAAATTCTTTTTGCGCTTCGGTCCTAACCCCTCAATACCATCTAAACGCGAAGCAAAACTATTTTTACTACGTAATTGGCGATGGAAGGTAATTGCGAAACGATGCACTTCATCTTGAATACGCTGTAGCAAGAAAAATTCAGGTGAATTTCGTTCTAAGGGGACAACCTCTAATTCTGGGCCAAATAACATTTCACTTGTTTTGTGTTTGTCATTTTTAGCTAAACCAGCAATCGGAATATCTAAACCTAATTGATTTTCCAAAACATCTCGAGCAACATCCACTTGTCCTTTCCCACCATCAATTAAAATTAAATCTGGGAACGGAAGATTTTCTCTTAATACCCGTGCATAGCGTCGATAAATCACTTCCCGCATTGAAGCATAATCGTCAGGGCCTTTGACGGTTTTAATTTTATATTTGCGGTATTCATTTTTGGCTGGACGGCCATCAATAAACACAACCATTGCTGATACGGGATCAGTTCCCATAATATTCGAGTTATCGAAAGCTTCAATTCGTGTAGGTGACGGAATTCCCATTGCATTCCCTAACTTCTCAACTGCCCCAATGGTTCGTTCTTGCTTGCGTTGAATTAAATCAAATTTTTCAGCTAAGGCTACATGGGCATTTTTATTTGCCAATTCAACTAATTTTTTCTTTTCACCACGTTTGGGTTGCAAAATTTTGGTTTCCAACATTGCTTGGACACTTTCTTGGTCAATACTATCTGGAATCAATACTTCTTTCGGAATAAAATGTTCATTTTCTTGATAAAAACGACCAATATAAGTTAAAAAATCCTCGGTTGCTTCATTATAAAAAGGAAAAATAGAAACATCACGTTCGATTAATTTTCCTTGGCGAACGAAAAAGACTTGGACGCACATCCAACCTTTATCAACTGCATAACCAAAAACATCGCGATCCATCAAGTCGGCTTGCGTCATTTTTTGGCGAGTCATCACCGTTTCGATTGAACGAATCTGATCTCGGTATTCAGCAGCTTTTTCAAACTCCATATTCATGGCCGCTTCATTCATTTTCGCTTCTAAATCAGCTTGAATGTCACTATGTCCTCCACTTAAAAATTGTTTGATTTCCTTGACCATCTCTGTATATCGCTCTTTAGGCACGTCAAAGACACATGGTGCTAAACATTGGCCCATATGATAATAAAGACAGACTTCCTTGGGCATCACTTTACATTTTCGTAAAGGGAATAAGCGGTCCAATAGTTTTTTTGTGTCATTGGCTGCTCGTACATCTGGATAGGGTCCAAAGTACAAAGCTTTATCTTTTAACACCTTGCGTGTAATCAATAAACGTGGATAATCTTCATTGGTAATTTTGATGAAAGGATATGTTTTATCATCTTTTAGCATAATATTATATTTGGGATCATTTTTTTTGATTAAATTAATCTCCAATAACAATGCTTCAATATTTGATTCTGTCACAATATATTCGAAGTCTTCAATTTCACTGACTAACCGTTCTGTTTTCGTGTCGTGACTACCTGTAAAATAGGAACGCACGCGATTCTTAAGTACTTTCGCTTTCCCAACATAAATAATGGTGCCATTTTTATCTTTCATTAAATAACACCCTGGTTGATCAGGTAGCAAGGCAAGTTTGTTTTTAATTTGTTCGTTCATGCAGCAACCTCCATTCAGTTTGCTCTTTTTCTATTATAACATATTGGAACGTTTGTTCGTTATTTGAAGGTCAAAAAAACTGAGATGCAAGTCACATCTCAGTTCTTGTTTTTTACATATGTGGTGCAATCATTGCTTCAATTTGTTCTTTGGTTTGAACGCCGATTGCTTTCCCAACTACTTCCCCATCTTTTTTCAAGATTAGAGTTGGAATGCTCATAACACCAAAACTTGCTGGTGTTTCAGGGTTTTCATCAACATCCATTTTAACGATTTTAAACGTATCTTCATCGTATTGTTCTGATAATTGTTCTAAAATTGGCGCTTGCATGCGACAAGGACCACACCAAGTTGCCCAAAAGTCGATTAATACTAAACCTGTATCTGTTTCTTCAGAAAATGTTGCATCTGTAATATTGTTTGCCATTTTTGTAACCTCCAATTTTCAATAGTAAAAGTATAGCATCTTCGTTTACACTTGCAAACTAACTTGCTTACTTTTAATAATTACTTGAATTTAACAATCGTTGCGCCATTTCCACCTTGGTTTGCAGGCGCAAATTCATAACTTTTAACGCTCCGATGGTTTTTCAAATACTCGATAATTCCTTGACGTAATGCACCGGTACCTTTTCCATGGACAATTGTCACTTGCGGATAACCCGCGAGAATAGCGGAATCTAAATATTGATCAACTTCATTCAACGCTTCTTCATAGCGTTTACCACGTAAATCTAATTGATTAGAAACATGGGCACTATCTGCCGAACGAACAGTATTCACAATACGTTGAACCGGTTCTTTAGTTGGTGCTAATGGTTGAATATCTTCTTCGTCAATTTTCATTTTTAGAATGCCCAGTTGCACTTCCCATTGTCCATTACGAAGTTGCTTGATTAATTCGCCTCGTTGACCATACGAAGTCACCATGACTTCATCGCCGACTTTTAATTTTTTCGCTTCTTTGGCTTTTTTCAAGACTTTGTTTTTCTGTAGATGAGGTTCCTCATGATGCAAATCAGTTAAACGCGATTTGGCATCAATTAATTCATGTTCTTTCACCCGATTTTGGCTACCTGACAGTTGCATTTTACGAATATCTGCAATAATTTTTTCAGAGTCTTCTTTGGCTTCATCGACAATTTCATTTGCTTTTTTGCGAGCCTTCGCTAATTCTTTTTCACGTTCTTCAAAGAAATAACTATACGCATCTTGCAATTCTTTATGCAAACGTTGGGCTTCATCCACATATTGACGGACTTCTAAATATTCTGTCTCTGCCATTTTGCGACGATTTTCTAAATCAGCAATCATATCGTTTAAATCTTGACTTTCGCCATCCATAATTTGTTTCGCTGCATCAATAATATGGCTATCTAATCCGAGACGTTTGGATATTTCAAAGGCATTACTACGCCCTGGTACACCAATTAATAAACGATAGGTTGGACTCAATGTATCTACATCAAATTCCATTGAAGCATTAATCGTTTTTGCACGATTGTAGCCATAGACTTTTAATTCAGGGTAATGGGTGGTTGCCATGACGTAAGCAGATTTGGCTCCAATTTCATCTAAAATAGAAATCGCCAAAGCGGCTCCCTCTTGCGGATCAGTTCCTGCACCTAATTCATCAAATAAGACTAAGCTATGATTATCCACTTTTTGCAAAATGTCCACGATATTTGTCATATGAGAAGAGAAGGTTGATAAACTTTGCTCAATCGATTGTTCATCCCCAATATCCGCAAAAATTTCATGGAAAATTCCCATTTGACTCTCTTCATCGACAGGAATTGGTAGACCTGCTTGTCCCATTAATTGTAATAATCCTAATGTTTTTAAAGTAATGGTTTTCCCACCTGTATTTGGTCCTGTAATCACAATCGCTTGATAGTCTTGACCAATCATAATATCGTTGGCTACGACTTTTTCTTGATCAATTAATGGATGTCTGGCTTGTTTGAAGAAGACATAATTTTCTTCACTAATCGCTGGAACAATTGCTTTAACTTCTTTGGCAAATCGCGCCTTTCCGTTAATGAAATCAAATTTCCCAATAACATAAGCATTATGAAGAATATCTTTCCGATTAGGGACTAATGCTGCTGATAATTCAGATAAAATACGGGCAATTTCATTGCGTTCGGCTATTTGATGCTGGCGTAATTTATTGTTTAACTCCACAATTTGTCGTGGCTCAATAAATAGCGTTTGGCCAGATGAACTTTGATCATGGACAACTCCACCGAAAACTCCGCGATATTCTTGTTTGACCGGAATAACATAGCGTTCATTTCGCATTGTAACAATCGCATCACTTAAATAGCGGGCGTTTTTTCCACGGACAATATTATCTAAGCTTTCACGAATCGTTTGCTCGCTGCGACGAATATTATTTCGGATAATTTTTAATTCCGATGAAGCATCATCTGTAATGCGACCATCTTCATCCACTGATTCTCGTAAACGACGACTTAATTCTGGTAAGGTTGTTAATTGGGCTTCCCAATGATATAAACGTAAAAACTCGATTTCACTGTCTTTTAAGTCTGCTAAAAAACGTTTCACTTCATTGGTTGTTGACAACACACGCGAAACTTGGGCAAGTTCAACGCCATTTAAGTCTGCACCAATTTCAATTCGTTTCATATGCGGACGAATATTTTCAATTTTAGGAACCGGAATACCGCCACGTAAACGTTGGACTTTTATACCATCTTCTGTTTCTTCTAACCATAAATGAATCATTTGTTGGTCCGTCACTGGGTTTAGGTCACGCAATTCATCTTTCCCTTGAGCTGTCACCAGATATTGGGCAATTTGTTGTTTCACTTGTGAAAATTCAAGTGTTTCTAAAATTCGTTTGTTCAATTTTATTCACCTACATTTCTAATAATTTCAATTCATTCTTTTCAAGAAAATAGAGCAGATGTGTGAATCCAGCTGCTCTTTCTATTGAATAATATCGGTAATCCAAATTTTTTGGAAAAAATTCGACAATATCGGTGTATGTTCGACAATATTTTTCGGCAGACCTTCCGTAAATTGATTTTGAATAACTCCAATTGGTAAAGTGGTTAGCGCAAATAGCACCATAAAAATGATTGTATAGATAATCAACGTATTCATCACACCTGATAAAATCCAGTCATAAGGAAATAACTTATAAAAACGTAAATTACCAAACAAAATGCCAATAAACTTGGTCACTAACCAACCGGCAAAAACTAAACCAATAAAAGCCACGCCTGCATAATAAGCTTTATCTAAATCAAATGAAACTTCTTGGCTATACAATGCCATTTGTGTATCTGGTGAAACCGATAGATAAGGAACATACAGTTCAATTTTTTCACCTAAAGGTTGATAGAATTCTTTGGCAATAAAAAAACTAAGAATAAAACCAACTAAATAGATAAGTTGTAATGCCGTTCCTCTTCTTGCTCCTTCGTAAAAGGCAAAAAGTACGAGTAAAAAGATTGCTAATCCGATCATTTTAGGGTCCTTTCTGTTATCCTTGAGAGGTTTTTTGTTGAATGTTTCGTTTGCGTTCCTCATTTAAAATCTGTTGCGCTTCTAAGTGGTTATGAATTTCTACTTCGCTACGACCTGTGCGTTCAAGCACTTCTTTGGCCTCCACTTCAATCGCTTCAATTCGTTGAATACGATTTTCAAGCTCAGTGACTTTAATCGCTTTTTTTCGTAGTTCTTCATTCTTCTTTAATGCTGCCAGTAATTGTTCTTGTTTCTTTAATTGATCTGAAATAGCATTTACTGCTAATAAAATCGCCGCTTGTTCAGAGTCCATTTGTGGTGATAACTGTTTTAATTCATTCAATTGATCATTGACTAATTTCGTCACCATAGTCATGTGCTCTGTGCTTTCTTGCCCTATAATAGTATATGTTTGATTATCAATGACAGCCTTAAAGCGTTTCTTTTGCTTTGTCATTTGGTTTCAGCTCCCCTGTTTTAACAAATCCTTTTTTATTATATCATTTTCCGACTATTTTTTCTTTACACACTTCTTACTATTATAAAAGAAACAAGAATTTTTTACCATAAAAGATTTTCTATGGTAAAATCGGACAGAAGGAGTGTGTTCATGAGTACAATCGTTATAAAATTAACACCCACAGAAATCAAAAAAGTAACGGACTATTACCAAGATTATTTGTTAAACAAAAAGGTTCCGTATACATCCTTTGTCGCCAAAAAATCCGGTGTCACTATCACTGCCTACACTTCTGGTAAAGTGATGTTCCAAGGGGCGACAGCCGAACAAGAAGCTGGCAAATGGCAACAAACAACCGGCCAAACGAAAGCATCCACAAAAGCTGCTCAAGCAACTGGTAAATTGCCTGCAAATTTTGCCAAAAAAAGTATCATCGGCAGTGATGAGGTTGGCAATGGCAGTTATTTCGGTCCGCTGATTGTTTGTGCCGTTTATGCAGAGAGTGCGGTTCTTTCACAGCTTCAACAATTAGGTGTAAAAGATTCGAAAATATTAACAGATCTGCAAATTCGCCAATTAGCACCTAAAATTAAAGAATGCGTACCTTTCCAACTGTTAACAGTCTCTCCTGAGAAATACAATCAAATTCAACCTCAATATAATGCGGTACGAATGAAAGTTGCCTTGCATAATCAAGCAATTGGTTTGTTACTAAATAAAATTGCTCCTACTAAACCAGAAGGCATTTTAATTGATCAATTTACACCAGAAGCCAATTACCGAAAATATTTGAAAATGGAGTCCGCTCAAATCACAGAAAATCTATATTTCGTGACTAAAGGAGAGCAGTATCATTTAGCTGTAGCGGCAGCATCTATTTTATGTCGCGCTCAATTTTTAGAATCATTAGAGACGGCTTCAAAAGAACTTGGTTACTCTGTGCCATCTGGAGCTGGGAGTAAATCTGATCAAGTCGCTGCCAAAATTTTACGTCAAGGCGGCATGGATTTATTAGCAAAATATGCCAAACTTCATTTTGCCAACACAGAGAAAGCTAGAAAAATTGCGGGTCAATAAACAAAAACTATCCGAATGATGAGACACGTTTTCTTATCATTCGGATAGGTTATTTTTTTATGGTTTTGGTTGTAACTCCTCGATGGAATCAATATCCATATATGCTGGCACAGTTAACCCATTTTGAGCCCCCACTAAATTGGCACCCAAATCATCTAAATCATCACTATATTTATCATAAAAAGCTTTATGAGTCGATGGCAACCACGGTGCAACACTAAAATCAGCTTGTCCAGAAGCAACAGATTGGAACATAATTGCTGGTTCAACATCTGTAACTTTGACAGAATAGCCGTGATTTTCTAACACTTGTTTGACTAACTCTGAAGATGCTAGTTCTGTATCCCATTGAACTGAGACCATCTCTACTGACTCACCGTTACCTTTAGAAACACCTTTCGTCCATTCTGATACTTGGTCTCCATTTTCTTCTATCCATTCAGAGACAATTTCATCATATGGTCGATTTAAGCCTTCGCTGACCATTACTTGCATATCTGCTAACTCCCAATTGAATTGGTCAATAATTTGATAAACACCTGGGTGATCTTCTTTCAACCCTCTTCGAGCAATCGTATGAATTTCTTCAACCTCTCCCATTGCTTTTTTAGGATCTTCCAGCATTTTCAAATCATATTTTTCAAACATCCAATGTGGTGTCCACCCTGTAAAAATAATCGGTTCTTCTTTTTTTATCGCTTGTTCAACTTCAGATAGCATCCCTGCTGTAGAACTTTCCTGTAACGTCCAGCCAGACAAATTATCATAAGATGCCAGTGTTTCTTTCGTTACATCTGTAATACCTGCTCCCGGCTCGACACCTGTAATTGTATAATCGACAAATTCTTCAATGTTATCAGTCGATACCTGCTTTTGTTCACTACATCCAGTGAATAATAATAATATACTTGATACCATCAACAGTCCCATTGCTTTTAACTTCATAAATGCTAATCTTCCTTCCATTATTAAAAAAACTTGTAGATTCCTGTTTCCAGTGATTCTACAAGTTTTTTATTGTTATTCTTTCCAGCTGTTTACTGTGTCTTCATTGGCATCCATCCAGTCACGTGCTGCTTCAACTGGTGCTTTACCATTTTCAATTTCTAACATGACACTTTCAATATCTTCTAATTCCCAAGCGAAATTATCCAACACTTTATAAACTTCTGGCATATCTTCTTTTAGCCCTTGACGAGCCATTGTATTAATGCTTTCTTCGCCACCCATTGAACCTTTAGGATCTTCTAAATATTTCAAATCATAGCGTGAAAACATCCAGTGTGGTGACCAACCAGTAATAACAATATCGCGTTTATTTTTAATCGCATTTGCCAATTCGGTTGTCATTGCACCACCAGAAGAAGCAGCAAGCTTCCAATCAGCTAAGTTTGGATAAGCCTCTAATGTTTCTTCAGCAGCAGCAACCACTCCGGCACCGGGTTCGATGCCGACGATAGTTTGACCAGCTTGGTCAGTTAAATCTTCAATCGAGTCAACATCCATATAATCTGGTACAACTAAACCTAATTTAGCACCACCATCTAAGTTTGGACCTAAGTCATCCACTTGATCTTTAAATTTCTCATATTGAGACCCATGTGTAGCTGGCAACCAAGCAGCAACCATACCATCTGCTTCACCATTTGCGACAGCTTCCCACATAATTGCATTATCAAGTGGCGTCATTTTCACATCGTAGCCCATATCTTTCAATACTTCAGAGACGACAGTCGTTGACGCAATCTCTGTATCCCACTCAACATAAGCTAAGTTCACAGATTCTTTTTTCTCATTGCTTGCTGAATTAATAAAGTTTGCACCAACTAAACCAACAATAATAACAACAATCGCACCTAATGTGATTTGCTTTTGTTTTTTCGTTAATTTATGCTTCTTCGGTTTGTTAATATTTTGAGTGAAACGGTCCATAATAATCGCTAATACAACTAAAGCTAAACCATTTACAAATCCATTACCAACTTGTGAACGTTGGACTGCTGATAAGACACCTTGACCTAAACCAGGAGCCCCAATCATTGAAGCAATAACTACCATTGATAATGCTAACATGATTGTTTGGTTAATCCCGGCAAAAATTGTACTTTTTGCTAGTGGTAATTCTAATTTAAATAATTTTTGTTTACCAGTACCACCAAATGAATCTGATGCTTCTACTAATTCAGTTGGTACTTGTCGAATACCTAAGTTCGTCATACGAACAGTTGGTGGTAACGCAAAGATTACTGAGGCAAATACCCCTGGAACCATACCAATTCCGAAGAATGCTACCGCTGGAATCAAGTAAACGAATCCTGGCATTGTTTGCATGAAATCAAGAATCGGTGTAATAATACTTTGTGCTTTTTCACTTTTCGACATTAAGATTCCTAATGGTACCCCAATGATAATTGAAACCAAACTAGAAATTAAAACTAACGTCACAGTGTTCATTAAATCTGTCCATAAGCCTTGATTATAAATGTATAATAAGCCAATTAATGTAAAGACTGTTAAGCCCCATCTTCTATCAGAAATAAAGTAAGCACCAATCGTTAATAGTAACACCATTAATAATGGTGGCACAAATAATAGTCCTGTCGTCATATTCTCCATAATAAACGAACCAACCGTTTGTAGTAGTGAAAATAGACCAGAAAATGTATTTGTTAACCAGTTTGTGGCATCTGTAACCCAGTCAGCCAATGGAATTGGTTGTTGTAAAAAATTAAACATTTGCAGTCACTCCTTCCTCTGAATCATCATTTACTGTCGCATCTGACAATGCTGCAATGACGCTTCCTCGGATAACTACACCGATTAATCGATCTTGATCATCAACAACAGCTAACGGTGTTGGTGAATCGTAAATTAAATTGAAAATGTCTGAAACTAATGTATCTTTGTGAACTTTCTGAACGTTTTTATCAATAACTTCTTTTAAAGGTAATTCATTCTTACGTGCTTCACGAGCAGATTCAGCCGTTAAACTACCTTTTAGTTGACGTTTACGGTCAACTGCTAGCAACATACTAACTTCTTCTTTACGCATACGTTGCAACGCAACATTTGGACCATCAATTTCAATATTCGTTGTAAATGCTGGAACCATGATATTTTGAGCGGTTAAGACTTTTGAACGGTCCACATCTTCCACAAATTCCCGAACGAATTCATTAGCTGGGTTTGTTAAAATATCTTCCCCGGTACCGATTTGCATAATTTGTCCATCTTTCATTAGTGCGATACGATCCCCAATACGTAAAGCTTCATTTAAATCATGGGTAATGAAAATAATTGTTTTTTGTACTCTTTGTTGCAATTCTAACAACTCATCTTGCATTTCACGACGAATCAATGGATCAAGTGCTGAGAAAGCCTCATCCATTAGTAAAATTTCTGGATCATTGGCTAATGCTCGTGCCAAACCGACACGTTGTTGCATCCCACCGGATAATTGATTCGGATACTGATCTTTAAAAGATAGTAAGCCTGAATTATCCAAGGCTTGCTCTGCCCGTTGACGACGTTCTTCTTTAGGTACTCCACGAACTTCCAAACCATATTCCGTATTTTCTAAAATTGTACGTTGTGGGAAAAGACCGAAATTTTGGAACACCATATTAATTTTATGGCGACGTACTTCGCGTAATTCTTCTTTGTTCATTTTTGCAATATCTTCATCATCAATATAGATATCACCAGACGATGGTTCAATTAAACGATTCAATAGACGAATTAATGTAGATTTCCCACTACCAGATAATCCCATGATAACGAAAATTTCACCTTCGTTCACTTCAAAACTTGCATCGTACACACCAACTGTAGCACCAGTTTTTTCGACGATTTCGTTTTTACTTTTGTTTTCTCTAACCATAGCCAATGCTTGTTGGCTCTTCTTACCGAAAACTTTGGTTAAGTGTTCAACTCGAACTTTACTCAAACAAAAAACACTCCTTCTAGCTTATTTTCTGACTTTTTTCTGAAAACTCTCACCTAAGTGACCATATTACTTTAACATCGTGTGGTCACTTTGTCAAAAAAATAAAATAAGATTCTCATAATTTTCATTTCATTTCTCATTTTATAAATAGAAAACCAGAGGATGTTATCATCAACATCTCCTCTGGTTTACATAAAAAGTTATTCAGTTGGGTAGAAAAAATTCATCATTCGTTGAAAACTCAATTCATTTCCTACAAAATACACGATATTTCCAATACTTAATTTTGCATACGGTCCTGGCGAGAGTAACACTTCTGTTTCCGTTTGAATGGCAACAATTGTCGCGCCTGTTTTTTGCCAAATATTTAATTCTACAACACTTTTTTCTAAATGTAAGGCTTCTTCCGTTAATTTTAATTCATACGGAATAAATGGTGACATATCTCTCACTTGTTTGGATTGATTCACAAGAACATCCAGCAATTCTGAAAAATTATCTAATTCTTCTTGTTGTCTTTTCACACCATCTAAAATTTCTCGACGAATTTCTTCTATACTTTGAACATTTTTATATTTTTCGACATAACTTTTGGCTTTTTGCTTTGAGGCAACATAGGCACCACTACCATGGCGTACTTCCATAATTTCTAAATCCACAAGTACATTGATTGCTTTTCGAGCTGTTTCCGGTGAAACATTAAAGTTACTTGCTAAAGTCGACCGTGCGTGAATTTTTTCGCCTTCATGATAGCGATTATCAACAATTCGTTCTGCTATTTCAACAGCTATTTGCTGATAACGTGGAAGGGTCACACGCTTATTAGGTTGTATGTGTTTAGTCATTTTTCAAACCTTCTTATCTCATAATACTTGCATAGTATCATACCAAATCACTAAAAAACAACTGCTAATCGCTGGTAAAGTTGCTTTTCAATTTCTGCATAGGCAATTTCAAAAGGTTTTCCTGCTAAATAGTGACGCATTGCTACTAATAATGAATCTAAATTGATGTACCCACTCCCTTCTCCTAAAATGCTAGTCAAATAATGTTGCAAGATGTCTGGCTGATTTAAGGTCTCGGGACTTTTCAATAATACAGCAAACGATTGAAAGAAAACATCAGGTAAAGTTGCTATTTTGGCATCAAAAGCTTGTTTTTGTTCTTCTTTTTCGATTCGAATTGCTTTTAAAAGTCCATTGCGCATCACTTTAGGAATCCCCAAAAAGAATGATTGATTAAATCCATGTGTCAAATACATCCTTAACACAACATCTAAAACTTCTTCATCAACAATTTTACCTTTGGTTCGACTAAATTCTTGGAAAATCATTTTTGCTAATCCTGGTTTCTCACGTGGCAATGATTGCAGTTGATGCAATAATTCTCCAAAAAAGACAAACGGAAGTTTCTCAAGCTTTGTTGTTAATAATAATTTGCTTTTTTTCGTCAAAAATTTCTTATGTGTATACAAGTTAGTTGTTGCTAAATCAACCATAAAGTCTTCATAAAAAGCTTCAAATAATGTTTTTTCAGCTAAAAAATGAGCGGTGTCTCCTTGTGCTTGCTGATTCACTCGGCGAATCTCAGTTTCTAATGCTTCATAATCTGAGATATAGATTGGCATCTGAGCATCTCTAAAATCTTTGATACGTTTAGGTAATTTTTGGTTTAATTGAATCGGTTTCGCTAATTGATTGTTACGAAAGACTGCGTAACAATAGCGTTGCCAGACTTGTTCCGGAAAGGCGACTTGATTTTTCTTTAACCATAATAATTCATCGAGAGCAATATCAATTTCATTAACTCCTTTTTGAATTTCTCTGGCTACTTCAATTGGGATATTTAAGTGATCGGCAAAATGATTAATCCCAAGCGCAATGGGTTTCTTGCGTTTAGTTGAATGTAAAATAAATTGATATTTTAACGGACGACCACATTTGCAGATTAATTTCGTCCCATCAGGTAATGGCTCTGGATAAAAAGGATTAATTTTTAACTCAGAAAATCGCCATTGAGTCGATTGCATATAGCTATTTTTTAAGAAAAGTGAACGAATACGATACTTGCGGTGATGCGCAAGTAATTCTTTTTGTGACTCATTTAATTGTTGAAGCAACGATTCCCTTTCTTTTAATGTAAATGTTTTTGCTACTCGTACCGGATAAAAATATGTTCCTAAAAATTCTGGATACCAATCGGCAAATAGCTCTAAATAATCGTTCATTGGTAACTTCCTTTACTTTAAATTCTAAGCTCTTTCTATTATACTATTTTTTGTGATGTGACAAGTGAAGAAAGGAATGAATTATGAAAAAAATTGCAATTATTGGTGGCGGAATTATTGGACTGACCCTCGCCAATTACCTAGATACAACAAAATTCGATGTGACCTTATTTGATGAAGGCATCGGTCAAGCAACAGGTGCAAGCGCTGGGATTATTTCCCCTTGGCTTTCCAAACGCAGAAATAAAAAATGGTACCAACTCGCAAAAGATGGTGCAGCTTTCTTCCCAAAACTTGTCCAAGATTTATCACTGGATGCATCGGTTTATTCCAAGTGTGGAACCATTTTATTACGAGAACAAAATAGTCTCTTAGCGTTGGCCGAATTAGCAGAAGAACGCAAAAAAGAAGCGCCTGAGATTGGCGACATTCGCTTATTAACTGCTGATGAAACAGCTAGCTATTTACCTTTGCTTAAACCCGCACCTTCACTTTACGTCTCTGGTGGCGGACGTTTAAACGGTCGTTCCTATTTAGCCCACGCAACCAAACAAGCATTGGCCAAAGGCGTCAAGATTATTCATGAAAAAGCACAAGTTGATGCGGACAACGAGCAATGGCAAATCCAAAGTGCTTCTCATCAAATCACAGTTGATGCTGTCGCATTAACCTCGGGACCGTTTGTCAAACCTTTATTAGAACATTTAAATTACACTGTTGATATTCGTCCACAAAAAGGTCAACTATTAGCCTTTGATACCACGTATCAAACAAGCCAAGAATGGCCAGTTGCCATGTTAGATGGCGAAGCAGATTTAATTCCTTTCATGAATGGACAGATTTTAATTGGTGCTACCCATGAAAATGATGGTGGTTGGGATTTAACACCTACGCAAGCAGCTTTTGATCAATTGGTTGAAGGTACACGTGATTTTCTAGCCAATCCTGAAGCACTTATATCACAACCAGCCTCTTTCTTTGTAGGGACTCGTGCATACACATCTGATTTCGCGCCATTCTTCGGACCTTTAGAGCAAACAAATCTCGTGGTCGCTAGTGGACTAGGTTCATCTGGTTTGACTACTGGTCCTTATATTGGTTATTTGCTTGCTACTTATTTTAATGAAGGAACTTGGCAAGCGGACTGTTACCAAAAACCGATAGAGACATATGTACAAAAAAACGCTGAAAATTAATTCTCAGCGTTTTTTTCATCGATTATTTTGAAATTATGATTGACTGTTGCTTCAATTACTGGATGTTTGCGTAAATATTCAGCGATTAATTCTGTCATATCGACGGGAATTTCACGAACAATTTTATCTGCTGTAAACATTGTATAATTTCCACCACCTACTGCACGGTATTGATTGGTGACAATTTCTAGACTATCGGTTGGCTGTACAGCTTTGCCTTGGTAATTAAGGGTGGTAATCCGTTCGCCGATTGGCTTGGTTAAATCAATGACATAATCGATCCCTTCATACATATCATAATTATAATATTGTGGTTTTGGTTCAACATATTTAGGATTGAAAATTGTCTCGCCATTTTCAATCACAAAGTATTCTGCAGTTTGTTCTAAAGCAGCTCTTAAATCAGCACCAGATACTTTTAAGACTGCTAATGTATTTGGATAGACATAGTTTGTGATGACATCGCGCATCGTGATGGTTGCATTAAAGCCTTTACCATCATTATTAAATAAGGCGGTGCCAGAAATATCAGCTCCGCTAGCTTCCATTTGAACACGATTGATAAATTCAATGTACGGATGTTCCACTAAACGAGCTTCATTTGGATCTTTGATACGCATATCACCAATCACTTGACCAACTGCTTGGTCTAGCCAATCCTCCACTTCTTCATTGAGCTCTGCTAATTGGGATACAACTTCCTCATCTACTTTTTCATTAGCAGTGGCATGGAGATTAGCATGACTCTCAACAATTGCGTAATTATTTTCTTCATCAAGTTCCAAACAAATTTCTCCTACAAATGCTCCTTGAAAGCCCGGTTGAATGACCGGTACACCATTAATTTTAGTGGCAATTTGGCGATGTTGGTGACCAGTGATTAATGCATCAATTCCAGATACTTGACTTAATAATTCATATCCTTCATTTTCGCCTGTTAAAGCTTCTGTCGGTTCACCGGTTACTAAATCTTTTTCGAAACCGCCATGATAAGCCACAATCACCACATCCGCTTGTTCTCTTAACTGAGGAATATATTTCTTCGCTGTATCAATAATGCTTTCAAATGTCAAATCAGCAATCGTTGCAGGTTGTTCCCAGTGTGGAATATACTGGGTTACAACACCTAAAATAGCAACTTTAACGCCAGATTTTTCAATAATGGCATATGGTTGACCAAAAGCTGGTTGCCCCTTTTGATTTAAAATATTTGCCGCAAGTACTGGATGATTATAACTTTGAATAGCTTCTTTAAGATACTCTAAGCCATAATTAAATTCATGGTTTCCTAACACACTGACATCAAATTGCAACTGGTTGATTAATTGTGTGATGGCTTGGACACCATGCTCTGCATTTTTGCGCACGTAATAACTCAATGGTGAGCCTTGAATAAAGTCACCATTTTCAATTTGAATAACTGGACCGGTCGCTTGTTGACGCAGTTCTTTTAGTTTTGTGGCAACTTTTGCGGTACCAAAAGGTAAATCTAACTCACGCTGCGTAAAATTAGTTGGCATGATATAGCCATGCATATCGCTTGTTGCTAAAATTTTTAATTCCATTCTTTTTTCATCCATCCTCGTTTTAAACATTTCTACTTCCTTATAGTAAAACAAAGAGCCCGGTTTGTCACACCGGACCCTTCATTAATTATTGATTCCAAGCATTTTCTAATACTGGAACAGATTCTTCAATTAATTTGTCTAAATCTTTGTTAGTATTTGCAAAAATATTTTCCATAATGTTGCGTACTTCATTGTAAGCAGGATCTGCATTTTCAACGACAGGGATTGAGAATAGTTCTTTTGTTGCATCTTCTAATGAAGCAGGCACTTTCATGTCTGAATTTTTGTATTCCTCACTTTGCAAGACAGAATCAACAATCGGCATATAGCCAGTTGAAAGTGACCAGTGTAATTGTGCTTCTGGTGTTGCCAAGTATTTCATAAATAAGAATGCTGCTGTACGTTCTTCAGGAGAGGCACTATCAAACATATAAATATCTGTTCCTTGTTGCAAATTGATTTTATCTGGACGTGGTGCTGTACCATATTCAAATTTACCAGCAGTGTCTTTCGCAGTATAGCCTTCACCAGCAATTGAGCCAATAAACATCGCTACTTGTTCATTTGCAAATGGACCTGATAAATATTTATCCGAACCTGCTACACGGAAGTAGCCGTCTTTGATACCATCTGCATAATAACGAATGACTTCTTTTGATTCTTTGCTATCAAATTTCAAGTCTTTGTCAAAGTCAACACCTTTGTTTTCCATTCCGATTGCGTAGTAGTTATTCAATGAATCAAAACCTGCGCCGACTACTTTACCATTTGATTTTTCAAAAATCGTTTTTGAAGCAGTTGCTAATTCTTCCATTGTTGTTGGCACTTCTACACCATATTCTTTTAACATATCTGCATTATAAAAGAGCATTTCTGTAGATTTATTGAAAGGAATTCCATATTGTGTATCTTCAATACGAGCCCCCTCTAATAGTGGTTGACGAATCGCTTCTTGGTCACCCCAGCCAATTGTTTCATTATCCATGTAAGGTTGTAAATCAACTAACATTTCATCTTGTGCTGCGTTCCATAACCAACCCGGATAAGCTTGCGTAATTGTTGGCAAATCCTTTGGTGATGGCAATGTTGAATTTACTTTCGCTTGTAAATCAGGATAAGAAGATTGATTTTGTAATTCAACTTTAATTGTTGGATTTTCTGCCATAAAATCATCTGTCAATTTGGTTAATGCTTCTTCTTGTGCCCCTTGCATTGCATGCCAAAAAGTAATCGTTGTATCCTCTTTTAAATCAGTGACGATATCTTTGGCTTCCTCACTTTGTTTGTTTCCACAAGCAGCTAATGCTAAAACAGCCGCTGCGGCTACTGACCATGTTGCTAAACGTTTGAATTTCATTTTTTTCTCTCCCCACTATTTTTTATAACGTGATACTGCTGCCACGATCTGGCAATATTCTTTCACCGTACGGATTCTCCAGTTTTTCTGGGTGCAACGTATGGATTGGAACCAATAATTTCGGTTGAATCAATGAGATAATTTTAGCTAAATCATCTGGGAAAGCATGACCAGTACAAGCTAAGCGAACAAATGTAATATTTTTTTGCGCTAATAATTCTAAAAAGACGGCATATTGTGGATCAAAATCCCCTAATGGTTGAGCATCACTATGAATATATAAACTGCCTTCTTGTAAATTTTCGAAGCGATCAACAACTTGCCAAACATACCGCTCTTGATCAACCAATAAAGTGTCGTAGGCGACTTCTAAGGTTGCATCTAACTGATCGATGACTAGCGCATTTTCAAGATAATAATAAGGAACAGCTATATCAAAAATTTCTAATAATAAGGCAGCCATGTTGGCCTCTAATACTACTGTTCGAGGGGACTGTTCGATGATTTTCGCAAAACGCTTCACATTTGCTGGATAACCGTTAAATGTGATTTGACGATGCGGATTAGCTAAGACTAGTTGCACAAAACGCTGAATTAAATCTTCTTCGCTCAATACTTTGTCTTCCTCTGTCCCTTCACGTTCAGGAAAACTAATACTTACGCCTTCCATCATCAAAAGGTCACTTGCTTTCGCTTGCTCACAAAAAGCTAGTGTGTCTTCGGCATTATGACCATGTAACCGCAAATCACCTGTATACGTAATTAATTGGTCCGGTGTACGAATTAATAAGGCAGAAGCACCATAAGCATCATGATCAACGGGAACAATTTCCACTGAAAGATCACCAACTTCAATCACATCATGCGGTTCTAAGCCAATCATTTCTCTCGTGAAACCTACTTCTTCAAACGGAGATGGAATTAGGAAATCACCTGTTCGATTTAATGTATTTAAAATTGCTTTCGTTTCTTTTAACGTATAAAGAGGAACGGCAGGGTCTAAATAATTAATCATGCGTGAATGATCTAAATGCGCATGAGATAAGAAGACAGCTGTATGTTGATAGGCTTGCTCATCTGCTCCTTGATACTGATAGCCTAAGCGTGGATCGTATAAGTCCTTTAACTCAGGAACAAGTCGATTCTCTAATAATGTGGATAAATTATCATCTGGTAAATTTAATTCTGGACGAAATTCTGTACCAAAGTCAAAAAAGATATGCGCATCTTTATAAGCAACTTCGATGACTGTCCCACCAATGGTTAATATCCCACTATGAAACGTAATAATTGGTTTATCCTTTGATTCCATTTTTAGCCACTCCTCGAATAATTTCTTTTCTAAAGATTAAATAAATAATCAAAATTGGAATAACGGTTAAAGTTGCAGCCGCCATTTGCAAATGAACATCACTGCCACTTTCAGTTGTGAAAGCTGCTAAACCATTATTCAACAAACGATATTTCTTTTCATTCGTTACTAACAATGGCCATAAGAATGAATTCCAACTTGAAATAAAGGTTAAAATTCCCACCGTTACCAAAGCCGGTTTCGACATTGGCACGAGAATTCGCCAGATATATTCCAAATCAGAGGCACCATCAATTTTAGCTGCTTTATAAAAGGTACTAGGAATGCTTTTTAGATAACCATTCAAATAATAAATATAAAAAATACTTGTTAAAAACGGAATAATCAATGCACTATAGGTATTTAATAAGCCCATTTGTGCAATTGTTTGATAGTTGGTAAAAATAATCGATTCATACGGTACCATTAACAAAGAAATCATAATCATCACGACCCAGTTTTTAAACCGGAATTGCAAACTAGTTAAAGCAAAGGACGCTAGTACAGCTGTTACGACTGTTGCAATTGTGGTAATTGCTGAAACAAACACAGTATTAAAGAAGTAACGTAAGAATGGTGCTTTAGCAAATACTTCCACGTAATTATGCCATTGGAATTTTTCTGGAAAAATTGTTGGTGGAATACTCGTTACCTCGCTATAGGTCATCAGTCCAGCTAAAATCATATAAATAAACGGGAACAAAGTAATAACACCTAAAATACCTAAGAAAATGAAAGAAAGAATAGTAACCATGCGATTCATTTTATTCCCCCACTTTCTTTAATAATTTATTTTGTAAAAATGTAACAATTAAAATAACTACAAATAAGATAACTGTTGCTGCCATCGCAATACCCGGACGTCCTGCAACATGGAACTTATCATAAATATAGTACACTGCTGTCGTTGCACTATTTGCAATTCCTGCCGTACCTCCAAATAAGGCATACACTTGTGTATATACTTTAAACGCACCAATTAAATTCACAGTTAACAAGAACGCAATTGTTGGTAGCAGTTGAGGAAAGGTAATTCGTCGGAAAATTTCCCAGTTAGTTGCACCAAACATATTGGCAATTTTATAATGCTCTTGATCAATATTACGTAAGCCTGCTAACAAAATAATGATATTAAATGCCAGACTGGTCCAAATACCAAAGATAATAAGCGTTGGCATACTCATTTGAATCGAATCCAACCAATTGACAGCTGGAATCCCAAACAACCCTAAAATAAAATTGACAATCCCGTAGGACCCGTTGAAAAAATAACGAAAGACAATCCCAATCGCAATCGTACTTGTGACATAAGGCATGAAAAAGATTGTTTCAAAAAAACTTTTGTGTTTCACTTTTTCAAAAATAATCCAAGCAATTGCCAAACTAATCACTAAAGCAACAGGTACTACAACAAAAGCGTATAGAGCAGTGTTCTTCAAGGCACGATAAAATACGGGATCACTTAGCACGCGTTGATAGTTTTCTAGTCCTGCATACTTTTGATTAATCAGTGAACCTTTTTGGAAACTCATAATAAATGAACGAAATAAAGGATAGATATTAAATAAAAGAATGACGCCTAAAGATGGCAGCAGGAAGAACCATGCTTTAGGTTGGTTTTCCGGATTATAATTTTTCTTCATCATCAGTACACTCGTTCTCCTGTTTCTTTGAAAATAAAGGCTTTGTTATAGGCAAAATCAAAATGCACGTGATCGCCTTCTTCGATGACTTCTTCAATACTAACAATTGATTTCACGTGTTGACTATTTAAATCAACATTTAAAATACGTTCGCGACCAATCAATTCCACGCCTCTAACTAAGACAGAAAAAAGCGCTTTTTCCTCTTTAACTAACACGTCTTCTGGGCGAATCCCTAATGCATAAGAACCATCAGACAAGTCTGTTTTAAAACGAGTTGGCTCAAAATTAGTCACTGGGAACTGGAAGGATTCATGAGACATTACACCATCTTTTACAGTAACAGGTAAAATATTCATGATGGGGTTTCCGATGAAAGTGGCAACAAATAAGTTATTTGGTTCTAAATAAAGATTCTGTGGTGCATCATTCTGTTGGATGACGCCTTCATTTAAAAGAATAATTTTATCGCTAATTGATAATGCCTCTTCTTGATCGTGGGTAACAAAAATTGTCGTAATCCCCACTTCTTTTACTAAACGACGAATTTCTTCACGAATTTTCAAACGCAGCCGTGCATCTAAATTACTTAACGGCTCATCTAATAATAAAACATCTGGTTTTTGTACTAATGCACGGGTAATTGCGACACGCTGTTGTTGCCCACCAGATAACGTCCCTGGTTTTTTATTACTCAATTCTTCGATATTCGTTAATTTCATATACTCTTCGGCAATTGATTTTGCTTCAGATTTAGAAATTTTCTGCTTGCCCACGGTTAAAGGAAACATAATGTTTTCTAAAACAGTCATATGTGGATATAACGCATAATTCTGAAAAACAAATCCAATGTTTCGATTTTTCGGTTCTGTTTTAATCACCGAAGAACCACTAAATTGAATATCTCCATCGGAAGGATTTAATAAACCAGCAATTAAGTTCAAAATTGTCGATTTTCCACAACCACTTGGCCCTAATAAACAAACCAAATCCCCCTTCTCAATTGTGAAATTGACAGATTTTAACGCTTCAAACCCATTATCGAAAACTTTTTTCAAGTCGATAACCTCAATCATGAAAAACCCTCCAAAAAAATTTATTAACATGCAACTTTTATTTTACCATTATAATTAAAAACGTACTTTTAAAATTCCATTAGAAATTTTGTTAACATTCACTCATTTAAATGAATTTATTTACCAGATATTAACATTTAATTTATAAAAAATACGAACATTATCTTATCAATAAAAAATGAACCACTTGAAACAACGAAAGTTTAACAAACATTTTCACATTTCTATACTCAATTTGATAAAAAGACTTAAAAATACAAAAAAGACAGATAAAATTATCTGTCTTTTTCACAAAATAATGCCATCTGACACTATTTTTCCCTCATTCATTTTTAATACTCTGTCGCATGTTTGTTGTAGAAATTCCTGGTCATGCGTGATAACTAAGACCAACAAATGTTTATCCTTTAATTTTTTAATTAGCTCACTGACTTTTTGCATACTAACTAAGTCCAATCCACTCGTTGGTTCATCAAAGACCAAAATTTTCTTTCCTGATAAAATAGCTGCTGCTAAAGCGACACGTTGCTTTTCCCCACCGGATAAGCTTTGTGGATGACGATTTAATAATGGTTCTAATGCTAACCATTCAATAACTTCTTCATAATCGGTTAAATCCTTCGCCATTGCAGTGATTTCTTTGGTTACCGTTTCGAAAAAAAGTTGTAAATTGACATCTTGCATCACAATATAACTTTCTTTTAACAGTTGTTTTGGTGTCATCTTTTTACCATTTAAGAAGATTGTCCCGCTTTTTGGCTTAAATAAACCAGTAACGAGTTGCGCAAAAGTTGATTTTCCGGCACCATTGTTCCCAACTAAACCAGTAATGTACTGATTGGATAACTGTAATTCAGGAATAGTCACACCGTTTTGTTGCTTTGAATAGGTATATGTGAGGTTCTTCATCGTTAAAGCAACTTCTGATTCCTCTACTGTATCTGTCTGACCTAATGTTAGCTTAGGAACAATAAGTTGACGCAAGCCTAGCTCTTCTAATTCAATAGGACTCTTTGCGAGTAACTCTTCTTTGGTCCAATGAAGCCCTTTTGGTAAAAAAAGAAAATGATCTGCACTCTCCATAAGATAAGACAGACGATGTTCTGCAATAATAATCGTGAAGCCTTCACTTTTTAACCAACTCAAATATTTTTTAAGCTTTTCAACCGTGACTTGATCTAAGTTGCTAGACGGTTCATCAAGTAAAAAAAGTTTGGGCGTAAGCGTACATGCTGAACCAAAAGCAACCAGCTGTTTCTCACCGCCAGATAGTTGAAACATACTCTTTTCCAAAAATCGTGTCAAATTAAATTCAGTGGCTACTTCTAGCACACGTTGCACCATTTCTGGCTGAGCCATGCCAACGTTTTCCATCGGAAAAGCGAGTTCAGAATAAACATCTTGAGTAAAAAATTGCGTTTTTGGATTTTGAAACACCATACCAATTTGTTCGGCATGTTCCGAAAAATCGCGTTCTTCTAACGATTGATTTAGTATGGTACCTGTTCCTTGAATATTTGCTTCATATAGTTCAGGAATCAAGCCACTCAATAATTTAATTAAAGAGGATTTCCCACTCCCGCTTTTTCCACATAATACGACCATTTCGCCTTCCTTCACTTGCCAATTCAACTGATGTAAAATCGTCGTATCTTGATACTCTAATGAAAGATTTGTTAATTCAATTAAGGCCATAATAATCTTCCTCCGATACAACCGATAAGAACTACAATTAAAAGATAATCCTGCCAATGAAAACGCAAAGGATAGATACTTGTATGCTGCTTCATATTGCCCAAGCCACGAACCATCGCAGTTGCCGATAAATCAAGCGCGGTATTATCGGCTGACATCAGAATTGGAATAATAATGTATTCCATCGTTTGAAAAGGATGAATTACCATTTCCCACACGTTTGTCGCAATTCCTCGAAAGCGTAAGGCTTTACGAATATTTTTAAAATCTTGAACCAACGTTGGAAAAAAACGGAACAAGACGGTCAGTGGAACAATCAGAGCAAACGGTACACGCAGTTTTTGCAGAGCTGCAATCCATTCACTAATTTTTGTCCCACTCATTGCAAAACTAGCCGCCATGACTGTCGGTAGCAAGCGTCGACTTCCAATTAAAACAAAGGAAAGTAAACCAAAAATCACATGATCTCCTTGTGGAAATAACCCATAATCCAATAAGGCTAGCAGCCAAAAAAGAACATAAAAACTTATCCCTTTTTTCCATTCACCAATCAACAAAAACAACACAAATAATAGCGAGATAAATATTATTTCATAAAAAAAAGTTAACCGTACCATTAAACTAAAACTAGCAAATAAAATGACACAAAGTTTCGTTCGTGGGTCGAATGTCAGTCTTTTTTTCATTACTTACCTCTTTGTTTGAAAATGTTTGGCTAATAATTTACGACCAATATAAATCCCAGCAATCGAGCAAACAATCACGGAAACCACACAAATAATAAAACCAATTTGAGTAATTGGTTCAAAGACATAATTAATATAATCTGCGTCTTTTCCACGACGAATCAATGAATCCACATAGGCATTTTTCATAAACCACATAGGTAACAATGGACCTGTTAAACCAAAACTAAAAATAATATACGTAACTGTCGTCCGAATTTTTTCGTTTATTTTCCAATTATATTGTAAAAAATCAGCTAAAATAGCACACACAAAACTTGGTACAAACGACATTGGGAAATGACCAGTCACTAAAAATAGCAAACCAAAAACGCCACCCATGACAGAAATACCTCCAAAACGTGGTACCTTCTGTAACATTAATAAATAAATAATACCAGAAAACAGTGCCGATGCCGCAGGTAATAATAAGGAATCAAAAACTGGTACAGCAACTTTTAAAACAACCATGACAATTGAAACCAGTAAAAAATAGATTGCTGTATATACTCCTGTAAAAATTAGTTCTTGCATTTTTAATTTTTTCATCTATATCCCTCTATGCTTTCTTGAAAATTTTTCTGAAAATACTTTCCACGATTGAAAATTATATCACATAATAAAAGATTCGTTCTGATTTTCTGCTTGTGAAATCCAAAGAACGTAAAATGATTGGTTAAAATTAGCTTAGCTTCTAAAAATAACTAAACAACCAAAGGCTTGACTAACATTCTGCCTTGATTGCTTAGTTATTTCATTTTATTCTTCCCGATAAACCCATTCTCCATCAAAAATCGTACCGACAATTTTTGTTGCTAATAACTCTTCTTCCGTACAATCAAGAATATTTTGCGATAAGATACAAATATCTGCCCAATTACCTACTTGCAGAGAACCAATATCCTGACGACTTAAAGCTTTTGCTGCACCTGCTGTATGGGCAATTAACGCTTCTTCAATAGATATTCTTTCCTTCGGCATTAATCGTTCATAGGGGATCCCTGACTTTTCACGACGAGCCACCGCATAATAAATCGAATCTAGTGGGGTCACATCAATAACGACTGGAGAATCTGTACCAAATGCTAAAGTGGCATCATTTTGTAAAAAAGATTGAAATGGAAACATCTCACTAGCTCGCTTTGATCCAACTTCTTCGTCCAATGTATCGTAACCAACCAATAAATGACTAGGTTGAACAGAAATAACTAATTGCTCTTGCTTGACTAGGGATAAATCACTAGCATCCATAACTTCCAAATGTTCCAAAGTATTGTACTTCCCTGCTGACAAAGGATAACGAGTTAAGCTTTCTTGATAATATATTAACGCTTGATGGATGGCTTGATCACCAATCGTATGAATACGTATCGGCCAATCTTGCTGATTTGCCAGTAAAATAAGTTGACGCATTTTTTCAATTGGAATTAACGGACTGCCTATATCGCCTTCAAAATAAGGAGTTTCATAAACTTCTTTCAAAAAAGCGGTGTGTGTACTAGTAACTCCATCAAAAAATTGCTTCACGCCACCCATTTGAACTTTTGGCGATTGATAGTTGCTATAAGTTTCGGTTAACTTCGTAAGCTCTTCGCGCATAGCAGGATAGAAAACAGCTCGAATTGTCGCTTGTTCTTCAACTTGCTGGAAGTATTCTGGATAAACTAAATCGTCCCAGCTTTCGCCAGTCAATGCTACATCACCAATTGTAGTAACTCCCATTTGATTTAAATGCTTCATATAAGCTAAGTAACTTTCAGCACTATTTGGGAGCATTGCTAGAACATCTGCTAAATAATTAATTGCAACTGCTTCTAAAAAACAACCAGTTAATTCACCATTCGTTACAATTGCTTCACCACTAATCCCTTGTGGAATACTATTGATAGTAATTTTTAGCTCAGCCATTGCTTTTGAGTTCAACCAAATACTATGCGCATCCCCTGAAATTAACATAACTGGTACATCAACACAAACAGCATCCAATATTTCTTTGGTAGGATACACTTGTTGTCCAAAATCACTACCAAACCAACCAATCCCTAATTTCCATCCATGTCTGATTGGCAACTGTGGCACAGCGTTCGCAAAATCCTGCTCTGTATTCCCAGTCAACGGTGTCAAAACACCGGCATGAATTAAAGCAGATAAATAAAAGTGAACATGACTATCGATAAATCCCGGAATAATCATTTGATCAGAATAATCCATCACTACTTCATTTTGTGGTAAAGCATCAAGTGGACCAACATCAATAATTTTGCCTGCATCTATTTTTAAATACCCTGCAAAGGTCTTTTTTGTTTGGGTATCAAATATATAATTTGAACGTAAAATCATCGACATGCTATAACCCCAACTTCCATTCTAAGAAAAGATCATTGTACATTTCGACCGCATCTCTTCCTAGATATTCATAATGTTCCATTTGTTCCATCGCCGCGGGTTCAGGATAAAAAGCTTCATCATTTGTCAATTCTTTTGGTAACAAAGCTTTTGCCTGCTCGCTAGGTGTCGCATAACCCACATACTCAGCATTTTGTTTGGCATTTTCTGGTCGCAACATAAAATTGATAAACGCATATGCGCCATCCAAATTACGTGCTGTTTTAGGAATCGCAAAATTATCTGTCCAAATTGCTCCTCCATCCTCTGGCACAATGTATTGAATATCTGGATTTTCATACATCACATAAGCTGCATCACCGGAATACCCAATACCAATGGGTGCATCATTATGAATCATAAGCGTTTTGATTTCATCCGTCAGTACCGCTTTAACATTCGAGCGAAGTTTTGCTAATTTTTCAAGTCCACGTTGCACATTCGCTTCGTCAAGTTCATTTAAAGACAATCCTTCCGCCTGTAAAGCAATTCCAATCGATTCACGAGCACCATCAATCATCAAAATATCATTTTTATACTCGGAATTCCAAAGATCCGACCATTTTTTTATTTTCATTGCATCTACTTGCTTTGTATTGACCATAATGCCTATCGTGCCCCAAAAATACGGAATGGAATACTTATTTTTTTTATCAAATGATTGATTCATCAAAAATGTCGAAATATCTTCTGTTCCTTGAATTTTATTCTGGTCAATTGGCAACAATAGACCTGAATCAATCATTTTTGGAATAATTGATTCACTTGGAAAGACGATATCATAGGTTGAACCACCTTGTTTGATTTTCGTTTCCATTGCTTCATTGGAATCAAACGTATTATAAATCACCTGATACCCTGATTCTTTTTCAAATGCTGTCAACAATTCTGGATCGATATACTCTCCCCAGTTAAAAATATTTACTGTGTTTTTGCTTGTTGCTTCCACTGTTTTTGTCTGCGATTCAACAAGCATCTTACTAAAGAATAGAACACTTAAAATAACAATAACTCCACACCAAAAGACCAATAACCTTTTCAACTCATTAATTCCTTCTTTCTAAAAAATAGTTTTTCTTGAGTAGAATAATTGATTTAACACTAAAATACAATCAAAACTTTTCAATAACAAAAAAAGGAATGATTTCCACCTAAATCGTGTGTATCATTCCTTTTTTCTTATCATTGACTAAATGTTAATAATTTAATAGTTAACGGTGTCGTTGATTCAACTGCTATATCCGTTCCTTTGACTTTTTCAAAAAAGGTAAAACTCATTGTTTGCCCATTTGCAAAAACTTCCAATGAAGATGTATCGCGGAACAGTTCTAAATCCAATTGTCCATCGACTGGTGATACCCTCATTTTTCGTTCAACTAAATGCGTTTCTTCGATACCTTTGATTGGATAACCAATCGTTTCTCGGCTCACAGTTAACATTTCTGTCGCTGCCTGATAGCTAATTTTTAATGCTTCGTCTCCGTTTTTCGCATAGGCGAACGTAAATTCTTGCTCCTCATTAATCTCAACGACAGCATGCACATACTGCTGTTCCTTCACAACATTAGCAAAATAATTTTTTGACGAATCTTGTGGTTGCTCGTTAAATTGACGATAAATTCCTTTGACTGGTGTTTGAATTAATCGATTATCTTCCACATGCAATTCACGAGGCAACGTCATGCTCCCTGCCCATAAATGACCTAAATCATTAGTCGGCATATTTCGGTTCCACATTTGCATCCACGCTACCATCATACGTTCGCCATTTGGTCCCTCACATGTTTGCGGCGCATAGAAATCCAAGCCATAATCAATTTCATGGTAATTTTCTATCGCTAACTTCCCAGTTTCCCAATCCATTTCGCCAATAAAGGCAACTGTCGAGCTCGTATTCCAATACGAATTGTCTTGTTTTGCCATTTGAATGGGTGAAAAAATCAAGACATCTTTGCCATCTAAATGGAACAAATCAGGACATTCCCACATGATACCTTGGTGCTTTTCTCCTTCAGCAACAACGGACTTAAATTTCCAATCAACTAAGTTAGCAGATTCAAACAACAACATTTGTCCCCGCTGATCCGCTGTTTGTGCGGCAACGATGGTATAATATGTTTCACCACGTTGAAAAACTTTCGGATCACGAAACTCAGCAATATCAGCTATATTGTGAATATGTGCTTCAGCAATCACTGGATTTTGGTGATATTTTTCAAAATGAATCCCATCCTCAGACATCGCCAAACACTGAACTTCCCGACGATAATCACCTTCTTCTACATGACCGGTATAAATCAAATACAACTGATCGTCTTTGACAATCGCACTACCTGAGAAGCAACCATCTTTGTCATACTCTTCGCTTGGTGCCAAAGCCACTGGTAAATGCTCCCAGTTGACTAAGTCTTTTGATTTTGCATGCCCCCAGTGCATTGGTCCCCAGATACTATCATAAGGGTAATATTGGTAAAATAAATGGTATTCTCCTTGGAAATAGACAAAGCCATTCGGATCATTCATCCAACCAATAGGTGCCATTAAATGATACTTATTTCGATAACGTTTATTCACGTCTTTTGCTTTTTGTTCAATAAACTCATTTGCCTTTTCAATCTCAATTTTATGCAACATCCGTCACTTCCTTTTATTTAATTCCTGTTCCTGAACCACCTAAACCTTGTAAAATATATTTTTGAGCAACAATATAAATAATAATCAATGGAATAGTTGAAATCGTCAATACAGCCATTACCTGATTGATATACACGGGTTGAGTAGTATTAATCGTCGTAATTGCCACTTGCATGGAAAATTTACTTCGATCTGTCAAGACCATCAATGGCCAGATGTAGTCATTCCAACTATTGATAAATGACAACACACCAACAGTCGCCACAGCAGGTTTTGACATTGGTAACATGATTCTGAAAAAGATAGTCACAATATTCGCACCATCTAATTTAGCAGATTCAATAATTTCTTCTGGTATCGCAATAAAGAAATTTCTGAATAAATAGATATTAAAAATACTAGCCATTGCAGGTAAAACTACTGCCAACCGAGTATTCACAATTCCTAATGCATTCGCAATCGTGAACTGCGGAATTAAGACTGTCTCCATTGGAATAATTAATAATGCTAATAAAATCCCAAAGATAATTTTCTTACCAGAAAAGTTAATCTTTGCAAAAGCGAAACCCGCCAATGCATTGACCAAAATCGAACCTACAGAAAAGGTTAAACCATAAAATAAACTGTTTGCTAGATACGTACCAATACTAAAGCGCTCAATAACTTCCTGATAGGTTTTAAACCAATTTGCTGGATTTAAACTCGGTAAGAAAGCTTTAAATGACGTCAAGTTCGTATAGACATCTGCTTCTGGTTTCATAGAAGAAACAATCATCCATAACATTGGAAAAATAAACAACGCAGCTAAAAGAAGTAACAAGATGTACTCCAGAATACTTAATGGGCCAAATTTTTTCGTCATCTTAGTTATCCTCCTTAATCAATTTACGTTGTGCCAATGTAATCAAACCAATCATCGTTGTAAAAATCAATGCAATCGAACTAGAATAACCAACCATACGATCGGTGAAACCTGTTTGGTAAATGTAGTAAACCATGGTCATCGTTGAATTCATTGGTCCACCTTGTGCCATAACCATTGGTTGAATAATTAATTTGAATGCTGAAATTAAAGTGGTTAAAACGACAAAAATGGTCGTTGGTTTTAATAATGGTAAAGTAATATAACGGAATTGTTGAAACTTCGAAAACCCATCAATCTCTGCTGCTTCATAAACATCACTCGAAATATTTTGCATACCACCTAAGAACAATAGCATTTGATATCCTGCACCTTGCCAAGCAGAAACGAAAACAATCGTATACATCGCTTGTTTTGGACTTGTTAAAAATGGTTGGGCAGAAATACCAATTTTCGCAAGCAACGTATTAATTAGCCCTTCGTTAGGATTCAATAAATACAACCAAAGAATAGAGATAACAACTAATGACATTACCACTGGAGCGAAGAAAGCGACTTTAAAGAACATATTGCCTTTACGTTGCTTATTGATAATCAATGCCATCCCTAATGCTGCACCTAATTGGACGGGAATAATCCAAATAACAAATTTCCCTGTATTCCAAATACTTTTAATAAAAATTGGATCACTAATCAATCGCTTAAAGTTATCTAAGCCGATAAATTGTCGCGCATCGGGCGTTAATAAGTAATAATCTGTAAATGCATAATAGAAAACCATAATGACTGGAATCAATAGAAAAATAGTTAAGAGAATAAGTGCTGGACTCAAAAAACCGTAGCCGATGATATTGTCTTTTAAAGTTGGTTTCTTGTTCATGTTGCTCCCCCTTTTTTATAATGGGTGCTCCTTGTCTCATTGGAGCACCCTCAGTTTTTATTTATTAAGTGAATTATCGATCGCTTGCTGCATTTCTTTTGCTCGTTCTTCCGCTACTTTTTTCACATCTGGATTTTCATCAAAATAACTAATATCTTGAATCGCTTGTTGGAACGCACGAGACACTTGTGGGTAAGCAACAACAACTGGACGAGCATGGCCTGAACGTTGGTTTTGTTCCATTAAGACACGCATACCATCGGATACTTCATCTTTAATTAACTCAATTGTTGAGTGACGAATTGGTAATACGCTATTACCTAAACTCATGATGCGACTAGATTCTGTACTTGTTGCGTATTTAATAAATTCTGAGGAAGCTTCCGTTTTTTCCGTGTTCGTAGTCATCGCTAACTGCCAGCTTCCTGTTGGAGATACTAATTCTTTCGTAGTGTCAGAAACTGGATAAGGCAAAATACCATAGTCAATATCTTGATAATTTTCTTCCAAATCAAAAATCGTCCAAGAACCACTTAATAGCATTGGATATTTACCTGTTTCAAATCCTTTTTCGATTGGGCTAATTGTTGTATAGCCTTCTTTAACTAATCCTTGAATAAATTCTAATCCTTCAATCGTCTGTTCATTGTCAAAATAGCCAGTTGCTTTTGTCCCGTCTTCATTGACAACATCGCCACCATTTGACCAAATAAAAGGTGTATATGCATACGTTAACATTTCATCATTTGATGCCATTTGCATATCAATTGCTGGTACATCAAATTTATCAACTAATTTTTTACTGATGTCATTAAATTCGCTCCATGTCCAAGGATCATCTAAAGTTGGTAACTGATCTTCACTAATACCCGCTTCTTCAAACATCGCTTTGTTATAATAAACACCTACATTTGATTCAGAAAATCCAAACGCATACATTTTGCCATCATACGTTCCTTGTTGAATAATACTGTCTAACACATCATCCATATCTGCATCTTCTAAATATTCATCTAACGGAGCAATCACACCTGAATTTGCATAAGCTGCTGTATTCGGTCCATCTAAAGTAATCACATCAGGTAAACTATTTGTCGTAATTGCCGCATTTACTTTATCTTCGTATCCGCCACCACTACCGCTACGTGGGATATACTCTGTCTCAACTTTATACTTTCCTTCGTTTTCTTTATTAAATCCATCCACAATTTCTTGCCAAGCAACCCCTTCTGGCGTTTCGTCTGAAAATTGAACCCATACCGTAATATCTCCAGGATTGCTACTTGCTTTTTTATCTTCTTTTCCACCACATGCTGCTAACAAACCTAATGTTAAAACTGACATTGCTGCAAATCCTAATACTTTCTTCTTCATTTCTTTTTTCTCCCTTCAAATATGAAACGTTTCCGATTTCCGTTTTAAAAAAATCGGAAACGTTTCCGATTTCTAAAATGAGGATATCATCGAAAGCGTTTTCTGTCAACAACTTTTTCAAAAAAAAATGCTAGAACAAATAAATGTTCTGCATTTTAATTGTCGATTTTTTTCGTTGTTCCACCTTCATAAAAGGTGACATCCAATAACTTCCGTTGTTCAAATGGTTCGTTTAAAATCATCGCAAGAATCGTTTCAACAGAATTATAAGCCATTTCAATGACTGGTTGTACAATTGTTGATAGGACCAGAGGTTGATCGATTGCCATTTTTACTCCATCAAAACCAATGAGTTGATAATCAGTAACAGGGTGTTTATTTAATTTAGCCAAAGCTTTAATAACATTTAATCCCATAAAATCATTTACGGTAAAGATACCATCAATTGTAGGATTCGATGTAAAAAATGCCAATAACTGTTCATCCAAGTTCTGTAGTGGCTCCGGCATATCAAGAATTGTAGGTGTTAACCGGTGTTTCAGACACTCGTCATAAAATCCTAGTTTCCGATTATTCGTTTCATTTGGATAAGGAGAAGTTCCCCCTACATAAGCGACTTGCTGACACTCTCGCTTAATTAACTCTTGTGCTGCAATTTGTCCGCCCCGATAATTGTCTGCCGTTACATAAGCAACTTCTTCGGAAAAGTGCCGGTCAATACTGACAAAGGGTAAATTTGCAGAAACATATTTATCAACATCCGAATATGTAATCCCTATGATACCGTCCACTTTACTTTGCTTAACCATTTGAATGTATTCTTTTTCTTTCTCAACATTACCATCCGAATTACATAGCAACAATTTATAATTTCTTTGACTTAGCGCTTCTTCAACAAAATACGCAAATTCAGAAAAAAACGGATGCCAAATCGTAGGAATAATGAGCGCGATGGTATTACTGCGATTGGTTTTTAACCCTCTTGCATATTCATCTGGTTCATAATTTAGTTCTCGAATCGCGTCATAGACTTTTTTGCGCGTCGATTCTTTGACACGGACACCATTAATCACCCTGGAAACGGAACCTAGTCCTACACCCGCTAGAGCAGCTACATCTTTCATTGTGGCTTTCATTAGTTTCAGCTCCTCTCTTTTTTAATATCATAGCAAAAAAATTAAACCGTTTCCACGTTTATTTGCCAAGGTAGGATTTACTTTACCTCTAAACTTCCTTCAATAAGCGTTAACTTGGTAGGTTTTTCTTTGCTTTGGTAAATACGATTGGACAAAGCATATTCACCATCATAAATAACCACTAAATCTTCTTCTTGAATTAATTGAAAAGGAACTGTTTGTTCAGTTGTTAAAGACATTTCCGTCTGAGGTTTTCGATTTGGAATATCTTCCAAATGCGTATTATAATAACTCATTTTTCGATTGTTAAAGTCAAAAAGAATATTGTTTTCCTCACCAAATGATAAGATAAATTTGGTTCGATTATTTACTTGAAACTCTCCTTCTAGTAACGTTGCTTGGCTGTCAATAATCACTGTCTCACCTACGGATAATTCCCATTGTGGAAAATGTTCTTTTGACAGATTTTGATAAGCTTTTTCGGGTAACTTAGGTTGTAATTTCCCGTCTTTTTTTATCAATTGGTGAACAGCTAAATTTCCTGCCCAATTGTAATTAAAACGGTCATCATGATTATCTTTTGTAGGAATCCAGCCCACTTGATACAAATTTTGACCGTCTGTTTCTAGTCGTCCAGCATAAAAACCAGCACCATCCACATAATCATGTTCTGGCTTTTCAAATGGTCCATTCGGATTATCTGCTGTTCGATAATGAACAACTCGTTTGTCCCATTGATCAGAAAAAGCTAAATACCAGGTCCCCTTAAATTGAACTAAGGAAGGACACTCTAAATTGGAGTCGTTTCCAATATCATTCACAAAAAAAACTCCTTGATTTTCCCATGAAGTTAAATCTGTTGAAGTATACTTTGCAATGATTCCTGTATTGTTTTGACGAGTAGTAATAAGCATCCAATAGCTTTGACTTTCTTCTTCAAAAAACACATACGGATCCCGAAAATCATTATTCTCATATTCTGTATCTCCTTCAAATGTATCTTCAGGTTGTTTCATCCATTTTTTTCCATCTTTACTTGTAGCATGCATAATTAATTCTTTAGGTAACCGTTCACTATTATGGGCTGTATAAAATGCATGATATTTACCTGCCTTGTCTTTTATAACAGAACCAGTTCCCAACGCACGTTCTGGACTATCTTCCTCATTTACAAAAGGAATTACTTCTCCTTCATCTTGATAATGATAAAAGTCAGTTGTCGTGAACAGACTGAATGGATGAAATCCAACCTCCCCATTCCGTAAATCTTCTAAATAGTATATTTTATATTCATTACCATCAAAATAAGGCATCGGATCCCCCACAAAGCTATCTGCAGATCTAGGATACAAAGATTTGACTTCCGTTTTCATTTTACACGCTCCTAAAATAATAAACATTGCAATCATACAAATATATTGTACTTTCTTTTTCATTTCAGCCTCCTATAAAAAAACATCTGAAACCATATGATTTCAGATGTTTGATTTTGTTGTCCACCCTTCACCAAAATGGACAGGTAACACGGTTCGCTTCTCTACCTCTTTTCCTTGGATAACATTTAATAACAGTTCGACTGCACTTTTAGCCATTTGTTCGATAGGCTGAACAATCGTAGAAACAAGATACGGTTCGCCTTCACGCGACTGTTGTCCATCAAATCCAATTACTTGTACTTCATTCGGAACATTCCGCCCTAACTTATCCAATAATTGACAAACTTCGACTGCTAAGGAATCATTGATTGTAAAAATACCGTCAATTTCTGAATGGCGTTTCAAAAAATCCTCTATCTGAATCCATGTGTCTTTCGTTATAGGCTCTAAAACATTTAAAATCTCATAATCAATATTTTGCTCTTTACATTCAATTTCAAAATACTCACAACGATTTTTAGTTTCATTTGGTGTCTCTTGGTAACCGCCAATATATGCTAAATGTTTAGCTCCCCGTTTGATTAATTCTTGGACCGCCAGTCGTCCACCTGCTGCATTATCTGCGGTAACATAAATAACTTCCTCCGTAAAATAACGATCAATACTAACAAAAGGTAGATTGCTGGAAATGTATTCATCAATGTCGGCATAGGTAATACCAATAATACCATCTACCTTATTTTGCGTAACCATTTGAATATACTCACGTTCCTTAGTAATATCTTCTTTTGAATTACACAAGAACATTTTATAATTATTTTCTTCTAAATAGTTCTCCACATGAAAAGCAAACTCAGAAAAAAATGGATGCCAAATACTTGGTAAAATTAGAGCCACAGTATACGTTTTATTGGTCTTCAACCCTCTCGCATAAAAATCTGGTTGATAGTTTAATTCCTTAATTGCCGCATCAATTTTTTTTCGTGTGCTCTCTTTAATCGATCCATTATTCAATGCCCGAGAAACAGTTCCTACACCAACGCCTGCTAATTTTGCAACTTCTTTCATGGTAGCTTTCATATTGTTCCTCCAATATTCTAATTAGCATCAGTATAATGGAGAATTTGATAAAATGCTATTCTTTCAAAACATTTCCATCTAATTAGGTCTTTATTTGACCAAATTCCAGGGTAATAATTTTCGCGATTCCAGAACTGGAAATTTCAAGATTCTTTCCTTTAATAATTTCATAAAAAGTAGTACTCATTGTTTTTTGTTTATTTAAGAAAATTTCCACAGAGCTAGTATCTCTAAATAGTTCCACTTCTAACTGACCATCAATTAAAGAAACTTGCGTTTGTCGTTGGACTAATAATTCTTGCTCCCGTCCTTCTAGTTTATAACCGATTTTTTCACGATTTAATATAAATTTCTGTGTCTGACAATCATAATGCATTTGTAACGACGACTCTCCTACTTTGGCTAATTGAATAGTGAGTTCATCTGCCTCTGTCATATCAATAAGTAGGCGCATATACATATTATCTCCCACACTATTATCGAAGGTAATAGTGTTTGAAGAAACAGTCAACGCATGTATTGCTTGAGTGATGTTCAACGAATCATATACAAAAGTAATCGGTTTTTGTATTAGCTGATTGTCTTTTACTGATAATTCTCTAGGTAAGCTCATCGCTCCTGCCCAACCATGAGCTAAGTCATGAGTTGGTAATGTGCGATCCCACATTTGCATCCATGCAATCATAATTCGTCTGCTTTGATTATCTTCTAATGTTTGGGGTGCATAAAAATCAAAACCAAAATCAATTTCATGGTAATTTTCGACAGAAAATTTCCCTGTTTCCCAGTTTACTAATCCAATAAAAGCCACTGTTGAGCTAATATTATGGTACTCATCCCCTTTTTTGGGTATTTGAATCGGTGACATAATTAGTACGTCTTTCCCATTTAAATGAAATAAGTCTGGACATTCCCACATAATTCCTTGCGTAGCATCTCCTTCAAGTAAAATCGAGGTAAAAGACCAATTAAGCATGTCCTTTGATTCAAATAAAAGAATCCGCCCCTTATCTTCCTCATTTTTAGATGCAACCACACTGTAATATTTTTCATTACGCAAAAATACTTTTGGATCACGAAAATCATGAATTGTTCCATTCGTATTTAAAATTTTTTCATCAATCACAGGGTTTTGACATAATTTTTCAAAATGTATACCATCTTCAGAAAATGCTATACACTGCGTTTGATACGTTCGATCATTTTTTTCAACATGACCTGTATACATCAAATATAACTTTCCATCTTTTTCAATAGCACTTCCTGAAAAACAACCATCTTTATCATAAGGTTTATCAGGTGCTAATGCTACGGGTAATTCTTCCCAATGAATCAAATCTCTTGATTTTGTATGCCCCCAATGCATAGGCCCCCAACAGCTATCATAAGGATAATATTGATAAAATAAATGATACTCACCTTGAAAATAGACAAAGCCATTAGGATCATTGACCCACCCAATTGGCGCCATCACATGATAGTGATGGCGATATTTTTCATCTACTTTATTCTTGTTATTCTCAATAAAAAAATTGGCTTTATCTACTGTAAATGCTTCTCTCATATATATTTATTCAGTCCCTTTGACAAAACGGTCATACCCATCTTGTTTAATTTGTAACCATTCATCGATACCTACTCGCTTCAATTCAGCTAAATATTCTTCCCATTCAGCATCGATATTTCCATTTGTAATCCACTCTGCGCGTTTTCTATAAATATAATCCCACATATCTGTTTCAATTCGTGCAATACGATCTGTTTCTTCTTTTTCAAAAAATACACGTGGAAAATTATTATCATTTGAAATGTATGGAAGATAGTGCTCATGCATTAAGTCTAAACGCCATTTTGCATCATCCGGCATAGTGGTTACTGTACCATAGTAACTATCTAATACTGCTAACGGCCCTGCTGCTTCTGTTTTTTGGCGTAATTCCCCGGGTGCCTCCCCATTTAATGGTAAATGTTTCAACATATCACCATCTAATTCAAAAATATTGGCTTGGTTTTCATCTCCGTAAGTTCCCCAGTTATTTTGAACTGATTGTAAAGGTTCATACATTTTATCAATCCATTTAGCTGTTAATTCAAGGTTTTTATTTGCACTCGTTATTACAAAACGATCACGAGAAAAGCCCATCCCATTAGTTCTCGTTACATGTTTTCTTCCATCAGGACCTGCTAATACTGGCAAAACATCATAACTTTCATTCATGCCTGATACGTTCGCTTTATCCCAAGAGAAATATACACCATAACGATGATCTTTTCCTTTAGCCACAAATGTATTCCAATCTTGTTCAAAAGCTTCTTGGTCTATCAAGCCTTTTTTCCACATCTCATGAAAATATTTGATTGCTTCTTTATATCCTTCTTTATCTGCTGTAAAAACAACTTTTCCTTCATTATCTACAATTGTATGGTCATCATTGTCTCCTTCACCAAATGGTGCAAATAAGAATTTTAAATCTTCATTTCCTCCGTCATTGATAAAAGAAAAAGGGATTTCATCTGCTTCACCATTTCCATTAGGGTCTTGTGTTTTAAATGCTTCTAAAACAGCCATCAACTCTTCAGTTGTTTCAGGCATTTCTAACCCTAATTTATTTAACCAATCAACATTAATCCAAGCCATATCGTTGACAGTATGAATCGATTCTTTACCTTCTCCTAATTCCTCAATCCAAGGCAATGAATAAATATGACCATCTGGTGCTGTCGATAATTGACGATATTCCGGATATTCATCAAAAATTTTCTTTAAATTAGGCATATGTTCATCAATCAATTCTTCTAGCGGTACAACTACACCACTTTCAGCCCAACTAAGTAAGTCATAATCGCCTGCACCAGCATTAAAAATAGCATCAGGTAATTCACCACTTGCAATATCTAAATTCCGACGTTCTACAAAGTCTGAATTATAATTTGTCCAATCAATATGCACATTGGTATCTTCTTCTAAACGTTGGAAAATTAATTTTTCATTTGGATCATTAGGTGCTAATGGTGCACTTTGCGAAAGCATTTTCAAAGTAACTTTCTCTTCTAGCGGGAATTTAACATCTGTTAATTCATAATCCGGACTAGAAGTATTTGATTTCCCATCTTCTTTACTCCCGCATGCTCCAAGTACCATTACACTTGTTAAAGCAATTCCTAAAAGCCATTTTCTTGATTTCATTTTTTTCTCTCCCTTATCCTTTAATAGATCCCACAAGTACCCCTTTGTCAAAATATTTCTGGAAAAATGGGTACATGACGATTAGTGGCAAACTTGAAATGACAATTGTTGAATATTTAATTAGTTCGGCGAGTTGTTTCATCTCGGCCATGGCTGTATTCGCTCCTACCATATCTTGGGAGGGTTGATTTTGAATCAAAATATTTCTCAATACTAATTGTAACGGCTGTAAATCAGGCGATTTCAAATAAATCATCGCATCAAAATATGAATTCCATTGTCCAACAAATGCATATAAGAACAAAACAAACATGATTGGTTTAGCAAGTGGTAACATGACTTTGAATAATATCTGAATTTCATTCGCACCATCAATCGTTGCGGCTTCAGAAAGTTCTCTTGGTAAACCACTAAAATAAGTCCGAGCGATAATAATATTCCAAACATTTAATGCTCCAGGTAATATAATTGCCCAAATTGTATCTAGCATCCCCAAATCACGAATCAATAAGTACGTAGGAATTAAACCTCCGCCAACAAACATCGTAATTACAAAAAATGACATAATTGCTCCTCGTCCATACAAATCTGGACGCGACAATGGATACGCTGTAATCATCGTAATGAAAACTGTTAACAGACTAAAACTAAAAGAATATAAGAGTGAGTTAATAAAACCGCGGATAATTGCGCTATCGGCAAAAACACGCTTATAACCTTGGACTGTCCAATCAGCAGGATTAAAACTAATTCCTTTATTTAATAATGTTGTTGGATCCATAAAAGAAGCAATCACAACATACGCTAGCGGAACAATGGTAATCAACACTAGAAAACAAACAATTATTCGATTGACCCATAACATTCTTTTATCAAATTGGGAGTACATTTCCATATTCATTGTTTTTCCTCCTATATTCCTTGGCCATCATTCATTCGTTTCACGATTGAATTTACCATTAATAATAAGACAACATTGATGACCATATTGAATAGTCCAACTGCTGCAGAGTACGCATAATTACCAGATTGCAGACCAATTTTGTAGACATACGTAGAAATAATTTCCGATGTGGGAATATTCATTGATGTCTGCATTAGGAAGGCTTTTTCATGCCCCACATTCATAATATTTCCAGCTGCTAAAATAAAGTTAATTACCATCACTGGTTTCAAAGCAGGCAAATCAATATGGTAAATTTTTTGTAATATATTTGCCCCATCAATATTTGCTGCTTCATATAAGTCGGTACTCACTCCAGCTAAAGTTGCAGTATAAAGAATTGATGCCCATCCCATTCCCTGCCAAATCCCAGAAAGAATATAAATTGTTCTGAAATAAGCTGGATTTGACATAAACATAATTGGTGACCCAGTAAATTTCTCAACTAAACTATTAATAGGGCCGTTTGCAGAAAGAAATAAAAACAGCATCCCGACGATAACAACAATTGAAATAAAATTTGGTGCGTATAGTATTAATTGGATTTTTTGTTTGATTTTTTTATTAAGAATTTGATTTAATGATAACGCCAATAAAATAGGTGGTAAAAATCCTAAAAATAATCCATAAATACTTATTTTCAGTGTATTTGTTAACAAAACTGTAAAGTTAGGTGAAAAAATAAATTCCCTAAAATGTTCTAACCCTGCCCATGGACTCTTTAAAATACCTAACATTGGATTATAAAATTTGAATGCAATAATTGCTCCATACATTGGAAAATATTTGAACACAAGAGTCATCACTACACCTGGAATCAATAAAACATACAACCACTTGTCCCTTTTTAATCTTCGTATCCTACTCCGCCTTTTTTGTTGCTTCAAGTGACTTTTATCCAACATTGCTGAACTTTCTAACAAGTGACTCTTCGCCATTTCTATTCCTCGCCTTCGTTTTAGAAACGTTTCCACTTTTTGAGAATAAAGAATACTTTTATCCTATATTGATAAAAGTTCGCCCCTATGGAAACGTTTCTATTTTGTGAGTAAATAATAGCATGCGCTTACAAAAAGTGTCAACACTTAAATTTAAAATTATTTTTTAATAACACAAAGGAGGGAACCTCTTACAGTCCCTTCCCTAATAAATAATTCACTTTTACTAAAAAAATACTAGCCTAACCTTCTCTTCTTCGAATGAATCCCCCATAGATACAATAACACACAAACTGCTAATAAAAATAACATTGATTGCATTAGCGGCATTAAATTATACTGGTTTTTCGTCCATAATTTAGGGATATCTTGTATCATATGTGTAGTTGGTAGCAATTTTGCAATAGTCTGAACTGGTGCTGGTAATTGATTATATTGAACACCCATCATACCCGACAACATCATAATGGCAAAATAAATCGTCATAACAATTCCAAATGTCGGACCAAATTTTTTCATTAACAATGAAATACCGTAAGCTGCTATGAAAAGGCCGAAGCTTAATAAGCACACACTTACTGCTACTACTAAAAAACCAAAAATACTTGGTAATGGTAATTTCAAAATGGGAGCCACAATCATTGTGTAGATGAGTATCGATAGCGTTACGACAATTGCTTGCGCCAAAAATTTCATTTGCATTTGTTTTTTCTCTGTATAGCCAAAAAGTGACATCCGAACAGTGACTTCTTTTTCAATCTCTTGGGAAAATAAGGCAGCAAAGCCGATGAAAATAACTGCCAATGGCGCCATTAGCAAATTCGTCACATAAATTTGAATACTAAATTTTCCCATGGCTTCTGCTGGTAATTCTTTCGAAAAGATAAAGTAAAACAATAACGTCATCATCGTTGGCATAATCACACCAAATAAAATGGAGAAGAAATTTCCCAACGTATTCAACAGTTCATATTTGATATACTTCATTTTGGATGACCTCCAATCGCATTCAATGTCAGCAACTCAATATCTTGATTGCTCCGCTTAAAATTCATTTCTTGTTCGATTAAATAACGAGTCAATGCAAGCTCTTCTTCTTTGCTATCACATGCCACTGCAATTGTATCTTGTGGAGCAATGATTTGACGATAATTTTCTAAATTCAAACGGCTATTTTGATCAAAAGTAATCACAGAATGACCACAGTAAGTTTCAAAAAGTTTCCGATGTGAATCAAACGCAACCACTTTTCCTTCATGTAAAATCATCAATTTATTCGTTAACTGCTCCAATTCTTGATAATAATGAGTCACAAATAAAATCGCTGATTCTTTATGCTCATACCACTGCAAAATCTTTTGAATTAATGCACTGCGGGTTTCAAAATCCAAGCCAGTTGTTACTTCGTCAAAGAATGTCACCGGTGCATCCTGCATGAGTACTAGAATTAATGTAAAGCGTTGTTTTTGACCCCCAGATAAATCTTTGAATTTTTTCTTTAAATTTTCTTCAAAGGTAAAAAATTGAACCAATTCTTGCAATTTTGAATTCGTTTTGTAGGTTGTCTGTAAAACAGCTTCTAAAATAACCTTGCAGTTAACCGTATCAATGTAGTGGTTAAATTGCATATGCACCGCCATTTGTTCTGGCTTTACATCAGATATAATTTTACCTTCATACTTGATTAGACCTAAACAAGCTTTAATAAATGTGGTCTTACCGGCACCATTTGATCCAATAATCCCGATTCGATCAGATGGTTGGATAATAATAGGTGTATCAATATCCAAGGCCGTTGTTGCTTTATATCGGACTCTTAACTGTTCAATTGTAATCATGTTCGTTCCTCCATTCTACTAATGTCTCTACTCCTTGTTCGGTATTTTTAATTTCCCAACGCATTCCTAGCATCCTAACAAATCGGTCAACTAAATATAATCCTAAACCGGTACCAGCTTCTTCTTCACTGTTGTCACGAATAAACGGTTCTTGAATATGTGCAATTAATTGTGGCTGAATCTTAGCTCCTTGACTAACGACACGTAAATTATTGGATGTTAATTGAATCAGAATACGGTGACCTCGTGGTGTATATTTCACCGCATTTTGAACTAAATTATCAACGATTGAAACAAATAATTCACTAGTCTCGATAGTCACTGGAACAACTTCTATTTCCACGCTTAATTGGCGTTGGTGGCTTTTTGCTTCATAATTTTGCCAAACTTGGTGAATTAAGGCATCTATAGCCAAAGATTCATTTACTTCTTGTGTCGGTTCTTCAAATAAATACATTAACTGTTGGACAATCAGTTGCATTTGTTGGATTTGTTTTAAAATATCCGGTAAATACGTATCTCTGTCTCGGTATTTACCAACTTTGTGAATCATACTTTCAATCAGTAATGAGGCAGTTGCAATTGGTGTTTTTAATTGATGTGAAGCATTGGTTAATAAGAGACGTTGCTTTTGATTCATTTCTTCTAATTGATGATTTTGTTGGTGCAGTTGCAACAAGTTTTCTTGTAATTCATGGTGCATTTGGTTCAAGGCATTTTCTAACACTTCAAATTCATCGCCTTTATTAGGTTGTTGAAAGACTTGCTTCTCATCTTTGCGATTTCTTGCCTGACTTGCTAATAGTTCAACTGGTTTGGCTAATTTTCGGCTAAACCAACGGGCAATCAACAATGAAAGAACAACTAATACGGCAACAATCATTGGAATACTTTGTAAAACAATTGGCACTAATTCATTTAATTTTGGTGTCATTGCTGAAGCAAATGTCACATAGATATCGCCTTTCTCTTCTTTCACCGCATAATAACTAGCATAACTTGTTGTATTTTGCTCAATCGTGCCGCCGATAATTAAAATATCATCTGCTGTCATATAAATGTCTTCATTTTCCGAACCATCAATTATCTTAAACGGATACGTTTCGATATTTTGAATCTCCACGGTTTCTTGATTGAGGGTTTGGTACATTTCTTCGAAAAAATCTTTCACAGGTTCAAAATCAACGGAATTAAATAATTTCTCGTTGTTTTCCTCATCTATCGATTGAAAAACCGTTTGAAGCTCCTTGTAAAATGATTGCAGTTCGGGTGCTTTTAATGTGATATCAAATGAAGCATTGGGCGTCGAAACTTGGAGTTTTTCTCCTGTAGCAGGTAATTTCACACTTGTTAAAACAAAGTTATCTGACAATTGGTAGCCATCTGCAAAAGTTTTACCTTTTATAAAGCGTCGTTGCACATCTTCTACCGTCTGTAAATACTTGTCCATTTTATATTTCGTATATAATCCAGGTAACATCCATAAAAAATAGCTGATAATTAAAAGTCCAATCAATAGCGTTGTCAGCGAAGTATAGATGGCTGTTTTTCTCGTAATAGACATCTTACACCTCCTCGTAACAGTATCCGGCACCGATGACGGTTTTGATGACGGCAATAGGCAATTTTTTTCGTAAATTTTTGATATGAGCATCAATCACCCGATCGCTCACCATAAAGTCATCTGGTGCAATAACAGTTAACAAATGTTCTCTTGTGTACACGCGCTTTGGATGTTGATACATGGTATCAAACAATAAAAATTCCGTTACCGTCAGTTGCAAGGATTCTTGATTATAATAGACTTGGAAATTTTCTTGTTTCACTTCTAAACCTTGCTGTACAGCAATTGCTTGAGTTCTTCTTAATACTGCTTCAATTCGTTTTAATAACAACATTGGAGAAAATGGCTTGATAATATAATCATCCGCCAAACGATTGAAAGCTTCTAATTGGCTATTTTCATCTCCTAAGGCCGTTAACATAATTGAGCCGCAATTTTCTTGTAAGCTTGCTAATTGTTCTAAAATATCTAAACCTGAAATAAACGGTACCATAATATCTAGTATCGCTACATCATAACGGTTCTCTTCAAGTAATTGCAGGGCTTCTTTGCCATTTACGGCGACATCTACTTGATAGGTTTCATTTAGTCCTAAGTATTCACAAACGACTTCCCTCATAATTGCTTCATCTTCCAAATACAGGATACGTGTCATTTTCTTTCCTCCTTGGCTTAATTAAACCATTTTCATATGAATGCCATATGAATTTCTTCTTATTGTAGCAAAAAAACTGCGATAGAAGATTTTTCTATCACAGTTTCTTGCGTTTCATTGATTGAATTTGCGTTAACGTCGTATCATTTGCGAATTGTTGGTACTGGGGAGATTCTACTGCATAGCGTGCAATCTTCCCTTCATGATTGCAATGAATCCCCCAACCATAGCGCTTTACAAGCGATGAGGCACGCATGCAGGCTTGTCCTTTTGAAAAAAATTCCTCCCACGTCAATCCTTTGGGTTCACCTGTTGTTAAGTAAATCAATTCATCTGACGTATATTTATAAGGTATGCGCAATAAATCATATTGCTTTCTAGCAACGGTCGGTTGTTTTCTTTGTGGAGGGATTTCAGCTATCGTTACTGGACAATCCGCTGGTACAGAAATAAAGGTATCAAAATAGTTTGTTGTATGAAGGTTCATCTACTTTTCCTCCTAACTTGTTTTCACTAGTATAACAAAAAAAGAGCCGTAAGTTGCCTTACGACTCTTGATGATTAAAATAATGGAACAACCGCACCTTTGTAGTTATCATTGATAAAGTCACGTACTTCATCTGATTGCAACGCTTCAAGTAACGCTTTAATCGCTTCACTGTCTTTATCTTCTGGTTTGACTGCAATAATATTCGCATATGTTTGAGCTGCTTTCGACTCTTTATCTTCATTTAACAACGCATCTGTTTCAACATTAAAATCAGCTTCCAATGCATAGTTCGCATTAATGACTGCCACATCTACATCTTGAATAGCACGAGCAATTTGAGAAGCGTCTAATTCAACGATCTTTAAGTCTTTTGGATTTTCAACAATATCTTTTGTTGTTGCAGTGATGTCTGCATCATCTTTCAATTTGATTAATCCGGCTTCTTCAAGTAACAACAATGCACGTGCCCCGTTTGTAGCGTCGTTTGGAATCGATACTTCGCCACCTTTGCTAATGTCATCTAGTGAATCAACTTTTCCGGGATAAATGCCTAATGGTTCAAAGTGAATCCCACCAACTGATACTAAATCCATCCCATGTTCTTCATTGAAATTTTCCAAATATGGTAAATGTTGGAAAAAGTTTGCATCCAAATCACCATCATTTAAAGCAGTATTTGGTATAACATAATCATCGAATACTTTAATCTTCAAGTCATATCCCTTATCCGCCATTTGGTCTTTCACTTGCTCTAAAATTTCTGCATGGGGGGTTGCTGAAGCACCTACTGTAATCACTTCTTTTTCTGCTTCGCTTGAAGAATCTGAACTACTGTTTCCTGATGAACAAGCTGCCAGCCCTAAAAAGGCTGCCCCTAAGAATCCTAAACTTAATACTTTTTTGAATTTTTTCATTTTATCTCGCTCCTTATTTGTATTTTATTAAATTTTCTTATTTAAGAAAAAATATTTAGATAAAAAAAAGTCCTTTTACCAGTCTAAACTGATAAAAGGACGAATAAACGCGGTACCACCTTTTTTCGGAAGTCAAAACTTCCCTCTATCCATCTCAAGTAATTGAAATGGCGTTCAAGATAACGATTGAACCTGTCGAAATCATCTACCTATCGATGATTTATCCTCCGAGACCATCTTCATTTCCTACTACTTAGTTCTTTACACCAACCAGAACCTCTCTTGTAAGCTTTCAAAAATTACTCTTCTCTTCAATGGACGAATATGCTATTGATTCATAATTTACAATAGAATCAATTATTTGTCAATCAGAAATCAATATATTATTTTATTTTTCTACGCTTATTGTTCGTAGATTCTTCGTTTTAAGGGATAAGTACGTCTAGGATTTCTGGAAACAACCACTTTTCTTGATAACGGTCATACAAACCATATGTTTGATTCTTTCCACCTGAATCCCACCAAATGTAAGGAATCCCTAACTTAGTAGCTTTTTCAACAATATAGTTGGTCCAACGAACCCGATCATCCAAATTCTCCTTATCACTTGCGGCAAATTCAGTAATAACAACTGGAATTTTCTTCTTAATAAAAAGTTGCTTAACGTCTGCAAAAAAATCATCGATTTGTTGGGTATCTTTTTCTAAATCAAAATGACTCTCACTATTATCACTTTGGGCAAATGCAGCTGGTGCATACAAATGAATAGAGACCATTAGATGCGAATCGTTTGGCAATTTGAAAGCTTCCAGTGCAGCTGTTTCATAACGAGCAGCATAGGTTGGTAACAGGAGATAACGCATGCGGTTCATCTTCCCTGTTTGACGGACGGTTTGAACAAAAACATCGTTTAACTGATTGACCATTTTCTGGGCTTCATAAGGTCCAGTCGTCCACTCATCATGCGTGTCAATCAAGCGAGGTTCATTCATACTCTCAAAAAGTAAACGTTCGTCGTATTCTTCAAATCGTTTGCTTAATTGCGTCCATAAACGGGTCATCTTTTCCTTTGCCTCTTCGAAATTATTTCTATCAGGCGTGTACCATTTATCATGATGCGCATTTAAGATAACAAATAACCCAGCATCCAAACTTTCATCAACCACTTCAACAATTCGTTCCAACCATTCTTCATTAATCTGAAACTCTTCATTTACATGTTCTTCCCATGTCACAGGAATGCGGATTGTTTGAAAACCCGCTGCTTTAATATTTTGTAATAATGTAGGGGTTGTCAGGGGATTATTCCAATACATTTCGTACACTGCAGGCTCTTGGGTCGCCATATGCAAATCATGTGCTTCAAATGTATTTCCTAAATTCCATCCTACTTTTAACTGCTTGGCAAAATGAAGATCTTCATTACTTTTTCTCAACCACCAAAATCCTCCCATTCCTATGATGATGCAAAGTAACAGTAACAGCCCGTATTTATAGCTATTTTTCATCATAACCACCTAAAACATCATTTACTAAATTATTTGTGTCATCAACTACTTCTTCTTTTTGCAATTGCACTTTCGACTGGTTTGCCCACTCTGTCAGCAATTTCATTTGTGTCGCATCTTGATAAATTTCTTCTATGTTCGTCACACGACACAAGGATGAACCATTTCTTAATTGCTTGATAAACTCACATGTCAGCGTCACACCATTTGGCAACTCACAAGTGAAATATTCATCTAATTGTTCAGAATCGGTCACAAAATACTGAAAATTGAAATTAATCACATGAATAGTTCCTCCGGTAGATAACTGCAGGTATTCATCCATCATAATACGAGGTGATTTCCGATTAAAATACACCACTGGTTGTGTGCGCCGAACAATATTTAAGCGCAAATCATCGAATGTACTATGAGAAGCATGTAAACTTTTTGGTAAAGTATGCACACGATCATACAATATTTGCATGTACTCATCTTTACTTTCATTAAAATCGGTAATTCTAAATGCATATTTCCAGCCATCTGTGAGTTCATCAATATGAGCGACTTTGGCTTGTACTTCCGCATGATAAGTATCAGTTGTGACCGCAATTTTTACCTCGTGCTCATCATCAATAAATATCGCTTCTTCTAAAAATAAAGCCAAGCCACCTTCTGACATATCCATCGTTTGGCAGCTAAATTGTCCTTGATACTTCGTGTAAATAACTGCTGGTTCAGATAATACCACACGTTCACTAGTTCGATGGTAACGACGTCCCATCACAAAAAACATCGCCATCACTAAATTAAACAAGTTCACGATTAACCAAAATAAAATAACAATCGGCCCCATCGAACCACTAGCTAAAATCATATAAATAATATTAAATACCCCGATGACTGATAAGAGGATAAATAGCATAAATGGTAAACCATACAACAAATTACCTGTCCGATCAGTATCCACACCGCTTTTGTTGGTCACTTTAAATTTCTTCAATGAAATACCAAAAAATTCTTTCAAAACTGGAAACAACATAAATGGAAACATCGCAGTTTCATAAATATTGGTCCATTTAGTAGTCCGAATTTCTTGGCTCATCATTCGTAAGGAAATTGTACTGGAAATATACATGGGTAACCAAAAAATCAAAATCTGTTTTAAATCTGTTTTAATAACCATAAAACCAAATGTGGCAAACATAATCGGCGACATAATATAAATCAAACGTTTAATTGGTGCGTACCAATACCAAACCGATGCCCAATAGATGGCTTTTTGCGCAATGGACAATCCTTTAGTCAATAAAATATGCATTTTTCGACCAGTTTGAATACAACCCCTTGCCCAACGAATTCGTTGTTGAATTAGATTAGGAAAATCGGTTGGTGAAAGTCCACTAGCTAGTTCCTCATTAATGGCATAGCAACGATAATCTGCTTTTTGTAACAACATGCCAGTTGCAAAATCTTCTGTAATCGCATCTTCATAAAAACCACCAATACTTTCCAAGGCTTCACGGCTAATCAGTGTATTAGAACCACCATAAATCACACTATTCGAACGATTTCGGGCAACTTGAATGTCTTTATAAAAGTAATCTTGTTCATTAGGAATACGATTTTCAGAATACAAAAAGTATTGGAATAAATCAGGATTATAAAACGTTTGTGGAGATTGAATAAAGCCCATTTTAATTTGATCTTTTTCGTCTCTAGTTTGATTTTTGATCCATGCATCCACAAAATAAGGGACCATCCGCATCAATAAAATACGTCTAGGAATCATATCTGCATCTAAAGTTAAAATCAAAGGTGATGAACTTTTACTCATCGCATGATTCAAATTGCCTGCTTTGGCTCCTTTATTATCTGGACGATCTAAATACGTAATCCCCATTTTCTCTGCTAATTCACGTGCTTCAGGTCTTCGTCCATCATCACACAAATAAATGTGTATTTTTGACTTGTCCGGATACTCTAAATGATTGCATGCATTAATTGTTTTATATAACAAATCCAGCGGTTCGGTATAAGTAGCAATATAAACATCAACATCTGGAAACATCTCCAGCGGCACTTCAGGAAGCGGCGGGTTTTCTATTTTGTTCATATTATAGTAATGAACCAATGATTCGATTGCTCCCATCACTTCAACAATAATCAAGGCAATCCCAATAGTTAATGAAATAACTCCATATCCAAAAGGTAGCGTGTAACGGATCCGCCAATAAAGATAAATAAAATTCAAGAAAATAGTAACCAAGATCCAAATTTGATTACGGTATTTTTTAATGGTTGATTTTTTCTCAGTATCTGGTGGTTTTGCCACAATCCCCTCTGCTTTTTTTTCAATCATTTACATTCACTCCTATTCTTTCACAACAAGCGTCTTACCGTCACTAGATAAATGAACGGTTCCATTCATGGTAAAATACATCTTCGTACCAATTGCATCTAACGCTTGCTGCACTTCTTGGTCATTTGCATCAGCTGTCGTTACAGCAATCTTAGGTTGAATCTGGTTAATAAATCCTTCCGAAGATAAATTTGCACGACCATGATGGGCAACTAGATAAGCATCAATCGCAGGCCAATTCACTGCCATTAATTCTTGCAATCTTTTTGATTCACTATCTCCCACAAATAAAAAATTCACTTTTTGATGCTTTAATAAAATACCCAATGAATAATTGTTGTCTTTTTTATAATGTTTTTCTAATGGCGGATAAATCGTGACATGGAGTCCTCCCACCGTAAAATTTCGTGGGCGTGAAGGATACGTTAAGGATATTCCCTGCCGTTCGACTTCTGAGGTTACTTGCTCTAAGTCTTTATTTTCTTTGCCGTAATAGGGCATAATGACATGTGCAACGTCTAGGGTCTCTAAAATAGTCGCTGCATTTCCAATGTGATCTTTATCAGGGTGCGTGATAATCAAATCATCTATTTTCGTCACCTTTTTTTCATTTAGAAAAGCCAGCAATTCTTTCTGATCTTTTTGCTCACCAGTATCAATTAAAATAGCTTTTTCTCCTTGTTGGATTAGCGTGATATTGGCCTCATTTTTTGTTTGCAGATAATAAACATCGACCGGCAGTTGATTATTAAAGGTATCTTTATAACGAATGATGAGATATGCACCACCTAAAATGACGATAAAAAGAATAAATCGTAGACTCACCAAATTAAATTTTGCTACTTTTTTGATTGTTCTCACCTCACTTATTTGTAAAAGTTGAAGAATGTTTCTTGAAGCGAAGGGGCTTGTGATGCGACAACGATTGCATCAAAATTACCACTTGCTATCACTGATTCAATATCTGATGCATGATTCTCTTCAATCACCATCACTTCCACTTCTTGAGCCATTAGTGCTAAATAACCAACAACCGGCACAAAATAATCATCAATTAGTAGTAAGAGTTTGCCTTTTACTTCTGAATTGTTGTTTGTTAACTGAAGATGTTCAACATCTTTGCTATAGTACATTTCAGTAGGATCAAAGGTTTCTTTCTTTAATTCAGAAACTTGCAATGGATTCCAAACAACTGTCTTAAAATCGCCTGTACGAGCAAAATCCTCCTCGTCACTTAAGTTCTTATAACTTAAATCTACTTTAAACTTAGGAGTCAAAGTGATTAAATCATCGGCTTTGATAAAACTGTTGCCAGTTGCTTGCAACAAATCCCCCCGCATTTTTTCTGGATAGACAGTCTCAGTGTACGCTTGTCGTTGAGTCACTATCTCTTCATACATAAATGTGGTCGGCTGCTTTGTTTGTAACGTGCTCATGATTGAAACTGCTGCCTCAAACGCTGCGGACTCTGTCCAAATGCTATGTGAGCGGTAATAATTTTGTTGATACTTCAACCTTTCTCGTTGTTTACTTTTTCTTAAATCTAATGTCGGTATTTGATAGTAAGAGAGCTCTAAAAATAATTCATCCATCTCTCGATCATTAAATAAATCATTTGGATAACCATCTCTAACCTTAGTCACATCTGGAATAAACTTTCCTGAAGTGCCTACATACAATAGCTCTGCTTTTTCAGGTAATGCCTGTTCCATTTTTTTCATTCGTTTAGCATATGTGCGAAAATCTAACTCACTTTGAGAAAAATAATTCGCAGAGACTAAATAATCGTCTTTTGTTTTCGTAATATAAAAATTTCTTGCTTCTTTTTTTCCCTGTACATTCAAGAGCGTTGCATAAATGCTGCGTAACTTTTCTTCAGAAGGTGGCTGATCGACTAATATTGTTTCCACTTCTGATTGAACGAACGGGGCTTCTTTTCCTAATTGCGTCAATTCCTCAAACGTGCTTTGTAATAATACGCCACCGGTAACTATCGTAATCAATGAAATAACGACAATTAAGATTACTGCTTCCTGCTTTTTTTTCATGACATCTCGTCCTTTAATTCAATACTTGGCCAATATTAAAATTTAATAAAATCAGTAATAAACACAATAGATACAAACAAATCATTCCGAGGATTTTCCCTATTCGTAACACAGATGCATATTTTTCAAAGTCAAAATAGCTATCTTTTTCTTTGATGATTGGGTGAATAAACATGACAAACACAGCTACAATTAGAGGTAACCACAATTCTTTAATAAAAACGCCCACTTGTGCACTATAGAAAGGATTATTATTAAGCCAAAATAAATCTCCTAAAAATTGGCCTGTATGATACAATGATTGACTTCGTAAAAAGATGAAGCCAACAAGTACGAGCAATGTCGTATAGATACGACGAAAGAGAATCGATTGTACTCGTTCTGAAAATGAGAAAAAATGCTCACTAATCAAAATGACAAAATTAAATGCTCCCCAGAAGACAAAATTCCAATCAAATCCCATCCAGATGCCAATTAGCAACCACGTAATAAAAAGATTAATGGTAATCTGATCTCGATTGCTATTTCTATTCATAAAACCTAAAAAATATTTTCGGAACCAGCGAATTACAGTAATATTCCATCTTTTCCAAAAATCAGTTAGCGATGTCGCCACAAAAGGTTCTCGGAAGTTTTCTGGTAATTGAAAACCGAACATCTTCGCCATACCAATCGCCATATCTGCGTAACCAGATAAAGAAAAGTATAAGTAAATCCCATTGGCCAATAAGGCAAACCAGATAAGAAGTACCGGTGGTTGAGTCACAGTACTATCAATCGATGTTTGGACAAATGCATAGTTAATGACATACGCAAACTGGTCAGCTATCAGCATTTTTTTAGCTAGCCCGACAATAAAACGTTGTAATCCTTGTGTGAATCCATCTATTGTAAACGTTCTTTGTATCATTTGCTCTTTCATTTTTGGAAAATCGATGAGCGGACCATGAATGAGCTTAGGGAAAAACAGCATATACAAACTAAATTGCATGATATTCCGCTCAGCTTTTACTTCTCCTAAATAAATTTCCATGCAATACCCGATTCCTTGTAGAATAAACCAAGCCATTCCAAGGGGGACAATAATGGTTGGCAACGATAGTTCCGTGGTTAACGCAGGTAGCGCCAATAATCGCACGCCACTAAAAATACCGACGTTGACCACCACAATCATAGCTAATCTGAATTTGGTCTGTTGTTTTTCTAAATAAAAACCACCCAACCAATTCCAGCCAATCACTAGAAGTAAAAGTATGACTGCCCAAAGACTTTCGGAACCAAAACCATAAAAGAATAAACTAGCAAGAATTAATAACCCATTTTGAATCTTCACTGAGCGTATTGCTAGATAGTATAGCACCAAGGATATTGGCAAAAATAGTGCTATAAAAGAAATTGTTTCAACTGTCATCACTTTCACCTCTACTTTCTGGATGCATAATATGCTGGTAAAGCAAAACCTAAAACGGCAATCAGTAAAATTAATGGCATATAATAATTCACACCTGAATCAACAACTGTCGATTTTTTCAATGTTTCTAAATAAGAACCGATGGCTGAGCTATGCTTCAATACTGCTGTTTTCAAGCGATACATTTCAACACGATATTCTGACGCGTCTCGTACCAATTCCTTGTCTTTTCCAAAGTTTTCCAAATCGTAACGCGTCGGTTGCGTATAGATATGCCCCCAGCGCGCCCATTCGCGATCAATTGCAGGTCCTAAATGATCTTCTATCGCGTCAACTGTTTGAGTAAAATTTTCATCAGAAAACACACCTTGTCGTAATTCAGCATATCGTTTTTGCATTTGTTCAATAAATTGTTTATCCTTAATGAGACGATCAAACCATGGTTGAACTTGAAAAGCCGTTACTTGATAATCTAAGGGTTCTTCTTTGAAATTATCCATGGTCCCGTCAAAGTCCCAAATCGGTCCCATTTTTAACTTTTGACCTTTATCTTTATACATATACGTAGAATTGATTCCTGCATCATAACTACCAAAATATTCATTCAATAAAAAATAATCAATAAAAGACGGTACATCAATGTAGCGTGAATACGTTGAAAAAATATCAATATAGTCAGAATACAGAATCTTTTCAATTTGACTCAAGTCCTCCGTCACATAATCAATTTCTTTTTGTGTGGCATTGTTGCGACTTGGATAGATTAAGCCCAAATGGTTAAAACTCAACCCTTCTCGAGTTGCCCATGTATCAAGGATAATCTCATCCTCACCGATACGATCTCGTCGAGCAATGTAAGAAGGAAAAGCATCTGACTGAGCTGCGGGTTCAATTGCTACTCGTTTTTCACCTTGTTTAATATTTTCCATCAATAAATGGACTCCCTCATAATAGTAGCGTCCATTTTCATGGTAAATTACTTCCGTATAAACGGATTCTGGCGTATAAGGTAGTACCTGATCGCCCATGCGTAAAGCCAAATAATTACGAACCATACTTTTATCTGCCATTGATCCATTTAGAACCCATTCACGTTCTGAACCCATATTGAAAAAATCTAAGTACCGATCTTGTCCTGATTCTGTGACTAATTTAATCAAATATTGGGCTTTTTCGTAGAGCATGGAGCTATTCCCTCGACGTTTAATTTGAATCAAACTTTCTTCACTTGGCTGATCGGTCAGATGATTCATTCCCCCCGTATCAATTATTTTTAAATTACCAGATCGATAGGGTTCCACATTGGGAATAGGCCAAAAAATGCCGTCCTCATCTTGTGACATACTAATTGGAGGACGTTCATTCTCGGTATCAATAATCACAATCGGTAAATGGGTTTCAAAAGTCTCATCGACCTCCCAAGTCTGCTCTTGCATACCTTTCAAAGGTGTATCTGTTAAAGGAGCAGCTGCCAATGGCTCATGATAAATTGATTGCTTTTTCTGCGTTGATTGACTCGTCAAGATACTCGCACTAATCGCGACAAATAGTAAAACAAAAATGGCAAAAATTGTTTTTTTACGATTGTATTTCATCCTTCATCACAACCTAACGATTCATTTCATCATTTTGATTAACCAAATTCACAGCCTTTAAACCAGGAATATTTCTTAAATATGTTGCTAAAGATTCTACTTTTTTATCTGCTACTTGTAATTGTTTTTCAGATAACTCATAAATATATTCCATCGACTCATTGGTGGTATTTTTTACACGGTAGCGGACTTTGCCTGCAAACAACTGCTCGATTTCTTTTTCTACCGTTGTTTCAGCACTTACCTCGCCACGCAAAATCAATAAATAGCGCTCGTTACTCTTCACAGCACCAAATAAAATCAAGAATAAGAAAATAACGCCAGACCCAATCGAAACAATCACATACTCTTGTACCCCACAACAAATTCCTGCTGCAATTGCCCAAAAAATATATGCGGTATCACGTGAATCTTTAATTGCTGTTCTAAAACGAACAATTGACAATGCCCCAACCATCCCTAAAGATAAGGCAATATTATTTCCGATGACATTCATCACTAATGTCGTAATTAACGTCAACATCACGAGTGAAACATTAAATTTTGTGCTATATGCACCATTGGAATGTGAGATACGATAAGATAAATAAATAATTAGTCCTAGTACACCGGCAATTAAAAAATTCAATAAAATATCTTGTACCGTTAATGCTCCCTGATTCCCACTCAATAATTCAAACAATACTTCTTTCATAAAAATCTCTCCCTATTTCTTTATTCTGGTTGATGACTGATATAGCGTGACATCACATATTTACTATACGATAACGAAGATTTATCAATTTGATCCAATAAATCTCGGACATAAGATAATAAAAAGTGGTTATATTTTATTTCTAATGTGACATCATCGGAATAACCCACTGGGTAAAAGTTAAGACCTTCGCCAAATAAATCAAGCGAACTTTCAGTAGCCACTAAGTGTTGGTCAAACGTCACGCGAATATCATTTGTATCTAACATAAACGCATATCGATTGTATTGCACAATCACTTGCGGTTGGTATGCTTCACGTGACATTGTCACAAAAAGTTGTTCTGCTAACGAATGTGGCACTTCTTTTAACACCTCATAATCGCAAGCTATCAAGCGTAGTGCTTGTGATTTTGATAACCTTAGTGATTGCTTTTGTTGCCACTCACCGTTTTTAGACTTTAATTCTAGTTTGACTGTTTGATCGGTGGGTGAATAGATGCGTAATCGAATTTTTCTACGATCCTCAATACCATCTAATTTGTCTTCTAAATCATCATGATAGATACTATCAAAATACAAGGACCGAACCATATAACCGTGAATGCCATTATATGGATCGGCAGGTAATACCTGTTTTAAAAAATTTTGCGCTCTCAATGCTGTCGCCAAAGAAATACGATATTTTATTTCTCGTCTTTTAACATCTAATAATTGGACCATATCCTCCGCTACCTTTCTACGTATCGAACACACGAATGTGATTCCGAATTTTTTTTGCTTTATATAATGCATAATCAGAACGAATAAAGAGTTCTGTTATCCCTACTTCAGACCGATATTCAGATAAGCCAAAACTGGCGGTTAATTGAAGATCAGGATATTCAGAGTATGCCAAAGATTGCACTTCTTGCTGGATTTTTCTACAAACCATTACGGCTTGTTCCATGGTAACGTCCTGAAATAATAAGCAAAACTCATCCCCACCAAAACGAAAAGAAAGATACTCGTCTTCATTCATTTTTAAAATATTCGAAATATCTTTTAAACACTGATCACCCATCGGATGGCCAAATCGATCATTAATTTGTTTAAAATGATCCACATCAACCATCGCCAAAATATAATCATTGCTTTCACTCTCTTCTTCCACTGCTTTTAAAGCAACATTCAGACCTAATCGATTATAGATACCTGTTAGTTCATCAAATTGTAACTGGTACTCCAAACGCTGATGTTCAATTTCTAAATTAATACTCGCAATATATTTTTTTTGTAAAAAATACATGCCTATCACACATAAGATAGTGAAAATAAGTATCAGAATAAACAAAAGAATAATACCAATCCGCCTCATTGGATTTGTGAAGAAGTCTGGTGTATTCGGATCCCATTTGATAATGAATTCTGAGATAAAAAATAAGCTGATACTCAATATGCCTATTATTTTCGTTAAATTTGGTTTGGCATAGACACCTGTTAAAACAATCGAAATTAAATAAACAGCATAGATTGGGATAAAAATATTATGGGCCGTTGTTAAAATAAAACAGATACATGTAATGATGACAGAAATCCCATACATCCGTTTTTGTTGACTCATATTAGAGTACTTATTCATCCAAAAGCCTAAAAGCAACAAAAGAAAATTTAATGTGGAAGGAATAATTAGATATTTCAGAAAATACAGAGGCAAGGTAGTTGTAACTAATACTGTTTGACTAATATATACACTTAACAATAATTCAATGAAAAAAGTCATGAGAGACAGGTAGGCACCAACCTTCAATTGAATGGCTAACCAATTTTCGTCTATTTTGGTATACTCTTTCTGGATTTCAGTTACGCGACTTGTTGCAAAGTTATAAGGATTGATAAATTGTCTGATGTGCTCCACCATATTGTTCATCCTCCTCTCTCAAATAAAAACATAGCCAGCATATGTATTTTGTCTTGTTACAAAATGACAATATACTCATCTTTTGTTAAATAAATTTTAATCATTGTCTGGAATAAAATCAATGCTTTTTATTTCGTCATTTTTCTTATAAAATAACAAGACATCTATTTAAAAACGTTGATATAATGGCATTTTATTAGTTTTAAATTGCTCATTTTACTCATAATAAGTAAGTAGTCAACTTTTAGCTTATTATTAAAGGTTAAATGAATATTGTTTCTTTTTTATAACATTAATTG
>NZ_MAEL01000022.1 GCF_009933335.1 Candidatus Enterococcus willemsii | reverse complement strand
ATTCTAGACGATTACCTGACAATAAAAAGTTATGAATTAAACGGACTAGCTAAATTTAATGTATTGGTTCATTTTCTCATTATCATAAATACTTCTAGTCAAAATTTAGAAACTACACAAGAAGTTGAAGAGTTAACAACACTTCAGAAAGTAATTCATTCTTATTTAGATTTTTCTCCTATTCAAAAAAACTTACAAATACTTGAAGATATGATTCTATTAAATGTTAAACAGAAACATATACAAACAGAAGATACTGAGGAGTTACTTACGTTTGTGGATTCATTGATTTCTGAATTAAATAATATTTATTCTCTCAATATTGATAATGAAAGCTTCAAAGAAAGACTCATGCTACACTTAAAAAATTTGATTTCCAGAATGAATACTGGGACTTATTCTAGAAATCCTTTAAAAGAAACTATCATACAACAATCTCCATTAATTTTTGACATAGCTACGTCTTGTGCCATTATTGTTTGTAAATATTTTCATTGGGAGCGATTACCCAAAGATGAAATTGCTTATTTAGCTCTCCATCTAGGAATGGAAATTAGCAGACTTTCAAAGAAAAGGAGTAAAATTCAAACTCTTTTAATGATTCCAGAATATTCTTCTTTGCAGCATAAACTTTCCGCTAAAATCCAAACATTATTCGAAGATGATTTAGTTGTAGCCAAACAATTAACTGACAATGAAATAATAGACGAATCCAAAGTAGATTTAATTATTACTTGTGTTCCTTACAGTTCTTTAAATACCGAGTTTGTGATCATCTCCCCTTTTCTAAGCTCAGAGGACAGCAACAAAATAGCTTCGTCTATTGAAAAAATTATGTACAAAAAAAGAAGAATTTTACTATCAAATCAATTTGATAAATATTTTTCTAATGAACTTTTTCATGTTTTCGAAAAAGAAAATTTACCACAAGATTATTTAAAACTCATTACTTTTTTATGTGATGAAATAATTGAAAAAAGGGATATTGACCCCAAATTCAAAGAAAAAGTTTTTGAGCGTGAAAAAATGGCCTCTACAATTTTCAAAAAAATTGCCATCCCGCATCAATTTTCTTATTTTCCTAAGGAAAGCTCAATCTCTGTTGTTGTCTCTTCCAAAGGAATTCGATGGAATGATAAAGAAATAAAATTACTTTTGCTTCCTTGTATTTCTGAGCAAGACCGAAAAGAGTTTAATCAATTTTATGAGGTTTTATTAGAAGTTTTTGATAATGAAGTATTCCTAAAAAAACTAATAAACGTAAATAATTTTGCAGACTTTAAATCTATAATTAAATAAATGGATAAAAAACAGTTTACCTTTATTTTTTTATAAATCATTCACAACAATCCCCAAACAACTAGTTAGTTATTTGGGGATTGTTTATATAAAAGTTTAAAATGTCTACTTGTTTGAACATCACATACTTTAAGATAAAAAAATACATGTAAAATACTCTCTAAAACTTGTATCTCATTTTTCCTTCACTATAATTCGGATGATTTGCTGTCTGTTAGTTCGCTAGCTGATAATGCCCCTAGCGGTTGGCGATCTATCTCTGCTATATCAATTCCAGACAATAAGCCGCGACTAGCAAGAATCTCAATTACTTGTTTGCGTTCATCTAGAAGCGCTTGAAGATGCTCAAAAGGCAATTCAGCAATTTCTTCATACGTAATAGGTGCTGCTGTTCGATGTTCAGACTTCAATAATTGGCGCTGTTTTGGTGATAAAAAAATAATTATTGCTAGAAGAATCCCTAATAGTAAAGCAATCCATATAGAAGCTATTGGTAAAGTCGTCAAATTTTCATTTGAACTCAAATAAATCGTTCCTCCTGCACATAATGCTACTCCCACGCCATAAAAAATAAACAATTTTTCTTGTGATTTGTAATTACGCCACCAAATCAAGAAAAGTAATAACAACACGGTGATTGAAATAAAGAAGCTCCAAAAAACAAGACCTTCCTTTAGCGAAGCGGAGAAATCAAAACGATTATATAAGCTTCTTGCCATTCTCTGTTCTGGTTCCGCAAAAATTGCTCCAGGGTTAAGAAACAAAGAAATTCCTGTAATTGATGAAACTATCCCTAGTAACATAAGGAAAAATAACCCTGAAGCCTTTTTTGATTTGTTTATTACAGGTGCACCATACTTTAATACTTGCATCTCTGACTGACCAATCCCACTAAATTGTTCTGGAGTAACTGTATATGCCCATTCCACAGCATTAGTAACTTTCATTTTCTTCTCCTCCTAAGAATTAGTATCAGATTTCATTCATCTATTGAATCAAACTTTATTTTATGTACTTTATTTATTATATCATATCTTTATTGGTTACAAATGGACATCTCTCTTTAAACATTTATAAGAGGGTAGTAAGACGTACGAGATTACTTTCGGCTTAGAAAAGCAAGCGGATATCTAATTTCCCTTTACTTCATTCAATTTTACAAAAAACATTCTCCCTAAAAACCTAGTTTTTTCAGGAGAATGTCTTCTTAATTATTTTCTTGATTTAATGTTACAATAAGTTGAGGCAATTCTGCTAGTGTCTCTATTACGACATCTGCTCCTGCATCTAAATACTCTTTACGTACCTTGTCATAAAGTTCTTGGCGTTCCACTTCTGATAGTTGTTGGTATTCCTCAAAAGAGTACCCAGCTAAAGAACTTCCTTCGATTAAACCTATCGAAAAGAGACCTGCATTTTTTCCTTCTTCAATATCTGAAATTGTATCACCGATTTTGACAGCATTTTTTACAGATAACGTTCCAAAATGTTCTAAAATACGAAAAATCATATATGGAGCAGGACGACCAACTCCCTGAGTCATGTCTGGTGTTGCGATGTAATCTGGCTCATAGCCCTGCTCTGCTGCCACTTTAGCAACAATTTCCATCATTTCATTTGTATAGCCTGTTGTACTACCGATTGAGATATTCATCGCTTTTAATTGTTGCACTACGTCTAATACACCTGGTTTCACATCAGAATATTGATCTAATGTTTGAAAAACGACATCTTCAAACGTTTGATAAATACGATGAATGTCCGCTTCGGTTGGTTCATCACCATGAACTGCTAACCACTCTTTTGCGATTCGGTCCATCTTTAACATCGTCATAATATGGTCATGTTTTTTGGTTCCCATTGGCAGACGAATTTCTGCATTTGTCACTTCAATTCCTTCTTTTTTAAATGCTTGATAAAAAGCGTCAACTGGTGCCATACACCCAAAATCCACCGTTGTTCCTGCCCAATCTAAAATTACTGTATTAATCATAGTTACAAATCCTCCATATACGTTTTAATCAATTCTACAACTTGAATCATATCTTCAACATAAATTTCACCAATGTTTCCAATTCTAAAGCAATCAATATCACTTATTTTTCCTGGATAAATGGCATATCCATTTGCTTTTAAAAATTCATAGAAATGTGTAAATTCAAATTTGGGATGATTTGGATAATAAAATGAGGTAATAAATGGTCCTTGCTCTTCTCCAATAAATGACTGAAAACCAATTTCTGCCATTTTTTCACGCAACGTATCATTATTTTCTTTGTAACGTTGGTATCGAGCATTAATCCCTCCTTCTTCATCCAATTCATTCAACGCTTGTTCAAAAGCCAAAACAGTATGTGTTGGTGAAGTAAAACGCCATTTTCCATCAACGTCCATTGCTTCGAACTGTTCATATAAATCTAGACTGACTGTACGTGCCTTGCCTTTACTTGCTTCTAAAGCTTTGCGGTTACATATAATAAAACCAAATCCTGGTACACCTTGAATACATTTATTTGCACTAGAAACTAAGAAATCAATCTGATATTCTGCAACAGGAATAGAAATTCCGCCAAAACTTGACATCGCATCTAAAATAAATAGCAACTTGTTTTCTTTTACTACTTCTGAAATTTCTTCTAGTGGGTTCAAAATACCAGAAGTTGTTTCACTATGGACCATTGCTAGTGCATTAATTGTTGGATCTTCTGACAATAGCTCTCGAATTCTAGATGCTTGCGGAACCTCGTTTTCCGCTAACTGGTAAACTACATGCGGAATATTGTAACGTTTCGCCATTTGTACCATACGACTACCATAAGCGCCATTCGCACAAATTAAGACCTTATCTTGGTCGCCAATTACTGAGCTTAAAACAGATTCAACACAAAAACTACCACTCCCTTGCATCAAAACGGTCGTATAATCTTCTTCAGGGACTTTCGCTAATTGTAACAAATGTTTACGAATATGTTGAGTAATAATTTTATAGTCTTCATCCCACGTACAATGATCAACTAACATTGCTTCTTTTACTGTCGATGTGGTAGTTAATGGTCCGGGGGTTAATAATTTGTAATTCAAACTCATTTTAATTTCCTCGCATCTCTTCCGTTAATTTTTGATGTTTTTGTAATAATGCTGGTGTTAAAGGTTCACCAAATACTTTTTGATTTTCAGCAACAGATAATCCTTCGACTGACTCGCCTTCACACAATGCGCTTGGATAAATTTTCAATATTTCTGGTCGTGCTTCTTTTAAGATAACGTTCATCACTTTTTCTGCTTCTGGATTGGTTTTTTCACCTTTATCAACTACTGCCACAGATTCAGTCAATGTAAAAGAAAACAAAAAAGCCAAACAGTTTTTTCACTGTTTGACTTCGACTCTTCATGCAAATTGTAAAAAAAAGAAAAACACCATAAAGAGCGTTCTTCTTAGAGATAATATTAACTTTTATTCT
>NZ_MAEL01000021.1 GCF_009933335.1 Candidatus Enterococcus willemsii | reverse complement strand
AAATTGCTCAAAACTAAGTATTTTTCCTTGTAACAAGTCATATAAATTTTCTAGCTCTTCTGCATAATTATTTTGTAGATGTATTTTAGGGACATTGAGTAAACATGTTAATAATTTTCCATATTCTTCGTCATTTATAACAGATACAAATACATTAGTCACTTGGGTATTGCTTCTATAGGTCCAGTACGAAGTAAAAATAATTATAAAGATTGGAAAAAAAGCTAATTCTGCCATCTTAGATAGAAAGTCTTCAGGCTGAAAGTACCATGCTCCGATTATAATTAATGCTACTGAAATAAAAATAGAAAAATAGATATCTCTTTTAGTTCTTCGTCCCAACTTACTAAATCTAGTGATTTTCATATAAAATTCCTCCTACATTTTTATTTTAAATCCCTATGGCGGAATCGTTGGATTATCGCCATAGGGAAGGAAAAAGCTAAAAACTAAAAATTAATTAATTTTAACATTCTTATTCATCATCGTCCATCTTAAGAACCGCCATGAACGCGTCCTGCGGCACTTCGACTGAACCGATTTGTTTCATACGTTTTTTCCCTTCTTTTTGTTTCTCTAGTAATTTACGTTTACGAGAAACATCACCACCGTAACATTTGGCTAATACGTTTTTACGTAAGGCTTTAATGTCAGAGCGGGCCACAATTTTTTGTCCGATAGCAGCTTGAACAGGTACTTCAAATTGTTGGCGAGGAATCAGTTTCTTTAGTTTTTCGACGATTGCTTTGCCTCGTTCGAAACCAAAGCTGCGGTGAACGATAAAGCTTAGTGCATCAACTTTTTCACCGTTTAGAAGGATATCCATTTTGACTAGATTGCTTGTACGATAACCCGCCATTTCATAATCTAATGATGCATAACCTTTCGTGCTTGATTTCAGTTTATCAAAAAAGTCAAAAACAATTTCAGATAGTGGAATTTCATAGACGACATTTACTCGATAGTCATCTAAATAGTCCATCGTAATGAATTCACCACGTTTACGTTGAGAAAGCTCCATAACAGCTCCGACATAGTCGTTTGGAACCATAATTTGTGCTTTAACGTAAGGTTCTTCCACGCTACTGATGCTTACTGGATCTGGAAATTCAGCAGGGTTATCCACAACGACAGTGGTGCCGTCTGTTTTTTGTACATGATAAATTACCGATGGGGCTGTTGTAATTAATTCTAAGTTAAATTCACGTTCTAGACGTTCTTGAATAACGTCCATATGCAGTAGACCTAAGAAGCCACAACGGAAACCAAAACCTAACGCTTGAGATGTTTCAGGTTCAAATTGTAAGGCTGCATCGTTTAATTGTAACTTCTCTAAGGCTTCACGTAAATCATTGTAACGAGAAGTATCGATAGGGTAGAGACCACAATAAACCATCGGATTCATTTTGCGATAACCTTCTAGTGGTTCTGATGCAGGATTATTTGCAAGTGTAATCGTATCACCGACACGCGTATCTTGGACGGTTTTAATCGCTGCAGTGACATAACCAACATCACCAACCATTAAATAATCACGCTGAATCGGTTTTGGTGAGAAAACACCAACTTCTGTCACGTCAAATGTTTTGCCATTACTCATTAATTGAATCTTATCCCCTGGACGTAAGACACCATCCATGATACGAATATTTAATACAACACCACGATAAGCATCGTAAACAGAGTCAAAAATCAATGCTTTAAGTGGCGCTTCAACGTCTCCTTGTGGTTCGGGCACGAATTCAACGACTTGTTCCAAGATGTCTTCAATCCCGATTCCAGCTTTCGCACTTGCTAAAACCGCTTCACTAGCGTCAATCCCAATGACATCTTCAATTTCTTTGCGAACACGTTCTGGATCGGCTGCAGGTAAGTCAATTTTATTAATGACTGGTAAAATTTCTAAATCATTGTCTAATGCTAAATATACGTTAGCTAAGGTTTGAGCTTCGATACCTTGGGCAGCATCAACGACTAAAACCGCACCCTCACAAGCAGCAAGACTTCGAGAAACTTCATAAGTGAAATCGACATGTCCAGGAGTGTCAATTAAGTGGAAGATATACGTTTCTCCATCTTTGGCAGTATAGTTCAACTCAATGGCATTTAATTTAATGGTAATGCCTCGTTCTCTTTCTAAATCCATAGAGTCAAGCAGTTGAGCTTGCATCTCACGAGAAGAGACGGTATTCGTTTTCTCTAAAATACGGTCAGCTAAAGTCGACTTTCCGTGGTCGATATGAGCGATAATCGAAAAGTTACGAATCTTTTCTTGACGCTTTTTTAATTCTTGTAAGTTAGGCATGGATATATTCCTCATTTCTTTTAGTCAACTTTTATATTATACCAACGAAAGACTAAGATTTAAAGAGTTTTGTCATAGCTGAAACAAACAAAATTTATTTATTTTTGCTATACTATTAGAAAATAAGAGATGGGATTGAAAATGACAATGGAAAAACCTTTTCAAAATTTGACACTTCGTTCAGTAGAAGAAAAAGACGTCGCTCAGTTCAATGAATTATTGAGTTACGTTTTCCAAGTAACTGAATCCGATATTGAAGAAAGTGGCTTTGAAAATAAACGAGAAATGATTAAATCAAAGAAACCAATTTTAGAATTATCCAAGGTGTTTGGTTGGTTTAATGACGAACAGTTGGTATCACAGATTGCCATTTATCCTTGTGAAGTGAATATTCATGGAACATTATATAAAATGGGTGGTGTCACCGGTGTCGGGACTTATCCTGAGTATGCAGGGCATGGCTTGATGAAAGAATTGATTCGTGTCGCTTTGCAAAATATGCGTGATAACCAACAATGGATATCTTATTTGTATCCGTATAGTATTCCTTATTACCGTCGTAAGGGATGGGAAATTATGTCAGATAAATTGACCTTTAAAATTCGTGATACCCAATTACCTAAAACAGTTGAAGTCCCAGGTAAAGTTGAACGACGAGATGTGGATCATGAGGATGTTTACTGCGTCTATAACCAATTTGCAAAAGAGAATCATGGTGCATTACAACGCACGCAATTTAATTGGGAAGAATATTGGCGCTATGAGAATGAAGACGAACGGACTGCTGCTATTTATTATGATAAAGATGGGCAACCAACAGGGGTGCTTTTTTATTGGATTGCCGAAGAAGTCTTTCATATCAAAGAAATGTTTTATTTAAATCAAGAAGCACGTAATGGCTTATGGAACTTTGTATCAGCACATTTTTCAATGGTTTATTGGATAAAGGGGAATATTTATAAAAATGAACCATTGGCATTTTTATTGGAAGACAGCCAAATTCGTGAGACAATCGAACCTTATTTTATGGCACGCATTGTAGATGTGAAAAGATTTTTAGAAGACTTTCCTTTTAAGCCGTTTAAAAAACCATTTCATTTCGTTGTAGAAGATCCTGTGGCAGAATGGAACACAGGGGTGTTTAGTTTGGTATGGCACGAGAATCAATTACATGTATCCGATGAACGAATCGGTGATGCGGTTCATTTAGATATTCAAACATTAACTTGTTTATTAATGAATTATCGTCGTGCTGCTTATTTAGCAAGAATTGAACGCATTCAAACGACAGAAGAAAATTTGCGTACTTTAGAAAAAATTATCCCTGATATGGAAGCATATTTCAGTGATGACTTTTAAAAAACTTTTATATTTGGAGGAAAAACACATGAATATTTATTTTGCAGCACCTATGTTTGCGAAAAGCGATTTGTTATACAACGCTTATTTAGTCAATCAATTAAGAGAAAAGTATCCAGAAGTTTCGATTTACTTGCCACAAGAAAATGAAGCAATTAATGACAAAACAGCTTATGCAGATAGTCAAATGATTGCTTTAGCAGATACCGAAAAGGTTCTGGAAAGCCAATTAATGATTGCTTTGCTTGATGGAATTACAATCGATGCTGGTGTTGCTTCTGAAATTGGGGTAGCATATGCTAAAAACATTCCTACTTTAGGTTTATATACGGATACACGTCAACAAGGGGCCGATAACCAAAAGAAAATCGAGGCGCTACAAACGATTGGTGAAAACCAATTCCATTATTTGAATCTTTATACCACAGGTTTAATTAAATTAAACGGCACTATTTACGCTTCAGAAGAAGAGTTGTTAACAGGTGTCTCAGCATTTATCGATAAGGAGCCAGCAAATGACATATAATAATATCCGTCGTGGATTACTGATATTCGGTTTCGCAACTTTACTTTTTAACATCAGTGAATTTTTTTGGAGCAAAGCAAGTCCGTTAGCGATTCTGGTATCTATCGTGGAGTGTTTATTAGGCATTGGGCTGATTTATGGACCAGAGTTTTTTAAACGTTACTTTAAAATTGTTTTCACGCATCAATTAGTATACTTTTATTGGTTGTTTTTATTCATGTCAGTCTTTTTAGGAACTTGTCTGCATATGATGGATATTGTTCCGTTTTGGGATAAGATTTTACATCTGACAAGTCCGATGATTTTAACTGCTGTCGGCTATGGTATCTTAGGGACTTTGTTAGAAGGCATTGACACAGAGATTCGTCATATTTCTTCTTGGGTCTTTTTGCTGTTTGGTTTTGCCTTTGCAGGTGTCTGCGGTGTTTTCTGGGAATTTTGGGAATGGTCATGGGACGCTATCGGAAATATGAATTTGCAACGTTATATGACGATTGATGGTGTTGAATTTGTTGGTCATGCAGCTTTAGCTGACACAATGGGCGATTTATTGATTAATACGATAGGGGCAATTTTAATGGGTGTCTATTCTTGGAAACAACAACTTAAAAATCCTGATTATTTTGAAGGGTTTTTAATAAAGATTTTAAAATAATATTCAAAAAGGAAAGAGTCTTAAAAAACTCTTTCCTTTTTAATATCTATTAAATGTCTAGTGGTCTTTTAATTGTTCCGTTACACCAAGAGTGACAATTGGATCTTCGTCAAGCGCGTTGTCATCTTTTGTTTCGGGTGAATCATCTAAATTCAATTCCTCTTCAATGGCATCAATTTTTTCAAAAGGATTTTGTTGCTTGCGTTCTTCAGCTAACTTTTCTAATTTGTCATCAGGGATAGTCATGTTTGTCGCCTCCTTTTCTTTTTATTATAACAAATAGGGGGAATTTAACAAAAGAAAACGTTTTTTTTGATACAATCATTATACAGGGAGGTGTAGGCGTATCACACATTTGTTAGATTATCTATGGCGAATTTTTCCTGGGATAGGATTACTATGTCTGACGTATATTTTATTTCCTAATAAAAAAACTATTTTGAAGATGTTCTTGCTGATTTTTAGTTTTATTCTTATGCGAGATGCGATGACGCCATTAGGTTTTTGGCATTTTGGCACAACTAAGTCTATTATATGGTTACGTTTTATAGATGATTCTTTTATTTTGTTCACACTGGGAGTGGTATCCCTTGTTAGTTCAGCAGCGTTATATATGTATGATTCTGAGTTAAAAGATAGATTAATGTGATTTACACACAGTTCAAAGATAAAAGCAATTTTTGTCGGCTTATTTATGCCGATTATTGTCATTTTACCGTTTGTTGTGTTTTATTTTTCGAAGCCAATTGCCCAAAGAGGCGGAGAAGTCCCGCTTTCAATCATACCGTCATTATTGATTTTTTCTCTTTTGGGAAACTTTTTAGAAGAGCTTTTATTTAGAGGGTATGTACAAAGTTACTTGAGGGAACAAATGATTGGTAGATGGCGAAGAATCTTATTGTCAGGTCTGTTTTTTTCAGCCGGTCATATTTTTTTAGCTAGTACGGTAACAGATTTAGGGTTAATCATTTTATTATTTACGTTTTGGGAAGGATTTATTTGTGCGCTAGTATATGAAAAATATGGCATCATTTCAGCAACATTGACCCATGGCTTAAGTATTTTTCTATTGTCATCGGGATTTCTTTAAACGATATTGAGAAAAGATGGAGGATAAAGATGAAGGAGATAGAGGAAAAGAAGAAGATAACGATATTTCTCTTAGTGACTATTTTAGGAATTGTTAGTTTATTGACAATAGTGAAGGTTGGGCAAACCATTTCATCAAAAGAAGAGCCAACAAATGAGAAAAAAGTAGAAACAGTAGATGAACCATTATCAGAGCCATTACTAGGCTTAGAAGAAAAAGATAGCACGGATGACACACCAAATAAAGAAGGGGAGTTTGTCTTACGTTCGGTGGGAGATGTGCTAATACATGAGACAGTCTCTGAAATGGCGGATGTTGAGAGCGAATTTTATCGTGATGCTGTGAAGCAACTTGAAGCAGATGGGATTGACATCAGTAAAATTTCGAATAAGCCAGCGAAAGAAAAAGCAAATGAAAAACAATATGATTTTGCACCAATGCTGGCTAAAATCGCGCCTTTTACTGAATATGCAGATGCGACGATTGCCAATTTAGAAGTCATTACGGCGTATCCTGAATTACCGATATCGGGTTATCCCCAATTTAACGCTCCAAGTTCATTATTGACAAATATCAAAAAGATTGGTGTCGATATTGTGAGTAATGGGACGAATCATACTCTTGATTATTATAGTGAAGGAGCACTGCAGTCCATTGATCATATTTGTGATGCTGATTTAATGTATGTAGGGAGTTATCAAAGTCAAGAAGATCAGCAAACACCGCGAATTATTGATCAAAATGGGATTAAAGTTGGCTTTTTGACCTATTCTTATGGTACGAATGGTATTCCAGTAGAGGCAGGGAAAGAGTTCACGATTAGTTTAGTTGATATTGACAGAATGGTTGCAGAAGTAAAAGAATTAGATAAACAAGTCGATGCAGTGGTTGTTACCTTACAATTAGGACAAGAATACGATACGTTACCAGATGATAACCAACGCTTTGTTTTTGAAATGCTAAGTGAAGCAGGGGTGAAACTGATTTTAGGTGGGCATCCGCATGTTCTTCAACCAATGGAATGGTATAACGGAAAAGAAACGTTTGCTATTTACTCGCAAGCAAGTTTTTTATCAGGCCAAGTAAATGCCGATAATAAGCAAGGTGGTATTACAGAAGTGACCTTTAAACGTCAAGAAGATGGCGAAGTGGCTGTTACTAATCCTAAATTTATGCCTATTTATATCGCAGGTATGGAGCATGAGACGATGTTTGAGGTTGTGCCTTACGCAGATTATGCCAAATATCAGATACCTGATGGACAAACGTGGTGGGAGACCATTCAAGCAAGAATGACTACGTATACAGATGAGTTTGACTATGTCACTCATTTAGAAACAGCACGTACAAAAGAAGCACAAACACACCGCTAAACTAGCCGACCGCTGTGAACAAATCGAGGCTCACGGTGGTCGGCTGGTTTGCTTCATTTACATCGGATGAAAGCCATCCAAACGCAGACTAATGTAAAAAAGACAAGCAAATAAATTAACGCCAAATAAAAGAATGTTCAAGGTATAAATACCGAGAAATATTTCAGTTGCGGTAGCGATTAAGTTTTTTCGAGTGATGAAAAGTACTGCAAAACTTGCAAGAGATACAATAAACCAGCCTGCTTGAAAAATATATAATATAGAAAGTGGGATGGTATCTGTCATCTCTAAATTACCAAAAGGTGGATAGATAAAACCAAAGAATACAGATCCTATTAAAAAAACAATCATTGTCAAAACGAGCGATTTATTCAAACGACTTGCGTTCATTTTGCCCCTCGCTTAGCTGCTTGTTTTGACATTTGAGTGGTTAATAAATCCAAAGTTTCTTCTAGTTCCACTAAGACTTCTTCATCCGTTTCAATTTCTTGCATTTCTTGCAATTGCTTCATGTATTGTTCTGGATTACGTTTGGTTAATTGTCCGATTGCCCAAACTGCTGTTCCGCGAATCACTGGTCGCTGATCACCTAAACAAGCTTCGATTTCAGGAAGTGCTTCACGCCCACCTAAATTGGCAAGAGCAATTAAGGCGTTTCGTTGTAAAGGCTTCTTGCCACGCCATGAACCAGCTAAATGGCCAAATTGTTTGCGGAATTCTTTATTGGGAATCGTGAGTAAAGGAACGAGTTTTGGAAAGACTTCATCTACTTTTGGCTCCATTTCTTCATGAAAATGAAAATCTTTGCCTTTATTATACGGACAAACACGTTGGCAAATATCGCAACCATAAATCGTATTACGGATTTTACGACGGTATTCTTTGGGCATCATGCCTTTGGTTTGTGTTTGATAGGACAGACATTTTTTAGCATTCATCCGACCATCACCTAATAAGGCCCCTGTTGGACAACCAGTGATACAGCGCGTACAATCCCCACAACCATTGGGTACTGGTTCATCTGGTTCGAATTGAATATTCGTTACAATTTCACCTAAATAAACAAACGAACCGAACTCTTTAGTAATCAGGAGTCCGTTTTTGCCAATGAATCCTAAGCCCGCACGTTGTGCTACGGCAACATCAACTAATTCGCCCGTATCGACTTGAGGGGCGAAACGCCACTCAGCCTGTTCTTGCTCAGAAGCAGCTTCAGATTTAATAAAATCAATCAGTCGTGTCAAACGATCTTGTAAGATATGGTGGTAGTCCATCCCCCAAGAAGCCCGTGCAAATTGTCCACGTTTTTCATCTCGAGGAACTTCTTCATGAATTTTAGTTGGATAAGCAAGAGCAATTGCAATAATACTTTGCGGATTTTCAAAGGTTTTTTCCAAATAAATCCGTTCATCGATATTTTGGTGTTCAAAACCAGAAGTATGGCCTGCTTCTCGTTGTTCGATTAATGATTCTTTTAAATGCTCAAAGGGCTCTGCAGTAGCAAAACCAATTTTATCGATGCCTAATTTTTTGCTTTCAGCAATAATTTTTTCTTTTAAAGTCGGCATAGAAATCCTCCGTTCGATCAATTTCTCTTGTTACTATATCATATTTTTAAGAAACCGCGTTGAAAGATAAAACATAAATAGCATATTTATAATCAGAAAGGGGAAATACTGTTGAAAAAGCTTATTTTTATCGGTGGAACTATGGGTGTTGGGAAAAGTACGGTAGCTAATAAGTTAAATCAAGCCTTAGAAAACTCGATTTATCTAGATGGGGATTGGTGTTGGTATATGCATCCTTGGCAATTTAATGAAGAAAATAAACAAATGGTGTTAAGGAATATCCAATATTTACTTCAATCTTATATAGACAATTCAAATTTTAAACATATTATTTTTTGTTGGGTAATGGATGAGCAAGAAACGATTGACTTGATTTTAAGGCAATTAAACTTAGCGAACGTCGAATTTGTTTCTATATCATTGATGGCAAACGAAGAAACGTTAAGGAAGAATATTGAAAAAGATGTTACAAGAGGCTTACGTGATGAAAATATGATTGTAGAATCAATTAATCGAATAATCAAATATACGAAAGTTGATTCTATCAAGATTGATACATCAAACAATACGATTCAAGAAACAGTAAATCAAATCAAAACATCTCTCAAATAAAATTCAAAGCAGAGAATGAAAGTCTGAAACAATTAGATGAAAAAAACGCAAATTTCTTTCATAAAAAGAGAGTTCATTGTAGTCTATTCAGAAAATAAATGATAAAATGGTTAAAATATATTTATTAAAGGAGAGCCATGTATGACTTTATTATACAAAAGCACACGGAATACAGACAACGTTGTACCAGCTTCACAAGCGATTTTACAAGGATTAGCGACTGATGGTGGGTTATACGTTCCAACTGAATTGCCAAAACTTGAATTAAATTTTGATGAATTAGCACAAAAAAGCTACCAAGAAGTAGCCTATCTAATTATGAGTGCTTTTTATCCAGATTTTACGGAAGAAGAATTGCGTTATTGCATTGATTCAGCGTATGATACAAAATTTGATGATGCAGCGATTGCACCTGTCGTAAAAAAAGGAAATGACTATTATTTAGAATTATTCCACGGATCGACCATCGCGTTTAAGGATATGGCGTTATCAATTTTACCTTACTTAATGACGACTTCTGCTAAGAAAAACGGCGTGGATTCAGAAATTGTCATCTTAACAGCGACTTCTGGTGATACAGGAAAAGCTGCGATGGCTGGTTTTGCCGATGTTCCTGGAACCAAAATTATCGTCTTTTATCCAAAAGATGGCGTAAGTAAAATTCAAGAGAAACAAATGGTCACTCAAAAAGGGGACAATACCTACGTGGTAGCTATTGATGGGAACTTCGATGATGCGCAATCAATGGTTAAATCGTTGTTCAATGATGCAGCCTTAAAACAAGCACTAGCAGACAATGGCAAACAGTTTTCTTCTGCGAATTCAATCAATATCGGTCGTTTAATTCCACAAGTGGTTTACTATGTCTATGCTTATGCCCAATTAGTGAAGCAAGGGGAAATTAAAAACGGAGAAGAAATCAATGTATCTGTCCCAACAGGTAATTTTGGTAATATTTTAGCTGGTTATTATGCCAAACAATTGGGGGTACCGTTTAAACAATTAATTTGTGCGTCAAATCCGAATAAAGTTTTAACGGACTTTTTCCAAACAGGTGTTTACGATCGCAACCGTCCATTCTTTGTGACTTCTTCACCATCAATGGATATTTTGATTTCTAGTAATTTGGAACGTCTAATTTTCCATTTAACTGGCGATGATGTCGCACAAACGAATGAATTAATGAATCAATTAACTTCTGAAGGAAAATATGAAATTACGCCAGAAATGAAAGCTCGTTTAACCGATTTTATCGGTGATTTTGCTACAGAAGAAGAGACCAAAGCAACGATTGAGGAAATCTATCAAGAAGCTCAATATGTCTTAGACCCACATACAGCGGTCGCAGCAAGTGTCTTAGCGAAACATAAAGAAGCAAACACTCCGTCTTTAGTCGTTTCAACAGCAAGTCCGTATAAATTCCCACGAGTGGTCGTTGAAGCACTAACACAAAAAGAAGCAACAAAAGATGATTTCGATTTGGTTGATGAATTATATCGTCTATCAAACGTGGTCATTCCACAAGCAGTGACTGAATTGTTGGATGCACCTGTCCGTCATAATCGTGTGGTTGCTGTAAACGAAATGAAACCTTGCGTCACAGAAATTTTAGCTATTAAATAATGAAAAGAACTGATGCCCAACAACGAGCATCAGTTCTTTTATTTTTTCTTCATCATAGTCATGATTGTAAGTGGAATCGTTAAAACGATATATCCAATTACACTAACTAAGAGTATGAAGAGCCAACGGTTGGATACAGAGAAGAAATCAGTTAGCGTTACCGCAATAACAATTGATACCAAGTAACAAACAAATAGTTGCACAAAACGTTTTACAGACAATGTATTAACCTTCTTTGTAATTTAATCGTATTTATTTTAACCAAAAAAGCGAGAAAAAGCCAATATCTTTTGAAGGACATTGGCTTTTTCTCATTAAAAGGGGAGTGTTTCCAATAAAGTTTCGACAGCTTTCAAGTAATAATTCACACTATAAATGAGTGCGTCATCATCAACTAAGAAAGCTGGATGGTGTAGAGGGATTTTTTTGCCTGTTCCAATAGAGGCAAAAAAGGTTGGTACATATTCTTGATAGAAAGCAAAATCTTCGCCACCTAAATTACTTTCTAATGTCACAAACTCGCTTATTTCTGAGATAGCCGTGGTCAATTTAGCGTATAGGTTTGCATCATTTGTCACGGGTCCTGGTCCAGTGACCCAATCAATTGTAACGGTTTGTCCATAGCTTGTCGCAAGTCCATACACAATTTGCTTCAATTGCTTGATAATTGTCTGGCGGACAGTTTCGTTAAATGTGCGAATCGTTCCTTCGAAACGAAAATCAGCCGGCAAGACATTCCATGTTTGTCCAGCTTCGACATGTGTAATGGATAAGACAGCTTGTTCGCTAGCAGATACGTGACGTGTGATAATTGCTTGTAAGTTGGAAATAATCTGAGCCCCCGTGACAATCGGATCGTTGCCTTGATCGGGATGCGCCGCATGACTGCCAACACCGTGAATGGTAATATCGAAGCGGTCGACACTCGCCATTTGACGGTCTAAGCGTGCACCAATTGTACCTAATGGTAAATCGGGTGCATTATGAAAGCCAACAAGTGCATCCAACTGTCTTATGTCGGTCGCTTGAATCACTTGCTTTGCTCCTTGAAAGACTTCTTCTGCAGGTTGGAAAATCAAACGAACTTTCCCTGGTAAATTCACTTCATGTTGTTTCAGTACAGCGGCCGTACCTAATAAAGAAGCTGTATGAAAATCATGTCCACACGCATGCATCACACCCGAATGGAGGGAAGCATAAGGAAGCTCGGTTAATTCATCAATCGGCAACGCATCAATGTCTGCACGTAAACCAATGATTTTTTCATCTGATAAACCAATTTCAGCAATGACGCCTGTTTTTAAATCAGTGTCTAGAATTTTAATCTGACGTTCTTGTAAAAATTGTTTAATAAAGGCAGTTGTTTGCCATTCTTGATTGGACAACTCGGGATGCTGATGAAGATGCTGTCTAGTTTCTTTTAGTTTTTGGAAAAATGCTTTGTCTTGAAACATTCAAACACCCCTTATTGTTGTAAGTCTGCTGGAATAAACCAGTAGTTATTTTCGTTTTCACCTTTTAAAAATTCCGCAAATTCATCGGATTTGTATGCATCGACAATCGCTTTTGCCCAATCGGTGTCCGCATTTTCTTCATCAACGGTTACGACTAATTCATATTCTTTCAAGATGTCTTCGCTCAGTAAGCTATCTTCTGCAGGAATATCAGCACTGTAGACGATACTTCCAGGAATTACACCGTAATCAATATCTTCTAGACTACGAGGGATTTGTGCAGAATTCATTTCGACAATGTCTAAATTCAAAGGATTCTCAGCAATATTACTAGAAGTTGCTTCAATCGGGTCGACATTTTCATCTAAGGTAATCCAACCTGCTTTTTCCAGCAGTAGTAAGGCACGAGCTGCATTGGAAGCATCGTCAGGAATCGCTACTACATCGCCTTCTTCAACGGCGTCTAAATTATCTTTTCGACCGCCAAAAATTCCAGCAGGAACAGTTGGAATAGAAACTAAGCCAACTAAATTTGCATCTGAATTTTCATTGAAGTTTTCTAAATAAGCAGTATGCTGATCCACATTGACGTCAATATCTCCGTCATTTAATGCAACGTCTGCTTGAAGCAAAGCATCAAAGGGTGTTTCTTTTACGGTATAACCATCTTCTTCTAAAATAGGTTTGATACCATCTAAAAATAGTTCGCTATACGGGCCTGGAGAGGTCCCAACACGGATCTCCTTATTTTCTGTTTCATCCCCACTTCCACAACCAGTTAATAGTAATGTGCTAACCAATCCAATTGTACCAATTGTAAATAACTTTTTCATTTTCCATCCTCCTCGAATTCATATGTATCAACCAATAGCTATTTGTTTGATTTGAATCTTAGCAAACAGTTTGGAAGTACGCAATGACAGAAAAAAGCCAAGTATCTTATGATAGAAAGGCGCTATCATATAAAAAATCCCGTCAAATCAATGACAGGATTTTAAAAGGGGCTCTTTTGATGAGAAAATAACGAGAGACATATAATAAATCAATCAACTAAAATAAGTCTTCGTAAATCTTCTTGCATGCTTGGTGAAATACGTAGACTATCTTTTAGATAGAGTTCAATACCACCAAATTCTTTGTCTACGGTTTGATAAAATGTATCTAAAAATGGAGCTTCAACATTTAAAGCGACTTCCAGGGCTTCAACAACGCCTTGATTTGCGCCATTATCTATGGCTAATTGAATCACTTCTTGATTTTCTTTTACACGAAATTTATTTGTCGCTAAGTAATCTTGATAAATGGTCTCTTTTGGTACGTTCAATATTTCTAATAAGAGTGCAGCTGAGATACCTGTACGATCTTTTCCAGCAAAGCAGTGGAAGAGGAAACTGTTTTGTTTAGGGATACTTAATGCTGTTTCAATCATTTGGGTAAAGCCAGCTTGTGCAGATGGATTGACAGTCATTGTCTGATAAATCGTGTGCATATATTCTCTTGAGCGCTCAGCAGAACCAATTTTGATAAAATCATCCAAACTAGCACCTTCATCTGTGATATCTTTAAAGATATCAATATGAACGTAATCTGTTTTTTCAAAAACTTTATCGGGACGTTCGGTTACCTCATCTAACGAACGTAAGTCGACAATTTTTTCTAAATGAAACTCATTAAGTAATACTTGTTGCTCTTCGATAGAAACACGTGATAACTCGCCAGACCGCAATAATTTTTTATCGGAAATTCGTTTGCCATCACGTGTAGTTAATCCACCTAAATCTCTAAAATTTGTAATAGTTTCCATTGAAAAACCTCCATTTTTTTACGATATTACTATTTTATCATAAAAAAGATGGAATATTTTATAGTAAATAAAAAAAGAATGCAGATATATTAATCATACATTCTTTTCTAATGCTATTTAACTACTTTTAGAGGGGATGAAGCGTTGAATATCATCGGCTAGATTTCTGACGTTGCGTGTTTGAATTAGAACTTTACCAGAGCCGTTAAACTCATTGACGATTCCTTCGCCTGATGTAAAACCAAACATCCCTGAAGCGATGCGAATTTTATAGTTCAAATTATCCGACCATGCTAGGACATGCTCGTTGTCAACAGTTAACGGTTGTCCAGGTTCGACAGTCAATTCTACAATATCACCAAAACTAGCAATCAGAATATCTCCTGTACCAGAAGTCTCCATAACAAAGAGACCACCGGTTCCTCCGAAGAATGCTTTACCGATATCTTGACGAACCATATTGTAGTGAACCGATGGGTCGGAAGCTAAGTATGTGCCAGTGTTCAAGCGATATTGCTCATAACCAACTTCCAGTTTCATTATTTTACCAATACTGCTTGGTGCTACACCTAATTCCGCATGATTGGCATTAGCTGTTGCTTCGGTGATAAACATCGATTCGCCAGAAGTAATTGAACGACCAATGGCAGACATCAAACCACCTAAACCGGATTTCCCGTTATTATTCATCTTGCCTTTAATATCCACGTTTCTTGAGTAAGCCATGGCACCTCGCTCTAGATTAACAACTTCGCCGTTGTTCATGTGAATGACAGCCATTGGATAGGCTGTTCCACCAGTTAATTCAAAATTCATCCTAAAAACCTCCTTAATAATTTCTTTTCGTATTTATTATACTGTAAAAAGCTTGCTATTAGTGAGATTGTTTCTCGAAAGCATATTTCCTATGATAAAATTAAAAGAGAGTTTCTAAAAAGGAGAGGATGGAGATGGAAAATGTAGGGAACTTAAAAAGACGTCTTTTGGTATTGGGGATTGATTATTTATTCATTTTACTTTGGGCAGGATTCCTATTTATTATTATGATGTCGCTGTACTACTTTTTAGGGAGTATTCCAACATTTAACGAATGGCGGATGAATTTATTATCCTTAACAATGTTTGGACCAGTTTTTATCTATTCATTAGTGACTGAAACAAGTAACCAACATGCAACGATTGGGAAAAGTTGGATGAAACTTGTTGTTAACTCAACTAATAATCAACCTATCCGCTTTAGACAAATTCTAGTAAGAAATATAATCAAATACTTGCCTTGGCAGTATGCACATATGCTAATTTTTAGAGGGTTTGCCTTAAACTGGGAGCTGGATCCTTTTTGGCTAGGAATGTTTGTACTAACTTATATTCTACCGATTAGCTGGTTTGTTGTGGTAGTCATCCGAAAAGATCATCGAGGCATCCATGACTTAGTAGCACATACAATTGTAGAAAAACTAAAGAATAATAACTAGATTAGAAAAATACTTTGCGGTAAAGAAAACAAACGATATAATATTCTTGGAATGAAGCCATAATTTTTTTAGGAGGCATGAATTTGAAAGAAAAGATTGATATTCTAGTGACCCTAGATGAAAATTATTTACCCCCTTTAGAAGTGATGTTGACATCACTACATGTGAACAATCCTAATCGTCAATTTAACATCTGGTTACTACACGAACGAATTCCAGCGGAAAAAATCGAAGTACTATCATTATTTGTTGCTAGTTTCGGGTCAGAACTGTTGGTTCGAAAAGTAGATAATTTGCTAATAAAGGAGACCGTATCTATCCATGACTATCCAAAAGAAATGTATTTCCGCTTATTGTGTGGACAGTTTTTACCAGAGACTGTTAAAAGAGTGATTTATTTAGATCCAGATACGTTGATTATTAATTCGATTGAAGATTTATGGTCCTTAGACTTAGAAGGAAATATGATGGCAGCAGCTACTCATGCGGGCTTGACAAACATTTCGCACACCATTAACAATATCCGTCTAGGCACAAGCAATGTTTATTTTAACTCTGGCATTATGTTGATTGATACAGACCTAGCAAGAGAAAAAATCCAATTAGAAGCTATTTATGAGGTCATTGAAAAATTCGAAAAACAATTAATTTTACCTGACCAAGACGTATTGAATTATTTGTATGGTGAAAATATAAAAGAAATTCCTGAAGAGATTTGGAATTATGACACACGTCAATCGTTGACTTACTTTACGAAAAGTAAAGGTACCTACGATGCACGGTGGGTATTAGAGAATACAGTAATTTTACATTTTTGTGGAAAACCAAAACCGTGGAAGCAAAAAAACTTAGATAAATTTTCGGTTCTTTATGTCCATTACGAACAATTAATGAAGCGAATGAAAGACACACAAAAAGAAATTGGTGAATAATGGAAAAGGAGCAATAATGATGGACATTCAAGACTACAAATCATGGGTCATCGACTTTTACAAAAAACGAAACTGGTATCAATATAATCCATTTATCCGTATTGGATTTTTGACAGAAGAAGTAGGGGAAGTATCCCGAGCTGTTCGCAGTTTAGAAATTGGACGTGATCGACCTGATGAAGCGACACAGCCAGAACATGTTTACAAAGAAAACTTGATGGAAGAACTGGGTGATGTGTTGGATAATATTCTTGTTCTTGCTGATAAATATGATATTTCACTTGAAGACATTTTAACGCACCATCAGATGAAGTTAGAGGGGCGTTTTAAAGAATAGCGCTTGTTTACTAAAAAATAACTGACAGAGGTTGAAAAATTATGGAAAACAATCATTTTGTTAAAACACATGCATTAGGAAATGAATATATTGTCTTAAATCAAGACACGTTGACCTTTGATTTGACAGAAAAAGCGATTCAACACATTTGTAATATTAATTTCGGTATCGGTTCGGATGGGATTTTATTAAAAGTTCCATCTGATAAAGCTGACTTTGGTTTGCGTATTTTCAATCCTGATGGTTCTGAAGCAGAAAAAAGTGGCAATGGCTTACGAATCTTTTGTAAATATATTTACGATTATCATTTTACCTCTGAGAAGACATTTTCAGTCGAAACTGCTGGCGGTCTAGTGACAGCTGAAATTGTTGAGACAGTCAATGGAAAAGCTCGATTAATAACAGTAGAGATGGGGCAAGCGCTATTCGAATCAGCAAAAATCCCAACTAAATTTACAGATAATGAAGCGATTAGCCAACAATTGTTAATCGATGGGCAAGAAATTGAAGTCAATTGCGTATCGATGGGGAATCCACATTGTGTGGTGTTAAAAGATACCTTAGATATAGCAGAGATTAAAAAATACGGACCAATGATTGAAAATCATCCAATGTTCCCTAACCGTATCAATGTACAATTTGCAAAAGTATTAGCCAGAGATGAAGTTGAAATCTTGATTTGGGAACGTGGGGCTGGTTTCACTCTTGCTTCAGGAAGTTCTTCTTGTGCAGTCGCTAGTGTTCTCTTCAAAAAAGGGTTAGTCGATGATAAGCTGACGATTCATATGCAAGGCGGCGATTTAGCAATTGAGATTTCTCCAGACTATCACTTGAAAATGCAAGGAGAAACGCGACAGATTGCTGAAGGTGTTTTAAGTGAGGAATTACTCGAAGACTTGAATAATTAATTGAAATGAGAAACAAGAGTGCATGGAGAATGGGCTCTTGTTTCTATGTTAAAAGGAGAGCTAACAATGAAAGTTCTAACAATTTGTGGAAGCATGAGATATGCAAAAGAAATGATCCAAATAGCTACAGAGTTAGAGTTAAACAAGGGATATGCCGTGATTCAATGTGTGTATCCAAGCGAGGGAATGTGTCAAGAAACGGATTTCGCTAAACTGGATCAGATTCATAAGAAAAAAATTGCTATTAGCGATGGTATTTATGTAGTGAATATTGATGGCTATATTGGAACGAGTACGAGAAATGAAATTGCTTATGCATTGGAAAATGGAAAAGAAGTCCTATATCACGAGAAAATGGACGATCTACATTGATGTGAATGAAAATCCAGGATGGTTTTCCAAAGTGTTTTATGGTACAACTAGTAGAGAAAATGGAGGGATAAATCATGACATTTGAAGAAATTTTACCAAAGTTAAAGCAAGGCGAAAAAATTATTCGTGAAGGGTGGGGCGGTTTTGAGCTATATGTAACGCTTGTTTCCGGAGAGGAATATGACGGCTCCCCAGTTACACCATATTTTTTGATTAAAACAGCAGATGAAGGTTTTTCAAGTTTTGCACCAACCGTTTGTGATATTTTAGCGGACGATTGGAAAGTCGTGGAAGCATGAGTGAATTTCAAGGAAAAGTTGTGTTGGTGACGGGTGCAGCATCGGGCATTGGCTATGCACAAGCGATGGCGTTTTTAGAAGCTGGAAGTTTTGTTTTTGGTGTCGACATTCAGGAAGACTTTGGCGCGCTGAGTCAGCATTCGAATTTTCAATCATTTAGCGGTGACCTTAGTCAAGTGGCGGTTTGTCAAGAAGTCGTCAATGTCTGCCAACAGCAATTTGGAGATATCGATATTCTGTTAAATACTGCGGGAATATTAGATGAGTACAAAACAATTGAAGAAACGGATATTGAGTTATGGCAAAAAATATTGGCAACAAATCTAACGAGCATGTTTGCGATTACCAAAGTAATTATTCCACAAATGGTCAAGAACGGTTTTGGGACGATTATTAATATGGCATCTGTTGCTAGTTTTGTCGGTGGCGGTGGTGGAATCGCATATACGTCTGCAAAACATGCAGTGGCAGGATTTACCAAACAATTGGCTCTAGATTATGCAGATAAGGGCTTGCACATTAATGGACTTGCCCCAGGAGCAATTCAAACACCGATGAATGCAGCCGATTTTGCAGGTGATGGGTCTATGGCAAAATGGGTAGCAGACGAAACACCAATGAAGCGTTGGGCACAACCAGAAGAAGTCGCGGCAGTCACTTTATTCTTAGCGAGTGAACAATCATGTTACATGCAAGGGACGATATTACCGATTGATGGTGGTTGGTTGTTAAAATAAAAAAACTTTTGCAAACAGCACTTTTTTTCGTTATCATAGATACAGTGGATTTCCACACTGTGACACTTCAATCCTTTGGTCGCAGTTATTTACCAAGGCCTGTCCTTGCAAAGGAGAAAAGATATGAATAATGAAGAAACACGTTCAGTCACTCACTGGACAACACAAGAAACAGCAAAAATGGCACTAGTAACTAGTTTATATGTAGTCGTGACAATCGCATTGTCCGTTATTAGTTTTGGTGCCGTACAAATTCGGTTATCGGAGATGTTCAATTATTTGGCGTTATACAATAAGCGCTATATTTGGGCAGTGACATTAGGTGTCGTCATCGCTAACTTTTGGTCGCCGAATGGTTTGTTGGATGTTGTTGTAGGGAGTATCTGCACGTTTTTAGTGTTGGTCGTCAACCAATACGTAACGAAACGCATTAAAAATATGAAATACAAAATGGTTGTTACTGCCATCGTTTTTGCTCTGTCGATGTTTACCGTCGCAGGTCAATTAACTATCTTGTACGATTTGCCATTCTTCTATAATTGGTTAATTATCGGAATAGGTGAGTTGCTTTCAATGACAGTCGGTGGAATTATTATATATGCTGTAGGCAAAAAAATTGATTTAACAAAATAATTTAAACGCGTATCTAGGATTGAAGATACGCGTTTTTTAATTTATAATAATAT
>NZ_MAEL01000020.1 GCF_009933335.1 Candidatus Enterococcus willemsii | reverse complement strand
AGCCTATTCTTTAAAAAAGAGAGTAGAATCGTTGCAAGAAGAAATAACATCTAGCAATTATGATAAAAAATAGAAATTTTTACTAATATAGTATATTTCATTTTTTAAACCACTATGGACAATTTAACGAAATCCATCTTTTATAGCGAAAAAGACTTTATAATATACTTATGGTTAATGTTAATCTCAAAGCTTCTTTATTTACGAATTACCTGAAAAATGATTCCAATGAAATCACGATTAAATATGATATTAGGAGTGAAGAAAATGATGATGTATTTTCAGCTAGACAAAGAACATGGTTTAAAACCTAGTACTACAGAGAATTATAATTGGCTAGTGATTGATGAAGAATCTAAAGATGAGTTACCTAATATAATTACACAGTTTCATCTGCCAAAAGATATTTTTGTAGCTGCCGATAGTTTAGATGAAATTTCCAGAATGGAATACCTTGAAGATACAACTCTAACACATGCAATTTCGCTCGTATTTTTTAACCTTTCTTCTGTCAACTCTTCTATTGAAGAGCGAATCAGTCCGATATCCTTTATACTTTCTGAAGAGTTGCTGATTATTTATGTTGGAAAAAATCGTCATTTTATGGAACAACTCTTTGAAAAACAAGTACCTTTTCATTCATTTGAGCAAATCATTCTATACGCTTTACTTAATATGAATCGCCATTTTATTGCAGGGCTTAAAGAGATAAAACAAATAATTGATAAGCTTGATCGAGCTGCACGTAAAACCACAGGAAGCAAAGAACTTTTCCAATTAGCAGATGTCGAAAGAGAAATTATTTTTATTGCACATGTTTTAGCTGATCAGAATCAGACATTGGACTACTTATGTAAGGATCATGAGTTTTTAGAGAGAGTTAACGACCAACGATTGGTTTTTGACGTTAAGCTTCGGCAAAAACAAGCATTAAAAACCGTTCAAATCTATCAGGATTTACTCAAAACAATCGGTGATTTATTTGCAAGTATGATTAGCAATAACTTAAATCAATTGATGAAATATTTAGAGTCGGCAGCACTTGTTTTGACTATTCCAACAGTTATTGGAGGAATTTGGGGCATGAATACCGGAGGATTACCAGGTAAAGAATCTCCCCTAGGTTTTTTCATCGTAATGGTTGGTATGTTTATTTTAACTGTTTTAACTGGCGTCTATTTAGCTAAGAAAAATTATTTTAAATAAAAAA
>NZ_MAEL01000019.1 GCF_009933335.1 Candidatus Enterococcus willemsii | reverse complement strand
TCACCTAATTGGTCTTCGATACGTAATAATTGGTTGTATTTCGCAATACGGTCAGTACGTGATAAAGAACCAGTTTTGATTTGGCCAGCGTTAGTTGCAACAGCGATATCAGCGATTGTTGAATCTTCTGTTTCACCAGAACGGTGAGAAACAACTGCAGTATAGCCAGCTTCTTTAGCCATTTCGATAGCTTCGAATGTTTCAGTTAAAGTACCGATTTGGTTAACTTTGATTAGGATTGAGTTACCAATACCTTGATCAATACCTTTAGCTAAGATTTCAGTGTTTGTTACGAATAAATCGTCACCAACTAATTGAACTTTATCGCCTAGGCGTTCAGTCAATAGTTTCCATCCATCCCAGTCGTTTTCATCCATACCGTCTTCAATAGTGATGATTGGGTATTTGTTAACTAATTCTTCTAGGTAGTCAACTTGTTCAGCAGCAGTGCGTTTTGCTCCGCCTTCGCCTTCGAATTTAGCATAGTTGTATACGCCATCTTCGTAGAATTCTGAAGATGCACAGTCAAATCCTAAGAATACATCTTTACCTGGTTCTAAACCAGCAGCTTTGATTGCTTCTAAGATTGTTTCAACACCGTCTTCAGTTCCTTCAAAACGAGGAGCGAAACCACCTTCGTCACCAACTGCAGTTTCTAAACCACGAGATTTCAAGATTTTAGCTAAAGCGTGGAATACTTCTGCACCCCAACGTAAAGCTTCTTTGAATGTTGGTGCACCAACTGGTAAAATCATGAACTCTTGGAATGCGATAGGCGCATCTGAGTGAGAACCACCATTGATGATGTTCATCATAGGAGTTGGTAAAACTTTTGTATTGAATCCGCCTAAATAGTGGTATAGAGGAATTTCTAGGAAGTCAGCAGCTGCACGAGCAACAGCAATAGAAACACCAAGAATAGCATTCGCGCCTAATTTACCTTTGTTAGGAGTGCCATCTAATTCAATCATTGCTTTATCGATAGCCATTTGATCACGAACATCGTAACCAATGATAGCTTCTGCGATTACGTTATTTACGTTATCAACAGCTTTAGATACTCCTTTACCTAAATAACGGTCTTTATCGCCATCACGTAATTCAACCGCTTCGTGTTCACCAGTTGAAGCTCCTGAAGGAACCATACCGCGACCAAACGCACCTGATTCAGTATAAACTTCTACTTCGATTGTTGGGTTACCACGTGAGTCTAAGACTTCGCGAGCGTAAACATCAGTAATAATTGACATGTGTTGTCTCTCCTTTGAGTTTGTTTTATCGTAAGGGATTCTTCCCTGTAGATACTTCTATTTTAATGAATTTTAGTCAATACTGCAAATGAAATTCGAAATTGTAAACGAATTATTTTACAGCGTCTAATAAAGCTAAGAATGATTCTGGTTGTAAGCTTGCGCCACCTACTAAAGCACCATCAACATTTTCTTTTGCCATGTATTCAGCGATATTTTCTGGTTTAACAGAACCACCGTATTGAATACGAACTTTTGCAGCAACTTCGCCACCATAAAGTTTTTCAACAGTTTGACGAACAACGCCACAAATAGTGTCAGCGATTGTTGCATCAGCAGATTTACCAGTACCGATTGCCCAGATTGGCTCATAAGCAATAACTAAATTGCTTACTTGTTCATCTGATAAACCAGCTAAACCAGCAGTGATTTGTCCTTCAATCCATTCCGCAGTTTTTTCTGCTTCATAAGTTTCTAAAGACTCACCACAGCAAAGAATTGGTGTCATACCATTTGCAAAAATAGCTTTTGCTTTTTTGTTGATTTCTTCGTCTGTTTCGTGGAAATATTCACGACGCTCTGAATGACCAATGATTACATAGTCAACGCCTAAATCTGCTAATGCAGCTGGTGAAGTTTCACCTGTGAACGCTCCTGAATTTTCCCAGTAGCAGTTTTGAGCTGAGATTTTCAAATCAGTCCCTTTTGCAGCATCTACTAATGTTTCTAAAAATAGTGCTGGAGAACCAATAACTGAATCTACTTTGTCATTGCCAGGGATGTTGTTTTTTACAGCTTCTGCAAAAGCTTTTGCCTCTGATGCTGTTAAGTTCATTTTCCAGTTACCTGCGATAATAGGTTTACGCATTTATGACACTCCTTTGAAAAAAATCGATTATTTATCGTTGATTGCTGCTAAGCCTGGTAATTCTTTGCCTTCTAATAATTCTAAGCTTGCACCGCCACCAGTAGAGATATGAGTAAATTTGTCCGCAAAGCCTAATTGTTCAGCAGCTGCTGCAGAATCTCCTCCACCGATAATTGTTGTTGCATCTGTAAGGTTAGCAATAGCTTCACAAACACCAATTGTACCTTTAGCAAAGTTAGACATTTCAAATACGCCCATAGGACCATTCCAAACGACTGTTTTCGCATCTTTTAAGATGTTTGCAAATAATTCAACTGTTTTAGGACCGATATCTAAGCCCATTTGATCAGCTGGTACTGCACCTTCATGCACTTCAGTTGGTACTTCATTTGAAAATTCAGCAGCAGTTACTGAATCAACTGGCAATACTAATTTATCTCCAGCTTTTTCAATTAATTCTTTTGCTAAATCCACTTTATCAGCTTCAACTAAAGATTTACCAATTTCAATTCCTTTTGCACGATAGAATGTATAAGTCATTCCACCACCGATAAGAATTTTATCTGCTTTAGGGATTAAGTTTTCGATAACACCGATTTTATCTGAAACTTTTGCGCCACCTAAAATTGCCACCATTGGACGCTTAGGTTCTTCAACTGCTTCACCGATGAATTTAATTTCTTTTTCCATTAAGAAACCAGCTACTGTCGGAATACCAGTTGAAGCAATCCCTACGTTAGAAGCATGTGCACGGTGAGCTGTACCGAATGCATCATTCACAAATACATCACCTAATGAAGCCCAATATTTACCTAAGTCAGCATCATTTTTGCTTTCTTTTTTACCATCTACATCTTCAAAACGTGTGTTTTCAAAAACAACTACGCCGCCGTCTTCTAAGTTGTTGATTGCTGTTTCTAATGCTTCACCACGAGTTTCAGGAACGAATGTCACTTCTTTACCTAGTAATTCGCCTAAACGATCTGCAACAGGTGCTAAAGATTTACCAGCTTTATCTTCTTCTGTTTTTACACGTCCTAAGTGAGAAAATAGAATTGCTTTTCCACCTTGGTCTAATACATATTTGATTGTTGGTAAAGCTGCTTTAATACGTGTGTCATCAGTAATAACGCCATCTTTCAAAGGAACGTTAAAGTCAACACGGACAAGAACTTTTTTACCTTTTAAATCAATATCTTGTACAGTCTTTTTAGCCATGAAATTGCCTCCTAATATCGGTCTTTCTTCTTTAAAAAAAGCGGAGAAGCGCGTCGCTTCCCCGCTTTGATATACTGCAATTTTAGATATTAACTATCTTATAAATTAGCGAAGTATTCTAAAGTACGAACTAATTGTGCAGTGTATGACATTTCGTTATCATACCATGAAACAGTTTTAACTAATTGTTTGTCGCCAACTGTCATTACACGAGTTTGAGTAGCATCGAATAATGAACCGTAAGTCATACCCACGATATCAGAAGAAACGATTTCGTCTTCAGTATATCCGTAAGATTCGTTAGCAGCTTTAGCCATTACTGCATTGATTTCATCAGCAGTTACTTGTTTGTCTAAAACAGTTACTAATTCAGTTAATGAACCAGTAGCAACAGGAACACGTTGAGCAGCTCCATCTAATTTACCGTTCAATTCTGGAATTACTAAGCCGATTGCTTTAGCAGCACCAGTTGAGTTAGGAACGATGTTTGCAGCAGCCGCACGAGCACGACGGAAGTCACCTTTAGGGTGTGGTCCATCAAGAGTCATTTGGTCACCAGTGTAAGCGTGGATAGTTGTCATTAAACCTTCAACAACGCCGAAGTTATCGTTTAACGCTTTAGCCATTGGAGCTAAGCAGTTAGTAGTACATGAAGCACCTGAGATAACTGTTTCTTCGCCTGTTAAGATTTCATGGTTTGTGTTGTAAACGATTGTTGGTACATCGTCTCCACCAGGAGCTGAGATAACAACACGTTTAGCACCTGCAGTTAAGTGTTTTTCAGCAGCAGTTTTTGAAGTAAAGAAACCAGTACATTCTAGAACGATATCTACGCCTAGTTCGCCCCATGGTAATTCTTCAGGGTTGCGGTTAGCTAAAACTTTAACTTCTTTTCCGTTTACATTGAAAGAACCTTCGTGAACTTCAACTGTACCGTTGAAACGTCCTTGAGTTGTATCATATTTTAACAAGTGTGCTAACATTTTAGCATCTGTTAAGTCGTTGATTGCAACCACTTCGATTCCTTCTACATCTTGGATACGACGGAATGCTAAGCGTCCGATACGTCCAAATCCATTAATACCTACTTTAACTGTCATTTAAGATTTCCTCCTTATGAAAATCATAAAAATTTATTTTAAAGGGTTGCCCCTTTTAAAATCTCATTTGCCACAGCTTCATCTGTAATGAGCCATGTTTGTTTTGGTGCATTTTTCATGTATGCGTGGATGGCTTTTGCTTTACTTTTACCACCTGCAATCGCAAATACGTAAGGGATATTTTGTATGTCCTTTAATTGTAGACCAATTCGTGGGATTTTGTAAACTACTTGTCCTTCTTCATCAAAAAAGTAACCAAAAGATTCCGCTACTGCATTTTTTTGCTTCAGCATTAAAATCTCTTCTTCGGTCATTTTTCGACGTGCAGCCATGTGTAATGCTTTCCCAATACTATGAATAACACAATTCGCTTCACTTATCAAGTTCAATACTTCTAATATAGAAGGCTCTTGCATTAAGGAATCATACGTAGCTCTGCTTAATTGTTCAGGTACGTACAACGAGCGATATTTGCCATTCGTACGGATAGCCATTTCTGCACTAACTGAATTTGCTTGTACATTTACAGCCTCACCTATACCACCTCGTGCGGGTACAAATAAATTCTCGCGTTGCTCAGTCTCCAAATTAGAGAGTTCTCGCGCAACTTTTGCCATTGTGGTACCACCCATTACTGCAATGATATTTTTTCCATTTGGCAATTGAGTATTTAAGGCTTCGGACAATAAATGTCCAAATTCGCCGATGACTTTTACTTGCTGGTCACTGTCGCCACCTGTAATAAAGCAACGATCAATGCCGAAATACGTCGCTAAACGTTTTTCGATTTGATGTACGCGGAAAAGTTGTTCCATCATACTACCTAAACGATTGTAGACTTCCTCGCCTTTTGCCGTTAACATCATGCCACTTTTAGAACTGTCTATCAAATCAAGTTTCTTCAATAAATCCGTTTCTGTTCGTAATACACGTTCAGTTAGGTCTAAACTTTCAGAAAGAGTTCTTCTCCCAATCGGCTGCATCCAATAAATATTTTGTAATATCCGATATCTTTCTTGGATAACTGTCAAAATATCTGGCGCGATTGCTTCAAACAATTTTAATTCATCAAGCATATGCAACCTCCGTTGGACACTTTTCGTCCTAGATAGACTTAATATGACCCATGTATTATAAAAAAAAGCGAATTTATAAATCATTCTCAATTCCTTACATCCCTAATTCTAGCATGTTCTCCTTTATTAATCAACTAATACCTTAAAGAAAAAAGGTAAAATTTGTTCATTTATTGTAAAAAGAAAGTGAATAAGCCCTTTAACCAACTACAAGTTCATTCTATTAAACGTAAGTATCATATACATAGTGAGTTTTTCGAAAGAGCGATGTTGGATTTATTGTAAACGATTGTACTTTCAGTTAGGTGATAACTCCTCTATTTTATCTAAATAAACTTACTAGATTTATAACAAACATAGAAAATATTGAGATTTCGAAAAATATCATATTAAAACATTTATAAAACTTAGCCATTCCCTTATAATATATATGAGTTTGTTTATTTGGATAAATTAATTGTTACTATAATTGTATAAGAACTGCTTATTCTAGTTTCCAGTGAGTGCGAATGTGATGCTCCCAGAAAATACCTAGGAGATTCGCACCAAAAATAGACACTAAAATGAGATAATGATGAGTAAACAAATACAATTATATTCG
>NZ_MAEL01000018.1 GCF_009933335.1 Candidatus Enterococcus willemsii | reverse complement strand
ATTTAAAATTAAATAAAGTTAAATAGTTCGTGTTTAACAACAAAGAAAAATAATGAACAACCTCTCCTCCTTTATATAAAAGCGTTTACATTAAATTGTTTCAATGATATTATGTAGTTAAAGTTTGATCTATCTCAAAGGAGGATGGCACGTGCATGAAAATCTTTTATGATCAGGCCGTTCAGTTTGTAACATGTTTAAGTCTCGGCGAAAAGAAAAAAATGTTCTATGATTTAGCCAAAATCATTCAGAAACATCAACATTTAACGCAACGAAAACATACTTGGAGTGATCGCATCTTTTTCTCTACCAAAACATATCAGCATTACAAGCAACTTCTATTATTTAAAAATAATCATAATGATGAGCTAATTATTCGAGAAGTGCATCAAACAAACTTATTTACCCATCACGCTCATTTTGAAGTATTTCTCAATTTTAAAGAAATTCCCTTTGACTATGTCAATATACTTTTTAACATCCTAAAAATGGAGCTGTATACAATTGAATTCGCGTAAATAAAAGCCTCTGAACAATCATGTTCAAAGGCTTCTTTTATTAACTTATTCACCTAATCCTACTCGGTTAAAAATAGTATCTACATTTTTTAAATGGTGATGGTAATCAAAGGCATCTGCTAACTCATCTGCTGACAAAACAGACGTAATTTTTTCATCCGCTTCTAGCAACGGACGGAAGGCAATTTGGTTATCCCACGCTTCAGCAGTTTTCGGCTGTACTAAGTCATAGGCTTCTTCACGAGTCATGCCATGATCAATTAATTTAAGCATCACACGTTGGCTGTAAATCAAACCAAAAGTTGCATCCATATTACGTTTCATATTCTCTGGGAAAACAGTTAATTTCTCCACAATTGTTCCGAAACGATTTAACATATAGTTAATTAAAATAGTTGTATCAGGGATAATAATCCGTTCTGCTGATGAATGAGAGATATCACGTTCATGCCATAACGATACATTTTCATAAGCTGTAACCATGTGTCCACGCACCACACGTGCGAGACCAGACATGTTTTCTGAACCAATCGGGTTGCGTTTATGCGGCATTGCCGAAGAGCCTTTTTGACCTTTTGCAAAAAACTCTTCTACTTCACGTGTTTCTGATTTTTGCAAACCACGAATTTCTGTTGCAAATTTTTCAATGCTTGTCGCAATTAAAGCTAATGACGCAAGATACTCTGCATGTAAATCTCTAGGTAACACTTGTGTTGAGATGTCTTGTGGACGAATCCCTAATTTTGTACATACATATTCTTCTACAAACGGAGAAATATTGGCAAAGGTTCCTACTGCTCCACTGATTTTTCCAGCTTCAACGCCTTTTGCCGCATGTTCAAAACGTTCCATGTTACGTTTCATTTCAGAATACCATAGGGCTAATTTCAATCCAAAGGTCGTTGGTTCAGCATGTACACCATGCGTACGTCCCATCATCACTGTATATTTATGCTCTTTCGCTTTCTCACCAATAATATCTATCATCCGTTGTAAATCTTTACGTAAGATATCATTGGCTTGTTTCATCAAATAACCATAAGCAGTATCTACAACATCAGTTGAAGTCAAACCATAGTGAACCCACTTACTTTCATCACCTAATGATTCTGATACCGCACGCGTAAATGCGACAACATCGTGTCTAGTTTGTTCTTCAATTTCTAAAATACGTTGAATATCGAATGATGCATTTGCACGAATTTTTTTGACATCTTCTGCAGGGATTTCACCTAATTCAGCCCAAGCTTCATCAGCTAAAATTTCTACCTCTAACCATGCTTGATAACGGTTTTCATCCGTCCAAATTTTTCCCATTTCAGGTCGTGTATAACGTTCTAACATCTTCTATATTCCCTTCTTAATCCCAAATTTTCGTCTGTTTAATTTCTGATAATGTTTCTTCAACATCATTGGTCACAATAGTAATATGTCCCATTTTACGACCTGTTTTTGCCAATTCTTTGCCATAATAATGGAATTGCCATTGCGGTTTTTTAGCAATTTCTTGATAACTTTGTTCCAAATGTTCACCTAAAATATTAACCATGACTGCATCGTGTAATAAATGAACTTCACCTAACGGCCAACCAGCAATGCCCCGAATATGAGCATCAAATTGACTGAAATCACAAGCTTCAATCGAATAATGTCCTGAATTGTGCGGTCTTGGTGCTAATTCATTGACGTAAATTGCTCCTGTTTCAGTTAAAAACATTTCAATTGCTAATACACCACACAAATTTAATGACTCTGCAATGACTTTTGCAATTCGTTTAACTTCTTGCTCCACATAACTAGGTACATTCGCTGGCGCAATCGTTTCATGTAAAATATTATTCCGATGAATATTCTCCACCACAGGGAATGTTGTATACTCTTCCCCATTACCAGCTACAATAATTGATAGTTCCTTCTCAAAAGGAATCCATGCTTCTAATTCACATGTTCCGCCACGTAACAAGTTCATTGACGGCGCAAGATCCTTCGTGCCCTTTAGCACATACTGTCCTTTACCATCATACCCACCACGAGTGGTTTTCAGTACACAAGGATAACCGATGCTCTCTATAGCGTCTTGAATATCTGTTGGGCTAATAATCGTTGAATAAGGGGCAATTACAATATTATTTGCCTCTAAAAATGATTTTTCCAGTAGACGATCTTGCGTAATTGCTAAAAGATCAGTACCTTGTGGAACATGACATAAAGGTAAAATTGCATTTAAAGCTTCGACACTGACGTTTTCAAACTCATAAGTAATGACATCACTGCGTCTTGCCATTTCTTCCAATGCTAAAATATCATCATATGCCGCAACAATGTGCCAATCGGCTAATTGAGCTGTCGGACAATTTTCTACAGGATCGAGTACACCGACACGAAAGCCCATTTTTTTTGCACTTAAGGTCATCATCCGACCTAATTGGCCGCCACCAACAATTCCAATTGTGGAGCCGGGCATTAAAGGTTTAACCAAGTTGATCACTACTTTCCATTACTGATTCTTTCATTTGTTTTCTTTGTTCTGCAAGTTTTTTTGCCACTTCTAAATCATACATGGAAAGCATCTGTGCCGCAAGTATTCCAGCGTTAATTGCACCAGCTTTTCCAATAGCCGTAGTTGCCACTGGCACACCACCTGGCATTTGAACAATTGATAATAAGGAGTCCAAGCCATTTAATGTTCGTGATTGGACAGGAACACCAATCACAGGTAAAGTTGTTTTAGCTGCAATCATTCCTGGTAAATGTGCGGCTCCTCCAGCACCAGCAATGATTACTTTTATCCCTTCTTCACGTGCTGTCTCAGCAAACGTAAACATCTCCTCTGGTGTGCGATGTGCCGATATCACTTTTTTCATATAGGGAATGGCTAGTTCATCCAACGATACACACGCATCCTTCATTGTCTCCCAATCAGAAGTACTTCCCATTACTACAGCAACTAGTGGTTTCATTCAGTTAGCTCCTTTATCATTAGTGCCTTTATTTTAGCAACCAAAAAAACTGTTGTCAAAGCATATCCGAATATTTAACCACATAAAATATATTTCATTCGTTTTTAAACATACTTAGCTCTTTTCTGATTGCCTCTAATGGATGAATAACTAGTTGTTGATGTTGCTGATTGTACCGTTCCACCGCACGACTCATTGAAAGTTGCGCTGCCATAAGCTGACCATTCCCCAAAGACAGAAGCGTTTCATAAATCCGTGCATCATGCTTCGTTATTTCTCCTGCTAAATACCATGAAAAAACATTATCAATTACCATGATTTCTATTTGCTTAACCCAAGGACAGAATTTCCTTAAACGCTGAAGCGTCCCTGTAACTATTTGTTTATTTGTAAATAGTACGGTCAATGTTTGCCTTGTTTTTGGTAATTGTTTAAACAACATTTCATCAATCATAAGCAACGGGACCTCACTAATCAATGGCCGCTGCTCTAACAAAGCAATATAATTTGTACAAGTAATTAAAATCGCATCCGGCTTTTTAGCTATTAATTGCTGTAATTTCTGATGGATATATGTGTACTGTTGTTCGGACTCTTCTCTTTGAATCAAGTGTAAGAGTTGCTGGTCTACAACATGGTCAACCTCAATATTTATTCCTCGCATCCCTTCATCAACTAGAGCAATATTATAACTACTTGCATGTAGACAAATAATTTTCACCACTAATTCCTCACACAAAAATGACATCTCTACAATCCAAGATGTCATTTTTTATTCTTATTATTTAAGCATCGGCTTCTTGAAATGTCACTGTACCATTATCCAATGAAGCAATACGCGCAAGTGAAACCACGCGAATACCCATGTCTTCTAACACTTGACGGCCATCTTGGAAAGATTTTTCGATAACAATCCCTACGCCTTCGACTGCTGCGCCAGCTTGACGACATAATTCAATTAACCCTTTTGCAGCTTGACCATTTGCTAAAAAGTCATCAATAATTAACACATTATCCTCTTCATTTAAAAATTTACGAGAAATCGAAATCGTACTTGTGACTTGTTTCGTAAATGAATAGACCGAACTTGTCAACAATTCTTCATCCATCGTTAAACTTTTCGCTTTACGTGCAAAAATCATTGGCACCTCCAGTACTTTTGCTGCATACAATGCTGGGGCAATCCCAGAGGCTTCAATTGTCACTACTTTTGTAATGTTTTTTTCTGCAAAAACCTGCGCAAAAGTTGCACCAATATTTTCCATTAATTTAGGATCCACTTGGTGGGTAACAAAACTATCGACTTTTAATACTCCTGCACCTAGAACATTTCCATCTTGCTTAATACGATTTACTAATTCTTCCATTCCAACAAACTCACTTTCATCTTAATAATAAAAAATACCTTCTTTGCACAAAGAGCAAAAAAGGTCAGTCATTAAACACTTTTTTACTTGTTCTTCCAAATTAAAACACAATTTTCATTATGCCTATAACTTTTTAGAATTTCAAGTTTTTAACAAATAAAATGAGAAATCATTCAAAATTTGTTCGTGTTTAATGTTCATTTTCATATTCTTCACGTTCAATTTCACGGTAATGATCCATTTTAGCACTAAATAATTTACCATTAGAAGGTGGCGTATACGTAATAGCATTCGCTCCAGCTTGAATGGTTTCTAAAATACTTTCTTCTGTTGGCCCACCCGTTGCAATGATTGGCAATTCTGGATAAAGTGCTCGAAAATGACGAACGGTTTCTGCAGTCTTTTTGCCCGCGCTAATATTAACAATCTTGACACCACATGCTAATTTTTCTTCAATCGGTGTATATTTACTGGTTATCGTACTGACAACTGGTACATCTACTACCTGACAAACTTCCTGAATAGTTTCAATTGGGGTTGGTCCATTCAGCACCACACCTATCGAACCCTGCGCTTCAGCAAATAGGCTCATGTATGCGGCACGGGTTCCTTGGGTTAAACCACCACCGACACCAGAAAAGACTGGAATATCTGCCGCTTCAATAATACTCTTTGTAATGGCCGGATGTGGTGTAAATGGATAGACAGCAATCACCGCATTAGCATTATTATTCCGAACAATCGCAATATCTGTCGTAAAAATAATTGATTTTATCTTTTTACCAAAAACAATAATACCACTGGCTTCTTCAATCACTTCGGGTACACGTACAATATCTTTTCTTAAATCGGTTGTAATATTCGGAACAAAGGGTTTTTCCATAGCTGCACCTTCTCTAGTCGTATTGATATAACTGATTTGTTTCTATAACACTTTTTATTTTATCTGCGTAACCAGGGTCTGTCGCATAACCAGCCTCCTGTAGAGCTTCGGCAGCGTGAGAGTAGTCTGGTGCACTCAGCACTTGCTCGTATTTTTCAGGGCTCCAATCAACCCCATTAACAAATAACATGGTATGAGAATACATTGATTCTTCCCATGATTTATATACTCGAAATTCTCCTTTAATTGTAATCCATTGTTCATTCACAAATTCTTGCGTATCCATTTTGACTTTTTCTTGATCCCCATACGCTTTGATTCCAAATAAATTATTATATTTACTTGAAAGCTCACTTGTTCCCCAATTTGATTCCAAAATCGCTTGGCCAATAATGATACTTGGCAAAATACCGTATCCTTCTTGAAGTTCTTTTGCATAAGGAACTAAGCGTTGAATAAACTCCTCGTGACTGAGCTCTTTAGAATTCTCTTCATAGGCAAAGTTATTGCTGTTTGGCACTGGATCAACCAAACTTTTTAGTGAAAATACAAACCCTAAACCAATCATTAAAAATCCAACTAGAATAGCTGGCAGTTTCAGAGGACTTCTTTTCTTTTTTTTCATAAAGTACCTACTTTTCTTTTAGTAAATCAATATATTCTTCCAAAGTTAGCTGATGTTCTTCGATATATTGGGCATGCTCAACACCGACATAGCGAAAATGCCAAGGCTCATAAGTAATCTGGGTAATTGATTCTTTGTCTTTAGGATAGCGGACAATAAAACCAAATTCACGAGCGTGTTTTGCTAACCATTTGCCACCTTCAGATTCGCCAAATTCCTCATCCAAAATTTCTTTTGGATAATTCATTTGCCAATGTTCATCAACAATATCGATTGCTAAACCTGTGTGATGTTCACTATACCCGGGCTCAGTAATGGTTTCTTTGGTTTTTGCAATCGCTTCTTCTTTAGTCATTCCTTGGCTCATACATAAATCAACATTTTGTTGAAATACTTGTTCTTGGTATGATACCGAACGATATGCAGAAACAATAGCTAAAGGAAATCCAGCATCATTCGCTGCTTGACTCAAATCCTCATAGGCTTGAATGACTCGTTTATCCAATTGCATAGGTGTTCCTTTAATTTCCATAAAATTTTCATCAGGGAAATCTTTTTCTAAAGGATGTTTCGGTCCAACAAGCAACAGATTCCAATCCTTTACCTTACCATCTGGTAAATCCGATTGCTTTTTATGCTCTTTTTCTTCAGAAGGCATGGCTTTATTATTTGTTCGTTCGCTTGTTTCGGGTTCTTCCGGTAATTTTGTAACAACCCGATTAATACCGTAAATCACAGCAATACCTAAAATAACTAAAATTATTACTTTTGTTTTCTTCAATCTTTCTCTCCAATCACTTACTTGTTATATGTTTCTTCCAAGTTTTCATTTACCCAGTTAAGGAGCGCAACTTGTTCATTTTCTACCTGTTGTTGAATCGCTGCTGGTAAACGGAAAGTCAAGATATCATCAAATCCCCATTCATTGTATTCAATTGCTACACGTAAGTTTAAATATTGATTAGGGTTATTTTCCTCTTTTAATTGAATCATTTCCACGGTCCCTAGACCGATATTTAACCATTTTCTTGCGATTTCTGTTTTCATTTTGCGATATTCACTTACTGCTACTCCTCGCTTTTCAGGATAGATAATTGTCAAACGTAATATTTTTTGCACAAGCATCCATTCATAATCACTAAACAAATGTTTTACTTTTTGATTTTCTTCAGGTGACAATAAGCCAATTCCTTGTTTCCAGTCTTCCCATTTTTCTAGTGAGATACCTAAATTATTATCATAAAAGAGTTGTTCTGAACCATATTGCTCTTCTATCGCACTTAAAATTAATTCAATATATACATCATGCATAAAAATCCCTCCATTCATATTCTACCTCAAATCTTAGGATAAAAGAAATATTTTTGCTACGACCTTTCCTTAATTTTAATCCGATTTCTGTTATACTAAAAGTAACCAAAGAAAAAGGAGCGTCAATTATGAAACAATACCATTGGGGAATTATTGGCTTAGGTGACATTGCACATCAATTTACGGAGTCTTTTAAAAGCACGACAAGTGATATTTACGGTGTCGCTGCCAGAAAACTACCAAAAGTACAAAATTTTGCCGAGCAATTTAATATTCCAAAAGCTTATGAAACAGTCGATGAACTTTTAGCAGATCCGATGATTGATTTTGTGTATATTGCTGTACCAAATAATGTCCATCATCAATATATCATGTCCGCATTAAATGCAGGAAAACACGTCTTATGCGAAAAAGCGATTACAATGAATCATCAGGAATTAGCAGAAGAAATCGCACTGGCTACTGAAAAAAAACTTGTGTTACAAGAAGCCATGACAATTTTTAATATGCCACTATTCCACAAATTAAAACAAATTGCTGATAGCAAGCTTGGAAAATTAAAAGTGATTCAGGCACCTTTTGGTAGCTACAAAGAGCCTGACCCAACCAATCGCTTTTTTAATCCAGATTTAGCTGGGGGTGCGTTATTAGATATAGGCACGTATGCCGTTTCTTTTGCTCGTTTCTTCCTATCTGAAAATCCAGAAGTGTTATACAGTAATGTAGTCCCATTTGAAACAGGCGTTGATGAACAATCTATGACTATTTTACGTAACCAACAAAATGAAATGGCAGCCATTACCCTTTCTTTCCAAGCAAAAATGCCTAAACAAGGAATCGTTGCTTATGAAAATGGTTATATCACTGTCGATGAGTACCCACGTGCTGATCGCGCTGAAATAATGTACTTAAATGGACAAAAAGAAGTGGTTGAAGTTGGTGAAACATCAGAAGCACTCAACTATGAGATTCAAACATTTATCAACACCGTCGAAGGAGCGCCAAATCAAACATTACCATTAACTGAAGATGTCATTCGTATTTTGGACGATATGCGCAAATTTTGGTAAAAATTGAGTCATCTTTCTTTATTTGATACTAAAAAGACGAAGGCATACTCTAACAAAGTATGTCTTCGTCTTTACTATTTGTTAATCGTTTGAGCAAACTCTGCTTTAATTTCAATAAAACTTTTAAAAGACTGCAAAAATTGAAAAAGTTGGGCTCGATTTTCAAATTCTTCCCGATTTTCCGGCAATTTTTTTGAACGGTAGACATCATAAACCAAATTAATTCGTTTCAGAATTGCTTGACCATCATTCTCTTCATCAAATGTTTCAGCCGTATATTCCAATAGAATGCGTAAATCTTCAACAAGTATTTCTTCTACTCGAATATCTTTTAATAACTTAATCATATCTAATAAAAGTCGGACTTGGGTTCGACGCATTGAAAAATATTCCTCATAATACATATTTTCGGCTTGCCATTGGTTTTCTTGATGCATCTGCGCGCGTGATTGACCTTCACGAATAAAGAGTAACAAGTCTTCACATCTTTTTGATAATTTCCCTGAGTAAGGTTGATTCAACTCACTTGCTAAGTCTGTTAAAAGTTCCCGAAAGTTTTGTTCTATTTTTTGCTGATCTTCTTTTAGTTGTTTCTCAATATTTGGCATATATAAATTGAATAAAAGGGCAAATCCAACGCCAATACCCATCAACAATAATTCATTTTTTAATAAAAAGAAAGAGTAAGATTGCTCCAGCATGTAATGTGTAACTAACACAGAATTCACTACAATGCCATCTGTTAAGTGCCACTTGGCTGATAGTGGGATAAAAAGCAACAAGTAAACGCCAAAAGCCCACGCATTATAACCCAAGATTGTAAAACAAAGAAAAGAAATAATCGTGGCGATAGCCAGTGAAGCCAATCGCCCCAATCCGATATAAAGAGAAGACCTCTTCGTATTTCCGACACTTAAAATCGCAATGATTCCAGCAGCAGGTGCGTACAGTAAATCTAGTGTACTTGCTACAAGCATAGATAACACTGCGGCAATTGCTGTTTTAATGGTTCGTAAACCAATTTTCATTTCACTTTCCCCCAATACAAGAATTATCTAAAATAGCCATCGTTAAACTAGAATTTATCCTTCATTTTCGATATGATAAAATAAAAGGAGGCATTTTATGCAAATAGGTCGTTTTAGATTAGGAATGCGAACATTCAAATCTGCTTTATCAGTATTTATCTGTTTAGCTATCTTCCATCTTTTTCACCGAGGTGAGCCACTAATCGCCGCATTATCAGCTGTCTTTTCTTTGCGTCAAGATTTAACCACTACGTTTAGCTTTGGTAAATCAAGAATTCTTGGTAATAGTATCGGCGGTGCTGCAGCTATTCTTTATTTAGTTTTACAAAGACAATTTAGTCAAGATAGTCCCCTCATTGAGTTAACTGTCTTGCCCATCCTAGTGGCAGTTGTCATTATTGTCTCAGATGGTTTTGATAACAACGCAGGCATTATTTCTGCCATCGCAACAATGCTTTTAATTACACTCAGCATTCCTGCTGGAGAAACAGTTTTGTATGCATTTCATCGGGTACTAGATACTTTCATTGGCACTCTAGTTGCAATTACTTTGAATTTTATTATTCGACCACCCGAACCAACATTGGTGCAAGAAATTCAAGAAGACTTAGTCACTCTCCAACAGAAAGAAGCCGATTTACAACAGGAATTACACCTTATCCAAGAAAAAATTAAAGAACAACAAAAGTGATAAAGGTGAGATATCACTCACCTTTATTCATTTGACTTCAAGGCTTCAATCATATCGACTTTCTTCAATTTCAAATACATCACAATTCCCACAACTACGGTAAAAACAATCGTAATCAAACTTGCATAAAAGTAACTACTCATATGAATCCTTGGAGAAAACATAATCATATCCATCTCCACTGTCTGCAAGACATAGCCATGAAGAATTTGTCCTGTAAATAATCCCACTAAAATCCCTAAAATTGTTAACAAAATATTTTCTCGATAAATATACATCGTGACTTCTTTATCATAAAAACCGAGCACTTTAATTGTTGACAATTCACGGATCCGTTCGGAAATATTAATATTATTCAAGTTATACAAGACAATAAATGCCAATAGTCCCGCAGAAATGATTAGCACCCAGACGACAATATTCAACGTCCCCGTTGTTTCATCCAAGGCAGTGGATGAATCCGATAGAAAACTCACATTAATAACATTTTCTTGTGCCATTAAACTTTTAGCAACTTCTTGTTCTTCTTTTTTACTTTGTTCTTGCTTAAAGCGTAATAATTCGGTGTTGAATTTCGGTTGTTTTTTAAAGACTTGATGATAATACGTTGGAGACAGATACGCAAAATGACCTACATAATTTTCAGCAATTGCTGAAATTTCGATTGTAAATTCTTGATTGTCAGCATCCGTTAGCGTCAGCATATCACCTACTTTAGCTCCAGTTAGCGTGGCTAATTTTTCATTAATTACTGCGCCATTGTCTTTCAATGGATAGTGTTGATTCGTTTCACGATTATTAAAAGACACAAACTGAGCTAATTGATCCGTCGCTTCTGGAACATAAACCGTAATATCTTGTGCTCCTTTGACAGTTAGCGTTTCTGAGCTAATTGCTAAGCGACTCTCATAGTCTTTAAGATTAGTGACCGTTTGTTCATAATTTGATCGTTCCTCACCATCTTTAAAGGTCACAATCCCCTGATAATGCCAAATGTTAGAAAATTGCACAGGCACAATATCAGCAATCGAATTTTTTAATCCAAAGCCTGTCAAAATCATTGCCGTACAACCAGCAATTCCAAAAATCGTCATGAGCATGCGCGATTTATAACGAAACAGATTTCGCATCGTTACTTTTTGAATAAAACTAACACGATTCCAAATTGGTGTAATGTATTCTAACCAAATACGCTTCCCCGCTTTGGGCGCTTTCGGGCGAAGTAACATTGCTGGCGTACTAAATAAATCGACCCTCAAAGCAATCAACGAAATACCAACTGTACAAATCAATGCGACAACAATACCAATCAAACTATACCCTAGATACCACGGCGTAACAAACTCTTTGATATTATACAGCTGACCATAAGCACTAATAATAATGGTTGGAAACAGATAAAAACCAACGATTAAGCCCAGTAAAGAACCCACCAAACCGGCCGATAAAGAATAAATCAAAAATTTTTGGGCGATTTCATAATTTTTATATCCTAAAGCTTTTAACGTACCAATTTCTACACGTTTTTCTTCAATCATACGCCCCATTGTCGTTAAACTAACTAAGGCAGCAATTAGGAAGAAAATCGTTGGAAATACCGTTGCAATGGATGAAATACGCTTAGCATTGTCCTGATATTCTGCATAGCCTGGATTACTTTCACGATCAAGATACGTATATGAAGCAGGTTGTAACGCATCTAGTTTCTTCTGTTCGTTTTCTAGTTTTTGTTGGGCTTCTTTTAATTTTGGTAATTCTTCATCGCGACGTTTTTTAAATTCAGCTAACTGAGTTTCATATTCTTTTTTTCCTTGTTGCCATTCAGCTTCAGCCGTTGCTAATTTCGTCTGACCTTTTTCTTCTTCCAAAGCCAATTGCTGTTTGCCTTCAGCTAGTTGACGCTTGCCTTCTGACAATTGTTGTTTTCCATCTGCTATCTGCATCTTACCTTCATCTAATTGCTGCTGTGCTGCTTGAAGCTGTGCTTTCCCATCCGCTAATTCAGCGATACCAGCTTCTAACTGAGCCAAACTATTTTCTAAGGTACTCATTTGAGATTGAATGGCATTTCCTAAATAAGATAATCCTTGAACGACCTCAGTGACTGTTTCTGGTGTTACTTGTGACAATAACGCATCAATTTGTGATGACCATTCTTCTGATGCAGGTAATTGCGTGAGGATTATTCTTAAGGTTGTGCGAATTTGTTCCAATCGATTGGCTAATTCTTCTTCTGATAAAGAGTCGATATCCGCTAACAAACTAGCTAATTCTAAATACGACTCATTTGCTGCTTTTAATTGTTCCAATGTTGTATTTAATTGCTCTTTTTGACTGCTTAGTTGATTAAGTTGATCTTCATTAGCAGATAAGACACCTGATTGTTTATCCACTTCTCGTTGCTTTTCAGTTAATAAAGTCTCCTTTTGGTGTAACTCAGTTTCACTTTGGGTTATTTGTGCTTCTCTTGTTTGGATTTCTTTTTTAGCTGCTGCTATTTCGTTTGCAAATGTTTCTTTTCCATTATTCAGTTCCAATTCAGCTGCTTCTAACTGCTCTTTGGCTTTTTGCAGTTGTTGCTCAGCTTCAGTTAATTGCTTTTCACCGTCATTCACTTGTTGACGGTTTTCTGCTAACTCTTTATTCGCTGTTTCCTTAATTTCTTGTAAACGTAATTCTTTTCTAGGTGCTAACCAATGCTTTAAATCTTCTTGGTTTTGTGACATTCGCTGATCATAGGTGTCTGAATACGCTTCGACATTTGCTACATTCTTGAAACTAATTAATAAACGAACATAATCATCCATTTGAAAATTTTCTTCTGGTAAGAAAGCGATATAATCAATAGCACCACTACCAACTGTCGTATTGCCACGTTGTGAATTATCAATAAATTCTGGACTCGTTATAAAGCCAACAATTTTTACTGTCTTTTCAGTAAATTGATCCGTTGGCAATGATAACGTATCACCTAATTTATATCGTCCTTTGACCCGACTATCTAAAACAATTTCATCTTTTTTTGGCAATCGTCCTGAATCAAGCTTGAGTTGATTCAGCTGATTTTCTCGATAACTAAATATGCGGACCACATCATTGTTATCTGCCAACTGAATATCCACCATGTATTGGCCATCAACTTGCTGAATTGCTTCTTTTTCTTCTAAGTACGCTTGATCTTCTTTTGAAAAGCCTAAACTAGAAATGACTGTGACATCTGCTAAGTGTTGTTTTTTATAATAGTTGTCCGCTGATCGAAGCATGTCTGGTCCCGTTGCTCCGATACCGACGAAGAAAGCCACACCTAAAAAAATAATGCCTAAAATAGAAAAAAAACGGGCCGGAGATTGAATGATTTCTCTAATACTACTTGCCAATAATGCACGTCGTTTCATACCATTCCCTCCTACCACTCAATATCAGCAATCGGTGTCGGATGTTCATTGTTTTCAATGCTTCGAACTTTCGCATCATTTATCCGAATCACACGATTTGCCATCGGTGCAATTTGAGAATTATGAGTAATAATAATGACTGTGGTTCCCATCTGCTTAGCAGTATCTTCTAAAATTTGTAAAATTTGTTTGCCAGTTTCGTAATCCAATGCACCTGTTGGTTCATCACATAACAATAATTTCGGTCGTTTTGCTAAAGCACGAGCAATCGTCACCCTTTGTTGTTCGCCTCCTGACAACTGGGAAGGAAAATTGTTCATACGATTGCCCAAACCCACCTGCAATAAAATCTCTTCCGCATTCATCGCATTTTGAACAATTTGAGCGGCTAGTTCAACATTTTCTTTCGCAGTCAAATTAGGTACTAAATTATAAAACTGAAACACAAATCCCACATCATTCCGACGGTACTCGGTAAGTTGTTTAGCATCATAATTAGCAATATCTACGTCATCAATAATAATCTGCCCACTATCACAACTATCCATACCACCAAGAATATTCAGCACTGTCGATTTGCCAGCCCCACTTGGTCCTAGAATGACTGCTATCTCACCTTTTTCAACGCCAAAAGTGACACCGTCATTTGCAACAATGGTTGTGTCACCCATTTGATATTTTTTCACCTCGTCAATGACATCAATATAACTCATTTTCTCAGCTCCTTTGTTGATATTTTAACATACAAAAGAAAAAACAGAGTAAGAAACCTTTACTCTGTTTTGCATCACTTTATTTATTTACATTAAAACGTTCTACACCATCAAGGTAAGTCGCTTCTAATGTCATATCAGGATTTAAAACAATGAAATCAGCGTCACGACCAGCTTTAATCATGCCACAAACGTCATCAATTTTACAACTAATTGCCGGAATCAAACTTGCCATCATTACAGCTTGTTCAGGTGTCGCTAAATCCCAATCAACAACGTTTTTAATCGCTTCTTTCAATTTTAAAATACTTCCTGCTAAATTCCCCTCTTGCAGACGTGCAGTGCCATCTTTTACCACCACTGGGAATTCTCCTAAAATATAATCACCATCAGGCATTCCACCAGCCATCATACAATCTGTAATCAAGGCTACGTGATCATGTCCAGCTTTTTCCATCAACACACCGGCAGCAGTTGGATGTACATGGTGACCATCACAAATTAATTCAGAAAATACATCGTGAAGGCTTAGTAATGCGCCAACCATCCCAGGTTCACGATGATTTAAACCACGCATACCATTGAAAGCATGTACAAAAACACTTGCACCCGCTTCAACAGCTGCTGTTGCGTCATCCAATGTCCCGTTACTATGACCTAAAGAGACAACAACCCCTTCATTTGTCACTTGTTCGACAAACTCTTTCACGCCTTTGCGTTCAGGAGCGAGTGCGATTTTTTTAATCAAACCACCTGATGCTTCTTGCCATTCATGGAAAGTATCAATATCTGGATCACCGAAATAACTAGGATTTTGCGCGCCTTTGTATTCTTCTGTGAAGAATGGGCCTTCAAAATAAATCCCTTGAATTTTTGCACCAGTCACTTCTTTGTGAACTTTACCAACAGTTTCAGCGACATCTCTTAATAATTCTTTACTAGAAGTTAAAGTTGTTGGTAAGAAAGAAGTTACACCACAAGCTAACAAACCTTCAGACATAACTTTAATTCCTTCTGCATCATTATCCATTACATCATGATTCATATACCCATGAATGTGTGTGTCTACTAAACCAGGCGCAATCCACTTACCTGAATGGTCAACAATTGTTACCTCTTCATCTGGCAATTGTGTGAGATATTCACCAAATTTTCCATCGACAATTTCTAAATAGCCTGTACCTTTAACAGTTGATTTCAAAAAAAACTTATCTGCTTTTACAAACGTTCTCATTTGATCTCTCCTCTTTTCATTTGCTAAGTTAAAATTACTCCTATTTACAAAAGAAGTCAAGAAAGGTCTACACCATTTTCCGAATTTTTATTACCATCTCAGATCGATCTTTATATTTAGCAGCTTCTTCTTCCGAATTCAAAGATTGGCAAATTTGACTACACAATAAAAATAATTCTTCCAAATAATAATGACTCGCCCGTTGTTGTGCCCAATGAATTCCCTGCTTCGCTACTTCTAATGCTTTTTTATAATCACCCATTTGAAATAAAAAGCTACTATAATTATAGAATATTTTCGTTAATTCAAATTGTGGTAGATTTTCAGGCAAGGATTGGGTCAAACGATAGCTATTCTCTAAGTAATCATAGGCTTCTTTTGTGTAATTAATATCACCATAGACACGTCCTAAACAACTCATAATTTGAATTTCAACAGGTACAACATTAATCTTATCTTTTGTATAAGTATAGGACAACCCTTTTTTCAATGATTGGATAGCAGCTTCATTCGACTGATATAAGAAAAATTCACAACTACCTAAATAGTAATAATACAATTGAAAGTCTGTATCTAAATATAAACGATCCAATAATTCAGTCTCTTCTAGAATAACAGCCATTTTGGGATAGTCTCGATGAATTAACAACGAATGAACTTGACTAAATAACTCTCGAATACGTTGGATATCTTCTGATTCAAGATGTAAAATTTGATCCAAACTTACATTCAATCGTTGGCAAATGGCTTGAAGAACCATAACATTAGGTATCTCCATCCCATTTTCAATTCGACTTAACACGCTTTGCGCGCAGATTCCCTGTGCTAACATTTTTTGTGTCATTTTTTGTTTTTTTCTAATACGTTTAATGGTTTCTCCAAAGGTCTCTTGTTCGTTCATAGCGCCTCCAAAAATATGCGAATTCGCATTTTCCTTTTCGGATATTTTAACACATAATGTAAAAAAAGTAACATTTTTCGAAGAAATAGTTCGGATATGTTTGATATTTAGATCGGAGTGAACAGTATGGAAACGAACACAAACGTAACATTCAAGTGGGAAAACCACACGTTAATCGGTATTATCGAAAGAGAATACGAAAATTCATTTTTAATACAAGTAAACGAACCTTCTAAAGAAATTATGGAAAAATTCAATGGTCGAATGGTCATTAGTAAAAAACAATGCAAAACCTTAACAGAATCAATTTAAAAAACAATGAGGAGCAACTCGCCCCTCATTGTTTTATTTTTGTTTATATGTGGCTAGAAATTCGCGCATTTTGTCTGTGGTTAATTTCAATTCATCTACATTCGGTAAATAAACAATTCTGAAATGATCGGGTTCCTTCCAGTTGAAACCTCCCCCGTGTACCAACAAAACATGATGTTCATGCAAGAAGTCTAAAACAAATTGTTCATCATTCAAAATATTAAAACGTTTAGTATCAATTTTCGGAAAAATGTAAAAAGCAGCTTTAGGTTTAACTGCTGATAAACCAGGAATGTCATTAATTGCATTATAAATGAATTCTCTTTGCTCATACACTCGTCCACCAGGAAGTAATAACTTGTCAATACTTTGATAGCCTCCTAGTGCGGTTTGTACAATTTGTTGTGATAATACGTTTGAACATAATCGCATTGAAGACAGCATATTCAATCCTTCAATGTAATCTTTAATATTTTTTTTATTTCCACTAATAACCATCCAACCGACACGGAAACCTGCCACACGGTGTGATTTAGATAACCCACTAAATGTAACCACCGGACGATCTGGTGCCAATGTTGCAATTGGTACATGGACATTATCATCCATCAATAAACGATCATAAATTTCATCAGAGAAAATAATTAAATCAAACTCACGAGCCAAATCAACCACTTGTTCTAAAATTTCTTTCGGATAAACAGCCCCTGTTGGGTTATTGGGATTGATTAGCACAATCGCTTTCGTCTTGGAAGTAATCTTCGCACGCATATCCGCAATATCCGGATTCCAATCACTCTCTTCATCGCAAATATAATGGACTGGTTTTCCGCCTGCCAATGAGATAGAAGCCGTCCATAAAGGATAGTCAGGCATAGGGACTAAAATTTCATCCCCGTTGTCACATAATCCTTGCATCGACATAGTTATTAATTCACTGACACCATTTCCTGTATAAATATCATTGATTGTGACATTCGGAAAATTTTGTAATTGGTAGTATTGTTCAATTGCCTTACGTGCAGAAAAGATACCTTTTGAATCAGAATATCCTTCTGACTCTCTCACATTCATTATTAAATCACGAATAATTTCATTCGGTGCTTCAAATCCAAATGTTGCTGGATTACCAGTATTTAATTTTAAAATACTGATGCCTTCTTCTTGCATACGATCAGCTTCTTCTAACACTGGACCGCGCACATCATAACTTACACCTTCAAGTTTACTGGATTTTTCAAAATTTCTCATAGTCATCCTCTTTTCAACTTACACTTCATGTGTATTAAACTGTGTAGCAATTGTATAAATTTTCATACTATTCATTATAGCAAATTTCTTTAAAAAGCGTGTAAAAAAAGTGGCACTTTTTGAAAAATCATTTTACAAAAAAACTACTATTAATTTTAATAGTAGTTTCGCTCATATATGCGGACAACGGGATTTGAACCCGCACGAGCTATGCTCATACGCCCCTCAAGCGTACGTGTCTGCCATTCCACCACATCCGCAGTAACAATAAAATTTTACTTGTTACGAAATACATTGTCAATAGCTGCAATTAGTATTTTTTATAAAAAATAGAATTGATTCATTCAGTAAAAACTGAATCAATTCTAAACTACTATTTTTTAAAATAACCATTTGCACCGACTTCGTTTTCGCCTTCTTCAATCATTCCTTTTAACGAGCGATCAAGAATGGAACGTTTGCGATTACTTTTAATTGCTTCCTTATATTGACTTCTAGACATTGAAACAGATTGTGGTTGATTAAATTTTCGAACAGCTGGTTCAGTATCTTTACGCTCTTGATAAGCAGCAGGTTCCGTGTCAAAAGTCAAGTAACTATCTTTTTTCATAGAATCCATTAATTCTTGATTAGAAACCTCTTGTACTGGCTCATCAGGAATCATCGAAGCAGGAATATACTTAGGAACAAAATAAGAACGTCCTGAATATTCTTTCTTTAACGATGAACTGGGGGTTTCTACATGCTTTTCATTTACTTTAAAGGTGCTTTGTGTATGCTCTCCGAATAATTTTTTCTTCCCTGTTGAGGTTACTTCTGGTTCATATTTTTTGGAATAATCCGGCAAATGCTTCCGATGACGCTCTAACTCTTCTCGTTGTTGGATACTTTGACCAGCTTTTTCATGGCTTACCCGAGGCGAGCGACGCAAGGAGCGTTCTTCTGTTTTTTCTTTATAAATAGATGACGTTCCTGATTCTTCGGTAATAATCCAACTTTCATCATTTGAAAAAGCTGGGCGTTCCGATTTAATTTTTACGCCTGTATCATCTGAATATGCAGGGAAGCGAAAATGTTTTCGTTTAATTTCATCGAATTTTGCCATAATTATGTCAGTCCTTTTACTAAGCGTTTCTTTTATCATACCATAAATCCTTGAATTTCAACAGTTGAATTCATTTGAAGCAGCTTAAAATACCTAAGCGCTAGTCATCGGATAGCTCAATCTGGCATTGTCCGGCTGTCTATTGCTTAGGTATCTGTTCATTTTATTTTTTTGTGACTTCAGTGATTGCCTGCAAACGTGAAATACTCTGCTCTTTTTGTTTACTGCTAATCAAAATATAGCTATTTTCATTCAAAGTTCGATTCACCAAACGCTTCTGAATTTCTTGAATCATCGGTGTTTCTTCGGCAATAAATTTTAGATTACCATTGACTTTTTTAGGATAATTCGTTGGGTTCATCAACATTGCCACATATTCATTTTCATATCTACGCAAAATACCAAATAAATTATCTGTATAAAAGAAGCTCAAATCGCCCTCAAGAATCGCTCGATTATCTTTTCGGTAATCTATCCAGCGCTTGGCATGGTCATAAATTTCGTAATTCATTCGATTCCACGGGAAGAATTTACGATTTTCAGGATCTTTCCCACCTGTCAAACCAGCTTCATCGCCATAATAAATACATGGAATGCCAGGAAACAGAAACATCAACCCAAATGCTAAATCTAATTTTTTTACATGGTTACCTAACATGGTTAAAATACGTTCAGTATCGTGAGTACCAATATTATTCAAGTTATTAAAAAACACATCTTTCGGGTAATTTTCATATAGTCTTGTCCAGCTTTTAGCTACTGCTTCTGGTCGTTGCTGTTCATTTAACAAAGCAATGGTTCCAGCTCGCAGTGGATAGTTCATTGCCCCTTGCAAATGTTCCCCTAAAATATACTCACGTCGCACATTATATGAAATTTTATTCGACGCATCTTCCCAAACTTCTCCAATTAATACTTTTTCATCAAACATATCTAAATTTTTACGAATGCCTTCAATAAACTTATCTGGCAACTCATCGGCGACATCTAAACGCCAACCATCCACACCAAGCTGATTCCATTTTGTTAGCACACTATTCTCTTTTCCGAAAATAAAACGCTGAAACTCTTGGTCATTCTTATTAATTTCAGGTAAATCTTTAATGCCCCACCAAGATTCATAATTATCTGGATAATCAATAAAATTAAACCATGAGAAATATGGACTATGACGATTACGATAAGCCCCCTCGCTTTTACCATATGAACCATTCACATTAAAGTAACGACTATTCTGTCCCACATGACTAAAAACACCATCTAAAATAACGTGAATATCATTTTGATGTAGAGCTTCTACTAATTCTTTAAAATCTTCCTCTGTTCCCAAAACAGGATCAATTTTAAAATAATCAGATGTATCATAGCGATGATTGCTACATGCTTCAAAAATAGGGTTTAGGTATAAACCAGTAATCCCCAGTTTTTTTAAATATGGAATTTTTTTGATAATCCCTTGTAAATTACCTCCAAAGAAATCCCAACGTAAAATATCTCCGTCGGCTCCTTTGACATATAGCGGATCATCCTCTTCTGACGCATAGATGAATGTGTTAGGTTTCGGTGAATTTATGCGCTTATCTTCATTTCCATTATAAAAACGATCTGGAAAAATTTGATAAAAAATCCCTTCACGATACCAATCAGGTGTTTTCTCCTCTTGACGGTAGCAAGTAATTTGAAAATTCCAAGTATCTTCTGGTCTTGAAAATAGACGTCCTTCGCCACCTTCTTGACTAGCACCATAATAATCGATAGCTACTTGATTGTCTCTTTTGGTATGGATTTCAAAATGATAATAATATAGTCCTTTTCCTTGGTTAAAGAAATAACGATAAGAGTAAAAATTATTTTCTTTTTCTGTCATTAATACCCGTTGCTCATCACGACCATCTTTATGAATGACTAAAAAGACTTGTAAAACGTCCTCCGCGATTACCTCAATTGATAATCGCGCAAGGTCATTTTCTTTGATGGCACCAAAAGGTTTTTTGTACTCTTCTCGCCAAGGGTTAAAACGGATGAATGACATTACTAGTTCCCTCTTTTTCTGTATGTGCAAAAATTGGTTCAATTTGCCAAATATCTTCGGCATATAGACGAACAGTGTCATCTGACGAGAAGCGACCAGCATTCGCAATGTTCATTAAACTAATTTTCTGCCACAACGGTTGATTTTTGTACGTTTGATCAATTCGATCTTGCGCTTGGCAATACGAATCAAAATCACGTAATAAGAAATATTCATCATTGTAACGGAGCAATGAATCAAAAATTTCTCTTCCTTCATACTCAATATCAGGAATCGTACCGTCTACAAAGGCATTAACAACACGTTGCAACACTGGATTTTCATCATAAATTTGTTGTGAAGAATACTCATGATTTTCATAGTATGCATAAACTTCTTCTTCTGTTAGACCAAAAATACAGATATTTTCATCGCCTACAGCGTCACGAATTTCCACATTCGCACCATCTAAGGTTGCAACAGTGACTGCACCATTCAGCATTAATTTCATATTACTTGTTCCTGAAGCTTCTTTCGATGCAAGAGAAATTTGTTCACTAACATCTGCCGCTGGAATAATGCGTTCAGCAAGGGTTACGTTGTAATTCGGCAAGAATACAATTTTCAATTTATCTTGAATAGACGCATCGTTATTGATTAATTCAGCTGTGGCATTGATTACTTTAATAATTGCCTTCGCATATGTGTAACTTGGGGCCGCTTTTGCACCAAAAATGAATACTCGAGGATGAATATCTAATTCTGGATTATCTTTTAATTCAAAGTACAATTTCAAAATATGCATCAAATTCAATAATTGACGTTTGTAGGCATGCAATCGTTTAATTTGTACATCAAAAATAGCATGAGGTGATACTGAAATACCCGTTACTTCCTCAATATAAGCAGTTAATTCTTCTTTTTTCTGTAATTTTGCTGCTGCTAGTTTATTAAGGACACGCTCATCATTTTGGAAGTTTTCTAAAAGTTTCAAATTAGATGAATCTTTACGCCAAGATTTGCCAATTGTTTCGTCCAATACATTTGATAACGGTTCGTTTGCCAATTGAGACCAACGACGTTGTGCAATACCATTTGTTTTATTATTGAATCGTTCAGGATAAATTAGATAGAAGTCATGCAAGACAACCGATTTTAACAAATCAGAATGCAGTTTTGCTACTCCATTTGTGCTATGACTACCAATAATTGAAAGGTTCGCCATATGGACTTGATCGCCTTGAATAATCCGTGTACGTTGAATCAACTCATCTGGATGAATCCCACTCATTGATAAAACATAGCGACGATCAATCTCTTCAATAATTTGATACATGCGTGGCACAATTTGCTTCATTAAATAAATTGGCCATTTTTCTAATGCTTCCGCTAAAATAGTATGGTTGGTATAACTCATCACTTTAACAGTAATATCCCATGCTTGTTCCCAGCTGACATCGTTTTCGTCAATTAAAATACGCATTAATTCAGGAATACACAATGCGGGATGTGTATCATTAATATGCACCGCTATTTTTTCACTCAAACTATGCCAAGGCTTGTTCAATTTTTGATAATAACGAACGATACTTTGAATCCCGGCAGAAACAAAGAAATACTCTTGCAACAAACGAGTCATTCGGCCGCGTTCATTAGAATCATCTGGATATAAAACAGCTGTTAAATCTTCATAGGCACGACGTTCTTCAATACTCTTATATTTACCTTCCTCAGAAGCAGGAATTTCGACACTCCACAAACGCATCGTATTAACAATCCCATTTTGATAGCCTACCATTCCTGTATCATAAGGAACAGCACGTAAAATAATTTCATTTTCAGCAACTGGTTTCAGTTTTCCTTCGGCATTTTTTTGCATATAGACATTTCCGCCGAAATGAACATTCACAGCTTTACTTGGGCGACGAATTTCCCAAACATTCCCATTTTTTAACCATTCATCAGGTAATTCTACTTGATAACCGTCAACAAATTGTTGCTTGAACAAGCCGTAATCATAGCGAATTCCATTGCCATTCCCTGGCAATCCAGATGAGGCAATCGAGTCCATAAAGCATGAAGCTAGACGTCCCAAACCACCATTTCCTAAAGCCATATCCTTTTCAACATCTGCTAAATCTTCTAGATCAACATTTAAATCAGCTAATGTATCACGTACTAAATCTAACAAACCAAGATTTAATAAATTACTTTTTAACATTTTGCCTGGTAAGAATTCAATCGAAAAATAATACGCTTGTTTTTGTTCTTCTTTCAGATAATTTTTCCATGTTTCACGCCAATTATCGTTATAAACAGCTTTCACTAAATTTCCTAGTGTAAAAAATAGTTCATGAGCAGATGCATCTTCTAACTCAAGTGCATAACTCTCACGAATACGTTGTCTCAATTCTTCTTTTAAATTTTCCTTCGTTAAAATAGTCGTTACCCCCTGTTGTAAAAAACAGACTGAAATACTGGTACAACAATATTTCAGTCCGCTTCACAATAATTTTATTGTTATGCTAAGTTTCTATACAAGGAAATATATCCCTCACAACTAGTTTCCCAGCTAAAATCTTTCGACATTGCACGACGGCACACAGCCTGCCATGTTTCTGGTGAATTTGTATATAAATCGATTGCTTTTTTCAAACATTGCATTAAATTGTAAGATGTGAAATCAGCAAATCCAAAACCAGTCCCCGTACCTTCTACTGGATTAAATGGTTCCACGGTATCTTTCAAGCCACCAATCTCATGCACGACCGGTAAGGTGCCATAACGCATTGAGATAATTTGTGAAAGTCCGCATGGTTCAAATGCAGATGGCATCAAGAAAATATCTGCGCCAGCATACATTTTTTGTGCAAGTGTCACATCAAAAGAAATGCTTACTGCACATTTTTCAGGATATCTTTCAGCAATAGATTGGAATCGATTTTCAAACATCGGATCACCGGTTCCTAGAAGAACAAATTGCACATCAAATTGCAATAAGTTTTCTAATTCATCTAACACTAGATGGAATCCTTTTTGGTAAGTCAAGCGGCTGACTACCGCAATTAAAGGAACTTCTGGACGTGGTCGTAAGCCCATTAATCGTTGCAAATCTTCTTTATTCACTGCTTTTCCTGATAAATCATTGACAGAATAAGGTGCTACTAATGCAGTATCTGTTTCAGGATTATTAATCTCATAATCAATCCCATTTAAAATACCTGTTAATTTACCACTTTCCATGCGCAGAATTGGGTCAAGTCCTGAACCGAACTCTGGTGTTTTGATTTCTTCGGCATAAGAAGGGCTTACCGTATTCACTCGATCAGCATATAAAATGCCTGCCTTCATAAAATTCAATGCATCATTCATTCGAATGGTCCCATCATCATAACGTTCCGTTCCCATACCAAACAAATCTGGTAATACATCTCGACTATATTGTCCTTGGAACTCGATATTATGAATCGTGAGTACCGTACGAATATTACGGTACGCTTCAATCCAATGATATTTTTCTTTCAATAAAAATGGAATCATCGCTGTATGATAATCATTGACATGTAGAATATCTGGAATAAAATCGATTTTTTCCATCAATTCAATGATTGCCATTTGTAGGAAGGCAAAGCGTTCCCCATCGTCATAGTATCCATACAAACTTTCGCGATCAAAATAATACAAATTATCAATAAAGTAATACGTTAAATTATTTAACGTTAATCGTTTGACACCACAATACTGTTGACGCCATCCGACAGAAACAGTAAAATTCATCACTTCTTCTAATTGATCTTTATATTGTTGCGGCATCTTTGTGAAGTAAGGCAAGACCACAACTGTTTCAATGTCTTTCTTTGTTAATTCTTTTGGCAAAGCACCTGCAACGTCTCCTAATCCTCCAGTTTTGAAGAAGGGGGCACATTCAGCTGCTGCAAATAGAAGTTTCATTTTTTAACCTCCAATAATATCTGCTGTAACAGTACTTCCTTTTCTCACTACCACAGGATTTTCTGGTGTTCCTTCAATACGAACGCCTTCTTCAACAACCACGTTCTTATCTAAAATTGCATAACGAACCACAGCGTTAGATTTAATAATATTACTAGGGAAAATCAATGCCCCTTGCAATTCTGCTCCTTCGTTGATTGTTGTTCCTCGGCCAATTAATGAACTTTCGACCTTCCCTTCAATCATACATCCTGTTGCAAATTGACTATTATTGACAACAGAAGTTTCTGAGTAATATGTCGGTACTTCATTCTTCATTTTTGTATAGACTTTTTGACTCGAGTACAGCAATGAATTGAATTTTTGGGTGTCTAACATATCCATATTTGCACGATAATATGATGGAATGTCATAAATATTATTTAAATAGCCTGTATATTCATAAGCATAGGTTGTTTCATTGATTCTTTCACGCAAGAATCCTTCCACATTCCCTAAAATACCATCCGCTTGTTTTTGTTTCAAAATTTCAATTAATTTCTCCGTCTTAATAATGAAGATATCTGTACATAGGTTGACAATTTCCCCCATCTCAGTATCTTTTACTAAATTGGTTTCTTCTATTAAGTTGTCCGCCCCTAGTGTCAATAAAATATCTTCTTTGTACGTTTGTTCTTTTGATACACGTTTATAAACTACTGTCATATCATTGCCATGCGCTTGGTGGATATGCAACAAGCCACGCAAATCAATATTTACGAGAATTTTACTCCCCATGTATACTGCATATTCTGATTTTGATTTTTTCAAGTAATCAATCACTAAATCATAATAACTACTATTATTATCTTCACGACGAATAAAATCTTGATAAATTTGGATGAAGAAGCGATTTTGAATGCCATCTAAGCCCCATTCTTTTCCGCCACCAATATGGTCAAAAACAGATTGTGTTTCACCTTCATTAAACACCATAAACAATGATTTGATATTTGCATTCACAATACTTGATAAATTAAAATCCAACAAACGATATTTGCTATCGAATGGTAAAGTTGATAGTGGTCTGCGTTCTGTTAAAGGTAGCAAACCATCATAGCGATGCAAATTCCCCACTAGGGCACACATTTTATTAGTCCTCATCACTCTTCACTCCAATCACTTCAGAATATCCTACGACAGCAATTTCTTCTGTGCCATCAATTTCAGCATTATCCCCAATAATGGCATCTTCACCAATAATCGCTTTATGGATTTTAACATTTTTACCAATCGTTGCCCCTGACATAATCACACTATCTGTAATTCGAGCCCCTTCTTTCACTTGAACATCATCTGAAAGAATACTATGATCAATATCACCTGCAATATAACACCCATCTGATATCAATGAGTTTTTAGCAGAACCAGTTTGCGTGATGAAGTGTGGTGGCGAAATTGGGTTTTTAGAATAAATTCGCCAAGCTTTGTCGCGAATGTTTAATTCCATATCTGGTTTTAAAAATTCCATATTCGCTTCCCACAAGGATTCAATTGTTCCCACGTCTTTCCAATAACCAGAGAAGCGATGAGCAATAATATTTTCACCACTATCAAGATAAGCTGGAATAACATGATGGCCAAAATCGTTCATTGAACTGTCTTTTGCATTTAGATTGGTCAGTACACTTCTTAACCGTCCCCAGTTAAAAATATAAATACCCATGGAAGCTAAATTGCTTTTTGGATTTTCAGGTTTTTCTTCAAACTCAATAATGCGATTATTGTCATCCGTATTCATAATTCCAAAACGTGATGCTTCTTTCCATGACACTTCAATAACAGCTACTGATAATGAAGCATTATGTTTTTTATGGTCTTCTAACATTTCTTCATAGTCCATTTTATAAATATGGTCCCCAGATAGTACAAGGACATATTGTGGATCTAATTGGTCAATATAGGACATATTTTGATAAATTGCATGGGCAGTTCCTTCAAACCATTTGCTTCCTTCTGAGCTTGAATAAGGTTGCAAGATTGTGGCGCCTGCATTAATCCCATCTAACCCCCAGCTTGCACCATTTCCAATATGGCTATTTAGTGCTAGCGGTTGATACTGAGTCACAACTCCAACATTATTAATACCTGAGTTTGTACAATTACTTAAAGCAAAATCAATAATTCTATATCTTCCTCCAAAAGGAACTGCAGGTTTCGCTATATTTTTAGTCAACTTGCCTAATCGAGATCCTTGGCCACCTGCAAGGATCATGGCTACCATTTCTGTTTTCATTATTTCGGTGAAGTTTCCACCTTGCCCCCTTTCAATGTTGTTGCTTTTCCACTTTTTTTCACTCTCAATTGGATTTTTTCCGGACGAAGAATAAGTGCACCTAGTGATGGAACAATCGTCTGAATTTGATAATCAAATTGCTTAAACGGTTTCTCAATTGTCTGAGATGTGTCATTATGCCTTGTCCAAGTACCACCAAACTCCTCCATTTCTGTATTGAATATTTCTTGATATGTTCCAGCATATGGAACACCTATACTAAAATCATGTCGTTCAACTGGTGTTAAATTTAAAACGACAATCAAGAAATCTTTTTTCGCCTTGCCTTTTCGGATAAATGTTAATACTGTATCATCAAGATTATCCGCATCGATAATTTCAATCGTCTCTTGTTGGCCTTCTAATTCCCATAAAGCACGTTCTTCTTTATATAGCTGATTTAATGTACTCGTAAAATGCTGCATTTTGAGATTTTTTTCATCTTCTAAATTCATCCATTCTAGTTGCTCATCATATTTCCATTCAAGAAATTGACCAAATTCACTACCCATAAACAGTAATTTTTTACCAGGATGAGTCATCATATACGTGTACATGTTTCGCAAGTTTGCAAATTGCTTGTAGCGATCGCCCCACATTTTATGCATCAAACTCTTTTTCCCATGGACTACTTCGTCATGAGAAAAGGCTAAAATGTAATTTTCATTCATCATATACATAAACGAAAATGTCAATAAACGAAAATTATCTTTCCTGAAATACGGATCCATTTCATAGAAGCGTAAGACGTCATTCATCCACCCCATATTCCATTTATAATCAAATCCTAGGGAACCAGACTCAATTAAGCCAGTAATTTTTGTTTCTGAACTACTTTCTTCCGCCATCATAATTGTTGCTGGGTGCGCTAATTTTATGACTGAATTTAATTTTTGTAAGAAGTAAAAACCTTCATAGTTCCGATTTCCACCTTCATGATTTGGTGTCCAAGGTCCTTCATCGTAATCAAGATAAAGTACACTAGAAACTGCATCTACACGAATACCATCAATGTGATACATTTCAATCCAGAATAACGCGCTAGAAATTAAAAAACTTTGAACTTGAGGTTTGCCTAAATCAAAGCAAATTGTCCCCCAACGATTGTTTTTGGCCCGTATAGGATCCGCATACTCAAAAGTCGGTGTCCCATCATAATAGGGTAGCGTGTCATCATTAATACAAAAATGTCCCGGCACCCAATCAACAAATACACCAATATTATTTAAATGGCATTCCTCTACAAAATCTCGTAATTCAGCCGGGGTTCCGTAGTAAGAAGAAAGAGCAAAATAACCAGTTAACTGATATCCCCAAGACATTCCAAGAGGATGTTCCATTAACGGCATAAACTCTATATGGGTATATCCTAATTCTTTTACATAGGGAATCAATTCTTCTTTTAAATCACCAAATGAATACGGTCGACCATCTTCATGTTGCTTCCAAGAGCTAGCATGAACCTCATAAATATTTAACGGCCGCTGAAGTGTTTTGGAACGACGTTGTCTCCCACGCCATAAACCATCTTTCCATTTTTTTTCGGGGACTGTGTGTAGAACCGCAGCAGTTCCAGGACGATCTTCAAAACGGACAGCAAAGGGGTCAATTTTTAAAATTTCACGACCATCTGCTTGACGCACTTTAAACTTATACATATCTCCTTCGGCAGGTAGTGGTGTTGCAACTTCCCAAATACCTGACTCTTTTCGGAGGGTCATTGGTAATGAATCATCCCAATTATTAAACGTGCCAACTAACCATACTTGACGAGCATTAGGTGCCCACACGCGAAAAATAAATACATCTTCTTCCTTATGTACACCTAATAGATGTTGTGCATAAAAATTTTCTCCGGTTAAAAATCGTTGTTCTGCTTCTAAAAAATCTTTACTCTTTGACTTCATGACAAAACTCCTAACCGTTTAGAATAAATAACTAGTTACTTAAAAAAATAAAAACTAAAAAACAGATTTTTCTATTTATTTTTTAGTTTCTAATACGATTATATCACATTTTTAATCTTCGAAAACAAGAATTCTTAAGATTTTTTTAAATAACAAAATAGAAAACAACACTTTTAACAAATATAGGAAAATGTTATTTTCGGAAAGATTTTCAGAATTAAAATCGATAAAATCGTTTAGTTTTCTTTTCTTCTTACATAACT